>JBOHYM010000014.1:0-6295 GCA_050737735.1 Rhodanobacter sp. | reverse complement strand
GCCGCCGCCGAGGCCGGCGCCGCGGTGACGCCCGACCGCGTCGATTTCGTCGATGAAGATGATACCGGGCGCGTTCTTCTTGGCTTGCTCGAACATGTCGCGCACGCGGCTCGCGCCGACGCCAACGAACATCTCGACGAAGTCGGAACCGGAAATGGTGAAGAACGGCACCCCGGCTTCGCCGGCACTGGCCTTGGCGAGCAGGGTCTTGCCGGTGCCCGGCGAACCGCACATCAGCACGCCGCGCGGAATCTTGCCGCCCAGCTTCTGGAACTTGGCCGGATCCTTGAGGAATTCGACCAGTTCGCCGACCTCCTCCTTCGCCTCGTCGCAACCGGCGACATCGCTGAAATTGACCTTGATCTGATCCTCGCCCTGCAGCTTGGCGCGCGAACGACCAAAACTCATCGCACCGCGACCACCGCCACCGGACTGCATCTGGCGCATGAACCAGATGAACACGCCGACGATCAACAGCACCGGCAGCCAGCTGACCAGCAGGCCAATCAGCGAGAAGCCTTCGGACGGGTCCTGACGGACTTCGACGCCCTTGTCCTGCATCTGCTTGACCACCGCATTGGTGGAGAAGCCAAGCATCGGCGCCACCGTGCGGAACGCGCTGCCGTCCTTCAGCTTGCCGCTGATCGTGGCTGGCTGGTCGGCACTGATCGTGGCCGTGGCCACGCTGCCGTTGTCGACGCTCTGCACGAAGCTGCTGTACGCCAGATCCGAGGAGGATGCGCTGCGCGGATTGAAGTTCTGGAACACGGCAAACAGCACCACCGCGATGATTACCCAGAGCAACACGTTTTTCGCTGTTTCATTCATGCACGGTTCTCGCCCGGTGACACTGTGGAAGGCTTGCGCCCCACCGCCAGCGCGTACACCTCACGCGAACGTGCGCGGGAGGCCTTTGGTTTACGCATGGTTACGCGGGTGAAGTCCGCGCGCAAGCTGCGCAGGTAATCGTCGAAGCCAACACCCTGGAACAACTTGATCAGGAACGAACCACCCGGCTTGAGCCACTGCCGACTGAAATCCAGCGCCAGCTCGGCCAGAGCCATGGCCCGAATCTGGTCGGCCAGCGCCACTCCACTCATATTGGGGGCCATATCCGACAGTACAAGATCCACCTTCAGCCCTTCCAGGCGGGACTCCAGCTCGCGCAGCACGGTTTCCTCGCGAAAGTCCCCCTGCAGGAAATCCACCCCGGCGATGCTCTGCATCGGCAGGATGTCCAGCGCGAACACCTTGCCGGTATCGCCCAGGCGGTTGCGTACCAGCTGGGACCAGCTGCCCGGTGCCGCACCCAGGTCGACCACGTTGATGCCCGGCTTGAGCAGGTGATCACGCTCGATCAGCTCTTCCAGCTTGTAGACCGCACGCGAACGCAAGCCCTCGGCCTGGGCTTTCTTCACATATTCATCCTTGAAATGTTCGCGCAGCCAGACTGCGCTGCTTTTGCTGCGGGCCATGTCGTAGGGGTCACAGATTGGGGAACGGGATGCTGCATGATACCCTTTGCCGTTCACTGACCGCGAATCGAGCACCACCGCATGGCCCTTTCCTCCTCGCAGATCCGTTACCTGCGCAGCCTCGCCCACGATCTGAGCCCGGTCATCCTGCTTGGCAACAAGGGGGCTTCCGAGGCGGTGGTCAAGGAGCTGAACCTGACGCTGGATATCCATGAACTGGTCAAGGTGAAGCTGTCCGGCGGTGACAAGGACGAGCGGCAGGCGCAGATCGACGTACTGGCCAAAGGCACTGGCGCCGAGAAAATCCACCAGATCGGCCATGTCGTCGTGCTGTTCCGCCGCAACGACGACGAGCCGAAAATCGCCCTGCCGCGCTAGAGGCTCCCGATGGACCTGTCGCTTGACCGTCCCGAAGGCTACCTGTTCGTGCGTCGCGTCGGCGCCGGCAGCGTCACCCTGATCGACCGTGAGCTCCATGCCAGCTTCCTGTTGGCACCGGACCGGGCGATCGAACATTGGCCGGTCGCAGCCGCCAGCACGCTGGACGCCGGCCACGTCGACACCGTGCTGGCCTTGCAGCCGGAACTGGTGATTCTGGGAACCGGTGAACGCCAGGTGTTTCCGCCGGCGGTTTTCATGGCCGGATTCCTGCGCAAGGGCGTCGGCATCGAGGTCATGGACAACGCAGCTGCCGCACGCACCTACAACCTGCTGGCAGGCGAAGGTCGTCGCGTGGTGGCGGGATTCATCCTGCCGGCTGGCTGATCAGGCCGCCCGTCTGCCGGCCAGCGACTTGCGGCCACCTCAACGCGAAGGCAGATAACCCAGCGGATCGACCGGGTTGCCGTCCTTGCGGATCTGGAATTCCAGTTCGTTGCGCGATGCCCCGGTGGAACCCATCTCGGCAATCTGCTGACCGGCACTGACCCGCTGACCTTCCTTCACCAGCCGCTTGCTGTTGTGGCCGTAAGCCGACAGGAAGCTCTCGTTGTGCTTGATGATCACCAGCTCGCCATAGCCGACCAGGCCGTTGCCGCTGTAAACCACCACACCATCGGCGGCAGCCCGGACCGGATCGCCCTGCTTGCCGGCAATCTCGATACCGGGGATCGCATCGCCACTGCGGAAACGGCTGATCAGGCTGCCATCGGCCGGCCAGCGCCAGTTCACGCCACTGACCGCACGTGCCGGGCCACTAGCCACCGGTACCGGAGCGGGGGGCGCCACGGCAGGCGCCGCTGGCGTGGGCACGCCAGCCACCGGCACCACCGTGGTGGTGGCCGTCACGGCTGGTTGTTGCACCTGTGGTGACGGCAACGGCATGGACGTTGCTGGTGCTGGCGGCGCGACATGCGTGGTCGTGCTCGCCGGTGCCGGCGCGGCAGTCACCGGCTCGAATCCCTGTGCAGGTGCCGGTACTGATGTCGGGGCCGGCGGCGCGGCGGCATGTGCAGGCATGGCAGGCACGCCGGCCACATGCGCCACCGTGGTCCTGCTCGGCGGCGACAGCATCAACCGCTGTCCCGGCCAGATCGTGTACGGCGCGGCAATTTCATTCCATTGCGCCAGATCGCGGAAATCCACGCCCTTGCGAAAGGCGATCGAATAGAGCGTGTCGCCCTTGGTCACCTCATAGCTGCCACCGGGAATCGGCGTGCGCGCCGGCATTGCCGCCGTGCCAGCGCGACCGTACGTGCTACCCGGGGCCGGCTCGACCACCACCGAACTGCGCATCGTGGTGCAGCCGGCGAACAGCACGCAGGCCGTCATGGCGATCAGCGATGGGAGGTGTCGGTTCATGCGTACCAGCATAACGAGACGGGGCATCATTTTCATGCAGGCCTGCTCCAGCGAACCCGGTGTTCAGTGCGACCAGAGCCACCACGCCAGCAAAAGGCCCAGCAGCACCAGCGCGACCCAGCCGATCCATTCGATATGCTTGTGCAACATGCGCTCTGCACGCTCCCCGAACAACCGAATCAGCAGCGCCAGGAGCCACACCCGCTTGCCGCGGCCCACCGCGATGCAGGCAAGAAAAGGCAGAATCGGCACACCGACGATACCGGCAGCCCAGGTAACGAATTTCATCGGAATCACCGGCTGCAGCGCAGCCAGCACCAGTGCCCCCAGCATGCCCAGCCAATGCTGGTTCATGTCGGTACGCAGGTTTTCCACCCAGGTCGTGATGGTCTGCTGCATATGCGGACTGAGCAGCGGCTTTACCGCCTCGTAGGCCCAGTGCCCCAGGGCATAACCGACCAGTGCTCCGAGCAGGGAAAACAGCAGCGAGATATTCGCGTAGAAAAATGCCTTGTGCCGCTTGCCCAGCATCATCGGCGCCAACATCACTTCAGGCATGACCGGAAAGATGAAAGCCTCGACGAAACTCAGACCGCACAGGTAATACAGCGCCCTCGGCTCGCGTGCCCACACCAGTGCACGCGCATAAAGATTCCCGAACAGGCGCATCAGCCGATCCCGCCAAGCAGCGGCACGAAACTGACCGCGCCAAGTTCCTCTTGGATGAAGTCGCCCTGACCGTCGCCACGCATGCGAATCAGCGTCTGCCGGCTGGGTGAGCCGACCGGTGCCACCAGCACGCCGGTCGGGCTCAACTGGTCGAGAATCCGGGTGGGCACGGTATCGCCGGCAGCGGTGAGGATGATCGCGTCGAACGGCGCCTCGTCCGGCCAGCCGAGCTTGCCGTCGTCATAGCGCGAACGCAGGTTGGTCAGGCCGAGCTGGCGGAAACGGCGACGTGCCTGGCGCAGCAGTTCCTCGATCCGCTCCACCGTGAACACCTGTGGCACCAGCGCCGCGAGTACGGCCGCCTGGTAACCGGAACCCGTGCCAATCTCCAGCACCTTCTGGGGTGTTCCGAATTCGAGCAGCGCCTCGGTCATGCGCGCCACCACCCACGGTTGCGAGATGGTCTGGCCATGGCCGATCGGCAATGCGGTGTTTTCGTAGGCACGCGAATGCAGCGCCTGGTCGATGAAATGATGGCGCGGCAGGTTGCGGATCACATCGACCACCCGCAGATCGCGGATACCTTCTTCTTTCAGGCTGACCGCCAGGCGGTCACGCGCACGCTGCGAAGTCATGCCCTCGCCCTTGAGTTCCGCCGCCAGCATTGGATAGGGATTCATTATTCAGGCGGCCTCATCGTGGGTGGTCTGGCCGCTCGCCATCTCGTCGCTCAGTACCTGCATCCAGCTGCTGACTTTCTCCAGCGCCTGGAACCGGGTCAGATCGACATGGATCGGTGTCACCGAAACAAACCCGCGCTTCACGGCATCGAAATCGGTGCCGGGACCGGCATCGTCCACTTCGCCAGCCGGGCCGATCCACCAGATCGGCCGGCCGCGGGGATCGGTCTGCGCGATGCATGGCGCGGCACGATGGCGCCGCCCCAGCCGGGTCACTTCGAAGCCCTTGATCTCTGCCCACGGTCGATCCGGCACGTTGACGTTGAGGATCGTATCGGCCGGCAGCGGGTCGACCAGCAGCCGCTGCATCAACAGCAGCACGGCGCTGGCGGCCGAGTCGTAGTGCACGCCCTTGTGATCCTCGCTGACCAGCGATACCGCGATCGCCGGCAGGCCTAGGAAGCGACCTTCCATCGCCGCCGACACCGTGCCCGAATAGATCACGTCGTCACCCAAATTCGCCGAGTTGTTGATGCCCGACACCACCATGTCGGGCTCCTCGTCCAGCAGCCCCGCCAGCGCAAGATGCACGCAATCGGTCGGGGTGCCGGCCACGCGGTAATAGCGGTTGCCCATCGGCAGCACGCGCAACGGCGCATCGAGGGTAAGTGAATTGCTGGCGCCGGAGCGGTCGCGATCGGGCGCCACCACGGTCACCTGCCCCACCACACCGAGGCGCTCGGCAAGCACGCGGATGCCCGGGGCATCCACGCCATCGTCGTTACTGACCAGAACTCGCATGATGCTCCATCGAAAACAGACTGCGGACACGCTTGCCCATGACCCCATGGTCCAAGACACCAGGATGCGTACCGTATCTCCCGAGTTTACCGGAGCGTGCCGCCGGTTTCACATTGTTCGAGATACGAGCATTGACCGCGATGGGTACGCTCTGGTTAGGATGCGGGCATGAAGCGCCGCGCGCCCGCACCCATCAACGAGGATGACAGCCGGCTGTTCCGCGAGGCGATTGGCGAAGTGCGCCGGCTCGATCCGGTATCACCGCCGCCCGCCGCTACGAAACCCGAACCGTATCCGCACATGCTGGAGGCGGACGAGGCGGCTGTACCGGGCGAACTGCTCGACATGGCGTTCGACCCTGCCCTGCTCGAAGTCGGTGAGGAGCTGAGTTACCTGCGTGACGGTTATCCGCCGAAACTGTTGCGCCAGCTCAAGCGCGGCCAGTTCAGCGTGCAGGACGACATCGACTTGCACCAGATGAATGCCGCTGCCGCGCAGGCCAGCATCGTCGCTTTTCTGGCCGAGGCAAGACAAAACGGCTGGCGCTGCGTGCGCATCGTGCACGGCAAGGGACTGCGCTCGAAAGCAGCCGGACCGGTACTGAAAAATCTCACCGACCGGATGCTGCGCCGGCGCGACGACGTGATCGCGTTTGCCTCGGCGCGGCCGGCGCTGGGCGGCACCGGCGCGGTGGTTGTCCTGCTGAAAGGCTGACTGCAGTGGCCAGCGCTCGAAGGATGCCAGCTTCTGTGGGAGATTCTATGTTCGCATGCAAGTCTTTTGATGGATTTTCGGTTGGTAGTCCGAACCGCTCTTGAGGAGGGCGAAGGCGATACGGGCGAGTTTGCGACCGAGTGCGACGAGGGTCTG
>JBOHYM010000013.1:0-40726 GCA_050737735.1 Rhodanobacter sp. | reverse complement strand
CGGCAAGTGTGGTTCGCGCACAGGGTGCGCTCCTACGAAGCAGAGGCATCACGGCGACTCCTTCTGAAGGGCCGCGATCGCCGGTTTCAGTTCGCTGGCGACCACATCGGGCGTGAGCGGGCCGATATGCTTGTAGCGGATCACGCCGTTGCCATCGATCAGGAAGCTTTCCGGCGCACCGTATACGCCGAAGTCGATCGCGGTGTTGCCCGATTCATCGGCAATCAGCAGGTTGTAGGGATTGCCGTGCTCGGCCAGCCAGCGCTTCGCATCGACTGGCGCGTCCTTGTAGTTGTAGCCGACCAGCTGCACGCCGAGGGTCGGACCTTCGGCCTCCAGCACCGGATGCTCCGCACCGCATTCGATGCACCAACTGGCGAATACGTTGAGCAGATAGGGCTTGCCCAGCAGGTCCGCCTTGCTGACTGTCTGCGTAGGCTCGTACAGCTTGGGCAGCACAAATGCGGGCGCCGGCTTGTTCAACAGTGGCGTCGGGATCGCGTTCGGGTCGTGGCTGGAGTTCCACCAGATACCGAAGCCGAACAGCACTACCAGCAGCATGAAGCCGATGAACGGCAGCAAGCGGTTCATGCGTGCGTTTCCTGTACCTGCAGGCTCGCAGCAGCGATTTCCGCTTTCGCCGCGCGCTTGATGCGGAAGCGCCTGTCACCGGCGCAGACGAAACCACCCAGCATCATCAGCAGGCCGCCGCCCCAGATCCAGCGAATGAACGGCTTGTAGTACAGCCGCAGCGACCAGGCGTCCTCGATCTTGTTGGCGTCCATCGGCTCGCCCAGCGCCACATACAGGTCGCGGAAGATGCCGGCGTCCACCGCCGACTCGGTCTGCACCTGGCCGCGCAGGTAGGTGCGCTTCTGCGGATGCATCAGCGCGATCTGGCGCCCATCGCGGGTCACCGTGATCACGCCCTGGTCGGCGCGCCAGTTCGGCCCGGTGGCGCGATGCACGCCGTCGAAGCGGAAGTCGTAGCTGCCGATGTGCTCGGTCTGCCCCGGCGCCATCCGCACATCGCTGGTCACACTGAGCGATTCGGACAGCAGCACGCCGGCGACGAAGACGCCCACGCCCAGATGAGCCAGCAGCATGCCAGCCATTTCGGCCGGGTAACGTCGGCCGCGCGGCATCTCGCGCCAGCGCTTGTAGGCATACAGCAGAACACCGACCACGACCCATACGGCGGCGGCCACGCCGGCGATCGCCTTCAGCTGGCCGTCGACGAAGAACGCGGCCACGATGGCGCAGGCCACGGCGGCCATGCCGGCGCGCAACAGCACCTGCTTGAGTACCGATGTTTCGCCCTTGCCCCAGCGCAGGAACGGCCCGAACGGCAGCAGCAGGACCACCGGCAGCATCAGCAGCGGAAACAGGAAACCGAAGTAGGGCGGCCCGACCGAGATCCGGCCCAGGTTAAGCGCATCGCCGACCAGCGGGAACAAGGTGCCGAGCAGTACCATCGCCGCGGCCACCGTGAACATCAGGTTGCCGATCAGCAGCACGGTCTCGCGCGACACCAGCTTGGACGGCTTGCCGCCGGCCACCTTCGGCGCGCGCAGTGCGTACAGCAGCAGCGAGCCGCCGACCACGATGGTCAGGAACGCCAGGATGAACACGCCGCGGCGTGGATCGGAGGCGAACGCATGCACCGAGGTGAGTACGCCCGAACGCACCAGGAAGGTGCCAAGCAGGCTCAGCGAGAACGCGAAGATCGACAGCAGGATCGTCCAGGCGCGCAGGCCGCCACGCTTCTCGGTGATCGCCTGTGCGTGGATCAGTGCGGCGCCGACCAGCCACGGCATGAAGCTGGCGTTTTCCACCGGGTCCCAGAACCACCAGCCACCCCAGCCCAGCTCGGCATACGCCCACCAGCTGCCGGCGACGATGCCGAGGGTGAGGAAGGCCCAGGCGATATTCGTCCACGGCCGCGCCCAGCGCACCCAGGCCTGTTCAAGCTCGCCACCGAGCAGGGCGGCGATCGAGAACGCGAACGCCACCGAGAAGCCGACATAGCCGGTGTACAGCACCGGCGGATGGAACGTCATGCCCGGATCCTGCAGCACCGGGTTCAGATCACCGCCGTCGCCGGGCATCGGCAGCAACCGTGCGAACGGGTTCGAGGTGAAGATGATGAAGGCGAGGAAGCCGACCGCGATCAGCCCCATCACCGCCAGCACGCGCGCGGCGAATACTTCCGGCAGCTTCTGGCTGAACGCGACCAGCGCCACCGTCCACACGTTGAGGATCAGGATCCACAGCAGCAGCGAACCCTCATGCGCGCCCCACACCGCCGCGATGCGGTAGTACCACGGCAGCGCCAGGTTCGAGTTGTCGGCCACGTACTGCACCGAGAAATCGAAATGCACGAATGCCCACACCAGGATGCCAAACGCGAACGCCACGAACACCGCCTGGCCGGTCGCGGCAGGGCGCGCCACGGCCATCAGCGCGCGGTTGCCGCGCCACGCGCCGAGCAGCGGCAGGATGCCCTGCGCCAGCGCCAGCAACAGCGCGAGGATCAGTGCGAGCTGGCCGAGTTCGGGGGTCATGGCTGTTTGCCGGGAATGGAGAATCGGGAATCGGGAATCGCAGGACGGGTCGAGGTATGCATGGACAGTACGCTTCGGTGCAAGGGCGAGCGATGCGGCATGGGGTTCATGGCTTAACGATTCTCCATTCCCGATTCTCCATTCCCGGTCTCTTCGATCTTCTTGTTCGCGTGCGCCTTCGCCATCGCGTCCTTCAGCTCTTTCGGCATGTAGGTTTCGTCATGCTTGGCCAAGACTTCGGTAGCGACGAAGCGGGCACCGTCCATGTGGCCGGTCGCGATCACCGACTGGTTGTCGCGGAACAGGTCGGGCAGGATGCCGGTGTATTCCACCGGCATGACGCCAGCGGCGTCGACCACGGTGAAGGTGACCTTGAGCGAGTCGCTGCTGCGCTGGATCGAGCCGGCCTTGACCATGCCGCCGAGGCGGAACGTCTTGTAGTCGGTGGCCTGGCCTGACTGCACCTGGCTCGGTGTGAGCAGGTAGTTCATGTTGTTTTGCAACGCATACACGCTGAGGCCGACGGCCAGCGCGGCAGCGGCGACGACCAGGGAGACGATGGTGAACCTGCGTTTACGGGTGGGATTCATGGGCATGGTCGTGAGCCGTTCCCGTCAGGGAGATGGCGGGGTAGGAGAGTGGCGGTTTTGCCGAATGTTTTGACGCGCCAGCCTGGCACGAAGTTCACGCAGCACGCGGCGGCGACGCCACTGCGGGGCGAGGGTGTCGGCGATCAGCACGATGAAGAACACGGCATAGGCCGGCCATACATAGGCGGCGTAACCACCCATCATGAAGAACGTGTGCAAGGCACTCATTGAGCAGCCTCGCTATCGGCGATCCTGCGCACCCAGTCCTTGCCGCCTTCCAGCGCCAGCAGGTCGGTGCGCACGCGGCTGAACAGGCTGGCCACGTAATAGAACTTGGTCGCCAGGGTCATACTCAGCAGCGGCCACAGCATGTCCCAGGAAATCTTCGATTGGCCAAACATGTTGATAGTGCTGCCCTGGTGCAGGGTGTTCCACCAGTTCACCGAGAAATGCACGATCGGCACGTTGATGATGCCGATGATCGCCAGGAAGGCGGCGGCGCGTGCGCCCTGGCGGCGATCCTCGAACGCGTGGTACAGCCCGATCACACCCAGATACAGGAACAGCAGCACCAGCTCGGAAGTCAGTCGGGCATCCCAGGTCCACCAGGTGCCCCACATCGGCTTGCCCCACAGCGAGCCGGTGACCAGGGTGATGAAGGTGAACGCCGCGCCGATCGGCGCTGATTCCATCGCCACCACCTCGGCCAGCTTGATCCGCCAGACCAGCGCGATAAACGCGGCCACGCCCATCACGCCATAGATGAACATGCTCATCCAGGCGCTGGGCACGTGGATGAAGATGATCCGGTAGGCATCGCCTTGTTGGTAATCGGCCGGAGCCAGCACCAGGCCGCCGTACAGCGCAATGGCGCCGAACAGTAGCGCCAGCACCATCGCCCACGGCCGCAGCGTGCCGGCGAAGCGGTAAAACGTCGGCGGCGAGCCGAGTTTGTGCAACCAGAGCGGAATCCAGTTAGACATGGGGAATCGTCAAGCGTCCAGAGCAATACGAAGGGCAGCCGCACAGGCCAGTGGCGCCAGTACCACGGCGAGTACCAGTGCGGCACCGAGCCAAGCGATCGGCGCAAGCCACGGCAGGCCCTGCTGGGCGGCGGCCACGGCACCGGCGGCAAAGATCACGGCCGGTACGCACAACGGCAGCAACATCAAGGCGAGCAGCATACCAGAGCGCCGGGTGCCTGCCGTCAGCGCAACCAGCACGGCACCGAACAGGCTGAGCAAGGGCGTGGCCAGCAACAGTGCCAGCAACAGCACCGGAATCACCGCGCCAGGCAGGTGCAGCATCGCGGCCAGCAGTGGCGCGATCACGATCAGCGGTAGCGCAGTAGTCAGCCAGTGGGCGAGGATCTTCATGCCCAGCATCAGGGCCAGCGGCTGCGGGGCCAGCACCAGCTGCTCCAGCGAGCCGTCTTCGATATCGCTGGAGAACATCGCATCCAGTGCCAGCAGCATGGCCAGCAGTACGGTGACCAGCACCACGCCGCCGGCGATCCGCTGCAGCAAGGTGTCCTCTGGCCCCAGTGCAAATGGGAACAGCATCGTCACGATCAGCGCGTACAGCACCGGCATCGCGATATCGCCGCGCCGACGCCAAGCCAGCGTGAGGTCGCGCCGCAGCATCGCCGCGCAGGCGGTGGCAAGGCCTGGGCGGTTCATGCGTGCATCCGGATATGCCGCGGTTCGCCGCCATGAAAGCTGACCGCGCCATGGCTGGTGACCAGCGCGGCACCACCGGCGGCGGTGTGGGTTTCCAGCAATTGATTGACCAGCGCGATGCCGACGCGATCGAGATTGGCGTAGGGCTCGTCGAGCAGCCACAAGGTGGCCGGCAACAGCAGCAGGCGCGCGAGAGCAGCACGCTTCTTTTGGCCGGCGGACAGTCGGCGCACCGGCTCGTCCTCGTAGCCGCGCAGGCCGATATCGCTCAAAACCGCGGTCACGCTGGCACCGTCGCGACAACCATGCAGGCCGGCGGCGATGTGCAGGTTCTCGCGCGGACTGAGATCGGCCTTGAGGCCCAGCTGGTGGCCGAGAAACAGGATCTCGCCGGCGCAGGCGTCGCGCTGCAGCGGCTCGCCACGCCAGTGCAGCTCACCCTCGCCGACATGCAGCAGGCCAGCCAGGATACGTAGCAAGGTGGTCTTGCCGCTGCCGTTGTCGCCCTCGACCAAGGCCAGTTCGCCCGTGTGCAACTGGAAATCCAGCGGCGTGAACACCGGTTCGTCCTGGCGATGAAAACTCAAGGCCCGCGCTTCGAGCAGGGGCACGGCGGTGTTTGCGGCAGTCATTGCCTTGATTGTCCGCAATGCCGGCAGCGCTTGTCCATGCGGCGTGCTGCCGCTGGTTCAGGGACGCAGCAGGCGCAGGCTGGCGGTAGCGCGGCCATGGCCGTGAACATAGGCGTTCTGCTCGTGGCGGTTGGCCAGCGCGTCCAGGGTCGGGATATTCGGGCCGATCACGAACAGGCTCGGTTCACTCCAGCCGCTGCAGCCGACTCCAATGGCGGAATAGATCGCAGCCTCAGGCCACGTGCGCAGCGTGGTCAGCAGTTCGCGTTGTGCAAGGAGATTGTCCGCAGTCGCTCGCCGCTCGCCGCGCGGATTCCATGCGGTGATGAAGCCCCAGCAGCGTGGGCCGACCAGCGCCTGGAGCGGTTCCGGCAGTACCTGGTCGATACGGATACAGGCCCATTCGATCTCGTCGATGCAGACGAGATAGTCAGTGGTGCGATACGCCTGGAGCAGCGCTTCATCCATGGCGCAGTGGCGGCAACGGCGGCAAGTTGTCGCGCAGCAGGCTGGCGGCGGCATCGAGGTCGATATCGGTGACCGAAGCTGCGCCGTGCAGCAGCTGCTCCAGCAACGCGTCCTGCGCGCGTCCGCGTTCAAGCGCGTAGGCATAGGGCAGGTGGGTGAAGGTCACCATGCGGTAGCGCGCCATGTAATGTTCGGGCGCGCGTGTCGCCAACAGCGCGCCGAGTTCGCGCTTGGCAAGATAGTGTGGATCGGCGACCGAGTCGCGCATCTCGATGTAGTTTTCCAGCGCCATCGCGGCGATCGCGTTGGCGTTTGGCTGACGCACGCGCTGGAACTCGGCGAATACGTCGGCGCTGTCGTTCGGCGCAGCAGCCAGCAGGTTGGCCAGCACCACGGTATCTTCGAAACCGCAGTTCATGCCCTGGCCATGGAACGGGACGATGGCGTGGGCGGCATCGCCAATCAACAGCGCGCGGCCACCCAGGTGCCAGCGATCCAGATACAGCGTGGACAGCGTGCCGACCGGGTGGCTGTCGAAGTCCTCGCTGAAATGTGGGATCAACGGCAGCAGACCCGGAAACTGTTCGCTGAAGAACTCGGCGGCAGCCGTGGCATCGGGCAGCGTGGCGAAACTCGGCGCAGCACCTTGTGCGGGAAGGAACAGCGTGACAGTGAAGCTGCCCTCGGTATTCGGCAGCGCGATGCACATGTAACCGCCGCGCGGCCAGATGTGCAGGGCGTGCGGTTCCAGTGCGAACTGGTCGCGACCGCCACTGCGCTGGAGCACGTTGGCGGGTAGCTCGCCTGCTGGAGGAATCTCCAGTTCCTTGTAACCGTGGCCGAGCGACTCGGTGCGTTCGCCCAGCGGGCTGTGCGCGTTCATCGCAGCACGCACGGCCGAGCCGGCACCATCGGCGCCGATCAGCATGCCGATCGGAAGATCGCGCTCCACGCCGTCGGCGTCGGCCAGCCGGATGCGCTGCTGGTTGAAGTCGGCATGCACCAGCGACTGGCCGAAATGAAACTGCACGCCGGTGGCTTCGGCGGCGTCCAGCAGCAACATGTTCAGCGCACCGCGCGAGACCGACCAGATCACCTCGCTGTCATCCAGGCCGTAACGTTGCAGGCCGGTATCGCCCTCGCGGGTGTGCACCATGCGGCCTCGCATCATCACGGCGCGTTGCAGCACGTCATCGGCCAGTCCTGCGGTGCGCAACGCCTGCAGGCCACGTTCGGCCAAGGCCAGATTGATCGAACGGCCACCCAAGAATCCGGCCAGCCGCGGATCGGGCCGTTTCTCGTATACCTCGACCGCAAAGCCGCGTTGCGCCAGTTGCTGCGCCAGCAAAGCGCCGACCAAGCCGCCGCCAATGAGGGTGATGGGTTGCTGCGCCATGCTGCGATCCGTGGAGGGAATCCGTCCACTGTTCCGCAAGCGGCGCGCGACTGCAATCCCGGCGGCACCTCGCCGGGCGAAGTGCCGCTCAGAAGCTCATGAAGTAGCCGCCGTTGACCGGCAGGTTGACGCCGGTGAGGTAGCCGGCGGCGTCGTCGGCGAGGAAGTTCACCGCGCGGGCGATGTCGGCCGGGGCGCCAAGGCGGCCGACCGGGATGTCGGCGATGATCTGCGCGCGGATCTCGGCGGACACGGCGGCGACCATCGGCGTGTCGCAGTAACCCGGTGAGACCGTGTTCACGGTGACGCCCTTGCGTGCGGTCTCGCGTGCCAGCGCCATGCTGAAACCGTGCACGCCGGCCTTGGCGGCGGAGTAGTTGGTCTGGCCGAACTGGCCGGTCTGGCCGTTGACCGAACTGATATTGACGATGCGGCCGAAACCGCGCGTGGTCATGCCGTCGACCACGTTGCGGCACATGTTGAACACGCCGTCGAGGTTTACCCGCATCAGTTCGTGCCATTGCTGCGGCGACATCTTGCGCAGGCTGGCGTCGCGGGTGATGCCGGCGGCATTGACCAGCACGTCGACGCTGCCGTGCTGCTGCTCGATGCGTGCGGTCAGCTGCTGGCAGCTGTCGAAGTCGCTGACATCGGCGGCCTCGAAGGTGATCGCCCCATCGAAGCTGGCGAGCTCCTGACGAAATGCGGCGACACGCTCCTCGCGTGTTGCCAGATCCACTGCGACGACTTTACGGCCTGACTGTGCCAGCTGACGGCAGATCGCGGTGCCCAGTCCGCCGATGCCGCCGGTGACTACGGCTACACGCTGTGGAGCGGGCCGGTGTGGAGCCACTTCGCTCATGCGGTTTTCGTCCATTCGTTTCGATCATGCGGCAAGGCAGCACATGTTGTGCTGCAGCGGCCGGAAGGGGAAAGGGCGACAGGCGGCGCGTCAGTGCGCGCCGTCGTCAGGGCTGTAGTCAGCCGGATTTCTTGCTGCCGCGCGTGCCGGCAGCCGGTGTCGGAATCACCTTGGCGGCGGTGTCGATCAGCCCGCGCTGCATCGCCTGAAAGGCCGCCATGTTGCGCTCGGTCAGGTCATTCAGCGTGTTCCATGGGGTCTGCCCCATCAGGCTGTTGAGCTGGCTGCGGAACTGGGTCTGCTGATCCAGGAACACCTGCAGGCTGCGCTCCAGGTAGGGCCCCATGAAGCCCTGCAGCGAATCGCCATAGAAGCGGATGATCTGGCTGAGCAGCTGCGGCGACAGCATCGGCTGCCCCTTGTCCTCATGCTCGGAGATGATCTGCAGCAGCACCGAACGGGTCAGATCCTCGCCGCTCTTGGCATCGCGGACTTCGAAATCCTCGTTGTCCATGACCAGCTGGCGGACTTCCTCCAGCGTGATATAGCTGGAGATTTCCGTGTCATACAGACGCCGGTTCGGGTACTTCTTGATGGTGCGTTTAGTTTGTGCCATGCGGCGAACGCTAGCAGAAGATATTGCGCCGCACCAGTCGTGGCCGGGTATTTATGCTGCAGCCACCGACTGCAGCATTTCGTTAATGCCCTCCCGGGCCCCCGGCACTTCCGAACGGCGGCTTGGCCAGCCACAGCAGCGGGATCATCAGGATGAAGATGACCGAGCACAACCAGAACACGTCGTTGACCGCCAGCGTGGCGGCTTCCCGGCTGAGCAGCTGATCGACCACGGCCAGACCGCGCTGGCCGGCCACGCCTGCGGCCTGCAAATGTTGCAGAAACCCGCTGGCGGCGGGAGCAGCTGCGGTGATGTTTTCGGTCAGCGACGCGTGGTGGAACTCGGTGCGGTGCTGCCACAGCGTCACGGTCAGAGCGGTGGAGACGCTGGAGCCGAGCGTGCGGAAGAAGTTGGCCAGGCCCGAGGCACTGGCAATCTGGTCCGCTGGTAGCCCGGAAAGGTAGATCTGGTTCAGTGGAATGAAGAACAGCGGAATGCCCAGACCCATCACCAGTCGCGGCCAGACCATGCTGCCGTAGGAAGCACCGCTGTCGAAGCCGGACAGCCAGAACGAGGTGCCGGCGAGGATCACGAAAGCCAGGGTGATCATCGCGCGCAGGTCGAACTTGCCCAGCATGGCGCCAACCACCGGCGACAGCAGGAAGGCCAGCACGCCGACCCAGGCACTGGTGAGCCCCGACCAGCTGGCGGTGTAACCCAGCGTGGTTTGCAGCCACAGCGGCGACACCACGTTGATCGCGAAGAACGCCAGCATGCCGAATGACATGGCGCTGACGCCGATGGTGAAATTGCGCTGCTTGAACAGCGAGAGATCGATCACCGGATGCTTTGCATTGAGCTCCCATGCCACCAGGAAGCTCAGGCACACCACGGCGATCAGCCCCAGGGTCAGGATCAGCGGCGAGGCGAACCAGTCGTGGTCGTTGCCGTTGTCCAGCATGAACTGCATGCAGCCGATGCCCGCCACCAGCAGCACGAGGCCGACTGCGTCGATCGGTGCCTTCACTGTCTTTGATTCACGCTTGTGCAGCAGGAACCAGGTGGTCACGGCAGCAGCGATACCAATCGGCAGGTTGATATAGAAGATCCACGGCCAGGTGAAATTGTCGGTGATCCAGCCGCCGAGGATCGGTCCCAGCACGGGCGCAATCACCACGGTCATCGCCCACAACGCCAGTGCGATGCCCTGTTTGCTTTTGGGGTAGTTGGCCAGCAGCAACGACAGCGCCAGCGCCACCATCGGGCCTGAGCCGGCACCCTGCAGCAGGCGGCCGACGACCAGCATCGGCATGCTGGTCGCCAGTCCGCACAGCATCGAGAACACCACGAACAGCATCACCGAGACGACGAAGGTGCGCACTTCGCCGAAGCGCTTGGCGATCCAGCCGGTCAGCGGCTGCATGATCGCGCTGGCCATCGAGTAGGAACTGATCGCCCAAGTGCCCTCGCTCGGGCTCACGGCCAGGCTGCCGGCAATATGCGGCACGGCCACGTTGACGATGGTCATGTCCAGCACTTCCATGAAGGTGCTGAACGCGACGGCGATCGTCATCAGGGCCAGCATGCCGCCCTGCAAGGGTTTCAGGGGCGCGGCATCGGCCGGTGCGGCGTCGGAGGAGATGGCAGCCATGGAATGGGGCTCAGCTTCAGTTCGCGGAGTTGTCGCCGGTGTTGCCGGACGAACCCAGGTTGGCGCGGATCACCTGATCGGCTTCGGCATCGGCCTTGCTGGCCATCTGGTCATACACCGCGGTTGCGGCCACCGGCGGATGCTCGGCCTGCGGTGCCAGCACGGCGCCGCGGTCATCGGTGATGTTGACCGTCACGTCGCTGGACAGGCCGATGCGTAGCGGATGCTTGTCCAGTTCCCCGTTGTCCAGCGCAATCCGCACGGGGACGCGCTGCACCACCTTGATCCAGTTGCCGGTGGCGTTCTGTGCCGGCAACAGCGAGAACACGCTGCCAGTGCCGGCACCCAGGCCGATCACCTTGCCGTGGAATTCGACGTTGCTGCCGTAGATGTCGGTTTCGATTTTTGCCGGCTGACCGATGCGGATGTGGCGCAGCTGGCCTTCCTTGAAGTTGGCGTCGATCCACAGATCGTGCAGCGGCAGCACGGTCATCAGCTGCTGGCCGGCCTGCACGCTGTTGCCCAGCTGCACGCTGCGCTGCGCGACATAGCCGGACACTGGTGCGTAGATCGTATTGCGCTGGGCCGCGACCCAGGCGGCACGGAAATTCGCACGTGCCTGCAGCACGGCCGGGTTGTTGGCGGTGTCAGTACCCTCGATCGAGGCATGTTCGGCCGAGGCCTGTGCCTGCGCCGAGGTCAGTGCGGCACGTGCCTGATCGACGGCATCACGCAGATGCTGGATGGTTTCCGGCGCTTCGGCGTGCTCGGCGATCAAAGGCAGGCGGCGCTTGAGATCGGCTTCGGCCTTCTTCAGGTCGATCTGGCGCGCGGCGACCGCGGCATCGCTGCCGCTGGCGGAATCGGTCTGCTGACGCACCTGCCGCACCGCTTGCGCCAGCGCACTGCGCGCCTGGCTCAGGCGCACGCTGGCGTCGGTGCTGTCCAGCTTGACCAGGATCTGGCCGGCATCGACGTGCTGGGTATCGTCGGCAAGAATCGCCACCACCGTACCCGGCACCTGGGCGGAGATCGC
This sequence comes from Rhodanobacter sp., assembly GCA_050737735.1. Lineage (GTDB taxonomy): Bacteria > Pseudomonadota > Gammaproteobacteria > Xanthomonadales > Rhodanobacteraceae > Rhodanobacter. Next base: position 29,232 of record JBOHYM010000013.1, on the reverse strand, counting down.
CACCTGGTTGCCGCCGACGTAGGCGTTGTCGGTGGTTTCGCGCCGGGAAAATACCAGCGTCCACAGCAAGAGCCAGATCACGCCGATCAGCACAAATACCAGCAGCAGGATCAGCAACGTCTTGCGGCGCTTGGCCGGATTCTTCGCCGCCAGGCCGCTGTCGTTGTCGTCAGCAGGCTTGGCGGGTGACTTGTCGGTCTCAGTGGCGCTCATGGGCGTCGTCTCCGGACGGATTTGAAAGGGAAGGGGATGTCGGGCTGGCGCTGCCGATCGCGCCGGTGGTCCGGTAGCCGCCGCCGAGCGCCTTGATCAGGGCCAGATCGGTGGACACGGCCTGGGCCTGCAGGTTGGCGGCATCGTCTTGCTGTTGCAGCAACTGCGCTGTGGCCGCGAGGCCCTCGCGTGCGTCACGCACACCCTGATGGGCGCGTGCCTGCGCGGTGGCGAGCAGACGTTCATTGGCGGTGATCTGCGCAGACTGTTCCTGGCGCCGTGCGGCGATCTGCTGTGCAGTGAGTGCCTGGGTGGCCACGTCGCGCGCAGCGCCGACCACGGTGCTGTCGTATTGCGCCACGGCGGCCGCAAGTTGGGCCTTGCTGATGCCGTAATTGGCCTTCAGCTGGCCACCCTCGAAGATCGGCAGGTGCAGCGCAGGGGTCAACGCAAAGGTGCGGCTGCCGGCCTCGAGCAGCTTGCCCATGTCGATGCTGGACAGGCCGGCCATCGCACTGATGCCGATGTCCGGGAAGAACTGCGCACGTGCCACCTCGGTCTGTTTCAGCACCGCTTCGACCTGCCAGCGGCTCGCGGCGATGTCGGGGCGGCGCGCGATCAGGTCGAGCCGTGCATTGGCGGGGATGCGGCTGTCCACCTCGGGCAGCGCTCGCGGCTGCAGGACGGGCAGGTCCGCGGGTGCGATGCCGAGCAGGGAGGCCAGCGCGACCTTGCGGATCTCGGCCGAGCCGTGCAGGGCGACATGCATCTCGCGTGCTGCGGCGAGCTGCGCCTTGGCCTGCTGCGCGGTATCGGCGAGATCCACACCCTGCGCCACACGCAGCTCGGCGATGCGCTCGAACTTCTTCTGCGCACTGACCAGTTGGGTGGATATGGCTAGCCGCGCCTGATCGCCCTGCCAGCCGAAATAGGTATCGGCGACGGCGTTCTGGATCGTCAGTGCCGCGGCGCTGCGTTGTGCCTCAGCGGCATGCGCCTGATCGAGCGCCGCCTCGATGCCTGCGCGTTTCTTGCCCCACCAGTCGAAGGTGTATTTCGCCTGCAGGCCGAGATCGGTCTGGTTGTACCAGGGGTTGATGGGGATGTTCTGCGGCAGCAGGCTGATGATGCCGTTCTTGCTGAGGCGCTGGCGCTCGAACTGCGCGTTGCCATTGACGTTGAGGCCAGCCTGGGCAGCAGCGAGTCGCACCGATTGTTCGGCATTGACCACGCGACTGTGCGCCTGTTCCAGATCCGGCGAATGCTGCATGGCGATCGCGATCAACTGATCCAGTTGCGGATCGCCATAGGCGCGCCACCATTCGGCAGCCGGCCAGCCTGCGCGGGCAGGTGCCTGCAATCCGGCGAGCGGTACGTCATCACGCAGGGTCGGAGGATTCAGCCTGGCCGGTATCGCACACCCCGCCAGCAGCATGATCCATGCTGTCGCGATGGCAACGCGCGGACGCGGGAAGTTCTTTATCGAGACTGCTTTCATTTCTCGCTCTTCATTTCCGGGCCTTCATGGCTGGGCGTCCGGATCCAGCTGATCGAGGTTGTGGGCGAGCTTGCGCAGCAAGCGGCTCAGGTTGCGCTTGTCGGTTTCGCTGAAGCCGGCAAACATCGCGCCGACACGGGGAAACATCGGCGGCAGCATCTTCTGTACAAAACGCTTCCCCGCCGCAGTAATCTGGATCAGCACGCGCCGGCGATCCTCTGCGCTGGCACCGCGGGTAATCAGGCCGCGCTTGACCAGCGCATTGGCGATGCGTGTCATGTTGGTGGCGCCCTGGGTCGCAAACTCGCACAACTCGCCCGGCGTGGAGCTTCCGTCCGGACGGCTGTACAGGATCATCAGGGTGAGGAAATCGCTGTGGTTGAGCTTGTGCGGCTTGAGTTTGAACTCGAGTTCTTCCTCAAGGCTGCTACCCACCATCAGCATCAAGCGGCACAGTCGTGCCTCGACGGCGGGCATCTGCCGGATGATCTGACTCACCCGTTCGATGCCTTCGTCCATCATCGCGATGTGTTTTTCCAGCTTAGCCATTTCACCAAGTTATATTTCACTGATGAAATAAAAGGTAACAGGCGCGCGACATGGTTTGCAAGTGTCGATCGTGAATCGGGAAGCTGCGCTAGTTACTGTGTCGGTCCAGGTCGAACAGGCGGCGCGCATTGGCCGTGGTGGCGGCGGCAATCTCCGCTTCCGGCGTATTGCGCAGTGCCGCGATGCAGTGCAATACCTCGGTGATGCGGGCCGGTTCGTTGCGCTGCCCGCGATGGGCTGCATCGGGCTGGTCCGGTGCATCGCTTTCCAGCAGCAGAAACTCGATCGGCATCTGCGCCACGATACGGCGCAGGCGCTGGGCGCGCTGGTAGGTCACCGGGCCGCCAATGCCGATGCAAAAGCCCATGCCCCACAGATGCCGGGCCTGCTGCTCGCTGCCGGAGAAGCTGTGCACCACGCCGCGCAGGCCGCCGATCCGGCGCAAGGTGAGGGTTACTTCCTCCAACGCGCCGCGCGCATGCACGATCACTGGCAGTTGTCGTTCGCGTGCCAGCTGCAGCTGGCGGGTGAAGTAATGTCGCTGGAGCTCACGGTCGAGGCCTTCCACATGGAAATCGAGGCCGATTTCGCCGACCGCCACCGCGCTGCCGTCGTCGAGCCGTGCTGACAGTGCGTCGACATGTTCGGGAGCATGCCGGGCCAGAAACATCGGATGCAGGCCAAACGCCGGAAACAGCCCGCGATAGTCTGCGCAAAGCGCCTGGATCCGCGGCCAGCTGGCCGCGTCCACCGCGGGCAGGATCATCGTGTCGACACCGGCGTCACGGGCGCGCCCGGTCACGGCGTTGCGATCGATCGCGAAGGTATCGTCATCGAGGTGGACATGGCTGTCGACGAGCTGGAGCATGTGCATTCCGTGCGGTGGCCGATAGATCTGCGATCTGGATGTGAAGATAATGTAACAAGGGCGAGCTAGCTCTGATTCAGTTGCATAGCGGTTCAATGGGTAACGCAGGTAATTGCGATGATGCGCCGCATCGGCATTGCCAGCATAGACAAACAGAGGAGAGGGTCGAGATGAACAGGTTCATGGTGAATGCACTCAATATCAGCATCGCCGCAGCGCTCGCGATGAGTCTGGCTGCCTGCAATCGCAGTGCGGATGCGGTTACCGGGACAGCGGCTGCCGATGGCACGGCAGCCGTATCGGGCGCACCTGGCGATGCCGCTGCCAGCGCGGACAATGGCGTCAGGTATGCCAAGGTCGTCAGTGTCGACCCGGTGCGTCAGACGGTGAACAATCCCCAGCAGGTCTGCCGTGACCAGACGGTGACCCACACAGCGCCGCCGAAGGACCAGCACCGGATTGCCGGTACCGCGATCGGTGCCGTGGCCGGCGGTCTGCTTGGCCACATGGTGGGTAGCGGCAAGGGCAATACGCTGGCCACCGTGGCCGGTGCCGTTGGCGGCGGTTATGCCGGCAACCGCATCGAGGCCAGCCGCCAGCAGCCCCAGGTGACCACGTCCGTGCAGCGCCAGTGCAGCACGGTGGCCAATGCCAGTACCAGCATCGTCGGATATGACGTACGTTATGTGTACAACGGTGTCACCCGTACCGTACGCATGGATCACGATCCAGGCGATAGGGTACAGGTGCAGGAAGGTGTGACTGCAGTATCCGACGCCCGCTGACTCGGTTCATTGAAATAAGGAAGTGGTCATGAATGCATTGATAAGCAAAGTTGCACTGGTCACCGCGGTAACCGTCGGCCTTGCGCTGACCGGCTGTGCCACCCAGCCTTATGGCACCACCTATAGCAACCCACCGAACGGGTATGGCACGCGCTGCCAAGCCTGTGGCGTGGTGCAGTCTGTGCAGCAGATTTACATCAACGGCGGCGGCAACGGCAACGGTGGCACCCTCGGTGCGGTCATTGGCGCGGTGGCCGGTGGCGTGCTCGGCAGCACGATCGGCAAGGGCGATGGCCGCACGGCTGCCACGGTGGTGGGTGCGGTCGGCGGCGGTGTCATCGGCAACCAGGTCGGTAAGCATAACGATGGCAATGGCACGGGATGGCAGATCGTCGTACGGCTGGATAACGGGCAGTACGCCACGGTGACCCAGCAGCCGAATCCCGGTGTGCGCAACGGTGATTATGTCGAGGTGCGCAACGGCCTGGTCTATCCACGCTGATTATTAAATAGACGTCTATATGTATGGACATCTAAAATAAAAAAAGGCCCTCATGTTGAGGGCTTTTTTTTGTCGTGACATCTTGTGTGCTGGTCAGTTCACTGCATAGAACGCGTGTTCGCCGATCGTGACGCTGGGGCGATTGCGGGACCAGACCGGGCTGATCGCTGTCGTGGCGAAATGATCGGCATGCGGCACCAGCATGTGGCGCTCGGCCAGGGGCAGTTGCCAGTTGTGCAGTGATCGTCCAGCAATTTCCCACGCCTTGCTGAATGATTCCAGATTGTCGATCTCGAACAAGCCCGATGTGGTGGTGGTGGCGAACTGATGCGGTGCAGTCACCACCTTGCATACGGTGTCGCCCCACTGGCCACGATCGCGGCGGCGCAATGCCACCTCGGCTACGGCGAGTTGGCCGTTGGTGGATTCGCTGCGTGCCTCCAGATATACGGTAGTGGCCAGGCAAGCGTGATCGGCGACGGGCTGGGGCATCAGTGAAGTGAGCCACAACAGCATGGAAAGTTTCATGTTTCTGCCTCCAACGTGCTGTACGTGCAAAACCGGATAGCAGGTTTTGTGCGCCATTGCGGTGGACGGGCGGGCAGGCCGTTTCCACCTGGATTGACCGTCGCAGCCGAAACTTGTGGCTGGACGCTTTGCCACGGGATTGTGGCGATATGAACGGCGGAGTCTGTGCCGATCTGGATTGAGTGCTGCTGGGCGATGCGCGTGCCGGTACGGCCGTGTTGCCTGCAACTTCTCCGCACTCGTTGCTGCGAGGCGGTATGTCATCCGGCGATGCCTCTGCCGGGTCGCGCCGATTCGGATACATCCGGTTCGTCGCGTATTTCGACATCCCGTGTTCTGGATGCCGCGATATTCAGTCGGCGGAGCGTAACGGCGGATATATCCGCTGGCAAGTGCCGAGTGGGCGAAGTTTAACTGATGCTCATCTTGTGTTGGCAAGTGCCATGGCGAAATTTCTTGTTAATGTTATGCATCACTCATGCCGGCCACGAAGTGTCAAGACGAATCACCAGATTGTCGTTGAATGCATTTGGACGTCCATCCTTGATCTGTGTTGCAACATCATCATTTAACACGGCGTGGGCCTCGATGCCGCTATCCGTGTTGACGACATCGAGCAGGCGACCGACTTCATATTGATCCGAATGCAATACTTCACCGGCACTTGCTGCATGCGACAACATGACGCCATGCAGATGCCGTTTGTGGCCGCCGCGATAGTGCAGTCGCGCAACCATTTCCTGTCCTGGATAACAGCCCTTGTCGATGGCGACTGCCTGCAGTCGATGCAGCGACAGTGCCGGTGGCAGCAGTTCGTTCAATGCCTGCATAGGCAGCCACGGCCAGCCCGCGCGCAGTTGCAGCAGGCGCCATGCATCGTCGCCGCCCTCTGCGGTCGTGATCTGCATGCTGTGCGTGCCGCAACCGAGCACAAGTGTTTCCACTTCATCACGGAACGCATGCATCGCTTGTGTTTGACCGGTGATCAGTGCGCGAGGCGGCAGCGCCGTCAGTGTGAGTTTCGAGCGGAACACAAAGCGTCGCAGCGCATCGGCCACGGCCGCAGCGTTGCCACCACGCAACAGCAGCAGCAGCCGATCGTCGGCGAGCCTGACCAGGTGGAACAGGGCGCGTACGCGACCTTGTGGATCGAGCCATGCGCTGAACTGCCATTGGCCGCTTGCGAGCGAGCTGACTTTGCTGCTGAACTGGGCCTGCGCAAACGCGATCGCGTCCGGGCCTTCGAGCAGCAGGGTTTCCGCAGGGTAAGGTGTCGGCATAGGGCAACAGAGGTTGGGGCGATCGGATACCGACACAAGTAGTATGGGTTGGATCGAGGTTGTGCTGCTTTGCCGCAAGTATTAACCTTTGACGGCTAACAAAAACCATGTCCGATACCTCTTTCCCAGCCGAGTCTCAACCTGTTTCCGTTCCAGCGGAGGCGACTGCCGTGCCCGAGCGGCCGGCACAGGACAAGGCACCGGTGGAGCGACCGGCTCCTGATCCCACCCGTTACGGCGACTGGGAAAAGAACGGGCGCTGCATCGACTTCTGAGCGATTGCCGCGGCGGTCGTTGTCATCAGGTTGGTGAACAGGGGACGATGTGGTACGGACATCAGCGATTCCACACAGGATAGCCGCCATGGCAGACACGCAACGACCGCTCTCTCCGCACCTCCAGATCTACAAGCGGCAGGTGCAGATGATGACTTCCATCACGCACCGGGCCACCGGCATCGCCCTGGCCGTCGGCAGCCTGCTGGTGGTGGGTGGATTGCTGCACCTGGCGGCAGGTGAAGACAGCTTCAACCAGTTCAAAAGCATCATCGGCAGCCCGGTGGGCATGGTGTTGCTGTTCGGCTGGAGTTGGGCACTGTTCTACCACCTGTGCAATGGCATCCGTCATCTGGTCCAGGATGCCGGCGCCGGTTACGAGATTCCCCAGTTCGTGCGCTCCAGCTGGTTGTCGATCGCCGCCAGCATCGTGCTGACCGTGCTGGTCTGGGCTTATGTATGGATGGCCGGAGGTGCGGCATGAACACGAAGGACGTCGTCATCAAGGATCGGCGCAGCCCGTTGAAGATCGCACGTGGTCTGGGCTCGTCCCAGTCCGGCGTAGGCCACTGGTGGACCCAGCGGGTGACTGCCGCTGCGCTGGTGCTGTTGGGTCTGTGGTTTGTCGTGACCGTGCTGTGCCTGCTGCATGCCGACTACGCGACCGCCCACGCGGCGGTTGCCAAGCCGTGGAATGCGTTGCTGCTGATTGCATTCGTGCTCACCATGTTCTGGCATGCCGTGCTCGGCCTGCAGGTGGTGATCGAGGATTACGTGCATACCCGCTGGAAGGAAGTTGTGCTGATGGTGGCAATCAAGTTCCTCGCGGTGCTGGGCGCGCTCGCAGGCGTGCTGGCCGTGCTGCGCATTGCGCTGACCCCCTAAGACGCGAAGGTCGAGATTTCATGGAAAGCAACAAGTTGGATACGTATAAAGTCCGGCAGCATCTGTACGACGTGATCGTGGTCGGTGCCGGTGGTGCGGGCCTGCGCGCTACCTTCGGCCTGGCCGAGAAGGGCCTCAAGGCCGCCTGCATCACCAAGGTGTTCCCGACCCGCTCGCACACGGTGGCGGCGCAGGGTGGTATCTCGGCCGCGCTCGGCAACATGGGCGAGGACGACTGGCGCTTCCACTTCTACGACACCGTCAAGGGCTCCGACTGGCTCGGCGACCAGGACGCGATCGAGTACATGTGCAAGAACGCGCCGGCCGCGATCATCGAGCTCGAACACTACGGCGTGCCGTTCTCGCGTACCGACGAGGGCAAGATCTACCAGCGTCCGTTCGGCGGCATGACCACACACTACGGCAAGGGCACCGCGCAGCGTACCTGCGCCGCGGCGGACCGCACCGGCCACGCGATCCTGCACACGCTGTACCAGCAGGCGCTGGCGCATGATGCCACGTTCTTCATCGAATACTTCGCGATCGACCTGGTCTTCGACGAGGCGGGCGCCTGCTGCGGCGTACTCGCGCTCGACATGAACGAAGGCACCCTGCATTTCTTCCGCGGCCACGCCGTGGTGATGGCGACCGGCGGCTACGGTCGCGCCTACTTCAGCGCCACCTCGGCGCATACCTGCACCGGCGACGGTGGCGGCATGGTGTTGCGTGCGGGCCTGGCGCTGCAGGACATGGAGTTCGTGCAGTTCCACCCGACCGGCATCTACGGTGCCGGTTGCCTGATCACCGAAGGCGTGCGTGGCGAGGGTGGTTATCTCACCAACTCCGAGGGTGAACGCTTCATGGAGCGCTACGCGCCGAGCGCGAAGGACCTGGCATCGCGCGACGTGGTCAGCCGCGCGATGACGCTGGAGATCCGCGAGGGCCGTGGCGTCGGCGAGCACAAGGACCACATCTTCATCAACCTGATGCACCTGGGCGCGGACGTGATCCACGAGCGCCTGCCGGGCATCGCCGAGTCGGCGCGCATCTTCGCCGGCGTGGACGTGACCAAGGAGCCGATCCCGGTCATTCCGACGGTGCACTACAACATGGGCGGCATCCCGACCAACTACCACGGCGAAGTCGTGCAGAAGAAGGGTGACGATGTCGATGCGGTCGTGCCGGGCCTGTTCGCGATCGGCGAGGCAGCCTGCGTCTCCGTGCATGGCGCGAATCGCCTGGGCTCGAACTCGCTGCTGGATCTGGTGGTGTTCGGCCGCGCAGTGGCACATCGCTGTGCCGAGCTGATCAAGCCGGAAACGGCGCACAAGGATCTGCCGACGACCATTCTCGACAAGGCACTGGCCCGTTTCGATGCCTTGCGCAACGCCAATGGCAGCAAGCCGACCGCGCAGATCCGCCTGGAGATGCAGCGCATCATGCAGAGCGACGCGGCGGTGTTCCGCACCGGCACCACACTGAAGGAAGGTTGTACGAAGATTTCCGCCGTGCGCGACTCGTTCAAGGACGTCCGCGTCAGCGACCGTTCAATGGTGTGGAACTCCGACCTGATCGAGACGCTGGAACTGGCCAACCTGCTGGATCAGGCGGTCGCCACCATGCACTCGGCCGAGCAGCGTCCGGAGAGCCGTGGCGGTCATGCGCGTGAGGATTTCCCGGAGCGCGACGACGTCCACTGGATGAAGCACACGCTGGTGTGGGTCGACGAGGCTGGCAAGCCGCGCTTCGATTCCCGCCCCGTGCACATGAACCCGATGACCGACGAGGTCAAGGCCGTGCCACCGGCGAAACGCGTTTACTGATTCCGCGGGGCGGCTGCGGCCGCACTGTGGCATGGACATCATCAAGTTGTACGGTCGGGGCGCAAGCCCTCCTGCAGAAAGTCGAAGGGTTCAGCACATGGCAGAGTTTTCGCTACCCAAAAATTCCAAGGTCAGGCCCGGCAAGCATTACCCGGCGAAAGATGCCAAGAAACCGCGCACCTTCCGCATCTATCGCTGGTCGCCGGATGATGGCCAGAACCCGCGCATCGATACCTACGAGGTCGATCTGGCCGCCTGCGGGCCGATGGTTCTGGACGCGTTGCTGAAGATCAAGAACGAGATCGATCCCACGCTCACGCTGCGTCGTTCCTGTCGCGAAGGCATCTGCGGTTCGTGCGCGATGAACATCGACGGCACCAATACGCTGGCCTGCACCCGCGCGATTTCGGAATGCGCATCCGGTGACGTGAAAATCTACCCATTGCCGCACATGCCGGTAGTGAAGGATCTGGTGCCGGATCTGACCCATTTCTACGCCCAGTTCGCCTCGATCAAGCCGTGGCTGCGCACGCAGAGCCCGGCGCCGGCTCGCGAGCGACTGCAATCGCCGGAAGAGCGCAAGAAGATCGATGGCCTGTACGAGTGCATCCTGTGCGCGTGCTGCTCGACCAGCTGCCCGAGCTACTGGTGGAACGGCGACAAGTACCTCGGCCCGGCGATCCTGCTGCAGGCCTACCGCTGGATCGTCGACAGCCGTGACGAAGCGACCGGCGAGCGGCTGGACGATCTGGAAGATCCATTCAAGCTGTACCGCTGTCACACCATCATGAACTGCACGCGCACCTGCCCGAAGGGTCTGAACCCGGCCAAGGCGATTGCCGAGATCAAAAAGCTGATGGTGGAGCGGCGTTCGCCATGAGGAAGGTGTCGCCACATCGTGGCGATACCGCATAACCTCTCCCCTCCGGGAAGAGGAGGCCAAGGAGGCGCTTCGCGCTTTTGATTTTATGGATGAAGCCCGTCTCAAGCGCCTGCGCTGGCGCACCCGTCGCGGCACGCGCGAGCTCGATGCCTTGTTCGGCGGCTGGCTGGACGAATGCTTCGCCGATGCCGACGAAGCGCAGCAGCAGGCGTTCGACGAGCTGCTCGACGTGCAGGATCCGGATCTGTGGGACTGGGTGATGGGCCATGCGCGCCCATCGCGAATGGACTGGCAGGTGATCATCGATGACATCCGCGCCCGCCATCGGCTTTGAGTACCAGCCGTCGCGACTGCTGCGACGGTTGTTGATTGTTGTCACCGTCCTGGCGGTGCTGGCCGTTGCGCTGTGCGCGCTGGCTATCTGGCTGAAACTACTGTTGATGGTCGGTGTGCTGCTGGCGACATGGCAGTCCGTGCGCAAGGCAGCAGGTTCGCCGGTAGTGGCGGCGGGCTGGAGTGCCGACAACAGCTGGACCCTGCACCTGGCCGATCACGAGGATGTGCCTGCCACGCTGGCCTCGTTCCGGGTATTCGGCGCTTCTTTGCTGCTGCGCCTGCAAACGGTGGAGCAGGGCATGCAGGTGCTGCTGCTAGCGCCTGACAACAGTGATGCGGACATCCGCCGTCGCCTGCGCATGCGGCTGGCGACCGTGCAGCAAGGCGAGGCTGTGCCGCGGCTTTGATCTGGCGACCTGAGCGGCCCGGCAACTTCGCAAGGCCAGCGCGGTCTCACCGAATACCTGATAATGCCTGTCCGGGCGGCCCGCCCTGCGATCCCCACAAGCGACCACCCATGTTCCGACCGCTCGAACTCTTCATCGGCCTGCGCTACACCCGCGCCAAACGGCGCAACCAGTTCATCTCGTTCATCTCAACCGTCTCGATCGTCTGCATCGCGATCAGCGTGATCGCGCTGATCACGGTCATGTCGGTGATGAATGGTTTCGACTATCAGATGAAGTCGCGCATTCTCGGTGCGATCTCGCATGCCACGGTGTCCGGGGTTGGCGAGAGCGTGCAGGACTGGCCGCGTGCGCTGCAGATTGCCGAAGCGAATCCGCATGTGCTGGGTGCTGCACCGTACGTGGAAACCGAGGCCTATCTGGTTGCAGGTCACGGCAGCGCCGCGCTGCTGCGGGGCATCGAGCCAGCGCAGGAGCCGAAGGTCGTCGATATCAGCAAGCACATGATCGAGGGTTCGCTGGGCGAACTGACCCCGAACAGCTGGAACATCGTGCTGGGCAAGGACTTGGCGATGTCGCTGGGCGTCGGTGTCGGTGACCGAGTCACGGTGATGGTGCAGCAGATGTATGCCACGCCGATGGGTGGTGTGCCGAAGATGCGCAGCTTCCATGTGGTGGGCATGTTCGAACTGGGCATGGAGCAATTCGATTCCAGCCTGGCGCTGGTCAACATGGGCGATGCCGAGAAGCTCAACGGCATGAGCGGCCCCACCGGCATCCGCCTGCGCCTGGACGACATGTTCAATGCCCGCCCGGTGGCGCGCGAACTGGCCGACAAGCTGGGCCAGGTGTATCGGGTGCAGACCTGGATGGACACCAACCAGAACCTGTTCGCCGCGCTGTCGATGGAAAAGATGGTGATGTTCGTGATCCTGTCGCTGATCATCCTGGTGGCGGTGATCAACCTGATTTCGATGCTGATGATGCTGGTCACCGACAAGCAGGCGGACATCGCGATCCTGCGCACGCTCGGTGCCACCCCGCGCAGCATCATGGGCATGTTCATGGTGCAGGGCGTGCTGGTGGGTTTCGTCGGGATCGGCTTCGGCGTGGGCCTGGGCTCGTTGCTGTCGTGGAAGCTGCCGGGCATCATCAAGTGGATCGAGCACACCTTCCACGTGACCTTCCTGTCGCCGGACGTCTATTACATCAGCGAGGTACCCAGCCGGCTGGACTGGCACGACGTGGGCTGGACCGCGTTGCTGACCTTCACCTTCTCGCTGCTGGCCACCCTCTACCCCGCGTGGCGCGCCTCTCGCACGCAGCCGGCGCAGGCCTTGCGCTATGAGTGAGATCATCAGGAAAGAGAGCGCCACGATGCCGTCGAGCGAGAACGTGCTGCGTGCCAGCCACGTGGCCAAGACCTATGACGAAGGCGGCCTGCGTACTGATGTGCTCAGCGACGTCAGCTTTACCCTCAAGCGTGGCGAGACGATGGCGATCGTCGGTGCCTCCGGTTCGGGCAAGAGCACGTTGCTGCACATCATCGGCGGGCTGGACACGCTGACGGCCGGCGAAGTGGAAGTGGACGGGCGCGTGTTGTCGAAGCTCTCCGATGCCGAGCGTGGCCGCGTGCGCAATCGTTCGCTCGGTTTCATCTACCAGTTCCACCACCTGCTGCCCGAGTTCACCGCGCTGGAAAACGTGTGCATGCCGTTGCTGATCCGCGGCACCGCGATTGCCGAAGCACAGCGGCAGGCGTCAGCCCTGCTGGAGCGGGTGGGTCTGGGTGCACGTGGCCATCACAAGCCTTCGGAACTTTCCGGTGGCGAGCGGCAGCGTTGTGCGGTGGCGCGAGCGCTGGTGACCAAGCCGGCCTGCGTGCTCGGTGACGAGCCCACCGGCAATCTCGACGAAGGCAATGCAGCGCAGGTCTACGCGTTGATGCTGGAGCTCAATCGCGAGATCGGCACCAGCTTCATCCTGGTCACCCACGACACGCGTCTGGCCGCGCGGATGGATCGCACCCTGGTACTGCACAACGGCGTGCTGCAGGAAAGCCCGAAGGCCTGAACGCAAGCCACCTGTATGAGCGAGCACAGGCGCACGCCTACACGCTTTTCATCCTTGATGTCGCGAGGACCACGCTAGGCTCGACCTCATCCAGGATGGAACGGGGGCGGCATGGCACGAGCAGCGGCAATCACGGCGGCACTGGCCTTGCTGTCCGGCGTGCTGCTGGTGCAGTGGTTGCCAACCTTGCCGCCACGCTGGTGCCTCGGCTTGTTGCTGACGGGAGCATCGTTACTGGCTTGGCGTGTACCACGCTGGCGCTGGCTAGCCTGGGTGCTGTTCGGCATCGCTTGGGCGGCGTGGCATGGTGCGATGGCGATGGAGGCGCGTCTGCCGCGTGCGCTGGAAGGCCGCGACATTGCGGTGACCGGCAGCATCGTCAACCTGCCGCAGGCCGGCGACGATGCCAGCCGCTTCGTGCTGCGGGTGGAACAGGCCACCCTGGATGGGCAACCCATTGCGTTGCACGGCCGCGTGACGGTGTCCTGGTATGACGACGCGCCGCTGTTGCAGCCGTGTACCCGCTGGCACCTGCTGCTGCGGTTGAAACGGCCGCGCGGCCTGCTCAATCCCGGCGTGGCCGACAGCGAGCGCTCGGCGCTGGAGCGCCGCATCGTGGCCACCGGTTATGTGCGCGACGACCCAGACAATGCACGGCTGGCTGGCCCACACTGGTGCATCGATGGGGTGCGCGACGCGGTCGCCCGCGGCATCGCCGTGCGTGTGCATGATCCGCATGACGCGACCCTGCTGCAGGCGTTCTCGGTGGGCGACACGCGTGGACTGGAGCAACGTGACTGGGAAGTCGCGCGCGCCAACGGCGTGTCGCACCTGATCGCGATTTCCGGCTTCCATGTCGGCGTGGCCGCGGTCTTCGGGGTCTGGCTGGCACTCCTGGCTTATGCATTGTGGCCGCGCCTTGCATTGCGCCTGCCGCGACCGCACGCGCAGGCAGCAGCAGCCTTGCTGGTAGCCGGTATCTATAGTGCGCTGGCTGGCTTCGGCCTGCCCACAGTGCGCACGCTGTTGATGATCGCGGTGGTGGCACTGGCGCGCTGCAGCCGGCGTGCCGGCAGCGGTGCGCAATCGCTGGCCTTGGCGATGATCGCGATCCTGCTGTTCGATCCGCTGGCGGTGCTGGCGGCTGGATTCTGGCTGTCGTTTGTCGGCGTGGCCTTCCTGATGTTGTGCTTGCAGGCACGTGGACGCGGTTTGCGCGCGTTCCTGCACGAACTGTCGGCCGGGCAACTGGTGATGACGGTGTCGCTGTTGCCGCTGACCCTGTGGTTTTTCGGCGAGGCCTCGCTGGTGGGTGCGTTGTCCAATCTGATCGCCGTGCCGTTTGTCAGTTTCGTGGTGGTGCCGAGCGCGTTGGTCGGCATGCTGCTGCTGTGGCTGTGCCCGCCACTGGCCACGCCGGTGCTGTGGCTGGCCGCACAACTGGCACATGCGCAATGGTGGCTGCTGGAACGGATGGCGGACTGGCCCGGCGCGCACTGGTACCTGCCCACCGTGCAGCCGTGGGCCCTGCTGCTGGCGCTGCTGGGCGCGTTGTGGCTATTCCTGCCGCGCGGTGTGCCGCTGCGCTGGTTCGGCGTGCTGCTGTTCCTGCCGCTGCTGTGGCCGCCGCGCACGTTGCCGGCTGATGGCGCGTTCCAGGTATGGGTGCTGGATGTGGGGCAGGGCCTGTCGGTGCTGCTGCGCACACGCGAGCATGTGCTGGTGTACGACACCGGCGCGCGCTATCCGTCCGGCTTCGATCTCGGCGAAGCCGCGGTCGTCCCGTCGATGCATGCACTGGGTATCTCCCGGTTGGACATGCTGATGATCAGCCACGGCGACAACGATCATGCCGGCGGTGCTGTGGCGGTCGCGACTGCGTTTCCGCAGGCGCAGCGGTATACCGGCGAACCGGCGCGAATGGCGCGGATGAAGTTGCCTATGCACCCATGTCTCGCCGGGCAAACGTGGCAATGGGACGGCGTGCATTTTCGCGTGCTGAGCCCCGCCCGTGGCGAGGGCGATCGGGACAATGACAGTTCCTGTGTGTTGCTGGTCGAGGGTCGCGGCGGGCGCCTGCTGCTGACCGGCGATATCAGCTCGAAGATGGAGCCGCCGGTGGCCGCCGCGCTGGGCCCTGGATCACGACCCGTGTTGCTGATACCGCATCACGGCAGCAAAACCTCGTCGAGCGCAGCCTTCATCGCCGCGCTGCAGCCGCCACTAGCGCTGGTATCGGCGGGTTGGCGCAACCGCTTCGGACATCCGAAACCGGAGGTGCTCGCCCGCTATGCCGACGCCGGCGTGCTGGTGTTCAATACCGCCATGGAGGGGGCGATTCCGCTGGATTTCCCCGCTGATGCCCCGGCTCGGCGCGAAACGGGCTGGCGTTGGCGGCAGCCACGTTACTGGCGCGAGTGAGACGGGGAATGCCACGCGTGCCGCAGTACGGCCGAGCGGGACTGCTATCATGCGCGCTTCCTGACAGGTCGTGAGACGGGGTCGAACGTGCTGGAAATCCTGATGGCTGGCGGTTGGGCGATGGTGCCCATCCTGATCTGCTCGGCGGTCGCACTGGCGATCGTGCTGGAGCGTTGCTGGACCCTGCGCCGCAAGTCGGTGTTGCCACCGGGCCTGGGCAACGAGGTGCGCGAATGGGCGCGTATAGGCCAGCTGAATCCTGCGCACCTTGAAACACTGACGAACGGCTCCCCGCTGGGTGAGCTGCTGGCCTCGGCGCTGGCGGTACGCAACCAGCCGCGCGAGATCATCAAGGAGCGTATCGAGGATACCGGCCGGCACGTGATCCATCGGATGGAGCGCTACCTCAACACGCTGGGCACGATCGCGCTGATCGGCCCGCTGCTGGGCCTGTTCGGTACCGTGATCGGTTTGATCCGCATGTTCATGGAAGTGATGGCCGGCGGTATCGGCGATCCGGCCAAGATGGCCGGCGGCATCGGCGAGGCGCTGATCTGCACCGCGTCGGGTCTGACCGTGGCGATTCCGGCGTACGTGTTGCACCGCTATTTCCGCTCGCGCGTGGCCGGTTATTGCGTGGAGATGGAGAAGCAGGCGACCGCCTTGCTCGATGACCTGACCCTGACACCAGCCGCAGCGACCCCGGCGCCACGGGTGCGACGTGCGGCGGCGCCGACCGCCCCGCGCGCAGGCTGAGCGCGCACCGATGCGTATCAGCAACGACCGCCGCGGGGATGATTTCGAGATCAACGTGATTCCGTTGATCGACGTGCTGCTGACCCTGCTGATGTTCTTCGTGCTGACCAGCACCTTCGTGCAGCACTCGCGCCTGCAGGTGACCCTGCCCAAGGCCAGCACGCAGGATCGCGACATGAATGCGCCCGCGCTGACCATCATGATCGACCGCGATGGTCACTTCTACGTAGGCAGCGACGAAGT
Source organism: Rhodanobacter sp. (assembly GCA_050737735.1). Lineage (GTDB taxonomy): Bacteria > Pseudomonadota > Gammaproteobacteria > Xanthomonadales > Rhodanobacteraceae > Rhodanobacter. The sequence goes on along the minus strand of JBOHYM010000013.1, from coordinate 12,907 downwards.
GCTGGGCGAGGGCATCGAGCCGCTCAAGCAGACGATTGCGCGCAACGCCGGTACCGACCGCGACCGCCAGGTGACGATCCGTGCCGATGCGATGACGCCGAACCAGGACGTGGTGACCGCGATGGATGCACTGGGCCAGCTCGGCTTCACCAAACTGTCGATCGCAACCACGCCGAGCAAGCCGGGCGCGGATCAGTGAGTGTCAACAAGACGGTGATCTGGGACGCGAAGGCCTGGCAGGTCTATGGGCGGCTACTCGGCTATACACGGCGTTATTGGATAATCGGCCTGATCACCGTGATCGGCATGTTGCTGGACGGCGGCGGTCTGGCGCTCTTCACGAACCTGCTGCGCACGATGGTCGACGACCTGTTCGTGAAGAAGAATGCTTATCTGATCTTCTGGATGCCGATCTGGATCGTTGCGATCTTTTTTGTGCGCTCCTGCGGCACCTTCGTCAGCAACTACGGCATTTCCTATATTGGCCGTCACGTGGTGCAGGCGATGCAGCGGGATGTCTTCAGCGCCTATCTGAAACTGCCGGCAGCGTTTTTCGGCGCCGAACCGTCAGGGCAGCAGATTTCGCGCATTACCTATACCAGCGAGCAGGTGGCATCGGCCGCCACCGATGCGATAAAGACCGTCGTGACCGACGGGTTCACCATTATCGCCATGCTCTACGTGATGCTGCATAACAGCGCCTACCTCACACTGGCGCTGCTGGTGATGGCACCGGCGATCGCCTTGATTGCCACCATCGTCAGCCGGCGCTACCGGCAAATCAGCCGGCGGATTCAGGGCTCGATGGGTTCGGTTACCGGCACCGTGGAGGAGTCGGTCGGGGCGCATCGCGAAGTGCGCGTCTATGGCGGCCAGATCTACGAGGCCAGCCGGTTCGATCAGGTCACCAAGCGCACCCGCGGACTCAATCTGAAGATTGCGGCGACCAATGCAGCATCCAGCTCCACGATCCAGTTGGTGGCTGCGTTTGCACTGGCCGCGCTGGTGTTTCTGGGTACCCGGCCGCAAGTGCTGAATGAGATGTCGCCTGGCGTGTTCTTCGCCGTGCTGACCGCGATGGGTACGATGCTGCCCTCGCTGAGACGACTTGCCAACGTGCAGGCAAACATCCAGCGTGGATTGTCTGCTGCCGAGGACCTGTTCGAGGTGATCGACCTGCCGCCCGAAGCTGATCTAGGCACCCTCGAGCTGGATCGCACGCGTGGCGACCTGCGGTTTCAGGCTGTCAGGCTGACTTATCCGAACAGTCATGCAGAAGCCCTGCGCGGTATCGATCTGCATTGCATGCCGGGCACAGTGACGGCACTGGTGGGGCGTTCCGGTAGTGGCAAGAGCAGCCTGGTCAGCCTGCTGCCGCGTTTCTATGCGCCCACAACGGGTCGTATCGTGCTGGACGATCAGGACTACCAGAACTACACGTTGGATTCGCTGCGCCGGCAGATCGCCTGGGTGGGGCAGAGCGTGGTGCTGTTCGACGACACCATCGCCAACAACATTGCTTATGGCGAACTGGCTGGCGCCAGCGAAGCGGACATCGTGGTTGCCGCCGAAGCGGCGAATGCGATGGAATTCATTGCGCGCATGCCGCAGGGCATCCATACCCCGGTCGGGCAGAGCGGCAACATGCTTTCCGGTGGCCAGCGCCAGCGCATCGCGATCGCCCGCGCGATTCTCAAGAACGCACCGATCCTGGTGCTCGACGAGGCCACCAGCGCACTGGATACCGAATCGGAGCGACTGATCCAGCAGGCGCTGCAGCGATTGATGAAGGACCGCACCACGCTGGTGATTGCGCATCGGTTGTCCACGGTTGAAGGTGCCGAGCAGATCGCGGTGATGGACCAGGGTCGCATCATCGAGCGTGGCACGCATGCGGAGCTGATTGCGCTGAACGGGCAGTACGCCGCGCTGCACCGGATGCAGTTCCACGATCACGCCGATCAACAGGCTGGCGACTGAGGATCACCGATGGCGCTGATCGACACGCTCGAATCAGCCTGGTACGGCGGCGGCCGGGCGCCGTGGTGGACCCGACCGCTGGCCGCGTTGTATAGCGGCGCGATGCACCTGCGGCGCGTACTTTATCGGCATGGCTGGTTGCGCAGCACGCGCCTGCCGGTGCCGGTCGTGGTCGTCGGCAATCTCAGCGTGGGTGGCACCGGCAAGACGCCACTGACCATCGCCGTGGTCGAGACCTTGCATGCCCGCGGCTATCGTCCCGGCGTGGTCAGTCGCGGCCATGGCGGCAGTCAACGTGAACCGCTTCTGCTGGGCGAGACACCGGATCCGGCCCTGGTCGGCGACGAACCATGCCTGATCCGCGCCAGTGGCGTACCGGTGGCGGTGGGACGTGATCGTCCAGCCGCCGCCCGGCTGCTGCTCGACGCCGGCTGCAACGTGGTGGTGGCCGACGACGGCCTGCAGCATTACGCGCTGGCGCGCGATATCGAGATCTGCGTGATCGATGGCGTGCGTCGTTTCGGCAACCGCCAGCTGTTGCCAGCCGGCCCGTTGCGCGAGCCATTGAGCCGGTTGCAACAGGTGGATTTCCGCGTCTGCAATGGCGGCGCCGCTGCCGCGGGCGAATACTCGATGCAGCTGCGTGGTGGCGACGTGGTGGCCCTGGTCGATGGTCAGCGGCAAGCGCTTGCCGGTCTCGGTGGCCAACGTGCGCACGCAGTGGCTGCGATCGGCCATCCGCAGCGCTTCTTCGACAGCCTGCGTGCCGCCGGCATCGAGGTGATCGAGCATGCGTTTGCCGATCACTATCACTTCGTTCCAGGAGATCTGGATTTCGCGGATGACCTGCCGGTGCTGATGACCGACAAGGATGCGGTCAAGTGCCAGCGCTTCGCCCTGCCGCACTGGTGGCGGGTGCCGGTACGTGCTGAATTGCCGTTGTCATTTCACGATGCACTGGTTGCGCGCATCGACGCAGTCGCTCGCCCGAGTGCACTTTCGGCTACTGGTCATGCTCGCTAACACCATGAAGTGACTTCTGGCGCTGGTCGGGCATCGAATGGACTGACTTAATCACGTTGCATACCTCGATGGAGAACGGCAATGAAAGGGCAGCTCGGTCAGCGTTTTCTGGTGATCTATAGCGGTGTGCTCACCGCTGTATTCGCGGTCAGCATGCTCAGTGGTTTCGTGGTGGCGCCGAAGAAGACCAGTCTTGAGGAGCTGGACGTACAACGCATCAACCTGGTCGAGCCGGACGGCACTCTGCGCATGGTGATTTCGGACAAGGCGAGGTTCCCCGGCCTGATCCTCGAGGGCAAGGACTATCCGCACCCGCGGCCACAGGCCGGCATGCTCTTCTACAACGACGAAGGCACCGAGAATGGCGGGCTGGTGTTTAGCGGGCACAAGGACAAGAACGGCAGGATCGTCGACAGTGGTGGCAGCCTGACCTTCGACAAGTACGACCAGGACCAGTTGGTGCAATTGATCGGTGCCCATGATAGCGACGGGCACGAGGCCGGGTTGATCGTCAGCGACCGGCCGGATCGGCCGATCCTGCAGGATCTGCAGGAGTTTTCGAAGATCGATGCCATGCCGGCGGCCGAGCGCGACAAGCTCATGAAAGAGCGCGGCAAGAGTGCTTATTACGGTCCAAACCGCATCGTTGTTGCCCGCGGTGACGATGGCGTCGCCAAGATCAGCTTGCGGGATGCGCTGGGACGTTCGCGCATCGTGATCGGTGTGGCCGAAGACGGCACATCAAGCTTGAAGTTCCTTGATGCGGACGGCAAGGTGCTGAATGAGCTGACCCCAGCCAGCAAGCAGTGAGGCTCAGGCGGCGATCGATACCAGCTCGCCACCCAGATAGATCTCGCGCACGAGCTGGCCGGTGATCCAGTAGCACAGCTCGGCTGGCTGCTTCGCGTGCCACACCACCAGATCGGCGCGTTGGTCGACCGCCAACGTGCCGCGATCATGCAGGCCGAGCGCACGTGCCGCGTTCACTGTGATGCCACGCAACGCTTCCTCCGGCGTCAGCCGGAACAGCGTGCAGGCCATGCCGGCGGCCAGCCGCAGTGACAGCAGCGGTGAGGTGCCGGGGTTGCAGTCGGTGGCGATCGCCATCGGCACACGGTGCTCGCGCAACTGCGACACCGGCGGCAGTTTCGTTTCGCGCAACGCGTAGAACGCACCGGGCAGCAGCACGGCCACGGTGCCTGCTGCAGCCATCGCGGCGATGCCCGATTCGCTCAAGTGTTCCAGGTGATCGGCGGACAGGCCGCCGAACTCGGCGACCAGTGCAGCACCGTCGAGATCGGACAGCTGTTCGGCATGCAGCTTCACCGGCAGCCCGAGCTGTTTCGCGCGCTCGAACACGCGCCGGGTTTCCTCGCGGGTGAAGCCGATGTTTTCGCAGAACGCATCGACCGCATCGACCAGGCCTTCGGCGGCGAGCGTGGGCAGCATCTCGTCGCAGACCAGGCTGACGTAGTCATCGCGACGATCCTTGTACTCCGGCGGCAGTGCATGCAGGCCGAGAAAGCTGGTGCGTACGTTGATGCCAAGTTCGCGGCCGAGGTGGCGCGCCACGCGCAGCATGCGGCGTTCGCTGTCGAGGTCGAGGCCGTAACCGGATTTGATTTCCAGCGTGGTCACGCCATCGGCGAGCAGGGCCTGCGCGCGTGACAGCGCTTGTGCGAACAGTTGTTCTTCGCTGGCGGCGCGTGTCGCATTGACGGTGGAGACGATGCCGCCACCGGCGCGTGCAATCTCCTCGTAACTGGCACCGTTCAGGCGCAGGTCGAATTCCTGCGCGCGATCGCCGCCGAATACCAGGTGGGTGTGACAGTCGATCAGCCCCGGCGTGACCAACGCGCCATCCAGCGATTCCACCGTCAGGGCCAGCGTGTGCGGTGCGTCCGGCAGCGCATCCATGCGTCCGACCCAGGCGATGCGCCCGTGATGCAGCGCGATCGCGCCGCGCTCGATCAGGCCATACGGTTCGTCACCGGCGAACGTCGCCAGGGTGGCATTCAGCAGCAGTCGATCCCAGCGTGTTTCGTTCATGGCTACGGTGATCCCGTCATGACGTTCATGGATGGTTGGACGTTGCGTCGTCCGTCGGTGCGGCGGGTTCGTCAAACGCGCTGGTGTTGCCGACGTGTTCCAGTACCTCGGCTTCGAGCCGGGCCTGCTCGGTGCTTTCGGCATGCGAGGCCTGCTGCCGCTCGAAATCCTGCACCATGCGCTCGGCAAAATCCCGGTAGACCGGCGTGGGGCAGAACAGCGATGCCGCGGCACGGGCCAGCAGGCAGGCAGCCATGATCGGGATCACCATGTCCTGGTTGTCGGTCAGCTCCATCGCGATCACCGCCGAGGTCAGCGGAGCACCGGTGACGCCGGCGAGATAGGCGCTCATGCCCAGCAGCACGACCGCCGAGGCTGGTACCCCGGGCAGGAAGTAAGCGATGTTGTGGCCCAGTCCGGCACCGACCGCCAGCGCCGGCGAGAAGATGCCGCCGGGAATGCCGGCCCAGTAGGACACGACGTTGGCCAGCAGTTTGGCGATGCCGAAGCCCTGGCCGGGCGTGACGGCGGCTTCCTGCACGAAGGCGCGCGCCTGGTCGTAGCCGGTGCCGTAAACGGTGTTGTGCGAAAGCAATCCGATAACCGCCAGCGCCAGTCCGCAACCGGTGGCAAACAGCACCGGCGCATGCGAGCGCAGCCGACCGACATACGCCAGCGGGCCGTGCCGGCTGAGCAGGATCAGCCGTGCAAACAGGCCACCGAGCAGGCCGCAGATGATGCCGGTAAGCAGCACGGCCAGCCACGCATGACCCAGCGGCAGGTTGGCCTGGACCTGGCCGAAATAGGAGTAATTACCCATGATGCCGAGCGAAACCACGCCGCCGATGAACACCGCGGTCAGCAGCAGGCCGCTGAAGCGGTGCTCGAAGGTGCCGGCCAGTTCCTCGATCGCGAAGATGACGCCGGCCAGTGGTGTGTTGAATGCCGCCGCGATGCCGGCAGCGCCGCCAGCCAGGATGAAACGCGAGGCGGCCTTGGGGTCGGTGAAGCCGAAGCGCCGGCCGAGCGAGTAGAACAGCCCGGCGCCGACATGCACGGTCGGGCCTTCGCGGCCGATCGAGGCGCCTACCGCCAGCGCGATCAGGGTCAGGATCATCTTGCCGGCGGCGATCGGCAGCGCCAGCATGCGCATGCGAAAGCCCTCGTCCTCGATGTGCAGCGTGCCGATCACCTGCGGGATACCACTGCCGCGGGTGGCGCGCAAGCGCCCTTCGGTCACCCAGGCCAGCAGGCCGAATACGACCGGTGTCAGGATCAGCGGGATCCAGACACCATGACTGAGGATGCGTTGAAACAGCTGGTAGGCCCACGTACTGGCCTTGGCAAACAGGATCGCCGCCAGCGCCACCAGTACCGCGCCACACCATAGCACGAGGCGGCGCCTCCACTGGTGCGGCGCGAAGAATTCGTGCCCGAGCAGCGCCTCCAGACGCGGGTTCGACGATTTCGCTGCTGGTTCGGATGATTCAGACATGGTGTGATTATCGCAGACCTGCCGTCATCTGTAGGAGCGCACTTTAGTGCGCGATGCTCTGGTGTTGGTCAGAGCCAAGAGCATCGCGCACAGGGTGCGCTCCTACAGGTTTCCGGATCAGCGCGGCAGCGGCCGCCAGCGCGTCTCGTACAGGTCGAAGCGGCGATCCTTCAGGTTCTGTACGGCACCGGCGTTGCGTGCGCGGGCCAGGCTTTCCAGGCGCAGGTCGGCGAACAGCACGGTCTCGATGTTCGGCGTGGAGTCGGCGGCGATGCCATCGCGCGCGAACGGGAAGTCGCTGGGCGTAAGAATGCAGCTCTGGCCGTACTGGATGTCGAAATTATTGACGCCGGGCAGGTTGCCGACGTTGCCCGACAGCACCACGTAACACTGGTTCTCGATCGCCCGCGCCTGCGAGCAGTAGCGCACGCGCAAATAGCCCTCGCGCACGTCGGTACAGAACGGCACGAACAGGATCAGGGCGCCCTGGTCGGTGAGATGGCGGGCGACTTCGGGAAATTCGGCGTCGTAGCAGATCATCACGCCGATCGGCCCGCAGTCGGTGGGTACCGTCGCCGCGCTGTCGCCACCGCTGATGTTCCACACGTTGCGCTCGCTCGGGGTGGGGTGCAGCTTCTCGCGCTCGTGGATCGAGCCGTCGCGCAGGCACACATAGCAGACGTTGTGGATGTCGCCGTTGGCCTGCTCGGTCGGGTGCGTGCCGCCGATGATGTTGATGTTGTAGTGCACCGCCAGGTGGCTGAAGAGGTCCTTCACCTGCGGCGTGTACTGGCTCAGCTTGCGGATCGACTCCACCGGCGACAGCTCGGTGTTCTCGATCGACAGCAACTGCAGCGTGATCAGCTCGGGGAAAGTGACGAAGTCGGCGCTGTAATCGGCGGCGATATCGGTGAAGTACTCGACCTGGGTGGCGAATTCCTCGAACGAGGTGATCCGCCGCTGCTGGTATTGCACCGAGGCCACCCGCACCGAATCGGGCAGGTGCTGCGGCGAGGGAATCGACGGGATGTCCGGCTGGTTGAGCAGGTGCGGATTGCGCCACACCAGGTGCACGGCGTAGCCGAGCGAGTCGTAGTCCGACGGTACATAGGCGCGCAGCAGGCCGATCGCCTCGAAGTCGTTCGACAGCTGGAAGCTCAGCGTCAGGTCGCGCCGCTTGCCTTCCATCACCGCCTGCACGTAGGCCTCGGCGCTGCCATAGCGCGTGATGTTCTTGGCCAGCCCGGGAATGCGCCCACCGAACACGATGCCGCGCAGTTTCAGGTCCATGCACAGCCGCTTGCGCGCCTGGTAGAGGCGCTGGCCGATGCGCATGCCGCGGTAGTCCGGGTGCACCACCACTTCCATCCCGTACAGCCAGTTGCCGTCGGGCTTGTGGCGCGAGCCCATGCCGCCGCCGGTGATCTGCATCCAGGTATGCGGCGCCAGTGCGGTGACTTCATCGATGCGGAAGGTGGCGCAGTAGCCGACGATCTTCCCTTCGTACTCGACCACGAACTGGCCTTCGGGGAAGTGGGTCTGCTGGGAGCGCAGCATTTCCGGGGAGTGGCCCCATTCGGCCGTGTAGACCCGTGCGGTAAGTTCGGTCAGCGCCGGCACATCGGCAGGCAGCGCCTGCCGCAGCAGCAGTTTCGGGGTGTTTTCGCTGATTTTTCTGGCCATGGCGTGATTATGCATAGCCCGCAGCACGGTCGGGTGAAGGCGCTGCATGCACCCGGTTACACTGCGCGGCATCAGCTAACGGAGCAATCGCATGAGCCACGTCGCCAGCATCCGCCGCTTCAGGGCCGGTCAGCTATGGCGGCCGGATGGCTGGCATGCCGATGCGACGCTGGATGTGGACACCGACGGACGATTGGCGGAGCCGCCGGACGGTGCGCGCGAATCGATCGGTCGCTGGGTGCTGCCCGGCATGCCGAACCTGCATTCGCATGCCTTCCAGCGCGCGATGGCCGGGCTGGCCGAGCGCAAGGGCAGGGTCGACGACAGTTTCTGGAGCTGGCGCGAGACGATGTATGCGTTCGCCGCCGCGATCGGTCCGGACGAACTCAAGGCGATCGCCGCCCAGCTCTACGTCGAGATGCTCAAGGCCGGTTACACCCAGGTCTGTGAATTCCATTATCTGCATCACCAGCCCGACGGCACGCCGTACGCACAGCCGGAGGCGATGTCGCTGGCGCTGATCGAGGCGGCACGCGAGGCGGGTATCGCGCTGACCCTGCTGCCGGTGCTGTACATCAGCGGCGGCTTCGATGGCCGCGCGCTCACCGCGCGGCAGCGCCGCTTCGGCCATGACGTCACGGGTTATCTGCGTCTGCTCGAAACGCTGCGCCAGCATGAGAGCGACGATCTGCATGTCGGCATCGCACTGCACTCACTGCGCGCAGTGCCGGAGCTGGCGATGCGCGAAGTACTCGCCAGCGAACTGGCGAAAACCGGTCCGATCCACATCCATATCGCCGAGCAGATCGGTGAAGTACAGGACTGCCTCGCCACGCGCGGTGCGCGACCGGTTGAGTGGCTGTTCGATCACGCCGCGGTCGACGCACGCTGGTGCCTGGTGCATGCAACCCATCTGACCGCGGCGGAGACCGCGCAGATGGCGCGTAGTGGTGCCGTGGCCGGATTGTGTCCCACCACCGAAGCGAACCTCGGCGACGGCCTGTTTCCGCTGGCCGATTACCTCGATGCCGGCGGCACGCTGGGCATCGGCTCGGATTCGCACATCTCGATCTCGCCGGTGGAGGAACTGCGCTGGCTGGAATACGGTCAGCGCCTGTCGACGCGCCACCGCAACATCGCAGCACGCAGCGAAGGTGAGAGTGTGGGCGAGACACTGTGGCGTGCCGCGCTGCGCGGGGGCGCCCAGGTGTCCGGCCTGCCGATCGGCGAATTGCGCGAGGGCGCACGTGCCGATCTGATCGTGCTGGACGAAACCTCGCCATGGCTGGCCGCACGCGATACGCGCTCGGTACTCGACAGTTTCCTGTTTGCGGGCAATACGCCACTGGTGCGTGACGTGATGGTCGGTGGCCGCTGGCAGGTGCGCAACTTCCATCATCACGACGAGGAGCGCATTGCGGCGCGCTATCGCGAGGTGGTGGCACGGCTCGCCGGCGGCTGAAGATGAGGAAGGGTCGGTATCGGCGCCTGGAGGCGGCACGGACGGACTGCTGTTCAGGTTTCGGTGATCGAGATGAACGCCGGCCATCGACGGTTGGCGCTCGGGTCATCATGGAAATGGCGCACGCGTTTTTAGTGACACATCCCCCAACAGGAGTGTCCCATGCGCCGTGCCATCTCCATCCTGCTTGTTTCTGCGCTGCTGCTGGTCGGCACCGTTTCCCTCACCGGTTGCATCATGGTGCCGGCGCGCCCCTATCCGGCACGTGTCTGGGTGCCTGGCTACTGGGGTCCGACGCACGTCTGGGTCGGCGGGTACTGGCGCAATCACTGATCGGTTGATCCCACGTCCCGAAAAAGTTGCGCCAGCCCTGCCGCTGGCGCAACCCCTTGCCGCTTGCCTCTTGGTTGCTTACGGGCTAGTCGACGAGGTCGAGGACACCGGATGCTGGGCCTTGAACTGCGCCCACTGCTGCTTGCGAGCCTGTTGCTGGGCCTGGAGCGTCGCCAGCTGCGCCTTTTGCGAGGTGCTCAGTACGGCGTAGATCTGCGCGCGCACATTCGCCCGCTGCTGCACGCGCTGCTGGGTGGCAGCGCCTTCGGCCTGTGCCAGGCTGGTGGTGGCGGCCTGGTAGCCGACCTGGTCTGGGGTCATCGACTCAAACGCACTGCGCTGCTGCTGGAGTGCCTGGCGCTGCGTCTTGTTCTGGGCAAAGCTGGTCTGCATGATCTGCTTGACGCTGGCACGCTGGGCATCGGTCAGGTTGAGTTTGTTCAGCGCCATCAGCTGGCCGTGCCCACCGTGGCCACCGTGGCCGTGCCAGCCACCCTGCTGGGCAGCCGCAGGAGCCGCGACAGCAATCGTGGCGATGGCGATGGCCGACGCCAGGATCAGGCCGAGGGAGGTGCTCTTGCGCATGATGAATACCTTTGTCGTTGTGGGGGAGGTGATGTCTTGCACCCATTAGACGACCATGTCGCGTGTATGTTCTTTGCAGGAGGGTAAAGATGCGTAAAGACCATGGAGTTCGCACCTGCGCCCGCTTTGAATGGATCGAAACCAAACGGCCACCATGTCCAGAATCCTGATTGTCGATGACGACCGCGCGCTGTGCAGCCTGCTGGCCGAATACCTGCGCCGCGAGGGCTTTGTCGTGGACATCGCCCATGCCGGTGACACGGCACTCACCCAGTTGCGCAGCCCGGCATCGCGGCCCGACCTGTTGATCCTCGACGTGATGATGCCCGGCCGCGACGGCTTGGCCACCCTGCGTGAGCTGCGGCTGCAGCATCGGTTGCCGGTGATCATGCTTTCCGCACGCGGCGAGGCGGTGGACCGGGTGATCGGACTGGAGCTGGGCGCCGACGATTACCTGGCCAAGCCCTGCCTGCCGCGGGAATTGCTGGCACGCGTGCGTGCCCAGTTGCGGCGCAACGCGCCGATGGTGACCGGGACGCTGCAGGTCGGCATCTTGCGCCTGCAGCCTGCCGAACGACGCGCGTATGTCGAAGACAAGGAGCTGTCGCTGACCGGTGCCGAATTCCTGTTGTTGCAGGCGCTGGCGCAGCGTGCCGGTGAACTGGTCGACAAGGCGGCGCTGACACGCATGGCGCTGGGACGCGAGCTGGAGCGCTTCGACCGCAGCGTCGACGTGCATGTGAGCCGGCTGCGCCACAAGCTGATGGAGGCCTCGGCACAATCCCCGCGCATCGAATCGGTACGTGGCGCGGGTTACGTGCTGGTCGTGGGCGCGTCATGAATCCGTTCAGAAGCTCGTTGTACTGGCGCCTGCTGGTCTGGTTCTGCGTGGCCAATCTGCTGGTGCTGTTCCTCGGTGGCCTGCTGACGCGAGGCTTCATCGAGTACACCACCGCGCGCGAGATCAACTGGAACGCACTGGCCGTGGGCGCCGAGCAGGCCTATGAGAGCGGTGGTGCAGCGGCCCTGGCCGACTGGTCCGCGCAGCAGCGGCAGGACGGCATCGAAGCGACCCTGTACGAAAAAGGGCAGGCGCTATATCCGATCCGCCTGCATGCATCCATCGCGAAATCGTTGCCGGGCTGGCTCGATGCGGATCGCGATACCGTCCTGCAGCCATGGCCGGGCATCTACGTCGCGGTACAGAAGGTGGTCGGCCATGACGGTCAGGTGCGGCAACTGGTGGCCTTGAGCCGGACCCACGCAAGACTGCCGCCGCGGACCCGCCAGGCGATCCTGCTCGGTGTCCAGCTGGCGTTGTCGCTGCTGTTCATCGGCTTGCTCGGCTGGTGGGTCGCGCGCAGCGTGGCCAAGCCGGTCGAGGCGCTGCGCGATGCCACCCGACGGATGGCCGCCGGCGATCTTTCGGCCCGGGTCGGTCACCAGGGCAGCATGGCGACCGATGAACTGGCCCAGCTGGCGCTCGACTTCGACGCCATGGCGGAACGTATCGAAGCACTGGTGACGCACGGCCGCGGCGTGCTGCAGGATCTGTCGCACGAATTGCGTTCGCCACTGGCGCGGCTGCATCTGATCCTCGATCTTGCACAGCGCAGCACCCATGCCAATGAGGCGGAAGCGTATTTCCGCCAGGCCGAGCAGGAGATCGCCCGACTCGATCGCATGACCGGCGAGATGCTGACACTGTCGCGTCTGGAAGGCGGCATTCCGGGCATGCAGCGCGAGCGTCTGGCCCTGCTCGAACTGCTGCGCGGCTGCATGGCCCAGGCCGAACTGGAAGCCGATGCACGCCAGGTGCGGCTGCAGTTGATGCTCAGCCAGCCGGTCACTGTGCTGGGCAGTGCGTTGCTGCTGGAGCGCGCGATGGACAACCTGATCACCAACGCGATCAAGTTCAGCCCCGTCGGCGGCAGCGTGGAGCTGGTTGTACACGCACACGAAGGCAGCGCCGAACTGTCCATCCGTGATCACGGCCCGGGCGTACCCGAGGCCGAGCTGGAGTCGCTGTTCCGGCCGTTCTTCCGCGGCAGCAACGCCGCACTCACCGAGGGCCATGGCCTGGGCCTGACTATCGTGCAGCGCGTGGTGCAGGTGCACGGAGGCGAGATCCACGCCCGCAATGGTGAAGGCGGTGGCCTCGAAGTACGGCTGCGGCTGCCACTGGCAACGTAGGAGCGTGGGCGGTAGAAGCCGTCCGGGCTGCAAAGCCCTCTACGCGGTCCATTTTTCCGCCGCTTCTTGGCCCATAGAACCACTATGGGCCGGCGAATCGTCGA
>JBOHYM010000012.1:0-189642 GCA_050737735.1 Rhodanobacter sp. | reverse complement strand
CCGACACCGCCAACCCTCTGCCCAAACCCTCGATCTTCTCGCCCATCGCTTTGCTCCTGTCGTATCAGGCGCGTAGTGCAACGGGTTGATCTGACCAAGGGAACATGCGGTGGGCGGACGCTTACGGTCTAACCGCCTTGCTGTCGCAGTGTAATGAGTGCTCTGGCGTAAGCTGACCGGTGGTCTGCAAGACACTGACCACCATAATGTTGGTGATGATCGAATTCAAAACTGATCACGTTGCAAAGGTAAGCTGCCCCTCATTCTTGGTTGCGACGGATCGTGACGCGCCAGGTGCGTATTCACCCCAAACTAATCACCCATAACGCTCCAAAGACGCCACCCTACCGGTCATAAACCGGCCACCCAGAGTTGTTGGCATCCCACCAATCTGTCGATACCTCAGTTGGCGGTTAACTGGACTATCCATTCTTCGATTTCCCACTCTCCAGCGACTCTGGCCACTCACCAAACCGTATTTATGACATCGCGCAGGTCAGCACTGACCGTGAAAATCATTCGTCTATCAAGGATGATGATCTGTTCTGAGGCTACTAAGTTGAGCCCGACGGCGCCGGTAAAACACGTACAACATTACAATGAGGCCGGCAACCAGGGCACTCAACGCTTCAGTTCCTCGTGATGCCTTTAGAGAGAGATAGAAGACCGTATACATCGCAACGATGGTTGCGGCGACAGCACCGCGCATTGCAAAGCTCCATCGTGCAAGATCCGAAAGCGATTGCACAATTAATTTCGAAGAAGCAAAACAGGCCCAAGATACCGTAGCGACACCTGCGAGCGAGATCACGAATATTTCGATAGTATTTAGCATACACGCGTCACCCAAATATATGTTTTAACAAGGTCAATATTGTTACACATAACATGGACGGGTTAGCGCCGCCTCTGTAGAAGATTGCATACAGGTAGTAACAGACCGATCATGATCGCGATGGCCGAAGCCATAATCGCACCATTAAGAACGAAATAAAGACCAAGTGCCCAACTGAAAATGTTCAAACCTTGAATTAGTACCAGAGGCACACTTTGCTTAACATGCAAACCGTCAGTTCTTTCATCGAGCAGGTCACGTCTACAATTTAGTAATACTGCGCCTACGATTGCACAACTACCAAATAATATAGTTATAAACGCGGCCTTGGGCGCCCATACTACAAGCATGAGAGTCAGCATAATAAGTGCGGTTAGGGGTAGAAAGCTCGCCGCGATAGCTTTGCACTTTATAATTGCGTCGACGCTGGTCGGAGAGATGGTAATCAAATCTGGCAATTGCTCGACGGCGACCATTCGCCAGGAAAGATCATTTGCCATGATGGCGCATATTGATATGGAAAGTGCCGCGGAAACGCCAATCAAGTTACTCCGCGCCTCTTGTAACGTCAATATTAGTATAGTGGATAATACGATTACTTCGCGGATAAAATCTAAAAAGAAGCGCCAGTCGCGTCGCATAAGACGCCATTCTTTCCTTATCATTGCGAGCAGTAATGAATCGGCGAAAAGAACTTTTTCACTCGAAAATTTAGCTTTTGTCATTAGATGACAATTCTTGGTAGATCTGAGTATACGCTCCGAGGTTGGCCCCAATGCCGCAATAACTAATCCAACGCCGAACAGGCAAAGGGTCGCCATAGGCAGCGGATCTGTGAACATCCCGTTACCTAACCAGTCAATCATGCAGAAGAAGCGGCTATCTTCAAAGGACTTAATAGTGGGGCGGATAAAGTTGACCGTGCCAATAAAAAGCGTGACAGCTATAATCGTCCCAATCACCGCAAGCCCTGCTAAGGCTAAGTAAGCCTTCGTGCGAGAGAGCCCGAATTGCACCGGCATGCAAAGCGCAATCAATGCGGATGTTCCTGCGGCGCTTAAACTTAGCGCTGCTAGAGCAGGATAAAACTGAAGTAACCCAGGAGCACCGTACAAAATGCGCACATTAATCGCAGGCGTCAGCAAGATCACTGGGAGCGCTAGCGCACGCACCGCAATCAGCAAAATCCGCGACAGCACGACGGCACGAAGAGAAATAGGTGAGCTGACAATTAGCTCCCAGTCGCCACGGGCGTTTATCATCTCCGCACTAGGAGTGATGGCAGAAGCAAGCATAATTAACCAAACACCAAGAAGCGCCAACCCGGTGGCATGATCAAAAGTGTAGGCATAATTAGAACTTGTTGACGAAGCGGTTTGTAATATCGCAAAAAAAATATTCATGACCGCATATAAAAATATAATCAATAGCGGCGATAGCAACGCTCCGACATTACCAAGCGATCGCCGTTGCCGCCTCCAACTCAATCGAAGTTCGTTTTTAAGAAGCCATGGAATCAGGGCGAATGATCGGATCATGGTCATTCGTTTACAATTTTCAGAAAAATATCTTCCAATCGATCACATCCAGCGTACTCTTGCAATTCTTGAAACGTGTTCTCAATAACCATTTTTCCTCTATTTATAATGCCTATGCGCGCTTTAAAAGTTTCCGCTAACTCCATAATGTGTGTTGTCAAAATTATTGTGTTGCCATTCTCGACAAAATTTTTCATTAAATCCTTTACTAGTTTTGCCGAAGCCACATCCAAGCCTGTAATGGGCTCATCCATTAGAATGATTGTTGGATTATGCAGAAGCGCACCGGCAAGAGCGAGTTTCTGTTTCATTCCGCGTGAAAAAGTCTCTACAAATTTACCGCGATGATCCCATAGATCAAGCCATTGCAACAGTTCCTCTGCCCGTCTTTCTACGGTAGTTCCATGCATACCCCAAAGCGCCGCGATGAACTCCAAATATTCGACCGGTCTAAGTTGTGGATAGAGGAGTGGCTCATCTGGTAGGTAAGCAAGTTGCCGCTTAACTTGAACAGAATCTTCGGAAATATTTATTCCATTCACCAATACACTTCCTAAATCCGGCTGAATAATTCCAGCCAGCATCTTTAATGCTGTTGTCTTTCCGGCCCCATTGGGACCGAGCAGCACATACAAACTTCCTCTTGGAATAGCAAGCTCCAGACCCCGTAGAGCAATCGTTCCGGGAAATGATTTAACTACATTTCGGAAGTGCACTGCGATAGGTTCATCCAAGCTTTTACCCTCAATGCTGATTTTCTGGATAGGCAAATGATCGTTCTCGCAAAAAAAGCTGATGTAACCATTAAATATGTAGTTAAATACTAACCTTAAGTGTTCGCCGAATCACTTTCAACATTTGAATTCCATTGAGCACGAACGGGGGCGCGTTTTCCTCCCCCGTTCGTATCCAACATTCACACTTCTTATTAGGCTGTATGCCCTAGCGAATTGCTATGGCGATGCCGCTTTTATTCAAAAAGAAGAGGGATTCCGACGGTCAAACCAAAGGCCATAGTGAAGGGTCCACCCATTAGGCCTAGAGCAATGATCGCAACCCCACCCTCAGCCGGGCTCAGCCCGCCACCGGATACCTGTTCAACTTCCATGACTGTCAGCTCTTTCATGTCGATTCCTTTAATTTCTCAAGCTGTAGATATAACTGGTTATCACCAAAATATCCGAGCCTAAAACTGGCAGACTGCCTCTGCCTAGCATCCGCTACGTTGCCAATTTGGCAAGCACAGCCGATTGAGCGCACCCCGTTGCCAAGGTGAAGATATTGTCTGCGCCCGCAATGGTTTCCGTGCGGTGTGCAATAACAATTCTCGTAATATTTAGCCTCTGCACGGCTTCAATGACGAGCCGCTGCAGCTCCATATCCAAATGGCTGGTCGCTTCATCCAGCACCAGCAGTTTGGGCCGGCGATAAAGAGCCCTTGCCAAGATTACCCGTTGCTTTTGTCCACCCGACAGACTGGAGCCCATGTCGCCCACTAGGCTTTGATAGCCCATCGACATCGCCACAACGTCGTCGTGAATCGCTGCAAGCCGCGCCGCTGCTTCGACCTTGATCGGCGCAGTATCCACATCGAAGAAACCGATGTTGTCCGCAATGGAACCCGCAAACAGCTGATCATCCTGCATTACCGCCCCGATCCACTGGCGGTAGGTATCTAGCCCCAGCTTGCGGATATCGATGCCACCGAATTTCACTACGCCTTCGGTGGGCTCCAGCAAGCCCAGCACAATTTTCGCCAGCGTGCTTTTGCCACAGCCGCTGGGGCCGACGATGGCCACCGATTCGCCTGCCTCAATGCGCACGTTGCAATTCTTGAGAATCCACGGTTCACCCTCCGCGTAGCGGAAGCTGACGTTGCACAGCTCAACACTTGCCTCGGGAATCGGACCGTTCCACACCGTTTCGGCTACCTTCTCAGGTGCCGTCAGCGCGATATCGGCCACCCGTTCCGCGTGCAGCTTCAGCATGCGGAAGTCCACCCACTTGTCGATCAACCCGGCCGCGCGGCTGGTGAACTGATCGGCGTAGGCAATGAAGGCGATCAACATGCCGGCAGAGAATTCGCTTTTCAGCGCCAGCGTGGCGGCGATCCAGATCATCGTCACCCGACCGATGCCGAACATCAGCTGGTTGCTCAGCATAAAGGCGATGCCCAGCCGCTGGATGCCGATATCGCGGTTGACGGTGGACACCGTGGCGTTGGCGTAGCGGGAGAGCCGCTCCTTCTGCTTGTTGGCGAGCTTGATCGGCATGGCACCGCGGATGGACTCCAGCAATTCGCTCTGCTGGCGGGCGGCGTAGACGATCTGCTCTTCATTGGCGCGGCGCAGCGGGTTGAAAAAGACCCAGCGGATCAGCCCGTAGCCAAGGAACAGTCCTGCCAACAGCGCGGTGAGCCAGACACTGTAGAAGCCCATCACCACCAGCGTGACCAGCGACATCAAGCCGTCCAACAACGAGCCGATGAACTGCGTGGTCAGGGTTTTTTGGATGGTCTGGATGGAGCCGAAGCGCGATACCACGTCGCCCACATGACGCTTCTCGAACCAGTCCAGCGGCAGGCGCATCAGATGGCCAAACAGGTTGCTGGCCCACTGCACGTTGAGCGTGGCGCCCAGCCAGGTGACCGCCCAGGAGCGCGCGGCGGTGACCAGTGCCGAGAAGATCGCGATACCAATGAAGCCGAGGCCCAGCAGGGTGAGCAGATCGTGATCAGCCGAGACCAGTACTTGATCCAGCAC
This sequence comes from Rhodanobacter sp., assembly GCA_050737735.1. GTDB lineage: Bacteria > Pseudomonadota > Gammaproteobacteria > Xanthomonadales > Rhodanobacteraceae > Rhodanobacter. Next base: position 184,507 of record JBOHYM010000012.1, on the reverse strand, counting down.
CCATTGCAGATAGAACGGCACGGCCAGCGCGAACACCTCCAGTGCCAGTGCCAGCAGCAGGATCTGCGCCATTGCCGGCACCAAGCCACGCACCTTGCCGGTGAGTGCGCGCATGGATACGGCTTGGCGTTCGTGCACTGGCGTGAAGTCTGCCGAAGGGCTCAACTCCAACGCCACGCCGGTGAAATGCGCCGAGGCTTGCTTCAAGCTCAGCTTGCGAAGGCCGCGCGCTGGATCGTGAATGACGATGCCGCGCCTACCGGCGCTCTTGAGCACCACGAAATGGTTTAGATCCCAGTGCAGAAGGCATGGTGTCTTGAGCTGACTCAAATCTTCCAGATCAAGTTTGAGCGGGCGGCAACCGAAACCTAGCTGGCTCGCCATCGCCATCACCCGGGCCAGCGTGGCGCCCTTAAGCGAGGTAGAGAAGCGCCGGCGCAGGCCGGCCAGGTCGACATCGTGACCGTGGAAGCTCGCCACCATCGCCAGGCAGGCCAAGCCGCATTCGGCCGCTTCGGTCTGCGGCATCATCGGCAACCGGCGCGACCAGCCGAATTGCAAGGGCATACGGTAGCCGTGCGCGGTCGTTGGTCCGTGCTGAGTGCCGTCAGCCATGCGCGGCACCTCCGGCCAAATGATGCGCCATGCCGTATAGGGGCTCGAACACCCACTCCAGCAGGCTGCGCTTCTCCATCAGGATGTCGGCATCCAGTTCCATGCCGGGCTTCACCGATTCCGACTTGCCGTAGGCCAGCACGTGCTGACTGTCTAACGTCACCTCGACGCGATACAACGGCTCCTGCTGCTGGGGCTGCTGCCCTACCAGTGCAGTGATGTCGACTGAACTGAGCGCGCTGCGTGAGATGTCGGCGACACGGCCGTAATGCTGGCCGAACTTCTGGTAGGGGAACGCCTGGTAGCGCAATACCACACGGCTACCTGGCTCGATGAAACCGATCGCGCGGCTGGGCACCAGCAGTTGCGCCTGCAGGGTGGAGCCGGCCGGCAGGATGGACAGCAGCGGCTGACCGGCGCTGACCATCTGTCCCGCCTTCAATAGCACGGCGGACACCACCCCATCATGCGGAGCACGCAATACCACGGCGCGCTGCTGTTCGTTCTGTGCCATCGACTGGGCGATGCCGGCCAGCTGGCGTTGGGTGTCATTGCGTTTGGTCGTGTCGTCCAGCGGCAGCTGCGCCAATTGTTGTTGCGTGGCATCGATCTGCTGTCGGGTATCTAGTTGCTGGCGCATCAGCGTCTTGTATTGCGCCTGCGCATTCAGCAGCGCAGCTTCCTGTTGCTGGATCTGCATAATCGACACATAGCCTTGAGCGCCCAGCGGCTTGATACGATCCAGCAATTGCTGATTGCTGGTGACTTGTTGCTGCTGAATGTCCAGTTGACCGTCGATCTGGGTCAGTTGAGCCCGCAGCAGTGTCATCTTGGCACTCAGCGCGGCGCCTTGCTGTTGCGACAGTTGCGTCTGGTTGAGCAAGTCGGCTTGCAGCCGCTCGCGCTGGGCGTCCAGTTGCTGGCCCACGATCGCATGCGTATCGCCCAGGGCGGCGCTGTCTTGCTGGCTGGAAAGCTCAAGCAGCGCGTCGCCCGCCTTGACCATCTGACCATCGTTCACATGCAGGCGTGTGATCGTGCCGATGCTGGGTGCGGCAATATTTAGCAGACCAGCACTAGGTACCAGTTGCCCAGTGACCGTCTCTCGACGGGTGTAGTGACCGAAGCACAGGAACAGCAGGATCGCCGCAGCCAAGACCAATGCCAGCAAGGTGAGTATCCAACGCGACAACGGGGCGGCAACGATGATGGAACCCAGCCATTCGCCGCGCCGAGCATCCATGACCTCATGTCTGAATAACGACGTCCCTGCCACCAGCTACTCCCCAGTCGCTGCATTCTCAGCCATCACAACTATGCTGGCTCGGCATTCTTGACTGATTCAATAAGGCCTTGTCAAGACGCATGTTGTTACGTTTATTGCATTCGACTTGCATCCCGGGCGGCCATCCAAGGCGTAGCCCGTTTCGGTCCTGAAGATCCATCCGATAGCCTGAGCGTGCCAACGTCACCGCTGAAACGCAATTCATTCAGTCTGCCAGCGGCCGCCACTAGAATACCGAGAGTTTGACCGCAAGCGCACGCCAGTTCCTTGGCAACGCCATGCCGTAGATGATTTGAAAATCGAGGTCATCTTGAAGGTGTTGAGGCAGGCGGACCACATTGCCTTCCAGCCATTCCTTGATGTGCTCAAGATCTGCCGGCGACGCGTTGGCCTGCTTTTTGCGGAGCCACTCCTTGATGCTTTCAGCACACCATTTGTCGTGGATCCAAGACTGCCACGCCGCCCAAACTTCCGACACATTCTTAAATGTCCGCGTAGGAACATCACCCCACGCGCACGTCGGGCTCCCCTCGGTGCCAAGGACGGAAAACGTCCACTCCCCAGTGACCGATTTTTCTAGGAGGTAGCCCAATTGAAGGAAATAGGCGCGCGTATCGTTGGTATTCATGGGTGGGTTGAGAGCAAAGGTGCCACACCTTAGACGGCCCCGACCGACTGTCAAGACGACGTCGGTTGCACATGCTTATCCGATATGGCCGTCACGCTTAAACAGGCTGGCCACTGCTGGTCAGCCCTTCGAGAAAACAACAAACGGGCTCACATCAGCCCCCGCCCCGCCATGCTTACCGTGTCACCTGCGCCAACCACGATGTGATCGAGCACCCGCACGCCCACCAGCTTTAAAGCTTCGATGAGCTCCTGCGTGATCGCTCGGTCTGCCGCGCTCGGTTCAGCCACGCCGCTCGGGTGATTGTGAGAAAGGATGGCGGCGCAAGCATTGATGTTCAGCGCTGCCCGCACGACCTCTCTGGGGTAGACGCTCGCTCCATCGATGGTGCCGGTGAAGAGCTTTTGGCAGTCAAGGATCCGATGGCGATTGTCGAGCCAGAGGATGTGGAATTCTTCGTGGAGCAATGCGCCCAAGCGCATGCGGAGAAAGTCGCCGGCATCTCGTGGATTACCGATGCTGCCTTGGCGTTCAAGCTTGCTCTGCAGGATGCCTTCCGCGGCGGCCAGCACGTCGGCTTCGGTGGTCTTGCCAGTGAGTTTGTAGATGCCCTTGCTGTCCTTGAGGATGCCCATGTGCTGTCTCCCCGACGCTGGATTGCGCCGTGGGCCTTCCGCAAGCGAAACGGAAAAGGCATGCAGCACCCGGGGCCGGCCGCCGTGCGGCAGGCTGGAGGGCGGGAACAACGTGGACGAGGGAACCCTTGCGCAGGACGACGTGAAGCGATGCTGGCTCGCAACAGGAGCAAGCCGGTGTCGGGAAGGAACTCATGGGACGGTAAGGCAGAAGCGCTACTCGTCGCTCCATTTCAGAAGCAGGCATGAAAAAAGCGCCCGGGTCAGGAGCGCTTGTCGGTTCGTCGGTGCCACCAGACTTGCAGGTCGGCAGGGCATCGTATTGGGAGCACTGTCCGAACACTCCGTGATTTTGGTAAACGCCGGTGACCACCGTTAGCTACTGACGTATCAGGCCGCGCCGAGCATCACAACCGCAGCATGGTGCGCCCCGCCGCACCGCTCTCGACCCGTTCGTGCGCTAGCACGATGTCATCGAGCGGCACCCGAGCGCCGATGCTCGACACGAGCTTGCCTTCGGCCAACGCGGCGGTGAGTTCGACAGCAGCCCGGGCCTTGATGGCGGGCGCAAAGTCGTCGCTACCGAGCAAGCGCAGCGTGGCGTCGGCAAAGCCAAGCGTCCAGTAGGGAATCGGCGGGTGGTTGGCCGCCGAGTAGTAGGCGCAAATCACCCCGCCGACAGCCAGCACCTTCGCGTTGGTCTCGACATGGCTGCCGAAGTCCACGTCGGCCACGCGGTCCACACCATGGGGTGCCGCTGCGCGAAGAACTTCCACCAGATCGGGCGTGTCTGCGAGAAAGGCTTCCTGCGCGCCCATCGCCAACACGGTGGATTGCTGCTCGGCCTTGCGCACGACGGCCAGCACCGTTGCGCCGTCGCGCACGGCCATCTGCAACGCCACCGCGCCCACGCCCGAAGCCGCTCCCCAGACCAACACCGTTAGGCCCTGCACTGTCCCATCGGCGAAGACGGCGCGCCAACCGGTGATGCCAGCGATGCCCAGGTTCGCCGCCTGTTCCATCATCGCCAGGTCCGCATCGGCCGGCAGCGCAACGGCCTGGGCGCTTGGCACGACGACGCTCTCGGCCGCGTTCCGAAAGCGCGGTAGGACTGGGCGCCGTAGCACCACACCTTCTGCCCGATGCGTGCTGCTTCGACGCCGGCGCCGACGGCGTCGATCGTGCCGGCGCCGTCGCTGTGCGGCACCACGCGGGGATAGGGCATCGGCGAGCCTTGCCAGCCGCTGCGTTTCTTCACGTCGCCGGGGCTGATGCCTGAGGCAAGCAGGCGGATCCGGACTTCGCCGGCGGCTGGTGTGGGAGCGGGCATGGTGCCCACTACAAGAACCTCGGCCGCCGGCCCGCGGCGTTCATACCAAGCAGCGCGCATGCGTCAGTTTCCTTTTTCTGTGCCCGTCAGGCCGACGAGCTTGCCGAAGACACGGTTGTACTCCATGTCCGCGTGTGCGCGAGGCACGTCTTCAAGGAGGTATTCATGAATCGGGCCCAGGCTAGCAGCACCGCTCGCGATCTGATCCAGGTAATTCTGCAGCACGGCGGCCGGCAGGTCAGCGGCACCACCCGCATAGGCCGTGAGCCGCACGCCGCGCGGCAGGTAATCAATCGGGTAGAAGTCCTTCACGGTCCACTGATTCGACAACATACCTGCGAAGCAAACGGTGCCATGCACGCGAACCGCGCGCAACGTGTCGGGCAAGGTCGGTGTGCCAACCAGTTCCAGCGCGGCATCCACCCCTTCTGGCATGACATGCCGCACGGCACGCGCGACATGGCCATCATCGACAATGACATGGTCCACGCCATGGTTGCGCAGCGCGTCAGCTCGCTCGGGTTGCCGCGTCGTAGCCAGCACCGTCGCGCCCATCTGCTTGGCCAGCGTCGCCACGGCCAGACCCAGCGCCGAGGTGCCACCACGAATGAGCAGGGTCTGGCCCGGTTGCAGATCTAGCCCGATCGTCAACGAACCGTAGGCGGTCTGCAGCGTCTCGGGCACCGCGCCCAGCGTCGCCCAGGGCAATGCGGAACGAAATGCAATGACCTGTGTGCACGGCACCACAACATACTCGGCGTAGCCGCCGTCGAAGACGCGACCCATGCCTCCCAGCACAGTGGCCACCTGCTGGCCGACAGGCAGGGTGCCGTCGAGGCAGGCATCGACAACACCGACGGCCTCGATGCCCAGCACGCGTGGGAACGTGACGCCCTCGGATAGCCCGAGGCGCGTGTGCAGCTCGGACCGGTTCAAGCCGAAGGCGCGCACCGCGATCCGCACCCACCCGTCCCGTGGCACCGGCACCGGCAGACACGTCAGCACCAGATTAGTGGACGGGCCCGGTTGGGACAGCACCAATGCCCGCATCGTCTCGATCGTGGTTGCCATCAGAGCCGCACCATCAGTTTGCCAAGTGCGCGATTGCTTTTGAGGCCGAATGCACACATGCGGATCACGTAGGCTTTCATGGCGGTGATCTCAGGCGCGCGGCTGGTTGGTTGAGAACAGGTAGCGATGGATTTTCCATACACCGTTCTCGCGCCGGAACACAAACAGTTCGTTGTTGCCTTCGTTCACTTCAATCCCGGCGCCGAGGATGCGGGTGCGCCCAGCCGAGCTGGTGCGGGCCCAGGCCCAATCCCCGGCTTCCTCGACCTCGTGGATGTCGAAGTGAACCGCGAGCTTGAGGGTGGCAAACACCTGCTCGTAACCGGCACGGACAGCGTCGCGGCCCATCAAGGCCGGCGCATGTTGCGGCATAAACACGGGCTCGTTCCCATAGAGGCTGAGAATGGTGTTGATGTCATTGTTATTGAGAGCGGTTTCGTAGGTCTGGAGGACGGATTGGATAGTCATGGCGGGGCTCCGGGTTTGGGAAGTGTTGGTGGTCGTTGGGTGCACTTTGATCCAATCAACATTGGAAGAAAATCCACATTAGTGATAGTTTTTCTACCAAAAATGATAGGAATAAGCTGTGGACCTCAACGCTGCCGAGATGTTCGTTAACGTGGTGCAGGCTGGCAGCCTGTCCGCAGCGGCCGATCGCATGGGAATTCCACTGCCCACACTCAGCCGGCGAATTCGTGAACTTGAGCGACAGTTGAAAGTGCAGTTGCTGGAGCGTTCGGTGCGCGGCACCAAACTCACCGACGCTGGAACGCGGCTCTACGAGCGTGCCAGTCATAACATCGAAGCATTGGTCCAAGCCGAGCAGGCGGTGGTGAGCGATCAGGCACAGCTCAAAGGACGCTTGCGGCTATCGCTGCCGCCCGCATTCGAGCCATGGTGGGATCTGCTCTCGAACTTCCAGCAACGCTATCCAGATATCCAGCTGCACGTCTATACAACCGAGCGACGCGTCGATCTGATCGAGGACGGCATCGACGTGGCGCTACGCGTGGGATCGATCACCCACGAATCCATGGTGGCGCGACGCATGCTGTCCTATCGCCACGTGCTGGTGGCCAGTCCGCAACTCATTGAACGACTGGGCCTACCAGACACGCCCGATGCGTTGCATCGATTTCCTTGCGCGGTTTGGAGTCTAGGCGCCAATACAAACGGCGCGTGGCGTTTGGGTGATCAAGTAATCGGACCCAAGGCCTTACTCTCCACAAACGACTACGCACACCTGCGGCGCCGAGCGCTATCCGGCGAAATGGTCACCGAACTCCCACCGTTTCTCGCTGCCCAAGCGCTGCAGGAACGACAGCTGGTCGCCTTGCTGCCTCAGCATCCCATGCCAGAGCAGCAGATCAGCCTGCTCTATCCCTCGCATCGCCATCCCTCTGCGATTGTCAGGACCTACCTCGATTTTTGTCAGCAGCATGTGGAAAATCTTCACCCAACTGACCACCAGCCTGGAACTGTGCGGCGGCCGTAATGAAACAGACTGGCCCCGCAGCTCCTAGATATCCTCAGATGACCGATGTGCCTGCGACTGAGCAGCGCGCTCGGTTCGCTATCAGCGCTCCGTTCGCTCGAACTTCCAGATGCAAATCGCGAGGAAGACCACCGTCAGAGTGACGATCGCCCCCATGAACTCCGGGTGCTCGGTCCTGGGTGAAACGACACGCGGCAACGCAACCATCAGGGCGATATAAACCACCGTGGTGACCCACCCCTGCCAGGTCCTCGGGGCGATGCCCCAGCCCCATCGTTTCGGACCAAACCAGCCGCCACCTTGTGCGCTCATAGACATCGCCTCGTCCGTTGGACTATGGGCTTAGCTTACTCGCCCGATGACTACGCCATCTTTTGTGCGCGGTAGATCCCGTTGGCTGCCATGAGCAACAAGAGGCTCGCGGTGACGAACAGCAGCCGGTTCCCGATCGACTGATAGAGCAACACACCACACATACCACCCGCCAAGAAAGCGAGGACGGTTTGAACATGCAGCCTCAGCTTGGATCGGTAAGAATTTCGCTCTGCCGAAGGTTCAACCCCTCTGGCCATGTCCAACAGCATCATCAGCTCAATGCCGATGTCCGTGGCCATGCCTGAGACATGCGTGGTTCTAACCCGCGCACCCGAAATCGTGGTGACAATCGCGTTTTGCAGGCCCATCAAAAAGGCTAATCCCAAGATTAGGAAGGGCGCGCGTAAAGTGATCGGCAGGCCCTGGACGAGAACGCCTAGCAGCCCCATCAGCAACCCTTCGGCCAACACCGTCAGGGCATAGATGCTTCGGATGTTGCGCCTTCTGCCGCCATTGACGAGGAGCGTGGAGACCGCCGCTCCGAACACAAACGTCAGCACGATGGACAAATAGAAGCCGCCGATCAGCCATTGGCCGAGAGCCATGCGATCCGAAAGCGCCGAGACATTGCCGGTCATGTTGGCGGCGAAGAAGCCCACTGCCTGAAAAGCCGAGGCGTTCAATGCGCCTGCGATGGCGGCCAGGATGCACGCCAAGCGGCGATCGGTGGCCTCGCTACGCGCTGTTCCTTGGGTGATCAGCATCTCGCTGTGCATCTCCGGCTAAGGCCTGATCTTACCCGCGCCGACTGGTATAGAAAATCATCACGCGAGGTTGTGCGCAGCTCGTAGTACGTCGAGCCCGATCGTCGAGGATGGCGTAGAGGGCCGAGAGTTTCGTCGGATCTGGCTCAGCCACTCATCGACGCTCGGGTTTGGTTGGAATGGTGCAACGATCATGGCTAGCGATCACTACCTCGGGCGCCGCGCGTGCCGTAGAGGCATCCGTCATGGGTGGCAGCTGTAATCAGCGTGCCAAATACCGGCGGCATCGGCACGCGTAATAACTTGCTTGTTGACGTCGTAACCGCCACAAGAGTACGAAGGAACCGTTGTCTCGCCATAGTTTTGGCGAAATGCATCTAGCAACTGTGAGGAGTAGCTGATGTCAGGGAGGAAGATTCTTGCGCAAGATAAGGATCAAGGCCCAGTACTGACTAACAGGGCACTCCCGCGGTCGCGTTATTTCTTCGGAAATACATCGCACTGCGAAATCGTGGGAAACCTCAGCCTCCAGCCGAAGCCATAACGCTTACCGCAAGGGCATCTTTTGATATAAAGCTTATGCCGCATTAATCCTATAGCTCGACTCAATAACCATCGCCAGACCAATCCAAGTCATTGCCAACTACATCGTAAAAGGATCTTAACTATGTTCGTTTAGAAAAGGCTACTTCAATTCCATATCGCCCCTCTTTTGACAATTGCATTGCTGGCAACGGTGTATTCAACTCAAGGATTATGTGGAAGCATCAAATTTATTAATGCAAAACTTCCATCTAATGCTGCCTCTACTCTTCCAGATGTATCAGTTTTTGGGGATTACGGTGTATTAAATGGCGCAAATTTTGCATCGATGTGGTCAGGTGACCAAGTCTATTACCGTGCCTACTCCGACTTCCAACGATCAGATTTTCTGCCAGGAGGTCTAAGCAGCAAGGGCGCCGGTTGCCCAGCTGGAGACCCTGTCATTCCCAGTACCGGCGCCAAGGTTGAATCCGTAACGGATTTCGTGGTGCCAGGCGAGATGGGGCTTAAATTCACACGCTACTACCATTCTCAAAGATCATCGGCGGCAGATGTGCCAGGGTGGAGGACCAGTTTTGATTACTGGCTTGATACTACGTGCAACGGCGCTAACCATTGCAGCAAGGTCACGCTCTACCGCCCGGATGGCTCGAATGCCACTTTTGCGGGTGGTAATACCGTCGGCGTTCATCCGCAAACTCCAAGTGGCGTGGCCAGCCTAACTACAAATGCTGACGGCACTTACACTTTGTACGACGAGGACGGAACGGTTCAAACATACCCTTCCGGTGAGGGACCTTATTTGCAATCGGTCAAGGACGTATCGGGCATCGGCTGGACCATCACCCGCTCAACCAACGGCACAAACGCCTACTCCATTACCGCGACGCACACGAATGGTTCGTCTATTACGTTGAATGGCCAAATTCAATATTCGTCAAACGGGGCAATCACGGGAGTCATCGAAACCGCAAAGGACCCGGCCGGGAATGTATATTCCTATGTGCGGGGCACCAACGATAACTATACGCAAGTCACGCTTCCCGGCTCCCCCGCGACGGTGATCCAGTATAAATACGATCCTGTAACGCAGCTGCTGACCGAAGTGGACTACAACGGTGTGCCGTATTCGATCACCACCTACAACAGCACTGGACAAGCCACCGGAACGCATATGGCCGACGGTACGCAGGCGACCACCCTTCTCTACGCTACCAATGCCACGGGCCCGGTAACAACCATTACCAATGCCTTGGGTCACGCTTCGGTGGAGCAGTTCGGCAGTGGAACGTATTCCCCACTGCTCTCAACGAGCGGCGGCGCTGTCGTGGACTGCGGCTCGACGATCAATTCCAGCACCTACGATAGCTGGGGCAACCCCCAGCAGACGACTGACAACAATGGCAATGTAACGAGTTATACCTATGCCCCCAACGGTCAGCTGCAGACCATGACCGAAGCGTACGGCACAACACTAGCGCGTACCACTAACGATACTTGGGACCCGAATGTCGCGCTAAATCGCCTGTTGAGCACCACAGTCGTGGGCATTTCGAAAACCGCCTTCACCTACAACGCTCAGAACCGCATGGCCACCATGGCAGTCACCAATCTGACTGTTGTCGGCACAAGCAACCAGACCCTGACCACCCAGTACAACTACACGTTGTATGGAAATGGGATGGTACAGACCAAATCCGTCATCCATCCGTCACCGGGCAACAGTGACACCGATGTCTACAGCTATGACACGATGGGGAATCTCGTTTCCATCGCCAATGGATTGGGGCAGACCACGACGTATAGCAACTACAACGGATTGGGCGAACCCCAGCAGATCGTCAGCCCCAATGGGGCTGTCACCAAATATACCTATGATGCGCGTGGCCGGGTCGCTACCAAGACCACCTACCCCTACGGCATCGCAGGTTCCTGGACGTATACCTACGACGGCTTTGGTCTGCTCTATACGCTGACTACACCTGACGATGAGGTAACCACGTGGAATCGCAACGCATATATGCAGGTTAGCTCAATCGCTCGCAACGATAAGGATGGCACTTCCACGGAATCTTTCAGTTACGACGCCATGGGGGACGTCACCTCGGACGTCATTGCCCGAGGGTCAGATATCGGCTTGTCGAAAACCGTCGTCTACGATGCCGTGGGAAGGCCCTATCAGCGCAAAGGGGCGAATGGCCAGGTGGAGACCTACGCCTACGATGGTAACGGCAACCTGCTGTCGATGACCGATGCACTGGGCAATAAAACGAGCTTCCAGTACGACGCCCTTGATCGAAAAACTCGCACTATCGATGCCAAAAGCGGCACTACGCAGTCCACTTATGATGCCGCCGACCACGTGGCGTCCGTCACGGACCCGCGCGGTTTGGTCACCAGCTATGCCTACGACGGGCTGGGCCAGTTGTGGCAGCAGGTCAGTCCGGATACCGGCACCACGCACTACGCTCATGACAGCTACGGTAGGCAATCGAGCCTGACTCGTGCCGATGGCACGCAGACCACCTATGGCTTCGATGGTCTCAACCGCACCACGAGCATCAGCGCAGGTGGCCAGACGCAGAGCTTTACCTATGACAGTTGTACCAATGGCAAAGGGCAGCTGTGTGCTGCCAGTGACGCCACGGGCACAACATCCTATACCTACACACCGGAAGGCTGGGTATCGGGGCGCGGTTTCTCCGTCAGTGGTACCACCTACGCGTTGGGTTACAACTACGATGCCGAAGGCCGTCTGACCGTCGTGGACTATCCGGATGGCAATAAAGCCATCTATTACCGCACCAACGGTGTGGTCAACAGCGTGCTGCTGAGCGTAGGCAGTTCCTACTTCAACGGTGCCACCGCCATCACCTACCGTCCCGGCAATCTGGCAATGGCGGCGTGGACCTCCAGCAACGGCCTAGTCAATACCGCTAGCTACGACAGCGACATGCGTATGACGGGAATCAGCGTGCCTGGAGTGCAGAGTCTGGGCTTCAGCTACGACACCGCCAATCGCCTTAACCATATCGCCAACGGTGTCGACAGCACCATGACGGAGTCGATCACGTACGACGCCTTGTCACGGCTGAGTACGGTGACTTCAACGGCAGACAACGAGAGCTACCAGTACGATGCCGACGGCAACCGAACCACCGCGACCGTCAATGGCTGGGGGCAGACTTCTACCATTGATCCCAACAGCAACAAGATGATCGGCTATACCTATGTCGGCGGGAATCCATTGATGCGAAAAGACCCGAGCGGACTTGCTGGCACAAATTTCTTAGGTACGGCTTTCTGTACAGGAAACCTTTGTACGCTTCCCCCCCGATATGATTCAAAACTTGTGGGGCGCTCCCAACATGGCGCCTGTGTATATTATGGCGGGCGGGGTTGGACTTGTGGCTGCCCCTGCTATTCTCTCGGAAGCGGGGCTTGCAGCTGTCGCCCGCACTGTGATGATGGCGGCTGCACTGAATGGAACTGCGGACGTACCACCAGCCGTAGTTGGCGCCGACATGCCGACTCAAGAAATATTGAGTCAAATGCTGGAATACATCGAAGACGATTTCGTGCCCACCCCATCTCCGCCGAATCTTCCAGTTCCAATGTCTCCTGTGGCCGTACCGCTGGCTGTGTCGGCAGGTACCCAGAAGCCATGCCACTAAAATCTGAAGAAACTAACACCGCCTTACTTTGGGATAAGGTAGCGTCCGCGCGAGCGGGTGATCATAAAGAAGCCATTGCCGTAGCTATGTTGATCCATAAATTCCCATTGATAGCGCGGCGCACGGGATTGAGCTCAGAGTACGAATTCTTTCTGAACTCCGGTATGCGATCGAATGATCCCGAAGTCCTTGTTGCTGCAGGTGAAGCCTTGTTTCAAGGAAAAAGATTGGCACGCAATGTAAGGCAGGGCATGCGCTATTTTGCAAAGGCAAACAAATTGTCTCCATTTATGGGGGCATTTATGATCGCGCGGTTAGATATTTTTCAAAATCGTCCAGTAGTCAGAAAAATGTTGGAGAAGGGAGCGAAGGCTGGACATATTCCATCTGCTTATCTATTAGATAAACTTCGATACCGTAAGGTCAAAAAATATTCTTTTATTTTTGCATTTCCAAGTCTGGTATTTTTTGCAATAAAATGTAGCAGGCTTGTTACTGCCGGATTAAAGGATAAGGATAATTTATATATGCGATTTTGGCGCTACAGGGACACAGAGATAGCGCGAGATAAGGAGCTGGCCAAAACCCTGCCTGTAGACAGGGCATCTCCCTTCGATGATATAGAGGCAGTCTTGTCGGATTAAATAAGAACTTATCTGTAAATAACATTCACAGGGAGCGGCATCTTTCGGAATGTGATGATGGCGGCAGCGAGATGATTCAACGCCAAGAAGCTGCGCTCCAGCCTCTCGTACCGCACCAGCAGCTTGCGGAAGCGATTGAACCAGCTATGGGCTGTTCATGAACAAGAATTTCCGCCAATGTCGACTAGAGCCAGAGTGCTCTGCGTCTTCAAGCTGTCTGTGAACAGTTGCAGTTCGTATTAAACATGGACGCTTACGCCTTAGACAAAGCAAGCCGGTGTCAGGAAGGAAGCCCACAGGGTAGTAAGGCAGGAACGCTACTCGTCGCTACGTTTACAGAGCAGCCATGAAAAAGCGCCCGGACTGCGGACGCCTGTCGGTTCGTCGGTGCCACCAGACTTGCATGTCGGCAGACGATCGCCTGACCATCCGTCGACTCGGGCCTGACTAACGACGGTTCGATTTTCAGTGGCCGGGCATCTCTCGGGAGAAATTTCTCGATATATTTGCGCTCACGGGTGACCGGGACAAGTGAAGGAAGTAACGTGGTCAACACCAAGTTTTTAATGCAACGTGCAGATATAGAGCACCATTTCCGGTTAGATGAAAGCGCGGCATACGATGCGATTGCCTAACTAAATTGGTATGAAGTGATTCGGATAATTGGTTATCCAAGACCCTAAATCGCTGACATTTCAATCAGGGGTGGCAGGGGTTAAAAACGGTTGCCGCTTAGGATTTCGGCCACTCCAATCGTGACGCTTTTCATCTACCTGGAAAAATGCATGTGCCCATTCGAGACCGAACGACTTCGCGTCGAATACTTCACGCTTGACGATGCAAGCTTCATTCTCGAATTATTGAACGAGGCGGACTTCATCAAGAACATTGCCGACAAGGGTGTGCGCGATATTGCCGCCGCCGAAGCGTATCTACGCGACGGTCCGGTGGCGATGTATGCCAAACACGAGCATGGCCTGTATAAAGTGAGCCTGAAGCTGAACGGTGAAGTGATCGGCATGTGCGGACTGATACGCCGTGACACGCTTGACTATCCAGATCTAGGCTATGCCTTTCTGAAGCGGCACCATGGTCAAGGTTATGCCAGCGAATCCGGTGCGGCCACGCTGGAACGTGCACGGCAGCAGTTAAACATGGGGCAGATCGTGGCGATTACCGCACAAGAGAATGCCGCATCTGTTCGGGTGCTCGAAAAATTGGGATTCCGCTTCGATGCGGAGATCGCGATTCCAGGGCGCGCCCAGCCGAGCCTGTATTTCACCTGTGGCGCGTGAAGCGATGTCCGCCACCATGGCTTCTGCGAGGAAACATGTGTCGATCAAATCTGACTGTAGCGATCGACTGCCGACTCGTGCGAGCCCACTCAGGCATCTAGCGCTTCGCCAAGTACCGCATGGCATCGAGGTATTAACCGACAATCTGACTATGTCACGCCACCGCCATCTTTGCGCTTATGCGACAGTGGTCGTCAGCGGTTCGTTTGAGGAATCGAGCTACGCAGGCCGTATTCGCGCCGTTGCTGGCGATGTGCTTGTACATCCGGACCTCGATGCTCACGAGAACCACCGGGTTTCTTCCACCGTCAAGCTGATCAGACTGCCATGGCTTGATCACAGCGGCATGGGTGGCTTCTATCACCTGAAGGGTCTGGATGAGCTGGTGTGCATCGCCGAGAAAGATGTGCATGAGGCGAGAGAGCGTCTCGCGGCTGAGATCTGCCGTGGATCATCGATACCTATTGGAAAGCGCAACGATTGGCCAGATCAGTTGTCGGCGGATCTCGTGTGCGATACCTCTCTCTCGCTCGGGGATTGGGCACATGCACATAGGCTGACGCCTGAAACAGTATCGCGCGGCTTTTCCAAAGCGTACGGCATTGCGCCTGAGGTGTTTCGCGCGGAACTAAAGACCAAGACAGCGTGGTTTCGCATCACCCGTGCGTGCGATCGCCTCGGTTCGATTGCCACGGAAACCGGCTTCGCCGATCAAGCGCACATGACGCGATGGATTCACCGACTTACCGGTTTATCGCCAACGGCATGGCGTCTACTCGGTCACTGAGAGTATGGATTTTAGGCATGGCACCTCAAAGAGCGCAGCATATCAGGGCTTTGGACTGGAGCTTATCTTCTAGTGCACTCTATCCCACACCACATCCCAACTCTCACGGCGTTCGATGAAGCCAGTGACATTTCCGTGTTCGTCGTACTGAAACATCTTGCGGATGCGAGGATCGCCCTTGATGAAAAACACATCGCGGGTCTCCGCATTCCATGGTGATGGCATCTTGCCGGAACGTCCCCCCATCAGCTTCCCATCAGCCAAGGTCAGTCTGTATGTCGGCTCCGAGTTCCTGAGCTTGTATGTGCCGACGAATTTCCCGAGATCGCCTGCAGGCAGCGTGATCGACGGAGGATCGGTCTTCTCCGCCAGCACCTGACCTTCAATCTGTCTCCAGCCGTCGGCACGCTTCTTCCACACCGTGTTGGTCAGATAGTTCGCGTGGATCGTCTGGCCGTAATAAAATTCCGTCTCGATTTGGCGAAATAACGCGACGGCCGTATCGCCGTCCTCGTGAAAAGACAGCAACGCGACCTTGATGTTGCCGCCCAAGCCTTTCGGCAATGGCCTGATCTCCTTCACCATCGCAGCCTTACCTTTGTATGTGTCGTCCTCCTCGGCATAAATGACGTCCGGGTCGAGATACTTGACCCATACCCCAGGCGTGCCATTTGTCACGGCATCAACCAGTTGCTGCTCATATTGTGTGATTGTCGATCGATCGTCGGCAAGCGCGGGGGACGCCACGAAAATGGCAAGGAAAACGAGTGCATATCGCATATTTCTCTCCCAGTCGAAGGGACTGAAGCTATGAAATCCGATGAAATCACCCACAGGAATACACGAAGACCCAGTTTCGAATGCGGCGTTTTAGCTGACGCCACTGACCGATGCGCACACTAATCGCGGAAACGTCGTTGTCGGTGACCCGTATAGTTCAATACCCAATTCAAGCGCTTCAGATTCACGTTGGTAAATTGCTGCATCATCTTTCGCAGCGCGTGCGACGGGCTCAGCGCGACCGTTATGGAAACGGGCTTCGCCGTCAGGTGCACGTGACGCGATGGATTCAACAAATCACCGGTTCGCGGCCGACGCATGGCGCATGCTCACCATTCGCCCGCTCCTTAGTTCAGCTTCTTCCAGACGATATCCTCGTTGTTGCGGCGCTGGATGTATGCAGCCACTCTGCCTTGGTGGTCGTATTTGAACAATTCGCGGCCCTCCACGCCCTTGCTGAAAAAGATGTCCGCCGCTTCGGGGATCAGCTGCTCCTTCTTCTTGCCGATTTCTTGCGCGTAGAGATTCGAGCCATCCTGCGAAATCGTCAGCGTAACGCCGGGGCCCAGCTGGTACATGCCGAGATAGAGCGGATATTTGCCGAAGTCCGCCTGCCCTGATGCGGGATCTTCGTAATAGCGCAGCACCTGTTCGGCAATAATCTGCCACTTTCCATTGCGCTTAACCCAGGTATCCGTTTCGTGGTAGCGCGCCTTGTTCGGCTGACCGAAGATGATTTCGACTTCGTTGAGGTCGTAGCTGAACACGATGGTATCGCCAACCCTAAGACTGCCCGGATTCACCACGTCGAGCTTGCCCCTGTCGCCCTTCGGCAGCGGCGTGATCTCCTTCACCAGTCGGACCTTGTCCATGCTGCGCCCGCGCTCGTCGAAAATGAGTGCGTCGTCGGCGAACTGCTCCGCAAACGGCTTGGGGTTTCCCGCACCGACCGCCTGCATGCGCTCCTGTGTCAGGCGCACCAGTTCGTCTTGCGTCATCGGGCCCGAATCCCGCGTGTGGCATCCCGCGAGCAATGACGCCAGCAGCAGTGTCGATACCAGTGAAAGCTTGGTCATGGCTGACTCTTCATTTTCTGGGTGGATTGGTGGCCCAAAGGTCGCGACGATGCGGTGCCTGACGGTGGCGATCACGGCTTGTCCAGCTGTTCGAGAACGTGCTGTGCATCCGCGCGGTCCCCCATGATCACTGCATTACTCGCGTCGCGCTCCACCACAGACCTGAATTGCTTGAGCTTGAAGACACCAACCAGATGGACGCCGGCCTCGTGTATCTCCAGGAAGGAATCGTTCAGGGCATCGCCAACCAGGTCACTGAGCGCGTGGACGTCTGCGGGCTGCAGCGTGTCCTTGAGTGCAGGCAGGCGCATCAGCGCAACCAGACGTATGCGCTTGGGTGGTCCCGGCTTGGCATAGGCGAAAACGATATGCGTGGCCGGTGGGTTTTTCATCGCGACCAGCCCGTTCAATATGCCGATCGCAACGTAGCGATCTCGCGCGGAAGCCAATGCGCTACGCAGCACGTCGAGCGTGTTTGGGCTGGCCGAGTGACCCAGCTGCTCGGCTGCTGCGGCCTGCACGGCGTAGCTGGGGTCAACCTGAATTGCCTTCACGAGTGCGTCCAGCACGGCCGGGACGCTCAGGAAGTCGCCCATCGCGCTTATCGCCGCGGTGCGGACGTGGCTGTTGCCTTGATTCAGTGCGGACAGCAGCGCCTGCTGCGCTTGGTCGGACTTGCTCTGACCGAGACTGAATGCCGCTACCACACGCACACCGTAGAACGCGTCGCCGTTCAGTACGTTCGTTAGCGCCTGGATGCAACAATTCTTATCCGTTTTCGCGTGTTCGCCCAGCTGCTTGGTGGCCCACAGCCGACTCATCATGTACGGGTCATGTTGCGCCTGCGCGCCGAGCTCATCGTTCGTCTTGGGAAAAGCGACGGTTTTATAGATGATATCGTTGGGATCGAAGTCGACCCACTTGGGATCGAAGTCAAGTGGTATGTCGAATTCCTGATTGGCCGCATTGTCGCGAACCTGTTTGTCCAGTTTCTGGTTCTTGTCGCCGAAGAAAGCTAGGTGAATCGGCATGTCGAAGATCGGCGTATTCGCATTCATTTCCTGTGTCTGCGCCACCTTCACGACTTCCACTTTGCGCTCGGGATCGTAGCTGGCAGTAACCCGGTAATCGGGATGACCGCCTTTGTATACCCACTCGTAGAAGAACCAGGAGAGGTCCTGTCCTGTTCTGGTCCAGATGCTACTCAGGAGGTCCGCCGTATCGGCTGTCTTCGCGTAATGGGTGGTGAGGTAATAGTTGAGCGCCTGGAAAAGCGTTTCGTTCTGCGATGCGGCGGCCGTCATGGCATCCTCGCCATCAAGCACATAGCGCATCATCTCCAACACCGACGCACCCTTGGCGTGCGTGATCTGTTCGAGCATGTCCATCGGGTCGGCGTATTTGCGATAGACGATCGGACGGTTGTTTTCACCTGCCTCGGCCTTCAGCGCTTCGTTCTGGTCATCATAAATTTCGTAGCGATACGCATCGTTTCCTGTGTGGTATTGCGTATACAGTGCGGTGAGGTAGGTGGCGAAACCTTCATTTAACCAGATGTTGGCCCAGTCGCGGCCTTGCACGTAATCGCCGAACCAGTGCTGACCCAACTCATGCGCTACGAGAATCGTGCTTGGGTAATCGGCTTCCGCCCTGGCGTCGTGCAGGGTCTCGTCGAGCAGAGTGGTGGCACTGACGTTTTCCTGACCACCGAAGATGAAATCGTGCACGGCCACTTGATCGTATTTCTCGAAGGGATACTCCACGCCTGCGGCGCGTGAAAAGAATCCAATCATGTCCGGGGTGAGATGGAACGTTCGCAACGCCGTTGCATCGTCGACGCCCTTGTCGACGTAGTAATCCACCGGCTTGCCTTTATAGCTGTCGGAGAGCTTCTTCCACGGACCAATCGCCAGCGATAGGAGATACGCACTGTGCGGAACGTGCTCCACCCAGTCGTAAGTCACCTGCCCGGCCGCGTGCTTCACGCTTACCAGTGTGCCGTTCGACACAACAACCTGCCCTTCCGGCACGGTGGTAATCGTTTCGCTGGTGGCCAGGTCATTGGGATAATCCCAGCATGGAAACCAGTGGTGGTTGAATTCGGGTTCGCCCTGCGTATAGATTTGCGGCGGCACACTCGGATCGTCCTTTCCAGGATTGACGAAGTAGAGTCCAGCCTTGGGATAGCCGTGATAGACGATCCGAATGTCCAGCGAATCCGCGGGGCTGTAAGCATGTCCCAACGTGATCCACAGGCAGCGGTCATCCGAACGGTGCGTCAGCGCTTCCGACGGGCCGCCCTTCTTGAACAGCGCTACCGATTCGATCGCCAAATCTTCGCTGTTGAGGCAGAACTGGTTGAAGTTCGTCTCGAATGGCCGGAGGGTGACCACCTCGTCGCCGAACACTTCGCGCTTGGACTGGGCAAAGTGCAAAGTGAGCTTGTAATTCTCGACGTGATAGCTGCGGCTGGGCGCCCAGCGCATGGCTGCGGGATCATCACTTTCCTGCGCGGCACATGTTTGGCCGATGCAAACTAGCAAACAAAGCAACGCAATGGATTTGAGCCCGGCGCATTGCCATGGGCGAATGGCCAAGCGACCGATCACATCACTGGGCATCGTGTGGCCCAGTGCGCTATTGGCCGGCAATCGGGGCGAATCGGCAGCAGGGAAAGTGGATGCTCTCATAGCACCGTAGCTTGCCCTGCGCATCCACTAGCGTCTTGAACGTATTTGACGTCCATTGATGGCGTCGCCTCTGGCGGCCCTGACGCGCCGCCATGCGATAGCGCACGGCGACATGCTGAATCGAATGTAGATCCTCGAATAACAGTGGTTCCGGAACCGTAACAAAATGCGAAAATTTCATGCGAACTTATTTTTCGACAAAGCGCTTACGCACTAGGCATACGCAACGTTCGGGCGTCCGCCTTGGGTAGGGGAAAGCTTTTTGAGATCAATTGCCATGGATATGCCTTCGTTGGTTGTTGATAGCCTAGTCTAGAGCTTTGCAGATCATGGCGGCCTGATTTGCCAATCGGCCACGCCGGGTGTGGGCTAAGTTCCTAGTCGAAAGAAGACATTGCAAGATCGCCATTTGGCTTAAAGTAATTGGGATCGGAGACTGGACCACCCCCGGAATCCTAAGCACTTCCCACTGGGGCGCAGGCAGGCGCCGCAGCCGGCCACAAGCCACCCGTCGTCGCCTCCACCAACCTTCCGAATAGCTGCCGTTGCGTGACGGCCGTCTTGTTCGTGACGGCGGCAGCGCGGGACCCAGATTTCCGTGCCTGCTACGTCCTGCTATACCTCGTATGATTAGCCGGATCGAGCCTCACGAAGATCCTTCAACATCATGGATGTTGGACCACCGTTGGTGGCGTCGAGCGTGATGTGTATAGCCGAACCCACTAGTCCGTATATTCAATAGTTAGGCCTTGGGAGGCCTTCGAATATGAAAGCAGCAACGCGATCCCCAGAATTCAGATTCTACTTCTTTACCCCAAAGTATGATGAGACTGTCGCGTTCTACCGTGATGTGTTGCAACTGAAAGTCGATCGCTCATGGGACCGCTCGGACCAGCACCGCGGCACTGTCTTTGCCTCTCCAAACGGAACTGGCCTCATTGAGGTTGAGCAGGGGGATAAGCTTCCGCAAATTTATGGGGGCTTCTACATCGAAGTTGATGACATCGATGGTTGGTACGCCCGGGTGACAGCTGCAGGGGCTACGATCAAAAAAAGTTTAGGTGTTACTGACTACGGCCATCTCAACTTCAAGGTTGTCGATCCCAGTGGGATCGAGGTAGGTTTTTTCCAATGCGCCACATAAGGCCCACGAAGATTCTTGGTCGTGATTAGCAATTGGTGTATTTGAAGGCCTAACAAAGCGCTGCAGTCGACCGTCAACCCGCTCTGCCGGCTGCTGATTTTTAGCGTTGCTGAGCTTACCGATAGTGGACAGTCGCCACTGGCGCCTGAGGGTCGATACCGGCCATTTAATTGGCACCAGCGGACTGCACCGCGTCAACCAAAACAGGCGTTCAGCCGAACCGGAATCCGCAGAAGCGCTGCTCGTCGCTCCATTCCAAAAGCAGGCATGAAAAAACGCCCGGTTTAGGAGCGCCTGTCGGTTCGTCGGCACCACCAGACTTGCAGGTCGGCAGGCGTTCGCCTGACCATCCGTCGGCTCGGGCCGGACTAAGGACGGTTCATTTTTTTCGCGACCGGCGATCTCGTGTCTGTCAGGGAAAGCTGAAGCTTGGATCAGCCATTGACATTGCCGAAGTGATCGCGACCCAGTTCGCTCGGACTTCCAGATGCAAATCGCGAGGAAGGCCGCAGTCAAGACGACGATTGCCCCCACAAACTCAAGGTGCTCAGTCCTCGGTGAAACAACGCGAGACAATCCAATCATCAGGGCGGCGTAGACCGCCGTGGTGACCCACCCCTGCCAGGTCTTCGGAATGATGCCCCAGCCCCATCGTTTCGGACCAAACCACCCACCGCCTTGTGCGCTCATGGATGCCCCATATCTGTTGAACCTCGGTCAGCGTATCACTCACCGCCGGTGACACTACTCTGGTTCCGATGTCTTGCTCCACACGCCGAAAACGTCGCTCTTTGCACTTCCATGGTCCAGGAAAAGGTAAGGCATGGAACCAGAAGCTTCTATCGGCCATTCAAGGCATCGTCGTTGAGCGCAGAGAAAACCTGAATTTTGCCAAGCTCGACGGCATCACGGTCAGCTTCGACCTGGCTGGCGCAATCAGCTCGATCCAAAACGAGCAAGATGTCATCTCAGTTCGCGAAAAGCAGATAGCGCTTCAACACCAAACAGTGGCGGCAGGTTGTGTCATGGGGGTAATGCGCCAGGAGCGATATCTGAGCCATGTCTTCTTGGATGCCACCTATCTCACCCAACTCGTGGACGATCCGCAGGCGGAAAGTTGGGCTGCGAATATTGTGGCCCACGAACTGGCCCATGTGGATCTCTCGCATTGGCTCACCAAGCCGGCCTGGTCTTACGTCTTCCCGACCCAACGCTCAGATTGGCGTTACGAAACGCTCCGCTACCTGACACTGAACCTCTGGGACGAATACGCGGCGTGCAGATTGAGCGCCAGGATCGGCGATTCCAAACCTGTCCTTATTAATTTCATGAACTGCCTTAGGGCGAAAGTTGTCGGAGGCCTCCCGAGATTGCGGCTCTACACCCGAAAGAATTGGCTCGCACACGGGGCGCTAAAGTCTTTTATGTGTGCGACCACAGCTGCTCGTCGACCACTCCTGAGCGCAGCGTATTTGATGGGCCACATCGATGGATTGGATTTCCCTACGGACGTGGCCACGCTTTCCACGCCTGCCCGAACCAGCCTGTTGAGCGCTTGCTGGATGCCGCTTCATCAAGCGTTGCGAGACATTTGGGAACGGGACGAACCCGAGTTCGGTTTCGACGTGCTGGACGAGTTGACGCCGGTGCTGATTGAGGCTATTCGGATATGCGGTGGCGAACGCATCTTGAAAGATGTCTAGGTTCGCTGGGTGCCGGCCATCGACATATACAAGATGGCAACACGTCACCCGCATAGGAACGGCATGCACACCTCAGCCGCTAGCTTCAGACCGGCTAGCTTGCTTCGCGCGATAAATCCTCTCCGGGCGAACGGACCAAGCCCTAATACCTTCTTCGCTGCGATCTCTGCCGACTATGATCGCCACGGGCCATGGCAGGTCAAGGTGGCTCCTCTGCCCGAGAGATCTAAAGTTCTTGATGTCGACAGGCGACAAGTCTGGGAAGTTCTCGGGGTGAGAGTGCCAGAAGCCGATAAGGCGAAGTCCGTCCGAATTTGCCTTATCGATTTCCTGAGCACATCGCATTTCATCCATGATGATCGAGTGCTCACCTGCTCGGTCTGCGGGATGGGGCGGAGTAGCACGCACCAACACAAGCCCAGATGGGTCATTGGGATCCACAAACAGGAGGCCACCCCGTTCAATTCCACCGGGCGGTTGGCGCTGCCGTCGGAGCACAGTAGCGACATGGTTGCTAACCAGCAGCTCTACTTCGAGTTCTGCCCATGTCCATTGCCAACCCTGCCTTGTCTTGCTGGTCATTCGCTCGGCCAAGGTAAATTCTGCTCGATGGCATTAACGCCGGCGGCCATGCTCGGCCCCGAATAAGTGCCGCCCAAACTTTCAAGACGATCGAGCTGGCCCGCTGAAGCGTGCCAGCTCGATTCCTGGGGAGGCTGGAGCAAAGCATCCACAGCGATCTGAGCCACCATGCCGGCAATCCGAGCCAATCCGATGGGACCACCCGGAATAAAGCTGGCACCACACGCCGGAAGTGCTTCGATTCCATCGTTGGGCCAATTTGAGAGTCGGTGTCGAAAATTCTCAGCTTCAAATAAACGTCGCGCATCAGACGCTCCGGGTGGCGCGACGAGCGCATGCCCGACCAAACTATGTGGCTCGCTCCAAGCATGCACCAAGGACCAGGAGGCTTCCTTCGATTTCATTTCCCAAATAAGGTCTTCCGACCCCCAATCCGCCGTCGTGATAATCACCATGTCTGCAGATGCAAGCTCCGCTTCAAGACGCGCGCCCATCCGCTGGAACAATTGAGGAAATGCCTCGACCGTAACCGTTGGAACGTCCCGCGTGATGCGATGCTTGAGAGCTTCAACTTTGCGCTTACCCAAAGACTCCGCGCCTAGAACATGACGCCCAATGTTGACGTCCTCAAACAAATCGTTGTCAACGAGCGCCAACCGCCCCACACCGGATCGCGCAAGTAAAACAGAAACCTCGCCGCCCAGTGAACCCGCACCGATCAGAACTACGCGCTTGTTTGCCAAGGTTTGGGCTGCACTACCTCCGCGCTGGTGGACCACCAGTGGATCTAGCACATCGATCGGAGTGAACTCAGCCTGGTAGCGATCTGGGGCTGCATAGACACTGGATACTCGATTGGCCCTCCGTCCGTAGACGCTTGCCCGTTGTCGCACAACTTCCTTGCTTCGCAAATGGAAGGTATAGAGGGCGCTCCCTTCCACAGGAAGCGCCAGCACCAGCCAACGAGAGGCAAATTTGGCGCCACCGACCACCCAGTCAGAAAACGCTTGCCGATCGTCAGGATCGACATGTGGTGCTAACCATGGAAGAAGGTCAGCCGCCGGAAGCCTGGGCGGCGGCGTGGTGTGTAGCCGCAGAAAAAATCCGGGCCGCGCTGTATTCCGCTTGGAAAGAGCTCGGCGCCCGAAGCGCTGTTCTAGCAAGGAGATGTCTTCGTAGTTTTCTGCCGCGACATATCGAACATTCTGGCGCTGAAGATCGGAGCGCTGGCTTACGACATATAACGGTGTTGATCCGCGAGGAATTTTGGCTAGCGTCAGGCGATGTCCTGCTTGCGGCTGTTGAAGCAGCCAATAGGAGCGGATCTCTTTTGCGAACTCCTTCTCGCGTTCTACCGGATCCGCATCGGGCAACGCTATGCGGATTAAAGAGAACACCTTGCGAATGGCTGCATCAACCACTTCCTCCGGACTTCCAGTGATCGGACGCTCGCCACCAGCGTAGAGGCAAAAGCCATAGTCCATCACATGCGGCCAGTCCAACTTCGGGGACGGGGCGGCCGAAAACTCTGGAGGCAGGTAGGGGAAGGATCTCGGAAACGCAATACGCAGCTGGCGCTCAAGCCCCAGATAGTCTGTAGGAAGTTGAAACGTGAAAGCTGCTGCTTCGCCAGCAGCAGCCTTCACCTCTTCCAGATAGAACGAAGCTTCTCCAAAGTGCAAGCGAAGCCGAGTAATGCCTCGCGTCAGAAGTGGATCCACGCCCAGGTCAACCCAGACGTTCAGGCGGCCGGATATGGCTTTGTGGAGCACCGCTGGCCACCGCGCTTCCACTCAATGCACCCAGCGCCAGCGTGGCTCGCGTCGTGCCGGGCGCGAGACCAGGAATGCTCCAGTTCGCAGGAAAGTCCTTGAGCACCTGTTCGATCAAGGTCTTACTGGTCCCAAAAGATTTCGTCATCCCTTCCTGGAAAGATTCCAGCGAACCCACCCCTGTTAGGCCCAATCGGAAAGAAGCTTGCGCGTCCCGATGCCACTGGAAAAACGCTTCACGATACCACTCTCCTTCGCCGGGTCGATTCCACTTCTCCGCGAAGTTTTCGCCGTGATCTACTGGATTAAAAACAGCCCATCGTCCAGCAGAGCCTTCAATGAAGTCTGGCATTAACTCGATGAGTTCCAGCATCGCATCAAGCGGCCGACGGACTCGCAGCACCGAATTTCCACGCGCCATCTTTTCGTAGGCTCGACCTGCGAGGGTTGTAAGAACAGCAGAGATCGGACGGTAGTTCCGCGACGCTTTGTTCCTGATCGCCCACATATCGCGGTGCCGTTTCAGTAGCTTGATGCCCGCCCGGAGCACATTGGCGTCAATGTATTCGCCATAAGCCGGCATGTCCTCTTGACTGGCTTTGGCAACTACTGCTTCCCGTGAGTCGAGCGCTTCCATCGTCACCACAGGCAGTGACAGACTGGCAACGCCATGCAGCCAATCGCAATAAGCGATAGGGCTGCTGGCCTTCCACCCCTCGTTCCGATCGGGGACCTGCAGTGCGCCGTGACCTTCCTTTGCTTGGTTGGAAGCCACATTCCGGCCAGGAGTTACGTCGATATGGAAACCAGGATTCTCATCGGCATAGACGATGCGAATGCCCCGCCTCAACTGTTTGATGGGTGCTTCCACACGGCAACCATCAGCAAAACGCTTTTCAATCGCGCTCAAGACCACATCAGCATGGACGCCATCTGTATGCTCAAGCCAGACCACTGCATCGGCGTCCACCGTTGCCAATTCACCTTCGGCACCTGGCGCGGGCTTGATCGCCGTCCGAAGTCGTATCGAACCTTGCGGAAAAACGTGCGCCCTGCGGAGCAAGGGATCGTCTGCTGCCTGAAGTATCCCCTCCAACGTGCTGTAACGATCGGTGATGATGGTGTAGAGACTTTCGGGGAGCGAGATAGCGTGCGCCGCCTGGAACAGCGTGGCCTCCCATCCTTGTAACTGAGTTTCGTCAGGTCGAACTGTCATGCCGCGCGCTCCTATACCAGAGAATCCAACGTGAGGTGATGCCGGAACTCGTCAGTCGGACGGTCGCGGTCGTATATCCAATACCCGTGCTGGTGGTTCGTCGAAAGCAAAGCTCCGAACTCGATAGCAAGGGCAGCGGGTATTGCTGGGAAGACATGAATCGGCTGAGCGGAACGCGCCTCTAGGACGCTGAGGTGTCGCTGTATCTGGTCCCGAAAATGACCGATAAAGTCCGCGTTCTTCAGATACGAGTAGGCCTGCACGCTGGCTGAAAACCGGGCAATCGTCGCGTTCGGCAATACCGATCGGATATCACGGTCTGGGATATCGGCCGACACTGATAGGATCAGCGCTATTGGATGCGAACCATCGCTATCGTCCTCCAGCTCAAAAGTGAAGGGATCTGGCACTGCCTTGAGATCTGGCCATACCAAGCCCGTGCTCCGGTCCGACGAGTAGATCTTTCGCCGTCGCCTATCACCAAGCACCTGTCCCAAAATCATGAGGCTCGGCATATCCGCGATGGCGGCGGTTGCGACCCAGGGCTCGTCTCCAAGAACCCCACGTGCATGCGTTAGCTCGCGGCCAATCTGATCCTCCAGCTTGGCGCGGACGGTGCGGTAATACCGCTCGTCCCGACCCTCTTCGCCCAGTTCAGGCAGATCGACGATATGGGGAATACGAATAGGGCGGATTTTGTCCCGCCACATAGCGGCCTGCAGCTGACTTGGCTCAACCCGGACTTTGGTAGAAAAGTGCTTTCCCAGAACGATGAGACCAGCTCCGGGGTTAGTGTGGGCAGTGTTCGCTGCGAACCGAACTGCTTCAAGGAACGCATCATGCTGAGCTGTTAGGTCATGTGCTGGGTAGCCATCCGGTGTTTTATCAATGTCCACGTGGCAAGAGGCACATAGCAACATTAAGTTGCCGGGATCGTCAGTTAGAGCCTCCGCATTTTCAACTGTGTGGCCGTCGCTGCCGCGCGGGCCATCAGGGCTGGCTGGAAGAATATGGGCCACTTGACCAAGTTTGGCCGGCGTGAACGTAATCCGATCTTGCGTCAAATCTTTACTACAAAGCTCGCAATGCCCAGCTGCGCGAATCCACACTGCATCTTTAGCCTTGGAACTTGAATCGGATCGTTTTGATCCAGCCATACCAGCCTCTCAATTTGTAAGCACAAACGCCCGTCGCGCTATGCACGTGTTTTTCCGAACATCAGCCCCACCCCCTTAAGACGGAACTTGGGGCCAATAGAAAAAAATCAATGGCCTCCATCACGCTTTCAACGTATGCGGCCTCTGTCGCAATTTCTGCGACACCGGCACTTAGGCGACGAGCCCATCACGGCCGAGGTGTCGGCCGGAGCCGAGCCACCATTTTTTCAGGCGGTGGATCCAGCAATCTTTCGTCGCTCGACGTATCTGTTGCCCTGTCCGGCAATGCTTCTTTGAGCCACCCGCGCTGACTTTCCGGGATCACTGCCAACAACGTCGTGCCGAGGGTTGGCCCCAGCTCAACAAGTCCACCTACCGCCTTGGCCAGCTGTTCCTTGGAACGGGCGCGTAGGGTCTTCAACGCGACCTCCTGCTCACTGAGATCATCCAAACTGTTTCGATGGCTCTGGATCGCTGCCTTCAATTCCTGGACGTGTCGATCCCAACGCTGGACCTCCTGGTTCAACGCTTGCCATTTCGGATGATCAACGCCAGGCCCAGCATTTAGCGCTCGCGATTTGAGCATGCGCCACGGGTGATCGACCTCCCACTGTCGCAGCTGCTGTTCGGCCGCCGCACGCGCCCGTCGGGCCGAGTCAAGCTCGTAATCGGTATCGAGCTTGGCCGTCACGCGACGCCCGGTATCTTCCTCATGCCGCAGAAGTTTGCCAGCCAGTGACGACAGCGCGCGCAGGGCACGCTCGATCGCTTGAACGAATTTCAACAGACTGAAAAAAGTTTCCCGCGCCTCTGGCGTCACGGGAACGATAGGCAACGCCGCTTCAAAGCGGGCCATCAACGACGCATGCTCCGGCACGGGCAAAAGTCGGTGCGGCGCAGGAGCCCAGCCAGCCGGGACATCCACAGCTCCAACATCACCAGCAGCGATAACGGCGGGGCCCGGTGTTTCGTCGGACACGCCAACAATCGGCACACGCACAGATGGATCGTTACTGTTAGCCGCACCAACATCAACAGTAACCGCCTGTCGTGCTGCCTCACGCACCACGTCTATGACGGCTTGCTCGCGCTGATCCACCACGTCGGCCGCGTGAACATTTTCGTATGCGATCGAAGGCAACACGATGTCGCGGAGCGCATTCCCTTTTCGAGTGAAGAAGCCACGGCGCTCCATGGCGACCACCGCTTGCCCAAGTTTGGGCTGAGGTTCGATGGCCAAACCTTGGCGGGCATAACTGAGATGGGTGTAGTCCGCCGGCAACGCATCGGCCGCCGTAAATTCGTTGGCCAATTCCGCCCAGCGTTCGTTCAATCGTTCGACGAAATCCGATGACGAACGCCGACCCGTCAAAAAGGCAAATTTGGTTTTGAGACCCCACGTCCGGCTGCCTTCGCCGTCGTCAACCTCTTCAACCTTACGCGTCGGAAAATAGAGGTGCGCGTGATAGCCCTGCTTGTCCTTCGGCTTCACCGCGCCCAGAGCATCCACATCGGCATCGCGATGGAGGCCCATGGAAACGGATGTCTGGAGTTCATCGACAATGAACTGTGCCATCTGCCTCGCCAGTTCGGTGGCAGTCACGTCGGTAAGGCCGAAAGGAACAGGGATGCGGTAGTCCCTTGCGACCTGAGAGTCTTTTCTCAGCTCAGCCGCTTCGACCCGGTTCCATAACCGTTCGGGATCGGTGGCCCAATCGGGCGCACCTTGTGGCGCCAGCGTCAGGGCCGCCACGATCTCTTCGCCAAGCTTGCGCTTGCGGTAGTCGTGCCAGGTCTTCGTGCGCTCGTCGTAGAGCCGAAGACCAAGACGGTAAGCAGCACCGGCGACCGCGGAATGTCCCTGCGATCGTCCGTGCGTCTGTAAGTGGGGGCGAGCATGTTGCATGGATCGTCCTTGATTGCGTGCGATCATCCTTGACCGGGAACTCGGGTTGGCCGCCGGACACCTCAGTGCCTGCTCGCCCCTTACTGATCAAAGCAGAACCTAGCGACATGTCAAGCGACCTTGACATTGGCGACGACCGGATTTGTGACGGCGATCAGCTGCCCGCGGAGGGCGCATTTGATCTGGCAACAACGCTTAGCGTTGGCGGGTGACTTTAGCGGCCTGTTGGCACAACAGTGAAGACGCGCATTGGTTTAGATTTTGGCCATGGCCGGATTCGGATTGAATGACTGACTACTAGGTTAGTATCGACGGCGGCATATCTTTAGCACTGCACTTATGCGGTCTACGCATCGCGTTGAGAAGGCCATCAATGGAAGATCAGACGGGGGAAAATGATGGAAAATTTCGAGCAACAACCCTTTGCGGACGCAGAGTTCGCGGAAAATCCAGAGCAGCGTTGCCCTTGTGTGCTTCTGCTGGACACGTCTGGCTCCATGCAGGGCGATGCGATTCGACAGCTCAACGACGCGCTCCAGTTCTTCAAAGAAGACCTGCATGCGGACGCGATGGCAGCGAAACGGGTGGAGCTGGCCGTCGTCACCTTTGGGCCTGTCAATGTCCGATCCGAGTTCACGACCGTAGACGGTTTCTATCCGGAAATGCTGGAGGCCAACGGCAGCACACCCATGGGTGAGGCTGTAGTGCGTGCGCTCGATCTCTTGCGGGAACGGAAGGACCGCTATCGCGCGAATGGCATCAAGTATTACCGGCCATGGGTGTTCCTCATCACCGATGGCGCACCAACAGACAATTGGCAAGAGGCTCGCCAACGGGTCCATGCCGGCGAAGAACGCAAAGAATTCATGTTCTACACAGTCGGGGTTGAAGGGGCGGATATGTCCATCCTTTCGCAACTTGGAACCCGGCAGCCGCTTAAACTGAAGGGGCTAGCATTCCGTGAGCTATTCGCATGGCTCTCTAGCTCCCTGAGCGCCGTATCACAATCCAGTCCTGGTGATGCTGTTCCGCTGATCAGCCCTATAGCTCCCGATGGGTGGGCCGTTGCCGGCTGATCTGCGCTGGCGTTGGGCGGCTGCTTCACGCATCGGCACGTCCCACCAGCGAATGGGCACAAGGAAGCAGGATGCCTATGGCGTCCGGCTAGGCGCGCGCGCGCTTTGTGCCGTGGCCTCCGATGGTGCCGGCAGTGCCAGTCATGGAGGCCAAGGCGCATCCCTAGTGTGCCGTCACCTTCTGGCTGCCTTCAAAAGTTGGTTTCGGGATCACGACCACTTGCCCGATGATGAGGTCGTCCGGTGCTGGATCGATGATTTGCGTGACCGTTTGAACGAAGTAGCCACGAGGCGCGATCTTACGCGGCGTCAGTTTGCCGCAACCCTCGTCATGCTGGTGGTTCTCGACGATCAGCTCCTTACTCTTCAGATCGGCGACAGTGCCCTTGTCGCCAGGAAAAAGGGCACGTGGGAAGCCCTGTGCTGGCCCGAGAATGGAGAATTTGCCTCTACCACCTATTTCGTCACGGACGACCCAGAGGCCCGGTTACATGTCGTTCGACTTGCTCTGGAACATGATGCCTTCGCGCTGTTTTCAGACGGGTTGGAAGCGATCGCATTGGAGCAAGCGACCCATCAACCCTACGCTCGCTTCTTTGATCCCATGATCAAGGCTGTAGATCTAGCCGACGGGAGAGGCCGCCTTGCTGATCTATCAACGGCACTTGGGCAGTATCTCGATAGCCCAAGACTGTGCGAACGCACAGACGACGATAAAACTCTGGTTCTGATTTCGAGCCAATGAGCAGCCAGTCGGTTCGGATCGCCGGGAAGAGCGCGGAGCTCAGCAAGCACCTAGGACGTGGTGGCGAAGGGGACGTTTACGCCATGCCTGGTCAAACCGACCAAGCTGTGAAGGTCTATAAGGAAAGCCTAAGGCGCTCCCGCGAGGGGAAAGTTCGTGCCATGGTGGAAAGCCGGTTGGCGGACAAAACCAATCTAGTCGCGTTTCCGTCAGCAATCGCAACGGACAACGCAGGAACCTTTGCCGGCTTCACCATGCGACTGGTTTCTGGATACCGTCCAATCCACGAGCTTTATAGCCCGAAATCTCGGAAGATCCATTTTTCCAAAGCGGACTACCGCTTTCTGGTCCGCACTGCGCAGAACGTCGCGCGTGCGGTGGCGACGGTCCACCAAGCCAGTTGCGTTATTGGGGATTTCAACCACTCCGGCGTTCTGGTCGCCGTCGATGCCACTGTGGCACTGATTGATGCCGACAGCTTCCAATTCAGCTTGAACGGCCGGTCCTACCCCTGCGTCGTAGGCACTGAAGATTTCACGCCACCTGAGCTTCATGGCTTAAACCTGGGCCAAGTTGAACGCACGCGCGCCCATGACAATTTTGGTCTCGCAGTTGCCATCTTTCAATTGTTAGGCATGGGCAAGCACCCTTACGCCGGTCGGTATAACGGCGCGGATCTGTCTTTGGGTCAGGCCATCGCCCAGCATCGTTTTGCTTACTCGGTGGCACGGCGAGACAAAACGCGCACCACGCCTCCTCCTGGCTCAGTTCAGCTCGATGATTTTCCGCGCCCGATCGCGTTGGCCTTTGAAGCCGCATTTGGATTGAATCCAGCGGCAAGACCGGACCCAGCGCTATGGGTCAAGCTCCTAGATGAACTCGAAACCAGCTTGCGTCGATGTCCCACAACGCCAACGCATTACTTCCCTCACGTCGCCAACAGCTGCGTGTGGTGCCGCATTGCTAGCCAGTCAGGCGTGGAGATGTTCCCTCGGAGCTACGCCGCGGGAGCAACAGTCGGTTCCGTCCCTGCTGGTGGGCCCTTTGATCTCGGCAAGATCGCTGCGGCTATTCGATCAGCACCGCTTCCTCGTCCCGAGGACATTCTTCCCATTTGGAAGGGCGATCTGGGCGCCCCGCTCCCAGCCCTAAAGCAAGCCAAAAGCAAGCAGGCAATCCATCGATTTGTTGGCGGCCTCATGATGCTGGCGGCCCTCATCGCGTTTGCGAATGCGCCGGGTGGCGCCATTTTTTGGATTGGGCTCGGCGCTTTCGGTCTGTTTCGCCTCGCCACGGCGAAAATCGATCCTGCGCCGCTTCTCAAGGCTTACACGGAAGCCGACAACCGCGTGAGAGCAACCTCCGTAGCTCACCTTCAGCGCGTTGGCTTCACCGAAATGTTCCTTTTGCGCAATGAAATGGAGGGTTTGCTAGGTCAGTATCAGCAACTAGAAGCTGGGCTGACGGCAGAGTTGGAGCGTCTGAAGGCCACACGAGAAGCGCGCCAGCGTCATACGTTCCTAGATGGCTTCCTTCTCAGTCGAGTGAAAATTTCAGGCATCGGGCTCGCGAAGACGGCGACGCTGGCTTCTTTCGGCATCGAGTCAGCGGCAGACATCAATTACGCCGCAGTGATGGCTGTGCCGGGTTTTGGCGAGTCGCTGACCGGCAAGTTGCTGCAATGGCGCCGGGAGCAGGAAGCAAAGTTCCGATACAACCCGGCGGCCAATCCTTCTGACCAACAAGCCGAGGATGCTACTCGTGCGGCGGCGGCCACGAAACGGACGGCGCTCCAGAGCAAGCTGCGGTCGGGACTAGCGGCCCTACGGGGCGCGCCATCCAGGTTTGCGAATAGCAAGGGACTGCCTGATCCGGCGCTTATGCAGGCTTTGGCCGATCGCGCCCGAGCTGAACGCGATTGCTCCGCACTAGGGATCAAGATACCACCGCAGATTGCTCTCAATATCCCAACGCCACGGCCCATTCAAGCCCAGTCGGCCCCATCCCGGGCGCCCTCACCGCAGACCCCAATCTCCACTTGGACCCGACAGCCGAGACCAGCTCCAGCGTCGCCGCCCGCAATGTCTT
Source organism: Rhodanobacter sp. (assembly GCA_050737735.1). GTDB lineage: Bacteria > Pseudomonadota > Gammaproteobacteria > Xanthomonadales > Rhodanobacteraceae > Rhodanobacter. The sequence continues at coordinate 151,491 of JBOHYM010000012.1, read as the reverse complement.
CTGTAACTTGTCCGATATGCCATGCTTCCATGGTAAGGCGCATGGCCAAAAAAGGGCCTTTCGCTGGAAAGCTATTCTGGGGTTGCTCGCGCTTTCCTCAGTGCAATGGGAAGCGGAGTTAGCATAGGCTACCGTTCAACGTGATATGTGCGTATTCCGGCGAGGTTGATCAACAGTTCCGGTGGACCCGAATCAGTTTGCTGCCATGAACACGGTCGTCGACTTACCGCGAACGACAGCTTTGCTGCATGCCAGAAACCCAACACGCCTCGACGCCTTCCCTAGCTGAACCTTTCTGGGTAAATTTGGACTGCAGCCGCCTTGACTGCGAAGGAGATGTGAATGATGGAGATCAATCCTGGGCCGAAGCCCAAGAAAGACGATGGCACTGACGACCGACGTCATCACGTCGATCCGCCTACCGCTCCCAAACATCCGTCGTTGCCAATCCACCGCCCACCTGCACCGCCGAAGAAAAAGTAGCGATCCGGGGTCGACGATCGCCTGATCGTCGACCCCGACCGTTCAACGTAGACTATTCTTCGCTGATTAACACCAGCGACGTGATCACGTTCGACCGGAACTGTGATCACGTCGTTCCAGCACGCGCAATATGCATTGTTGAAATCCAGATACGCCGGCTGCAGCATTTTCGCGATGCTGAGAAGCTGGGAGCGATACGCTGGCGCTGAGAGGGTTCGGTGGTCCCTCGACATTGACGACATTCTTGGATGCGCCGAAACTGCATCCATCGGTTGCATCTGATCCAGCCGCTTAGGGGAAGCCAAAGGATGGCCAGACGCTCCAGTTCCGCGGAAGCCGGTTTGATTGTTCTCGCCATCGTGGCCGGCTTACCGATCTACCTAGCGATGAAAGTCATCGACGTGACCGGTTGGATTGCGCCACTGGTGGTGATCGTGGTGATCGTCGTGTTGATCGTTGCCTTGGTCACCGCTAGCCGAGCCAAAAAGCGCCGCAAACGGATCGAGGAGCTCCGAAGAAAGTATCCCGAGGACATCGTCCAGCGCATTCTTGCAGGACAGATATGGCAAAGTCAGACGGAAGGCCAGCTCATTGATACGCTCGGCTCCCCATCTGAAATAGATAAGAAGGTTCTGAAGACCATGCGCCGGGAAATTTGGAAGTATGGCCGTATGAGCGCCCGTCGGTTTCGACTCCGTATCACCGTAGAAAATGGCAATGTCGCTGGGTGGGACCATAAGGCCTGACCTGGAAGCGACAGTCCATCAACAAGGAGAGCACGATGGCTACCAGCAAACGCGACGCGTCTAAGGCATCCAAACTTCTTCGCACTAGCAAGAACAAAACTGTCCGTTCCGTGGCCGGTTCAGATCTAGCACAAGCAAAACGGAAGCCCTCAAAAAAGAAATAGCACTGCCGCTGCGGACTAAGTTGACAGCTCAATGCACTTGGGCGTGCATGCCGCGTCGACAAGCAATTGATCAAAGATAAAAGAAAGTCGAACTGCGGAGGCCGCTGTCACCGCTTGTTCTGCCTAATTGGTGATTTTATGCAAAATAGAAAGCATCGTCGCAAACAACTAACTAAAAATGGCGGGGGCGACGGCGTGGATTTTTATTTGGCTTTGTATGAGAAAAAATCACTTAAAAATGGAATTTTTCAACGATTAGAAGATGAGATTACAGCAGACGGCATAGCCCTTACTTTCTGGGGTGCTTTTGCGTTCATGCTTATCGGAGGCATTGGATTTGGAGCACTCAATGGCGCTAAAGATGCCACAGAATACGCCTCCTATGTTTTTCCCTGCTGCGCAGCAATTGTGGCCGGAATGACGGTTTATTACGAAAATAGAAAAGGCATTCTTTTTGTTTTAAGTCTTATTCTTTTATACGCCGGTGTAATCACTTTTATGACCATTCACGGCCACAAGGCACAGATTGTCGCCGGGTCTACAATCGTCGCCATGGTATTGATGTTCAGTGCGCTGACATCAATCGCTTCCCGGTCGATCGTAAATAGCTTCAAAAAAGAACGAGGCCGAGCTCTCGTAGGCGCAATAGCTAAACAGTTGTCGGCAATCGTAGGCGGGACATTTTTAATCTACTACGCCGCTAGCTTTACCCACCTGAACTACGGTTGCTTTAAAGAACACGGGACAGCCGGGGATTGCGTGGCCATTTGGAAGTGGTGGCACTCCACGAAAGAGATCTTTTGGCCTCTTTTCTAATCGATTTTCCTTGTTATAGGAGCGTAACTCTACACGCGGCTGATCTCGACAGCTGCAAACACTAGCATCAACAGACACAAAAATAGCCCGAGTTTGAAGCTTGCATCTTTTTGTTCGGGCGAAGCGTTGCTTGGTCTCATGGAACCGACTCCATATAGGTTTCCATCAACTTGGCAGCTTTCAAGTGTCTGTCAAGTGGGACAGCCACCAGGCAATTCTTACGGCTGTGGTGGACGCGACCTGCTGCTTCAGGGCCGTTCTCGGAGTTCGAGTTCCCTCTGGAGCACCAGCGACTGCCTTTCCCCATCTTGAGCCAACTGCGCAAGCCGCTCGACAAACGTGCGATGCCAGCCCAGCCGGTGTTCGGAACTCTGCCAGCGCATCTCCAACAACACGCAATGGACGGGGACCTCAAAGAGCGCATCAAGGTTGGATGCCGCACGCAGCCAAGTGTCAAAACAGTCGTCAGGGACTCCATAATGATCACCGGCCAACCGACCGTCGGCATCGGTGATTGGACTGGCCCGCCACCACTTGTAAGCCGCCCATCAGCCGGTGCCACAAGCCATCGCCGCCACGATCATGACCCTGCATGCATGGCGCCTCCCTCTTCACAGATACGTTAGGACCCGCAGGCTAGCCTTGGTGCTCTCGGCGTCGCACTTGCTCAAGCATGTCGGGACACTATCCGCGTCTCTTGGGCTGCCCCGAGGTCGTCACCCGGGCACTCAACTCCCGCTCCCGGGTCGCAGCAAGGTTCGCTTGGACTTCCTGCTCCAGTGCCACCCGTGTGGCGCCTACCCACTCGCCCATTGCCTCCACGAATTCGGCCCGAGTCATCCACTGGATCCGGTCCCCGCGCCCCATCTCGACTTCACCGCGGATGGTGGACCACGCATCAACCGGACGACGCCGCGGTCCCAGCAAAGCGATTGGCCATGGATCCGTGCCGGCCGTGGCAAGCCAAGAAGAGAAGCCCGGCGTCCGCTGACGTTCCCGCTTCCGCTTGATGACGGCGTTGACCTCGGCCTGCTCACTGAGCCATGCGCGATAACGCCGCACCGATCCCAAGGAATACCAAAGGGCCTTGCGTTCGCCTTCCCGCGGTTCGGGATGTGGCGGCTTCGGAGGCCGAGTGCGCAGACGTTCTTTCAGCATCCCAGGACTTAACCCGGTCAGCAGTGTGACTTGTTGGGGAAGGAGTAACACATCATCGGCAAGATGGCCCACTTCGCGCCGCAGCGTATCGTCGTCAATGGCCGGCGAGCGCCTGGGCATGGCTACTTTGCAAGCCCCAGAAAAGGAGCCTTGAGGGAGCCATAGTGGGAGACGGCGAGCATCCAAGCTCCCTGATTACAATGTAAGCGATTGTATTTATTGGTGCCGGCACCAGGAGTCGAACCCGGGACCTACTGATTACAAATCAGTTGCTCTACCAACTGAGCTATGCCGGCGAAGGTCGGGGATTCTAGCAGGCTCCGCCAGTCGTGCTCAAAAACAGCCGGTGTTGTGCGAACCGATCCCGCTGACGCCGACGCGGCTGTGCCAGTCGAAATGGCTGCCGTCAGCCACCACCAGGTCGAGCCAGTATTCGGGCACGCTGTCGCCGCGTTCGATCATGCGGGCCGGGAAGCCGGCAGCAATCACCTCATCGCGGCGCTTGCGCGCATTGGCCGGATCTTTGAACACGCCCAGCGAAATGCTGTTGGGCTGATCGCCCGAGCTGACCACGAAGTAATCGTTGAAATTGTGCGCGCCGAGCTGGCGGGCCTGCTCCAGCGCCTGTTGTCGACTGCCGGTTGCCGGCAGATACACCCACCAGCCGCTGGTCTGGCTGGTCTGTTCCTGGCGTGAGCGCATGCGTGTGGCCTGGACGGCCAGGGCCTGCCGCGCATTGCGCAGATCCTGCGGCGTGGCGAACGGGCCCAGCGCGAGGCAGCTGTAGCTGACTGCCTGCGACGAGGCGCTTGCCGCCGCCGGCCCGGCAGCGGGGGTAGACACCGATGCCGCATTCGCAGGTGCCGTCGGCAGTTCCGACAACAGGCGCAATTCCGCCACGCCGGGATCGGCCGGATTGCCGCCGCGGGCATACGGTTGCCCCAGCAGCAGCCACGCGCCCACCGCGATATTGAACGCACTCAAGAGGACAAACAGCAGACGCAGGAACATCGAACCCCCATCACCGACAGCAACCGTCATTCTAGCCGGGCCGTGCTGCTGCCACCTGCGTATCCGCCCACACTGCCAGGCCGCGCAGTACGGCATCGTGGCTCAGCTGCACCGGCAACGACAGCAAGGGGAGCAACGCCGCGCCGTCACCGCCGCCCAGCACCAGCGTGGGTGCGCCACCCAACCGCTTCGTCATGCGCGTGGCGAAACGTTCGATCAGTGCCGCTGCCGCCTGCCAGCAACCCGAGGCCACCGCATCGGCGGTGTTGTCAGCCAGTTCCAGAATCTCGCCGGGCCGTTCCGGCCGCACCCGCGCGGTCGCATCCAGCAGGGACTGCTGCATCAGCTGCGGCCCCGGCGCGATCAATCCGCCCAGATGCTGGCCGTCGGCAGCCAGCGCATCGAGCGTGAGCGCCGTCCCCACGCTCGCCAGCACGCACGGCGAGCAACCGTCGGCATGCGCCGCCACCATGGCGAGGAAGCGATCCACGCCCAGTCGTTCCGGTTCGGCGTAGACGTTGCGTACCCCGCAGGCGTTGGCGGGCGTACGCAGCCAGTGCGGCACGCGGTCGAACCACCTCGCCACACCGGCGGTCACCTGCGCCTCGCGTCGAGCGTCGACCACCGAACCTGCCGCCACCATGCCGGGCCGCGGCAGGTTGGCCCAAGCCAGCTCGAGCGCCGAGGCGACATCCGCGTGCCAATCCACCGCGCCTTGTGCCAGCCATGCGCCGGGCTGCGACTGCAGCGCCCACTTCAGCCGCGTATTGCCCAGATCGAGCAGCAGTTTCATGCGCGGCGCACCGTGACATCCGCGCTGTCGATCCGGCGCAGACTGCCGTCGGCCAGACGCACCTGCAACGCACCGCGGGCATCCACGCCGGCACCGATGCCGTCGAACACGCCGAGCGCACCGCTCAGCTGCAGCGCCTGGCCACGCAGCAGGTCGTGCCGTGCATAGTCGTCGACGAAACCGGCGAAACCGTCGCATTCGAATTGCTGCAGGCCTTGCACCAGCGCAGCGATCAACGCCGCGGCCACGCGATTGCGATCCGGTGGCGAGCCGCCGGCCAGCGTGGCCAGATCGCAGGCTGGCTGCCCGGCCTGCGCATGCAGCGCCGGAGTCAGCCGCAGATTGAGGCCGATACCGATGACCGCCGCACATGGCCCCTGATATTCCCCACTCAACTCGACCAGGATGCCGCCCAGCTTGCCGCACTGCCGTCCGCAGGAGATGGCCAGCAGGTCGTTCGGCCATTTCAGCCCGGCGCCGGCCATGCCCAGCTGCTCCAGTGCGCGCAGCACGATTACCCCGATCGCCAGTGACAGGCCGCTCAAGGCGGCAAACCCCGCATCGAAGCGTTTGAGGCAGGACAGATACAGGTTCAGCCCGGGCGGCGACAACCACGTGCGCCCGCGCCGGCCGCGCCCGGCGGTCTGGGTTTCCGCCAGCAACACGCTGAGATCCTTCGCGGCCGCTCCGCGCCGCTGCAATTCGCTGGAAGTCGAGTCCAGCTCCCAGTGCACTTCCAGCGCGCCCAGCTTGCGTAGCAGTGGCGCCGGCAACGCCGCACGGATCTGCTTCGCATCCAGCATCTGCAGCGGCCACGGCAGCTGATAACCGGTCGCACCATGCGCCTCGATCGGCACGCCACGCACACGCAAGGCCTCGACCTGCTTCCAGATGGCCGCACGTGTCACCCCGACCTGCTCGGCCAGGCCGGCGCCGGAAAGCGGTTCGCCGGCGGCAAGCAGGGCCAGCAACTGCGCAGGCTGCATCAGACGACCTCGCCCACAGGCATGGCAACCGGCCAGCGGCCACAACGGATGGAGAAAATGGACAGTATCGACATGCGCGGATTCTAGCCCGGGCGGCACGGCACGGTATCCGGCGCCCTCGGCCCAATGTGCCGGAGTGCGAACGGACGACAGCACTGGCACGACAACGATGTTTCTGAGACGATCCGGACCTTCGCTTGCGGGTCAGGGAGTTTGATCGCCATGCGTGCCACCCATTGGCTTATCGGATGCACCTTGTGCCTTGCCGGCATCGGGAATGCCGTTGCAACGAACCTGGACGCCCAGGAGCAGGACAGCGCCCAGCACGCGGCCACCGACAGTGCCAGTTCGCACGATGGCAACAACAGCGGCGGCGATGTGTTCGGACTGACCCGTGACACCCCCGCGCGCAACACCGGCAGCGACAGCGCCGGCAGCCCCCCCGGCAACAGCAACGATCGCTCCGGCGGTGCACCCTCCACGCCAGCACCTACTCACCAGTCGCATCTTGGCTGGCAATCGCTGCTGCCCGGATCCATCCAGTAGCGCCAGGCGTCATGCCAGGGCGTTGGTGGACATCACTGCGGGCACGCTTTGAACCCACCCCGATTGCCGCCCCGCTGTGGCGACGCGCGCTGGCGGCCTGTCCGCTGGCACGTCGACTGGACCCCGAACGGCAACACCAACTGCGTCGACTGGCCACCTTGTTCCTCGCCCGCAAGCGCTTTCATGCGCTGGCCGGTGCCGTGCTGGACGACTACTGGCGCCTGCTGATCGCCATGCAGGCCTGCCTGCCCGCACTGCAGCAGGGCGCCGCCAGCCTGCGCGGCTGGCGCGAGGTATTGATCTATCCGGGCGAGTTCAAGGTGCGCCGCAGCCATCACGACGAGCACACCGGCGTGGTCACCGAGGGTGACCAGGTGCTGGTTGGGGAGGCTTGGGAACGCGGCCCGCTGGTGCTGTCGCTGGCCGACGTGCAGTTGGATCTGGAACAGCCCTGGGACGGCTACAACGTGGTCGTGCACGAAATGGCGCACAAGCTGGACATGCTCGACGGGCCGCCCGACGGTGTACCGCCGCTGGTGGAGATTCCCAGGCGACGCTGGATCGAGCAATTCCAGCGCGCCTACGACCGCCTGGTCGTGGCGTCGGCGGACAACCACGACAGCCCGATCGACCCGTACGCAGCGGAAAGTGCGAGTGAATATTTCGCCGTGGTCAGCGAACTGCACTACTCGCAGCCCACACTGTTGCGGCAGGCGGAGCCGGCGGTCGCCACGCTGCTGGAAGCGTTCTACGGCCCTTCGCCGGCCGAAGGCTGCGAGCCGCCCGGTTTCTGCCGCCCGCGCTGAACCCGGCCGGCATCGCGTCAGCTCGCCGCCAGGGTCACCGTGAAGCGTGCGCCGCCGAACTCCGGTGAACGATCCACTACCAGTCCACCTTTATAGGCGTGCACGATGTCCTGCACGATGGACAGGCCGATACCGTGGCCCTGCACGCGCTCATCACCGCGCACGCCACGCTGCAACACCTTGTCGATCTTGTCCGCTGCGATGCCCGGGCCGTCGTCTTCCACGCTCAAGCGCAGGCCCGGACGCTGGCGACCGGCTGCCGATTGTGTCTTTACCACCAGCAGCACGCGATGGCCTGCCCACTTGAAGGCGTTCTCCAGCAGGTTGCCCATCAGCTCCAGCAGATCACCCTGCTCGCCGTAGAACACCGCGTCGTCATCGATATCGAACTCACACAGCACATTCTTTGCCGCATAGACCTTCTCCAGACTCTGCACCAGATCCTCGGCATGGCCGGCGATCGGCACCGCACTGGCGAAGGTCTGCCGGCCGGACGTGGCGGCGCGCGATAGCTGGTAGGCGACCAGCTCATCCATCCGCCGCACCTGCATCAGCACGCCATTGCGTCGCGATGCATCGTCACCCGTGGCCGATTCCAGCTGCGAGCGGATCACCGCCAACGGTGTCTTCAGGCTGTGCGCCAGATCGGCCAGGGTGTGCCGATAGCGCGTACGTTGCTCGCGTTCGTTGGTGATGAACGCATTGATGCGTTCGGTCAGCCCGGTCAACTCCATCGGATACTGGCTGTCCAGCTGCTCGCTGTCGCCGTGCTCGACCCGGCTCATGTCACTGGCCACCTTGCGCAGCGGAGTCAGGCTCCAGCGCAACAGAAACAGCTGCAGCACGATCAGCATCACGCCGAGGATCGACAGCCAGATCACCAGCGTGCGCTGGTACGCGGCGTTCTCGCCCTCGAACTGCTCCTCGGTCTGCGCCACCGTCATGGTGAGCCGCACCGACTTCTTCTCGTCGGTATCCCACGCCACACCATAGCTGTAGTAGTAAAGCCGGCCCATGCGCGTATCGATCGGGCCGACGAACTCGCTCTGCCCCGGCTCCAGCGGTTTCAGGAAGCTGAAGTCGCGGCCGATCGACGACGACGACTCCCAGTGGAATCCATGATCGCCCACGGCCACTGCGTACAGCCCAGAACCGGGCCGCAGGAAATTCGGGTCAGGCAAGGTGTCCGCCGATGGCGGCAGCAGCTTGCCGTAGCGGTTGACGTCGGTATTGGTGATGTACGCGATGACGTAATTCTGCAGCCGGTCATGCAGCGCGCTCAGCGCGCGCTCCTTGTTCGCCTGCGACAGGGTCAGCCCGACCAGGCCGAGAAAGCCGGCCAGCACGAAACCGGTGGCAATCGCCGCGCGGGCCGCCAGTGACAGCGGCTGGCGCGGCGACCCCGGTTCATTCGTCGTCGCCGTCGGTGCGCGGGATGGCAAAGCGGTATCCGCGTCCACGTACCGTCTCGATGGGTTTGAGGGTGCCTTCCGGATCGAGCTTGCGGCGCAGGCGGCCAATGAACACTTCGAGCACGTTGGAATCGCGGTCGAAGTCCTGCTGATAGATGTGCTCGGTGAGGTCGGCCTTGGAGACCAACTCGCCGGCATGCAGCATCAGGTATTCCAGCACCTTGTATTCGTAGCTGGTGAGGTCGACCAGCTTGCCCTCCACCGTCACCGTCTGCGCGGTGGTGTCCAGCTTGATCATGCCGCAGGCAAGGATCGGCTTGGACCAGCCACTGGCACGGCGCACCAGCGCATTGATGCGCGCCAACAGTTCCTCGACATGAAACGGTTTCACCAGATAATCGTCGGCGCCGTACTTCAGCCCTTCGACTTTGTCCTGCCAGCTGCCGCGCGCGGTCAGGATCAGGATCGGGTAACGCTGGCCGGCTTCGCGCAGCGCCTTGACCAGGTCCATGCCGGACATCTTGGGCAGGCCCAGGTCGATGATCGCCAGGTCGAACGGCACCTCGCGGCCGAGGTAGATGCCCTCCTCGCCATCCTGCGCCGCATCGACCGCAAAACCGTCCCGCTTCAGGCGTGCCGCCAGCGTCTCGCGCAACGGCGCCTCGTCCTCCACCAACAGGATGCGCATCAGTGTTTCTCCTTGCTGCCCGCGCTCTTGGCGGGCGGATTCTTGAATGATGGTGCCATGACCGGATTCTTGCTCGCCTCGGAGGAAACCGCCATCACCCGCACATGCCCGTCCGGCGTGAGTACCTTGATGCGGTACTCCTGGCGGCGCCCGACCCCGCGCTGCTCGGCCGAAAGCACCTTGCCGCCGGTCTCCTGCTGCACCTTGAGCACGGCCTGGTCCAGCGTCACTGCCGGCGCGGCTGACTGGGCCGACGTCGTCGCTGCCATGCCCAGCAGTATGGATATGAACAGAGCAAGGATGAAGTTTTTGTGCGTCGTCATGCGTGTCGATCTCACCCGGCACGAGCCGGAGTGTTCAGCGTAGGCAATCACGGCTGAATACTGACCGGATGGCTGCCGGCTGTCACGCCGCCACCGCGCACGGTGCCAGCGCCTGTTCAAGCAATGCCCAGCCGGCACCCGGCAGATGCGCGCCCTCGCTGAGCGTGCGCCGGAACGCGCGGGCGCCCGGCTCGCCCTGATACAGCCCCAGCAAATGCCGGCTGATGTGCTTGAGTGCGGTGCCGCGCGCCAGCTCCGCCTCCACATAGGGACGCATGTGACGCAGCACATTCTCGCGTTGCGGCAACGGCTCGCCGTACAGCGCCGCCTCGATCTGTGCCAGCAGGTACGGATCGTGATACGCCGCGCGACCCAGCATCACACCATCCAGCCGCGCCAGATGCGTCTGCACCTGCTCCACCGTGGTGATGCCGCCGTTGATGACGACGACCAGTTGCGGGAATTCGCGCTTGAGTCGGTACACCCGCTCGTAGTCGAGCGGCGGAATCTCGCGGTTCTCCTTCGGCGACAGCCCCTGCAACCAGGCCTTGCGAGCATGCACCACCAGCACCTCGACGCCGGCCTGCAGCATGATCTCGGTGAAATGCTGCAGCCCGGCATAATCGTCCTGATCGTCCACGCCGATACGGCACTTCACCGTGACCGGGATGCTGACGGCATCACGCATCGCCTTCACGCAGTCGCCGACCAGCGCCGGCTCGTACATCAGGCAGGCACCGAAACGGCCCGACTGCACCCGATCGGACGGGCAGCCCACATTGAGGTTGATCTCGTCATAACCCGCCGCGGCACCGAACCGTGCCGCCTGCGCCAGCTCGTGCGGCTCGCTGCCTCCCAGTTGCAGCGCCAGCGGGTGCTCCTGCTGGCTATGCTCGAGCAGGCGCAGCTGCTTGCCACGCACCAGCGCCGCACTGGTCACCATCTCGGTATACAGCCGCACCCGCGGCGACAGCAGCCGGTGGAAATAGCGGCAATGCCGGTCAGTCCAGTCCATCATCGGGGCGACAGACAGGCGCCAGGGCGCGATGGCGGATTCGTTTCGGGCAAAGTCGGCGGTCATTTCACCGCTATTGTCGCGGATTGGCGCTCCCGTGTGGGTGCTCAGCCCAAGGCCTTCGCCGCGCGCTCCAACCGTATCGATCCGACACGCAGTGGCAGCCCCGCCAGCGCGACCAGCAACGCCGCCCACTTCAGGTGCACGCTGTAGAGGGCCATGGCGCCGAACAGGACAGTCACGAAAATCTCCTGCAACAACCAGCCCCATGCACGCGCCCGCGGCACTTCCGGCGCCAGATCAGCAATGAAAGCCGCATAGCCCCAAGCCGTTGCGAGGCATGCATAGTTCGCCGCCATTGACAGCGCATAGATCAACATGCCATCGGAAGTCATGCCACCCTCGCCACCAAGCAGCACGCGAATCACCACCGGCATCAGCGCAACCAGGCTGAGCAAAAGCAGGTTGATCAGCGTCAATGGCATATCCACATAACGCAAATGTGCCAATGCGCGACGGTGACGTATCCACACGCCGCCGATGATGAAGAAGCTGACGAAATACGTCAGCAATGACAACCCCCAGACCTGCGCGAGACTTTCCCCCGGCTGGGCCACCGGTTTCAGTTCCACCGCCGACAGCGTCATCGCGATGGCAAATACGCCGTCAGACAGCATCACCAGTCGGTCAAAATGACGCTGATGGACGTGATGTCCCTTCACAGGCAGCGGTGCGTCAACATCCATAACAACACCCTCGGATTGGTTGCGCGCATGATGCCTCAGAATGCCGCCCGCACCTGCATCTGCCCTTTCGTAGTAAGGCCATCGTTGATGACGATGACCAGTTGCCGAAACGCGCGCTTGAGCCGATAAACGCGTTCTAATCGAGTGGCGGGATCTCGCGGTTCTCCTTCGGCGACAGCCCCTGCAACCAGGCCTTGCGGGCATGTACCGCCAGCACCTCGACGCTGGCCTGCAGCATGAGCTCGGTGAAATGCTGCAGGCCAGCATAATCGTCCTGATCATCCACGCCGATACGGCACTTCACCGTGACCGGGATGCTGACGGCATCGCACATCGCTTTCACACAGTCCCCGACCAGCGCCGGCTCGTGCAGCTCGTTGCCGCCCTGCTGCAGTGCCAGCGGATGTTTTCTGGCCGTACTCAAGCAAGCGAAGCTGCTGGCCGCGCACCAGCGCCGTACTGGTCAGCATCTCGGTGTAAAACTGCGTCCGCGGCGACAGCAGTCGGCTGAAATAGCGGCAATGCCGGTCGTCCAGTCCATCACCGGGGCAATGCACACGCGCCAGTCAGCACGCTGGACAGTGGAGACAGTTCGGGGGAAAGTGGTGGCGAACATGGGGCTATGGTCACCAAAAACCATCGCATGGTCCGGTTGCCCCTGCAGGGCTGCCAGGCAGCGCACCGTTGCAGCTTGAAAAAAGATGTGCCACTACGGCTCGACTCCCTCCCCCACACCAGGTCGCCACCGCCGGTCAGACAGCCGCGCAATCCATGCGAACGTCATCCACAGCTTGAAGAGCGGCCAGAAAACCCGGCGTGATGCTGGCCAGATTGCCTAGAACAATCTCCATAAATGTGACGCAGCTCAATTGACTTATGATAGCGTTTGTGACTCCTAACGATGGTCAAGCCGCCATGAAGAGTTTCTGCCGTCTCCTCGCACTGTCTCTCGTTGTGATGCTGGCTGCCTGCGCCACGGCGCCCGGGTCGGACAAGGCACCGCCACTCGATCCTGACGTCCAGGCTGTGGCTTCCTATCACATCGGTGTCGACGACCAGCTGCAGATTTCGGTCTGGCAAAACCCGGAACTGAGCGTGAGCGTCCCGGTGCGTCCGGACGGCATGATCACCGTGCCGTTGATCGGTGACGTCAAGGCCGGTGGTCACACGCCCGAGGAAGTGGCCACCGAGATCAAGGGCAAGCTGCAGTCCTTCGTGCGTGACCCGCAGGTCGCGGTGATCCTGACCGAACTACGCAGCCACGAATACCTGTCGCGGGTCCGGGTGACCGGCGCGGTGCGTACGCCGGTATCAGTGCCGTACCGTCAGGGCATGACCGTTCTGGATGCCGTGCTGGCAGCCGGTGGCCCCACCGAATTCGCTGCCCCCGACCGCACCGAGCTCTATCGCAAGGGCAACGGTGGCGTCACTACACCGTACGCCGTGCGTCTCGACAAGGTTCTGCAACAGGGCGACTTGACGACCAATTATCCCTTGCAGCCAGGCGACGTCATTACCGTGCAGCAACGCGCCTTCTGAAATCGAGAGGATCAAGGGACCAAGGGGGATATGACGTGAGTGAGGAACTTGTACCTTTCAGAAGCATGCTGCCCGTGCTACTGAGCGAAGCGCGGCGGCGCCGGATCGCGATGGGCCTGACGTTTGCGGTGATCGCACTGGCTGCCTTGGTCATGGGGGTGCTGTGGCCGAAGAAATACGATGCCTCCACCACCATCCTGGCGCAGGAGAGCAGCATCATCACGCCGCTGATGGAGGGGGCCGCTTCGACCACCGCCAACAAGAACCGTGCCGGCATCGCGCGTGACGTGATCTTCAGCCGCAAGGTCATGGACCAGATCCTGATCAACGGCGGTTGGATGACCGCCCATCCGGCACCGATCGAGCAGGATCGCATCATCGATGGGATCAAGGCACGCACCAGGATCCAGATGTCACAGGACAACCTGATCACGATCAGTTACTACGATTCCGATCCGAAGCGGGCCTATGACGTCACCCGGCAGTTTGCCCAGCTGTTCATCAGCGAGAGCCTGGCCTCCAAGCAGCGCGAGAGCCGCGACGCCTACGAATTCATCAACAGTCAGGTCGAGGCCTACCGGAACAAGCTGACCGACGCCGAAGACAAGCTCAAGGCATACCGGGATGCCAACGCCGATGCACGCCCCGGCAGCGAAGCCGATACCAATTCGCGGATCAGCCAGTTGCGTACCCAGATCGAAAACACGCGCATGGATCTGATGGAAAAGCGCTCGCAGGAGGCCTCGCTGAATGCGCAACTGTCCGGCGAATCCGAAGTCAACGCGGTGCAGACCACCCAGGGCATCTATCAAACCCAGCTTGCCGATTTGCAGACCCAGCTCGACAAGTTGCTGCTGACCTATACCGCCGAGTACCCCGACGTAATCCGCATCCGGCACCAGATGCAGGATCTGCAACAACAGCTTGCCCAATCCGAGCAACGCAAGCAGAACGCCCGCCTCGCGGGTACGCCGACGACGCTCGACAGCGGCGTGCAATTCAATCCGCTCTATCAGCAGTTGCGGGGCCAGGTTTCGGCAACCCGCAGTGACATTGCGGCGACCAGCGCACGCATGAGCGCGAGCGAAACCATGCTGCAATCCGAGCTGGAACGCGGCAACCGTATCGCCAACTCGGAAAACGTGACATCCGAACTGACCCGCGATTACAACGTCAACCGCGACGTCTACCAGGACCTGCTCAAGCGCCGCGAGAATGCGCGTGTCTCGATGAACCTGGATGCCGAACAACGCGGTCTCACCTTCCTCATCCAGAACCCCGCCGTGATGCCACTCACCCCCTCGGGCCTGCGCTTCATGCATTTTGCCCTCGGTGGAATCGCCCTCGCGCTGGCGATCCCGTTCGGGCTGCTGTTCGCCGTTGCGCGATTCGATCCGCGTGTGCGCTCGGTCGAGCAACTGGAACTCTCCACCGGGCTGATGGTGCTGGCGACGGTTCCGTTCTATTCCACGCCACAGGACCGTCGCCGCGAACACCTGCGGAACATGCTCCTGGTCGCGATCGTTCTGGCAGTCGTCCTGGTCTATTTGCTTCTGTTCGGGCTCAAGCTGAAGGGGATGGCATGAACGGCAAAGATGACGAAAAACTGCTTGCGTTCCCCAGCGACCTTGAACTTGAAGCCGCGAGAGGCAGCCATGCCCAGCGTGATGCTGCCGGCCATTCGATCGCGCGCATGCAAGAGAACACTGCACTGGCGCCGCAACAGCTCGAGCAACGTCGGCTGATCCATCGCGAGACATCGGTTCGCAAACAATCCGATGCCTTTCGCGAGATTCGTACGCGCCTGCTCACGCTCGGCGGTGCACAGAACTTCGTGACCCTGGTGGTATCGGTGAGCCCGCGCTCAGGCGGCAGTTTCGTCGCCCGCAATCTCGCCAGCGCGTTTGCCTTTGACGAGTCCAAAACCAGCCTGTTGATCGACTGCAATCTGCGCTATCCGGTTCAACACGACGCGCTGGGCGTGGTCCCCACCAGCGGTGGGCTGATCGACTTTCTGGAGCATCCGGCGCACGGCATCAAATCCGTGATTTACCATACCGGAATCCCGCGTCTTCGCCTGATGCCGGCAGGCAAGTTGCGTGAAAACGTGGCCGAATACTTTTCCTCGTTCCGCATGCGCGCGGTGATCGACTCGCTGCGCTGCCGCTATTCGGATCGCTATCTTTTTCTTGATGGGCCCGCGATCAAGGGATCGCCGGATGCGCGAATCCTGTCCGAACTGGCCGACTTCGTGGTCGTGGTTGCAGGCTACGGTCATGACACACCGGCGACGATCAGTCAGGCCGTCGCCCATTTCGAACCGGACAAGCTGGCCGGGGTGGTGTTCAATCACGCTCCCTGACGGGAGTTCTGGACACCGATCACGGATGGCCCGTCGCCAGGCAGACACAAAGTTGTCCAGTTGATGTAACAGGGATAAGGGTAAGGGTACGTAGCGAACCGGAGTGTGCTGACAAGGCGCAGGGGACTCTCCAAATTCGATTACTGCAGTGTTGCGTCACCAAGCGCCCGCCACAGACGCATCCATGGGGGAGAGGGAACATGCCAGCATCCATCAAGCTTGCCTGCACGACCACGCTGGCCCTCGCCGCTGCCTCCGGCGCGGCTTTTGCTGGACAGCTCGACTACACGCTGTATACCGGCATCGAGCACAGCAGCAACATCGCCCTGAGCACAACCGATCCGATCAGCCAGAACGTATTGATTCCGGGCCTGAATTTCGCATACACGCAACAGGGCTCAACCTTCCAGGCCAATGTCGCCGGCGACCTGGAGTACCGTGATTACCTCGGCAACACATTCAACAACCAGACCCAGGTCCAGCTTGCCGGCCAAGCCAACTGGACCGTGTCACCACAACGCCTGGATTTCACCGTGCAGGATTTCGCGGGAATCCAGCCGATCGACTCGCTGGTCAGCAACGCGCCGAACAACGAGCAGCAGACGAACGTGTTCGCGCTCGGCCCCACGCTGCACTTCCGACTCGACGATACGCTGCGCGGCCAGGCAGAGTTGACCTATATCAACAGTTACGCCCAGAAGACCGATGAGTTCAATTCGCAGCGCGGCCAGGCCGCGCTACGTGTTTTCAAGGATCTCGACGCCACCGACCTGCTGTCAGCCAACCTCACGAGCCAGCGCGTCGCTTTCTCCAACAGCGGCGGCGGCCCCGATTACACACGCAATGAACTGTTTGGCGAGTATGTGAGCAAGCTGGCGCACTTCGATCTCGACGCTGTACTCGGCTGGACGCAGATCGATTTCGATGGTGCAGGTACGCACACCGCGTCGAGTCCGCTGGCACGAGTAAACCTGGACTGGCGCTTCACGGAACGCAGCACCTTCACCATCGCCGCGGCACGCCAGTATTCCGATGCGGCACAGAGCATGATGGTGTTACCCGGCACCAGCCAGATCGTTGTTCCAACCACAGGCGGCATCAGCACCGGCGCCAGCACGATCAATTCGCAGGTATATCTTGAGCGGCTGGTTGAACTGGGCTACGCCTACCGTACCGACCGATTCACGGTGTCCGTGGCCCCGTCCTACACCAAATTGAGCTATCTCAACGGCCCGACGTTCAACCAGAGCGGCCACGGCGGCAGTTTCTCCATCGACTATCGACTCCGGCCAACGCTCACCGTGTCGGCATTTGCCGTTCAGCAGAGCACGAAATACCAGACCCTCGACAGGCGCGACAACACCATCAGCTACGGACTGAACCTGACCGAGCAATGGACACCGCACTGGAGCTGGCGTGTCTCGTTGAGCCGGCAGCGGCGCAACAGCAATTCACTGGATCAGAGCTATCGGGAAAGCGAAATCTACGTTGGCGTTGTGTACAAACGATGATGACGCAGGTCCAAGCAGAACTGCCATGCCACTTCGGGCCGAACGACGAGTTGTTCGGCATCTATCATCCTGTGCCTGCCCCCGCCACCAAAGCCATCTTGTTGTGCCCGCCGTTTGGTCAGGACCTGATTCGCAGTCATCGACTGTATCGGCAGCTGGCCAACGCCCTCGTTGCGGAAGGTATCGCCGTGTTGCGTTTTGATTATTACGGCAGCGGCGACTCGGCCGGCAGCAGCGCAGACGTCGACTGGGCCCGATGTGTCGACGATACCGTGGCTGCCGCCGGCAAATTGCGCGCACTCAGCGGTTGTGACCGCATTGCCGCTTTCGGCGCCCGGCTCGGCGGCAGCGTTGCCTTCGCCGCCGCAACGGCTGCACGCCTTGTCGAACTCGTCGCATGGGATCCAGTGCTCGACGGTGCCGCCCACGTCGCCCAACTCGATGCGCTGCAGGCTGCGTTGCAACGTGACACGAAACGTTTCATCAAGCCGCGGGCCAGTGCGGACATCGCCGGCCAGTGGCTCGGCTTTGCCATCGGCACCCATTTGCGCCAGCAACTGATCGACCTTCACCCCGACCCGCCAGCCGTCCCGACACTGTTGCTGGATTCATTGGCCGCCACATCGACGCACGACCGGATTCGCTTCGCTACAGCCGGCGTAACGATGATGCCACTGCAACCTCCGACACCCTGGGACGACCTCGACCGTCTGGAACTCGCGATCCTGTCGCACGTACTGATCCAGGCCGTGTGCAACCATCTTCGGGAGACACGCTGATGCAGGAACATGCCTACCGATTCGGGCGTGCCCAGCATTTGATCGGCATGGTTGGCCTGCCGTCGTCGCCCTGCGGCACTATCGGCGTGATCGTGCTCAATGCCGGCCTGGTGCATCGGATCGGGCCGTTCCGGCTGCATGTGGAGATGACCCGTCGCCTGAATGCCTGCGGCTATCCGACGCTGCGTTTTGATCTGTCCACGCTTGGCGACAGCGGTGCCAGCAGCGAGTCGCAATCACGCGAGCAGCAGGTTCGTGCCGATGTGGCGAATGCCATGACACTGCTGAGCGAACAATCCGGCTGCACGCGTTTCATTCTGATCGGACTATGCTCCGGCGCGGTGAATGCGCATCAGGTGGCCTGCACCGATGACAGGGTGATCGGCGCGATCTTTCTCGATGGCTATGCCTACCGCACCCTCGGCTACCGGATACGCCATTACCTGCCGCGATTGTTGAACCCGGCACGCGTCGTCCGCTTCCTCACGCGTCGTCTGCACGCAGTTCAGCAGGCCGACGCACCGGTTTTCGGTGTCGCATTTCCGTCAGCGACGCAGGTACGTGATGAGCTGGATGGCATGCTGAAGCGCGGCCTGAAGCTGTGTTTCGTCTACAGCGGCGGGGCAAGCAAATACTTCAACCATCTTCGCCAGTTCCGCGAATGCTTCGGCCGTGTGAGCACTCATCCGCACGTCAGCGTCAGTTTTCTGAAGGAAGCCGACCATACCTACATTCTCGCAGTCGACCGCACCCACCTGCTCGACCTCATCGAAGGCTGGCTCCATCACAATCTCCCTGCGAGTACTTCGGCATGAACAGCGCGCTCGTCACCGGCGGTGCCGGCTACATCGGCAGGCATGGAGCCCTGCAACGGAGTGCGCGTGACGAATGCAGCGGCGCGATTGATATTCTCGTCCATGCGTTCCGCAACAGTGAATCCGCGGAGAAGTGAGCGTGCGCATGCTGCGATTTGCGATCCTGGCCCTGAGTGCGATGGCGCCGAACATCGCCCTGCCGGCGGATGCCAGCGCATTGGCCCGACACCACTCACCCACGGCGGTCAGCACGCCTGCAAGCAGTCAGGCTGACGCCGCCCATCGTGATCCGGCACCTCCCGGCGTGCCGCTGGATCAGCGCATCGTCTTGCACCGGAACGCCGGCTCCGACAAGGCGGTCCTGGTATCCGTCGGCATCCCGTTCGCACCCGGCGTTCTCCGTGATATCCGTATGCTGCGCATACTCGACGCACACGGCGCGGAAGTGCCTGCCGCCGTCCAGACAACCCTGAAGTGGCACTTCAAGGACGGCAGCGTGCGTGCCGTGCGCGTGCAATTCCATGCCAACCTGGACACGACCGAGTCCACGTTCTATTTCGCGCTCGGCAAACCACGCACGCTCGACCTTGCTGGCTGGCCGTATGCCCAGGGTCTGGTCGCGGGTGAGCAGGGCATCGCGGTTCCCACCGTCGTGGCGACCCTGACACCCGAATGGCTGTGCCAGTCGCTGATCGCCGGCCCCCAGCAGCCAGCCGCGCCGGATGAACCCTACGCGAATTACGTGTCCACGCAGTTCAAGTGGGCTCGCGAATTGCCGGTCAAGGATTCGACGGCGTGGCTGTTCGATCGCCCCACCACCTTGTACAAGGCCTATATCCGAACCGGTCGATTCGACTACCTGCAGGCCGCCATCCTCAGTTACCACTTCTACATGAAATACATACGCCGCGACGGACTGCCGATGAGTCCGTCCTGCGCGGGCGGCTGGACCTACGGGGGCAAACCCTGCGACGCGAAATATGTCTATATAGAACCGATCCTGCTTGCGCTCGCCCTGACCGGCGACGACAGCGCACACGATGCCCAGGTAGTCGACAACATGGCGACGCTGTGGGCGCATGGCGGCTGGAGCGGTGAACCCGGACCTTACACCAGCGCCTCGCAGTACTTCACGGAACGTCTGACCGGCCTCGGTCTGCTGGAAACGGTCAGCGCCTACGAGCTTACCGGCGAGGCTCGCGATCTGGCCCGCATCAAGGAACGCCTCGACTGGCTCTATGCGCATCAGCAGAACAACCCCGATGGCCTGGGCAACGACGGCTCATGGCGCAACAGCTGGAACCTCCATGAAAACGACTCATGGCATCCCGAGAACGATGTGCGCGGAACGTCGCCGTGGATGACCGAAAACATCATCGATGGCCTGTGGCATGCGTGGTTGGTCACCGGTGACAAGCGCATACCGCAAATGATCACGGGGTTCGGCCGCTACCTGGAACGCTATGGATGGATCAGCCCGAGCCTTCTGGTAACGCCGCATGACTGGCGCGACCCCTGCTCCGGACCCGACGGGCTGATCGCCTGGTACTGGTCATCCGCGCACACAACCACGAAAGCGCTGGAAGCCATCCAGGACTCCGAAGGCTGGTACAGCGACACACACGACGTGGAACTCGCGCTCCCTATCGCCACCGCCTACTACTTCGAGCACGATCCGAAGCAGAGCGCGGCGTTGAAGCGGCGATTCGACGAACTCGCCCCGTCCTACGCCACCGCCTGCGCAGCCAGCAGCAAAACGCTGCGGCGATTCAACTGGAACAATCGCGGCAGCGGTGTGGCCCAATGGTTGATGCGCCAGCCCGCCGGCAGCGGGGACCCGCGCCCATCACCGGAACATGCGACGCAATGAATCAGCCAGGGACACGGCCTCACACCGGTTTTCGCGACTCCCGACGCAGCTTGCCGCCGTGTCGCCTGGTGTTGCCGGCATGAACCAGCGCCTCGCTGTTCTCCGCAGCGTCACCATCGTATCCGTCTCGACCTATATCGAGTACGCGCTCGGCCTGGTGGTCAGCATATGGATAGCACGCACGCTGGGTCCGGCCGACTTCGGCCGGTACGCCTTCACGGTGTGGTTGTGCGGGTGGTTGATCACCTGTTGCAACAACGCATTGACGACATCGTCGACCAAGTTCATCGCCGAGGCCGACGGTGCCGGTGAACAAGGCATCGCCTCGCACATCTCGCATCGGCTCGGCCAACTGCAGCATGCGAGCTCGTTCATCGTGCTGGCGCTGTTCGTGCTGGCGACCTTCATCGTGCGACCCACCGAGTGGAACCAGTTCCTGCTCCCGGTGACGGGACTGGTGGTTCTGGCGGTAGCCGCCAAGTCCAACTACGGCATGCTGGTGGCGATCGCGAAGGGACAGGAGCATTTCGAACCGGAGGCATTCGCCACCGTGGCAGCCGGGATGCTTGGTGTGGCGCTGGTGATCGCGGCCTCCATCCTGCATGCCGGACTGCTCGCCTTCATCGCCATCTTCGCCATCTCCTGCCTGACCCTCAACCTGCTCAATCGCCTGGCTTATCGGAAATATTGCCGCCCCTACACCCCCGGCCCCATCCCGAAGGACACCGGCACACGCCTGTACCGGCACCTGCGCCTGACCGCCGTGTTGGTTCTGCTGGGCTCGTTCAAGGGCAGCACGATCGAGGTGTTCCTGCTCAATACATTCGCCACCAGTACGGCGGTCGGGTTCTTTGCGATCGCTCTCACGCTGACCCGGGGCGCGGTGCAGCTTTTCTCGGTGGGGCTTACCTCGACCCTGCTGCCCTACATGGCCAAGTCGTTCGGACAGCACGGGCAGGAGCACGCCACGCGCTTCCTTGCCGAAGCCACCCGCTTCTATTGGGCGGTGGGCATCGCGATTGCCGGTCTCGGCCTGGTGACGACACCCGAGATCGTCACCCTGATGTACGGCAATCGCTACCTCCATGCCGTCCCGGCGATCGAGGCCATCCTGGTATTGGGCGGTCTGCTGCTTATCGTCAACAGTATTTCGGCCTTCCAGACCGTGGTCGATCGCCAGGACGACCGCATACGCATCACGGTCATTGCCCTGCTGGCCAATGCCGTGCTGGGTATCAGCCTCATCCCTCATTTCGGGCTGGTGGGCGCTGTGCTGACCTATGCCGGTACAAGGATCACCGAACTCGGGCTGGCCATTTTCTATCTGCGACGCGCCACCACGGGAGGCATCCCGGTGGCCCCGATGGCACGTCTGTTTTGCGTCGGCATCGTCGCTACCGTAGCGGCGTGGTTGGTTACTGCCGTGCTTCCCAGCCGCTTCGGATTCATCGTCGGCGCCCTCGCCTTTGTCGCCGTGTACGTTCCGGCCAGCATCCTCGTGCGCTACTGGACGGAGGATGACTATCGATTGATGACGATGATTACCGATCGCCTTGGCCGGCCGGGCAGGATGCTGATGCGCCTGCTGAATGGCCTGCATCGCCCCTTGAGCAAGACCTTGCCATGACGGCCGCGGGGAACGCCCAGCTGTCATGGGCAACCATTGACAGCGTGGCAGCATTGCGTGACCTGCGCGACGAACTTGCCTGCCTGGCAGAAATACCGGGCGCGGCATCCGGCATCGTGCAACACCCCGACTGGCTGCTGTTCGAACTGGAAAGCCGTGGCGGCGCGACCTCACTGCATCTCGTGGTGGTCCGGGACGAAGGCAACCGCATCATCGGCTATGCCCCCCTTCTCACCCGCCAAGGCACCACCCGCATCGCACTCGGCGCACACCCGGTCCCGATTCATCGCGGCCATATGCTGCGCCTGCTCGGATCCGGTGTCGTCGCACCACCACACCAGCGCAGGAACGTCGAGGACACCGTCGCTGCCGCGCTCCGGCGCGATCCGGCGGTTCACGTGATTCATATCCAGGAGACCACGCTGCCGAACGAGCTGGCAACCACCCTGTCGCAAGGTCGACGAAGGTTCACCTGCGTGCGCTCGAACCTGCTCGATCAACTGAACTGGACGATCCAGCCGCAAGCATCTCCCGCCACTTATCTCACCAGTCTCGGCTCCAAGCGCCGCAATGACCTGACGCGCCGGCTGCGCAATGTCTACAAGAAACTCGGCGAGACAGCGCAACTGCGCATCTTCGATGCCCCCGAACATGTCGATGACTACTGCCGGCTGATGAACCAGGTATACGCGCGGAGCTGGCATGCCGCGGCACTGCCCATCGACTGGGAGCTTCCTACGCGCCGCGCCGTGTTTCGGCAACTGCTAGACCATCAGCATCTGATCGGGCATGTGTTGATGCTCGGCACGCGCCCGATCGCCTATGTCCACGGCTACCGCCTTGGTGGTCGCTACCTGCTCGACGACACGGGCTACGACGAAGAATTCGCCCATCTCGGCGTAGGCTCGGCGCTGGTATTCCAGGCAATCCAGGATTTGATCGAACGCCATCCGGGCGAACTGATCGACTTTGGCTATGGCGACAACCAGTACAAGCGGGTACTGGCCGACAGGCAGGACCCTTGCGGCTCCCTGCATATCGTCCGCGGCTTCGGCCCGCGCGTATGTTTCAGCCTGATCACGCCATTGCGCTGGGCCTACCATGGCTTGCGCTGGATGCAGCGCAAATCGCGCTCCATCGCACCGACGCGCTGAGCGCACCGCATGAAGACGTTTGCAGGGGACTGATGATGCACTGGAAGCTGAAAGCCAGGATTCAGAACGCGGTTTCACTACTCCCATCCCGATCCTCTTACGCCGCCTATTTCTGGCTGCAGAGGCATTTCGGTGGGCTACGCACGATGAATCCCGTATCCCGTCTGAGTGCCGGTATCGAAACTTGGCGTCAGATCCAGAAGCTGGGCTGCGAGCCACGCGGGAAAGTCTTCTTCGAAGTGGGCACCGGGCGCGCGCCCATGACACCCGTTGCGTACTGGCTGATGGGCGCGGCAGGCACGATAACCATCGACCTGAATCCGTATGTAAAGCCGGAGCTGGTCAGGGAAAGCCTGCAGTACCTGGCGGACAACCAGGCAGAAATCCAGCGCCTGTTCGGCCCCCTGCTCGACCAGCAAAGGCTGGACGACCTGCTTCGACTGCACGGGCAGGCCGACTTGCGTACCGATGCATTGTTCGAGTTGTGCCAGATCCGCTACATCGCCCCGGGTGACGCCGCGCAGACCAGCCTGGACCACGGCAGCATCGACTTTCACACCTCGTTCAATGTGTTCGAACACATCCCGCCCGCCATCCTGAAAAAGATCCTTGCGGAGGGCAATCGGATCATCCGCGACGGGGGATTGTTCGTTCACCGCATCGACTATTCCGACCACTTCTCGCACTCGGACGGCAGCATCTCCCCGATCAACTTTCTGCAATACGCCGACACCGAGTGGGACAAGTACGCCGACAACCGCTACATGTACATGAACCGGCTGCGTCACGATGATTTTATCAACCTGTTCCAGTCGGCCGGGCAGCACATCCTGGCTACCGAGCCAACGGTGCATCCGCCATCACGCGAGCTGCTGACAAGCCATCGCCTGAACGTGGACAAACGCTTCGGGGAAAAATCGGAAGAAGTGCTTGCCACGACGGATTCGTGGATCGTGTCGAAAAAGGGCAACTGACCTTACACCTACACGGTTATGCCGGCGGTGGCACGCGCCGACGCTTGGCCAGGGCGTGCCATGCATAGCGGAACATGCACACCACCGAATGCGCCATGCCGAGTTTCTCCACCTCGCGGTAGATCGCCCATTGCCATGCAGCCGCGCGCAGCTTGTTGGCCGACAGCGAGCGCTCGCGCACCAGATACCAGGCCAGCGGTTCGGCAGACACCACGCGCACCGCCTCACCGGCCCGACGCACCTGCTCCAGCCAGTACACATAATCCTCATGGCCGATACGCCGGAACGGCACATCACCGAGGCGGCGTGCATATATGCCGGTCAGATTGCCGATGAAGTTGCTCGCCAGCATGTCGCGCCAGTCGACGCGCGCCGGCGGCGTCACCTGCCCCAGCACGCGGCCATCCTCGGCGACGCGCCAGTACGCCGCATAGCTGATCAGGGCGCCGCTTTCGCGCATGTCCGCCAGTTGCCGCTCCAGCTTGACGGGGTGCCACCAGTCGTCCGCATCGAGGAAGGCGATGTAATCGCCGCGCGCCGCTGCGACGCCGACATTGCGTGCCGCCGCCACACCACCATTGGGTTGTCGCTGCACGCGCACGCGGGCATCCGCGCGCGCAAAAGCCGCGAGGATCGCTGCTGAATCGTCCTGCGAGCCATCATCGACCGCGACCAGCTCCACGTTGGCATGCGTCTGCGCCAGTACCGAGTCGATCGCCCGGGGCAGCCACGCGGCAGCGTTGTACACCGGCATGATCACACTGACCAGGTCACCAGCCACGGGCTGCCCCCTCATGTGCTCCGTATGGCGTGCGCAGCGGCCACGCCTGGAGGCGGCGGCAACTCGTAATCGCGATAGTCGCCGGGATTGCCCGCATGACCTGCCTCCGCCGCCTTGATGATGTTGTACACCTCACGCGCGGTGACGTAGTGCAACACGTAGTTCCTGCCGTCGTTGTAGGTCTGCTCGAGATGGGCGTGCATGCGATGCGCTGCCTCACCCAGCAGCGTATCCATGTCGCGCTCCTGGGTCCCGTGGGTATGCACCTTGACGAAGACCCACTCGGGGCGCCCCTCGACATGGACGCCGGTACGCACCCAGGCATCCACTCGCGCCGGACTTGGAGGGCACGCGCGACGCACATCGGCATTCTCGATGCGTGGAATCAGCCCGTAGCGACGCTCACGCCAATTCAACCCCAGCGGTCCCTGCACGATCATCAGGTCACCACTGGCCTTGCCGCCGACCCGTACCGGCTCGCCAGTATTGTGGGATTTCGGGCGCAGTGGATCGTCGGTGGCGTAGTAGATCGCATTGACCATGCGCGTCTGCGTGTCGCTCGGTGCCGATGGCAAGGTGAAGTCGGCGTAGCAGCCCAGCTCGCGCAGCAGGATCAGCTCGTTGTTGAGACCACACCAGCGTCCGTCCGCGCGCGAATTGTCCAGGCTCCAGTTGCCGTGAATGAAACCGAAGCGCAACTGGCCAGTGTGGGGGTCACGCGGCAACGCGCCGTGGCGCTCGTGCAGCAGCTCATTGAAGCGGCTTATCGTCGCGTTGAAGTTTTCCGCGGTGTCATCATCGTGATGCAGGTGGATCTCGATCTCGCCATAACCTTCCCCGCACAGTGCAGCGATTTTCTGCAGATGTTCCTCAAGGTATTCCTCCTCCGGATAGAAGAAGGTGTGCTGCGGCGGTCGCCCGTCCGCATCGCGGTGCGCGGCGGCGAGGAGCCGGTAGTCACGGCACCAGCGATCGACCCGCTCGCGCTGGGTGGCAAGGTCGACCTTGCCCCAGGCCGGCTCGAAGTGA
Source organism: Rhodanobacter sp. (assembly GCA_050737735.1). Lineage (GTDB taxonomy): Bacteria > Pseudomonadota > Gammaproteobacteria > Xanthomonadales > Rhodanobacteraceae > Rhodanobacter. The sequence goes on along the minus strand of JBOHYM010000012.1, from coordinate 125,357 downwards.
TCGACGAAACAGAACATCACATGCACCGGCCCGCTGGCAGGCGGCGATGGCGGACGACGGCGCAGGTAGTTACCCAACCAGATTTGCATATTGCGTGCGCGAATGGCCCACAGCAGCAGCAGCGCGGCAAGCACCAAAAGCAGGACAAGCAACAGAGCAATGATCTCCATCAGCAGGATGCTACCGTCGGCAGCAGGGTCAGCAATTGCTCGGCGTTGTTGCGCCACTGGCGCTCGCGGGCGATGTAATCCCGCGCAGCCGCGCCGACACGATGCCGCTCATCTTCCCGTGCCGCCAGATCCAGCACGCGCTGAACGCAGGTAGCGGTCTCTCGCTGCGGAAACAGCCAGCCAGTTCGCCCGTCGCTAATCACTTCCGCCACCGGGGCGTAGTCGGGTGCCACCACCGCCACGCCCATGGCCATGAACTCGAACAGCTTCATCGGCGAACCGTACTGATTGGAATCGGGGAGCACCGCATAGTCCATGCAGGCGATCCAGCCAGCGATTTCATCGTGCGCCACCCGGCCCGGCAACAACACGCGATCGGCCAGCCCACGCTCGGCTACCAGCGTACGTACGATCGGCAACGTGCGGCCGTCGCCGACGAGCACCAAGGCCAGTTGCGGGGCCTCGGCAAGACGCATGGCGATCGCGTCGACAAACGCGTCAACACCATGCCATTGCGCAAATACACCGATATGACCGCATACCACACGATCGGCCAGGCCACGCTCGGCACGCATGCGCGCACGGTCAAAACGGCCGGGGTCGAAACGCGCGAGGTCGGCTGCGTTGGGGGAAATCACCGACGGCGCAATGGCCCCGTAGGCCGCCTCGGCCTGTGCGAGGAAATAGGTGGAAATGAATACCAGCCCGGTGCAGTTGCGCAGGCACCAGCCTTCGATGCGTCGCGCCAGCCAGCGCAGGCGCAACGGACGCACGCGCTCGACCAGGGCCGAGTCGTTGATTTCAAGGACCAGCGGGATCCCCCGGCGCCGCGCCAGCCAGACGCTGGCGAACAGGAACAACGAATAACGCTCGTAGATCAGCTGTGGCCGCAGCCGGCGGATCGCCCCGCCCATGCGCAGCAGGGTCACCAGGTTGTAGCCGAGCTCCAGAATTTCGAACAGCACGCCCGGCAACCGAGCAATCGCGCCGGCCAATCGTCCCCGCCCTGAGCCCGCCTGCGCGGCAGGTTCGTGCTCGGGATCGGCACCCGGAAACGACATCACCGTAACCTCGTGGCCAAGCTCGCGCAGGGCATGCACGATGCCGCGAATATGCACGCCTTCGACATGCCGTCCACGGGTGCGGTGGTGGTAGAGGATCCTCATGCGGCATCCGACGGAAGGGCGTGGAACGCATGGCCGCCGGCCAGCCATTCCGGCAGCAGCACGCTCAACGCCGCGCGGGCCTTGTCGCTGTCGTCGTGCATCAACACGATATCGCCCGCGACCGGAGGCTGCTGGCGCAATCGCTCGATCAGGGTCTCGACCGGATGCGGCTGATAATCGAGGCTGTCGTAGGACCAGTGGACCAAGCGGCGTCGATGGCTGGCGAAATACAGCAACAGCGGTGCGGCGAGGTATCCGCGTGGCGTACGCACCCAGTGATGCGCCTGCTGGTCGAATGCACGCAGCAGCGTATCGGTGTGATGGATTTCGCTCAGCTGTTTACGCAGCGTCATGTTCTTGAACTCCCAGTGGCTGTAGGAGTGGTTGCCGATCGCGTGGCCCTCGGCAACGATACGTCGGACCAGCTCCGGATGGCGCTCGACCTTCTGACCTACCAGGAAGAAACTGGCGTGCACGCCATGCGCGGCCAGCAGATCCAGCAGGGGCGGCGTATGTTCCGGATCCGGCCCGTCGTCAAACGTGAGATAGCGCGTATTGCCGAGATGTGGGCCGTGCGTCTGCACCAGTGCATTGGGCAATAGATTCAGCAGTTGCTGCTTTTTCGGTTTGAGGTTCATGCAGACGAATCGGAAGTAGGGGAAGACCCAGCGGCAACCGACTGCAAAATTTGGTCCAGCCGCTCCACATTATCTTCCCACCGGAAACGGTTGGCGTGTGCCGCAATGCCCGGACTATCCCAGACGCGTCCGCTCGCCTCGATCAGGGCCGCCGACAGGGCTTCACGCTGGCGCACCGGCACCAGGATCCCGGCCAGCTCGGGCACGACCTCCGGAATGCCACCCACGCAAGTGGCCACCACCGGGGTGCCGCAGGCCATCGCCTCAAGCACCACGTTCGGCACGCCCTCGTTGTGACTCGGCAAACACAACAGGTCGGCGGCACGGAACCAGTCGCCGAGCGCCGCATGCGCCATGGCGCCGATCAAGTCCACCCGTTCGGCGCAACCGAGTGCCGCCGCGCGTTGCAGCAGCTCGGCGCGACACGGCCCGTCGCCCACGTAAACCAGTCGGGCCTGCGGCCGTACCGCCAGCAACGCCGGAAACGCCTCCAGCAAGTCGATGCAACCCTTGCTCGACTTGAGATTGCCGACGTACAGCAGCAGTGGCGACCCGTCTGCAAGATGCAACCGCTCGCGCGCCTCGTGGCGCAAGCCGGGCGCAAACAGCCCGCTGTCGACACCGTTGTAGAGAACATGCACCTGCGTCGCATCCGCGCCGATCGCGACCGCCTTCTCGGCGAGTGCACGGCTTACCGCAATCACCGCGGCGGCACCTCGCAACGCCGAGCTGATCTGGCGCCGACGCAGCGCATGGTTGGCCTGCACGTTGAGATCACTGCCGTGTACCTTGACCACATAAGGTATGCCGAGACGGCGCGCCAGCCAGCCAGCAGCAGCAGCATCCGGATAGGCCCAGCTGACCAGCAGGCAATCGTAATGCGCGGCACGCAGACGGCGGCCGCGCTGCCACAACAGCGAGAGCAGCCAGCACAGCGCATGCAGCGAGCGGCCGACGCGCGGCGGATACACGAAGACAAAATGATCCGTGCGCAGCCCGGGCACCCGGACCTCGCCACGCACACCGGCCAGACGCTCGCGGAAATCCACCGCGGTGAGTACATCGACCTCGTGGCGTTGCCCCAGCCGCTCGAACTGCTGGCGGTTGAACGTGCCGCGCAGTGGGTCCCAGGGGGTTGGAAACAGATTGGTCAGCACCAGGATCTTCAATCGCATCGTTCAGTCCGTTGAATCCTGATAAAGCTCAGCATAGCGTGCCGCCATCCCCTCCAGCGAACCGTGTCGCTCGACCCATTGGCGCGCCGCATCGCCCAGTGCAGCCGCCTGCTGTGGCGCCTGCAGCAACGCCAGCATGGCCGTTGCCAACGCCTGCGGATCGCTCGCCTGCACCAGTCGGCCGGTGCTGCCGTCGCGGATGATTTCCCGGTTGCCGCCCACGTCGGTCGCCACGATCGGCAAGGCCACCGCACAGGCTTCCAGCAAGGCCATCGAATAACCTTCGCTCAGCGACGACAACACGAACAGGTCGAGCCCCTGCAGCAGCTCGTGCACATCGTTGCGATCACCGAGAAAGTGCACGCTGCCCACCACCCCTTCGGCTAGTGCACACTGCTGCAGTTCCGCGCGCAGCTCGCCATCGCCGATCAACACCAGTGCGCTGTCAGGCTGCTGTGCGTGCAGCTGGCGGAACGCACGGATCAGACCCACCTGATCCTTGGCCCAGTTGAGCCGCCCCACGCTGCCAATCAGCCTGGTCTGTGCCGTTACGCCCAGCATCTGCCGCAAGCGCTGGCGCATGCCGTCGGACGCGCGCTGGAAGGACTCCACCCGTATACCATTTGGCACCACCCTCACCTTCCGTTGCGGCACGATGCCGCGTGCGACGGCGTCGCGACAGGCCGCCTCGCACACGGTGACAACTGCATCGGTACGCACCAGCGCCTGGCGATACAACCATTCACGCCGCCCAGATCGCGGGTTGCCGCCCATGCCGTGCCGCGTATTGATCACGTGGCGCACGCCGAGACCGCAGCCGGCCAGCACCGCCTGGTAGTGCGCGACCGCATTGTGTGTATGCAGCACCTCGGTGGCATGGGCGCGCAGCAGTCGCCGGGCCCGCTTCAGCGCCCAAAAATCCAGGCCCTGGCGCTTGTCGCAGGCGTTGACCGGCACACCCAGGGCATCCAGCTCATGTGCCTGCGCACCAAGCTCGAACAGGCATACGACCTGGCAACGATGCCCCTGTCGTTGCTGGATCTTGACCAGCTCCAGCACCATGCGCTCCAGGCCACCCCGATTCAGGTTTTCGACGAAGTGGGTGATATTCACGACGACAATTCGGAGACCGTGACGCGCAGCTTGCCACTGCGCGTCAATGGAATGTCGTCGACGAAATGGCAGTGCAACTCGACGCTGTCGCCCAGCACCTTGGCGACTTCGCGGCGGATATACGCCAGTGAGGCGTCGTCGAAGCCGGCCCCGCGCACGATGGCGAGATCGAGTTGATCGAGTCGGCGCTGCACCAGCTGAAAGCGCTCGAGTCCGTTCACGTCCTTCAGCATGTGCGGAAAGAATTCGCCAGGCAGCACATGACCGGCCGGCGTGCGGATCGCGTCAAGCACGCGACCGTCGACCCGGCTCAGCAAGGGCAGGCCGCGACCACAAGGGCAGCGTGCGGCCGAGGCCGTCGCCATGTCGCCATTGGCGTAGCGCACGAACGGCATGCCGTAATTGAACAGGTCGGTGATCACCACGTCGCCGGTCGGCGTATCCGTCGGCGGGTTCTGCGGCTTGCGCAGCTCGACCACCAGATGATCGGCATTCACGTGCAGGCCATGGCGTTGCTCGCACTCCGAGGCGATCAGCATGAATTCGCGGCATCCATAGGTGTTGTAGGCCGGACAGCCAAACGCCTGCTCGATGACCTGGCGCTGGAATTCGTGCAGTGCCTCCGCCGCGCCGATGATCGCCTGGGGTCGCCAACTCTTTCGCCCGCTGGCGACCAGCCACTGCGCGAGCCGCACCAACGGCCCGACGTAGGCCACGATGATGTCAGGGCGGTAGCTGTCGATGGCATCGGCATACTCCGCCATGTTGGCCTCGGTCATGTGGAAACTGTTGAGCACGCGTCGCGCGAACACGGCGTTGTACAGCCGATCCTTGAACTGATGCGCACGGGTCGGCTTGCCCACCGCCCCACCCCACAGGAACAGGGTACGTCGCCCCATCCGCGACCCGGCCCAATCGTAGCCGCGCCACATCACCGCTGTGCGGCGATCGTTGCTCTCGCGGGTATAGCCGAAGCGCATGGGCTCGCCCGTCGAGCCCCCGGTGGCCTTGTACAGCAGGCGGTCGCGCCAGGAGTCTGCCTTGAGCTCGTCGAAGTGGTTGCGGATATCGGCCTTGGTCAGCACCGGCAGGCGCGCGTAATCATCCAGGTTGCGGATATCCGCCGGCGTGATCCCAAGCTCGCGCCAGCGCTCGCGGTAGTAAGGCACCTCGCGCTGGCAGTGCTCGAGCAGAAGCTTGAGTCGCGCCCATTGCAGCGCGGCAATCTGTTCCGGTGCCAGCCACTGGTCACGTTGGTATTCGTCGAGGTAGGTCAGCGTGCGGCGGCGGCGCAATCCGGTGTCATACGCCGGGAAAAGTACACGCCGGAAGACCGCCTCGTACGCGCTGCTCATGACGTGCCTCTCCGCGCCAGCGTATCAGCCGGATTGCACGCGCATGAGATGTCGGTATGGGCGTTCATGAGGTGCGCATCAGCACGGCAATCAGCACGTACATGCCGACGACGCTGCCCATCGCCGTCGGCACCCAGCGCCACCAGCCATCGGCCAGGTTGAATGCCGGCAGGTTCGGCATGCGCTGGCGTGCGCCAACGTAGTAGCCGGTGACCATCGCCAGGACCAGGTACAGCACGATCATGTAACTGCGACTCAGGAAGAAGGCGGCGGCGAACAGACCCCACAGCGCCAGCCACAGGGTCAGCGCCATGGTGCGATCATCCTGGTATTCCTTCACCTGTTCCGCCGTGGCGGCAGGGTCGGGCTGGTAGCGCAGCACCACCCGCATCATCCAGAAACTGTAGCCGACGAAGGCCAGCCACAGCACGAATCCGATGAAGCCCGTTTCGGCCAGTACCAGCACGAACGAGTTGTGTGCGGTGAGATCGTTGTAGTCGGTGAAGTTGCCGCCGCCCACGCCGAACAACGGGTGATCGAAGAACATGTGCATGCCCTCGTACCAGGCTTCCACCCGGCCGTGGGCGGACTCCTCGCCTGCATCGAGTTCCTGCATGCGCGAGGACAGCGCCTGCATGCCGATCAGACCGGCAACGCCCAGTGTGCCGGCCGTCAGCGCACCGCGGCGATGCCAGACATAGATGCCGGCGACTACCAGTACCGCGAGCAGCGCGCCGCGCGAGTTGGTCAGATAGGTGCCGTAGAGCAGCAGTAAGGCACAAGCAAGCCAGAACAACCGCAGCAGGCCACGACTGCGATGACGCAGGAAAAACGCCATCGGTATCGTGGTCGCGAACAGCAGGCCCAGGTCGTTGGGGTCGTTGAAGATACCCACGTACTGGATGCGCCCGTCCTCGGTCATCGGCATGCCGGTCCAGCCGATACCGGTCCTGAACTGCTCGACGCCGTGCAACGCCAGCACGACCGAACACAACACGAAAACCACCATCGCCACGGTCACGCGCTGCCGGGTGGTACAGCATGCGGCAAAAACGAAAAAGGCGATTACCGTCGGCCCGAACTCGCCCAACTCGGCCAGTGCGCCACCGGACCAGCCATTGGTGACCTGCGAGATCATCAACACCATCAGAAACGCCGGAAGGATCAGGAACTGCGGCGCCGCCCAGGTCTTTGCGCTGGAACCCATCCAGCACAGGAAGGCCAGCACCAGCACGACCGGCAACAGTGGCACGGTAGCCAGCCCCGGCATGTAGTCCTGCGGGCGGACGATGGTCAGTACCAGGTAGAGGAGGATCAGCGGGAACATGCAGGCACTGGGTCGGCTGCCGTCGCGCGGCTCGCGGTGGGGTAACTCATCAGGCTTGGCAGCGTCAGCATGGCGGCAAACCAGCCCGGCCCCATGTTGCGTTCGACCGGCAGGCGTTGCAGCGCGTAGCGATTCCCGGCTGGCTGCGGATTGGTGCCGCAGACGTAGCAGCAGGCCAGCTGAAAGCCGCTCGCCCGGGTCGCTTCGATCACGCGTTCGTCGAACGCGCGGTCACCGCCGACCGGGTAGGACATCAACGCCGTGGTGATGCCGAGCTCGCATTCCAGTGACACTTTCGAGTCACGCACTTCGTCTTCCATGTCCTGCTGCGGCAACTTCGCCAGCATGCGGTGGTGCACGCCATGCGAGCCGATCTCAAAGCCGGCGCCGTGCATTTCACGCAGCTGCGCCCAGGTCATCGGGCGGCAATCCACCGGTGTTACATCGCTCGGCATTCGCCATTCCTGCTCCAGCCGCGTGATCAGGTCGGACTGCGCGATTGCGCCGAGACTCTTCATTTCCAGCAGCACGCGACCTGCCAGCTGTCTGCGTTCATCACGTTTTTCCGGCATGGGCAGGTCGATGCCAAGCTCCGGCAATACGAGCCCTGGCGCATCGGTGCGCAGGATCATGTGCATCAGCCAGTCATAGGCAAACGGCCGACCGCTGTCGATGTGACCGGTGGATACGAAGAAAGTGGCCGGCACGCCGAGCTCGCGCAGGATTGGATACGCGATCCGGTAGTTGTCGTCATAGCCATCGTCGAACGTCACCACGACGGCATCCGGCGGCAGGGCTTCACCGGCATCCAGCGTGGCGGCCACGTCGGTCAGGCGCATCGGCCGGAAGCGCTGCTTCAGCAGGCGCATCTGGTCACGGAATCGATCGGGCGAGGTGCTGATCAACTCCAGGTCGAAGTCGAAGGTAGCCGGATCTGGCAGGGGCATGATCCGGTGGTAGGCCAGGATGCGCAGGTCTCTTTGCCACCATGCGCGCATCCGTTGCAGCGAATACAGCAAACCACTGCTGTAGGACAGCTCGCCCAGGCGCCCACGAATGCCGGATGCCCGACCACTTGCTTCCCTCTGAGTCACCATAAATGCAGTCCTCGATTGCGGGTGAAGGCGATCAATGCCTGTGCTGCGAACAGATTGAGGTAGTAGAACGTGACGGCCTGGCGAATCAGCAACCAGCGGCCCGTCGCCGGCAGCCATCGCTCCACCATGACCAGCGCCGCGCCCGCGAGCAGGATCAGCAACAACAGCGCATAGATTGTATGACGGGCAGTCAGGACAGCCGTACTCAGACCGGGCAGCAACAGCCACGGAGCAAGCTGGATCAACGGATAATTACCAGCCAGTGTGCGGATCTTGCGCCGACGCTCTTCGGCGGGTTGTTGCGAGGGTTGCTCGCAGGCCAGTGCGCGGGGCTCGAACACTACCCGATGACCGGCCGCTGCCACCCGCATGGGAATTAAATAACCCACGAATACATGGGCCAGCCACCGGGCACAGCCACAGAAGACGAAGTAGATCAGGCTCATCATCTCGGTTCCCCCCGGACCGATGCAACCATCTCAGCGTCGTCCAAACAGCTGGCGCAAACGCACACCGAACTTTGCCGGTTGGTCCGCCTTTGCCGCCAGAGCGGCACCAAGCCCTGCCGCCAACGTACCGAGCGTGCCGTTGGCGATGTCCAGCAGGTTCAGCTGCACGCCGGTCTCGCGCTTGACGCGATCTGCCATTTCGACCGCCATCAGCGAATGGCCTCCGGCATCGAAGAAGTTGTCGTTGGTACGGATCTCCGGCGTACCGAGCAATTCTGCCCACAGCGCGGCGAGTAATTGTTCGGCCGAGGTTTTCGGCAACGGCGCCGTGGTCGTGGCGCTCACGGTGACCTGCGGTGCAGTCGTGGCCACGCTGCCGATCTGCATGGCGCCGCCGACCAGCGCATGCAATGCCGCCACCGGTTGCTGCGGGTCCTCGCTGACGCGCGCCATCATGGCGAGGTAGCGCTCGCGCAGCTGGCGGACGGTATCGGCTTCCAGGATGTCGGCGTTGTAAGTGACACCGCCGACCATGCCCTTGGTGCTCTCCAGGAACCACAGCCCCAGGTCCTCGGTGGCACCGTTCTGGAACAGCAGGATCTGCTCGTGCTGCAGGCCGCCCCAGTCGACGATGCGTTGGCGTGCGTCCTGGAACGAGAACAGTGCCTGGTAGAGCACGCTACCGCTGCGATGGTCGGCCTTCAACTCGCGCTGCAGGTATTCGAGCGGTACATCCGGATGGCCGAAGCTCTCGATCGCGGCACGTTTCACGTGGCGGACGAAATCGACGAATGACAATTCCGGATCGACGCTCATGTACAGCGGCACCAGGTTGTTGAAGTAGCCCATCACCGATTCGACCTCGGTCTGGTTGCGTCCACGCACCGGCGTGCCGATCACCAGATCACGCTGGCCAGCCACGCTGCTGAGCAGTACGTAATACAGCGCGAGCAGGGTCATGTTGAGCGTGGCCTCGGCGAGGCGGCCCACTTCGTGCATCGCCTCGGTGGCTTCCCGGCTGACGTGGATCCATTCCGTACGCCCCGCGCCCGACATGCCCGGCCGCCGCGGACGATCGCTCGGCAGTGCCTGGATATTGGATATCTGCGCCAGCCGTTCGCGCCAGAACCCCAGCTGGGCCTGGAACTGCGGGCCCTGCAGCCATTGCGTATGCCACACGGCGTAGTCGCCGTAAGTCACCGGCAGCGGCAGCAGCGGCGATGGCGCGCCCGTGGCGAACGCGCGGTACAGCTGCGACAGCTCCGCGTACAGGATGTCGAACGACCAACCGTCCCAGATAATGTGGTGCGGCATGAAGAAGAAGGCGTGGTCGTCCTCGGCCAGGCGGAACATGCGCGCACTGAACAGCGGTGCCCGGGCAAGGTCGAACGGTGTGTCGGTCAGCGCCTGCAGGCGCTGCATCAGCACCTCTTCCCGCTGGTCCGCGGACAGCGTGGACAGGTCCTCGGCGGGGAACAGGCGCAGCTCGACATGCGGCTCGACCACCTGCTCGACGTCGTCACCGACACGCCGGAATACAGTACGCATGACCGGCTGGTGTTGCATCAGCGCCTGCAGTGCACGCTCGAAAGCTGCCTCGTCGAGGTGGCCGCGCAAGCGATGCGCGGACGGCGCGTTGTAGTTGAGACGCCCGGGCTGCAGCTCCTCGAGCGACCACAGCCGTTTCTGCATCAACGAAAGCGGTGCACGATCCTGTTCGAGGCGATGCTCGATCGGCTGCGTAGCCGGCGCGCTGCCACTCGCCAGCTGCGTGCTGATCGCCATGGCGAGCTGGGCGATGGTCGGTGCGTCGAACAGCGTGCGGAATGACAACGTGATGCCAAACTCGCGGTTCAACCGAGCGGTGAGCTGTGCCGCGAGCAGCGAATGGCCACCGAGTGCAAAGAAATCGTCGCGCACGTCCAGCTCGGGCAGTGCCAGCACGGTCTCCATGGCATTTGCGACGCGCTGTTCGGTCTCGCCGCGCGGCGCCTGTCGCTCCCGTTCGGCGCTTGTCGAACGGACCGACGGTACCGGCAGCGACTTGCGGTCGATCTTGCCATTCGGCAGCAGCGGGACTGCATCGAGCTGCATCAGGTGCTGGGGCAACATGTAATCCGGCAGCCGCTGCCTGAGCTGCGTGCGCAGCGCTTCTTCGTCGAGGGTGGAGCCATCGCGGGACACCATATAGGCCACCAGCCGGACATCGCCGGGCCGGTCCTCACGGGCGATCACCACCGCACGCGCGACCTCCGGCACGTCGGCAAGTACCGATTCGATCTCGCCCAGTTCGATCCGATAGCCGCGCACCTTGACCTGGAAATCCAGCCGGCCGAGGTGTTCCAGCATGCCGTTGGCCAGCCAGCGACCGCGATCACCGGTGCGATACATTCGCGCCCCGGATGCGTCGACAAATGCGCCGACAAACGCGTCGGGCAGGAACCGTTCGGCATCCAGCTCGGGCCGGTTCAGATAGCCGAGGGTGACACCGGCGCCGCCAATATAGATTTCACCCGGTACGCCCAACGGGCAGAGGGCGCGCAGCTCGTCGAGGATATACACCGTGGTATTCCCGATCGGGCGCCCGATGAAGATGCCCATGCGCGGATCGACCACCCGCCAGTAGGTCGAGTACACCGTAGTCTCGGTAGGTCCATAGCCATTCCAGACTTCGCCGCAGCGCTGCAACAACGCCTCGGCCAGATCGACCGGCAACGGCTCGCCGCCGGACACGGCCCGGAAGCCCGAATGGCCGGCCCAACCCGATTCGACCAGGATGCGCCAACCGGCCGGTGTCGCCTGCATCATCGTCGCGTTGCAGGTTTCGACCAGCGTACGCAGCGCGGCGCCGTCGCGCACGTCGTCGTGATCCGCCACCACGATCTCCGCGCCCACGCTCAGCGGCAGCATCAGCTCCATGAAGGCGATATCGAAGGACAGCGTGGTCACCGCGACCAGACGGTCGTCCTGGCCGATGCCGGGTACGCGTTGCATGCTGGTGAGGAAATTCGAGGTGGCGCGGTGTGGCACGCGCACACCCTTGGGCCGACCGGTGGAGCCAGAGGTGAAAATCAGGTATGCGACCGAATCGGGCGCCGCCGTCTTCTCGTCATGCGCCAGGCGTGCCGCGCTGGCCGCGGCGATCTCGTCGGCATCACGCTTCAGCGAAAGCACGCGGGATGCGGGGAACGCGAAGGCTTCCGGTACGCCATCGTTGACGACTAGCGCGGCCAGCGCCGCATCCTCGGCCATGAAGGCCAGCCGCTCGGCGGGGAAGCCGGGGTCGAGCGGGACATAACCCGCGCCGGACTTCAGCACTCCAAGTACGGCTGCCACCATGTCGGTGCCGCGCGTCAGCGCCAACCCGACCAGCGCGCCGCGACCGACACCGCGCGCGCGCAGGACCTGGGCCAACCGGTTTGCGCGCGACTCGAGTTCGGCATAGCTCAGCCGCGTGGCGCCATGTCGCGCAGCCGCGCGTGCCGGTGTTCGATCGACCTGATCCTCGAAATACGTGTGCGCCAGCTTCTGCTGGAGATAGGGCGTCGGCGCCGGTTGCAGTGATTGCAGTGCCTGTCGTGCCGCATCCGATACCATGCCGAGCGCATTCGTCGGCATCTCCGGTGCAGCCACCGCGCTGCGCAGCAGGGTCTCGTAGGCGTTCAGCCAGCCGCGAATCGTCTCGCTGCGGAACAGATCGCTGTTGTACTGGCATTCCAGCCGGACGCTGCCGTTCACTTGCACGGCATTGACGAACAACTCGAAGTTTTCGAACGCGCGCGGGTTGCCGGCAAACTCAAAGCGCAGGCCGGGGAAGGTGACGGTCTTCTCGTCCAGTGCCTGGTCGAGGTTGAACAGCACGCTGACCAGCGGTAGCCGATCCGGATAGCGCGGTAGCGACAGGTGCTCCAGCAGACTACCCAGCGTGTACTGCTGATGCTCGAACGCATCGAGCAGATCACTGCGTACGTGATCCAGCATGGTACAGAACGGCAGCAGCGGATCGATCGTCACCCGCAACGGCAAGACGTTCACGCAGTGTCCGACCAGGGCGTGATGGCCGCCGGCGGCCTGCCCGGCGGAGGGTATGCCGATCACGACATCCTCCTGGCCGCCAAGACGTTGCAGCAGCACCCCGAAGGCACCCACCAACGTCGCGTACAAGCTGGCCCCGCGGGTTGCGCCCATGCGCTTGAGGTCGGTGATCAGCGCAGGATCCAGCACGCGGTCCTCGCGCTGCGAGGTGAAGCTGCGCCGCCGCGGGCGCGTGTGGTCGGTGGGCAGGTCCAGCGACGGTGTCGCATCGGCGAAGCGCTGCAGCCAGTAGCGCTCGGCGTCGCGACCGGCCTCGGTCTCCATGTGCGCGGCCTCGATCAGCGCGAAATCGGTGAACGAATCGGCTTGCGACGGGCCATCGCCGCGTGCGGTCCGCTGCGCATACAGTGCGGCCAGGTCGTGCACGATGACACCGAACGACCAGCCGTCGCAGATGATGTGGTGCGCGGTGAACACCAGCAGGTGTTCCTGTGCGCCGAGGCGTAGCAGTTCGGCCCGTACCAGCGGGCCGCTTTCGAGATCGAACGGCGTCGTCACCACGCGATGCAGGGTGGCGGCGATCTCGGCGGCACGGCCGGCAGCGTCGAGCATGGTCAGGTCGCGCAGCGGACACGGCAGCTCCAGTTGGGCGGCAATGCACATCTCCTCGCCATCCGCGCTCAACGTGGCACGCAAGGCCTCGTGCCGGTCGACCAGCCCCTGCAGCGCGCCCTGCAGGGCTTCGACATCCAGCTCGCCATGAAGGCGCAGCGACATCGATTCGTTGTAGGCGAGCGAAGCCTCGCGCTCGAGATTCGAGGCAAGCCAGATTTCCCGCTGCGGCTCCATCGTCGGGGCCACCCGTGCCAGCGCGGAGCCGGCGAACGGATCGTAGTCGACGGCGACCGACGCGGCCGACGTGGGCAAGCTGTCGTTCGGATTCATGCGCTGACCCTCATGAACTTGCCCGGGACATCCGGGTTCGGCACGAACCACGCCGGGTTGCCTTCCGCATCCTTGCCCAGGCGCGCGCCGAACACCGGTGGCCTGGCAGCATCAAAGGCCAGCGCCTCGACATTGCGGTGACGCGGCAGGAATTCAGCTTCCTGCAGTTCGAGCACCGACTCCTTGAACGCCTTGGCGATCGTGACGAAGTCTTCCTCGCTGTGCGCGGTGGTGAAAAAGCACGGAAAGTTGTCGAGCACATGGATGCCGCGGCTGCGCATCATCGCGAAGAGGAGGTCTTGCAGCGGATGCTCCTCGGCGAAATTGACCTTCCACACCGAGGCGAAATGGGTGAGCTTGATTGGTGCGCCCACCCCGGTGCAGAACGCATTGAGCTCGTCGATCAACGCGGTGGTGCGCGTGTTCAATTTTTCCTGCAGCGACGGGCCGGCCGTGGCGAGATGTTCCAGTACGGCATGCGCCGCGGCAAGCGCCAGCGGGTGACGCACGAAAGTACCAGCGAAATAAGTGACGCCGACGGTGGGGATGGAGCCGTCGCCGAACTGCCAGCCGCCGCCGTCGAGCGCATCCATGTACTGGCGCTTGCCGGCGATCACGCCGATCGGGAAACCGCCGCCGACCACCTTGCCGTAGGACGCCAGGTCGACATCGATGCCGAGCACGGCCTGCGCACCGCGCGGATGCGAGCGGAAACCGGTGACCACTTCATCGAAGATCAGCAACGCGCCGGCATCGCTGGTGATGGCGCGCAGCTCCCGGAGGAATTCGCGCGGCTGGAAATCCGGGCGTCGGCTCTGCACCGGCTCGACCAGCACGGCGGCGATCGACGAGGCGCGTTCGCGGATGATCGCCAGCGACTCCGGTGTGCCGTAGTCGAGCACCAGCACGTTCTCGGCCGTGTTGCGCAGGATCCCCGGCGCCGCCGGTACCGAGCGCAGCTTTTTGGTGCCGCGCACAATCACTTCATCGAAGATGCCGTGATAGGAGCCGGTAAAGATCACCAGCGTGTCGCGGCCGGTAACGGTGCGGGCGATGCGCACCGTGCCCATCACCGCTTCGGAGCCGGTGTTGCACAGCGCGGCGCGGTCGAAGCCGGTGAGCTCGCAGATCTGTTTGGCGACGATGCCGGCCAGCGGATGCTGCGGGCCGATCTCGTAGCCCGCGTCGATCTGTTGGCGGATCGCGTTGACCACGAAATCGGGTTGCCAGCCGAACAGATTCATGCCGAAGCCGTTGAGCGCGTCGACGTATTCATTGCCATCGATGTCCCACACTTTCGACCCCTTCGAACGATCGACCACGACCTGATAGATCATTTCCTTCAACAGTGGGCGGAAGCCATTGACGACGCGCGGGTCGGCCAGATGTGGACGGTGCTCCTGGGTGTACTCCTTGGAACGGTGCGTGCGCTCGATGTAGCGGCGCATGAACGCGTCCAGCCGTACCCGCTGGCGCGCGGTAAGTTCGGTCGCACTGGAGTGGATGCGCGCGATCGCGCCGAAGGCTTTCTTGACGTCGTAGGTGGTGTGCGCAAGCGCGGCTTCTTCATCCTGACCCGCCAACTCGACCGGCACCGCCCTGGTGGAAGTCGGTGCGACTGGCGCAGCCATCGCAGGGACGGTGGCTGGAGCTGGAGCTGGAGCCGGTGCCATCGCCGCCGGCCCCGTGCCGGTCCCGGCCAGCAGGGCAAGCTGCTGCTGCATGATCAGCATCTGCTGCTGGATCACGTCCTGCACCATGTGACCGGACGAAGCCGGTGGGATGCCCGGTGCCGGGCTGGTCGTTGTCGTCATCATGGGAGTCACACTCGCGGGTTGCGGCGTGGGGGCATCGACGGCCGCTGCGTCCGGTGGCAACAGGCGATCGATGTGGGCGGCGAGACGTTCGAACGAGGAGCACGATTCCATCAACTCGCGGAAGGTGATCTTCAACGCGAAGGTCTTCTGCAGTTGCAGCGCGACCTGGGTCAGCGCGAGCGAGTCGAGACCGAGCTCGATGAAATTCGCGCTTGCGTCCACGCCCTCGAAATCATTGCCGGCGATGTCCTCGAACAGCTCGGTCAGCTGGGCCTGCAAGCGGACAGGTCGACCGGAACCGGCGGTCATGTGGTTGGGATTCGCTTCCATGGAAGGCTCCGGGATGGCTACGGGTGGTGCAACAAAGGTCACCGGCAACGCGGTGACGTTCGATACGGGCGGCACGGCTTGTGGCGATGCGTCGTGCGCCTGGATCTCGATCCAGTGGCGCTTGCGCTCAAACGGATAGGTTGGCAGGCGCACGCGACACCGGTGTGCACGACGGTCGATCGCATCGACGTTCACCGGCGTGCCGAGGCACCAGAGCTGGCCGATCGCATTCAGCCACGCGAATCGTTCGTTCGCCGGAGCATCCGTCAGCGAGGCCAGCGAGATCCGGCCACGGCTTTGCGGGTGCTGTCGCGTCAACAGGCTCAGGGTCGCGCGCGGACCCACTTCGAGAAACGCGTACTGCGTCTGCTCGAGCAGGCTCAGCAGCGCCGTCGAAAACCGCACGGTGCCGCGCAGATGGCGGGTCCAGTAATCGGCCGACGTTGCGTCGGCATCGCTCAGTGGGCCACCTGTGAGCGTCGACGCAATGGGAATGGCGGCGGCGGACAACGGCGTCTGCTCGACTTCCCGGCGGAACGCATCCAGCGCGGGATCCATCATCGCGGAATGGAACGCATGCGAGGTGCGTAGCAGCCGGCAGGCAACATCCGCCTTTTCGAGTTCGGCCTGGAAGGCCTCAACGAGCGGGGTCTCGCCGGAGACCACGCAGGCGTTCGGCGCGTTCTCCGCAGCCAGCGACAGGTTGGCCGGCAGCCGTGCGCCGAGCTGGGCGGCATCCATCCGTACCGAAAGCATCGAACCGGCCGGCAACGCCTGCATCAGGCGGGCTCGTCGCGCGACCAGTCGCGCACCATCGGCGAGGCTCATGACGCCGGCGATCACCGCTGCAACGAATTCACCAACGCTGTGCCCGATCATCGCCACAGGCTGGATGCCGTGGCTGATCCACAGCTGCGCCAGCGCATACTCGATCGCGAAGATCGCCGGCTGGGTCAGTTCGGTGGCACGCAGGGCATCCGCCTCATCGGCGAACAAGCGTTCGCGCAGATCGAAACCGAGCTCGTCACGCAGGATCTCCGCACAAGCATCAAGCGCGCTGCGGAATGCCGGTTCGGTCGCGTGCAGTTCACGTCCCATACCGGCGTATTGCGAGCCCTGGCCGGGAAACATGAAGACGATGCCGGGCGGCGGATTCAATGCCGCACGCGCTGCCGGAGCATCGCGTAGCCGGGCGATGGCGTCCTCGATGTTGCTGGCGACAACATGCGTACGTTGCGCGAAAGCCTTGCGACCCGTCGCCAGCGTCCAGCTGACGTCGGCAAGATTGGCATGCGGATGCGCGGCGAGATGTTCGCCCAGCCGCACTGCTGCGCTGCCGACGGCCGTCGAGGTGCGGGCAGAGAGCAGCAGCAGTTGCGGGCCTTGCGCACTATCCGACGGTTCGCGCAACGGCGGCTCTTCGAGGATCACGTGGGCGTTTGTGCCGCCGACGCCGAACGAGCTGACGCCCGCGCGCAACGGGCTGCAATTGGCTGGCCACGGTTGCAGCGAGCCATTCACGACAAACGGCGAGTTGGCGAAATCGATCTTCGGGTTTGTCGCGCGCAGATGCAGCGATGGCGGTAGTTGACGCTCGTTCAAAGACAAGGCGGTCTTGATGACGCCGGCCGCACCGGCCGCCATGACCAGGTGACCGACATTGCTCTTCAACGAACCGATCGCGCAGAAACCACGTTCATCGGTGCTCTGGCGGAACGCCAGGGTCAGGCCCTCGATCTCGATCGGGTCGCCCAGCGGTGTGGCGGTGCCATGCGTTTCCACATAGGAGATCGAACGGGCATCGACTCCGGCGCGGGCGAGCGCCATCGTGATCACCGCGGCCTGGCCGGCGCTGCTCGGCGCAGTGAAGCTGGCTTTGGTGGCGCCGTCGTTGTTCACCGCGGTACCGCGGATCACCGCGTAGATCGGGTCGTTGTCGCGCAATGCATCGGACAGCCGTTTCAGCAGTACGACGGCGGCGCCATCGCTGAAGACGGTGCCCTGGGCGTCGACATCGAAACTGCGCGTATGCCCGTCCGGCGACAGCATCGATCCTTCCTGCGAAACGTAACCGCTGCGCGGCGGACAGGTGATCGACGAACCGCCGGCCAGGGCCATCTCGCACTGGCCGGAACGCAAGGCGTCGAAGGCCTGGCAGATCGCCACCAGCGACGTGGAGCAGGCGGTGTTCATGCTGATCGCCGGGCCGGTCAGGTTGAGCTTGTGGGCGATGCGTGTGGCGAGATAATCCTTCTCGTTGCCGAGCATCACTTGGAACGCACCAAGCTTGTCGACCAGGTCGGGGCGACTACTGACATGGCGCTGGAAATAGGTGGCGTTGTGCATGCCGCCGAACACGCCGACCGGCCCGTCGTGCGCGTCCGGCACGTAGCCGCCGCGCTCCATGCATTCCCAGCACAGTTCGAGAAAGATGCGTTGCTGCGGGTCCATCAACTCCGCTTCGCGTGGCGAGATGCCGAAGAAAGCGGCATCGAAATCCTCGACGCCGTCGATGACGCCACGCGCTGCGACATAGGCGGGGTCGTCGCGCTGTTCGGCCGGCACGCCCGGATCGAGTTGATCGGGGCCGAAGAAGGTGATCGATTCGCGGCCAGCGCAGAGGTTGTCCCAGAACGCCTCGACATCGGCCGCACCGGGGAAGCGACCGGCCATCGCGATGATCGCGATCGGCTCCGCCGTTTCGTGGCTGGCGCCGTGCGCGAGCCGGCTGGTCAAGGTGCTGCGTTGGGGCCGCCCTTCGATCATGCCGGCCAGCGCGGCGGCCGTCGGTTCACCGAAGAACGCGGCGATGGTCGGCACCGTCGACAATTCACTGTGGATGCGCGCAACGAGCCGGACCGCCAGCAGCGAGTTGCCGCCCAGTTCGAAGAAGTGATCATTGCGTCCGACCTGGTCAAGGCCGAGCACCTCGGCAAACAGCTCACACAGCCGCTGTTCCATGGGGCCGGCCGCAGGGACATAGGCATCGACGAGCTCGGGGCGCCGGCTATCCGGCACCGGCAAGGCACGGCGGTCGAGTTTGCCGTTCGGGGTGACCGGCAACGCGTCCAGCCGGATATAGATGGCCGGCACCATGAATTCCGGCAACGCGCGGGCGAGTTGCTCGCGCAGCTGGCGGGCCGTGATGGCCGCATCGTCGACGACGTAATAGGCAACCAGTCGCTTCTGCTCCGGCCGGTCCTCGCGGGCGAGCACGGCACACGCCTGCACTCCGGGCAGCCGCTGCAGCGCCACTTCGATTTCGCCGACCTCGATGCGATAGCCGCGGATCTTGACCTGGCCATCGGCGCGGCCGACAAACTCGATGACACCTTCCGGCAGCCAGCGCACCAGATCGCCCGTGCGGTAAAGCCGCTCGCCGGCAGGGCCAAATGGATGGGCAATGAAGCGTTCGGCGGTCAGCTCGGGGCGACCCAGATAGCCGCGGGCCAGCCCCGCACCACCGATGTGCAATTCACCGATCACGCCAACCGGTACCGGTTCACCACGCGGGTTCAGTACATGGAGTGTGGTATCCGCGATGGGGCGGCCAATGGGAATCGAGCGCGTGCCCTCATCGAGTTCGCGCGGGATGCGGTATGTCGCGGCGAAGGTGGTGCATTCGGTGGGGCCGTAGCCGTTGATGATCACGGTGTCGGGCAGTGCGGCATAGGCCTTGCGCACGTGGCCGGGCGACAGCGCCTCGCCACCGATCAGCAACTGGTGGAGGCCGCGCAGTTTGCGGGCATCGTCGTCCACGATCGCGTTGAACAGTGCCGCGGTCAGCCAGGCGATCCGTACGCCATGGCGGTCGATCGTCCCGGCGAGACCGCAGCCCGTCGGGATGCGCTCGTCATGGATCACGCAGGTGCCACCGTTGAGCAGCGGCCCCCAGATTTCCAGTGTCGAGGCGTCGAAACCGAGCGGCGCGGCGTGCAATACGCGCGGTTTTGCCGTGAGATCGACGAAGCTGACCTCGCGCACCAGCCGAATGATCGAACGATGAGTGATCTCGGCGCCTTTCGGCGTGCCAGTTGAGCCCGAGGTGTACATCACATAGGCGAGCGCCCGGCTGTCGAGCGACGGCAAGGCGACATCCAGAGCGCTTCGCTCCAGTTGGTCGAACGGGATCACTGGTGCGGCAAGGCCCTCCAGCGTGGCGCCGCCGACGGCGGTGATCACGACAGCGGCATGCGCATCGTTGACGGCGAAGGCAATGCGTTCGGCCGGATAAGCCGGATCCAGTGGAAGGTAAGCCGCGCCTGCCTTCAGGATGCCCAGTACGGCGATGATGGCTTCGGGCGAGCGTTCAAGCAGCAAGGCCACCGGCGATCCCACCCCGACGCCCGCGGCGAGCAGGCCCGCGGCGACCCGATTGGCACGAACCTCGATCTCGGCATAGGAAAGCACGCGGTCGCGCGATTCGATCGCCGGGCAAGTCGGTTGCTGCTGCGCCACATCGGCGAACAGACCATGCACGGTGTCGGTGTCACGGCGCGGCACAGCGGTGGCATTCCAGTCGACGAGCATATTCCGGCGCTCGCCGGCATCCAGCATGTCGACCGATTCAAGTGCAGTCGGGAGCGGCGAACTCAGCGCCGCCAGTGCACGCAGGACACCATCGGCGAGCAGGTCGATCGCAGCGCCGCCGAGGGGTGCGCGAAATCCGACCTTCAACCGTGCCGGGACATGGCTGATCAATTGCCAGCGACTGCTGATTGAAGGGTGCTGATTGGCGGATGCAGGTTCGTGACACGTGTTGACATCCTCGTCCACCACTGCCCAGGCGCTGTCACGGGACAGATCTGCGGCACTTTCCAGCGTCCGGGAGAAGGCCGCGAGCCAGCCGTCACGATCGCCCGCGCAGGGTATGTCGATCGACTGCTGGTACGAACCGCTCGCAGCCAAACGAGTGGCCACGACCGTGTCGACTCCGGTCCATCGCGACTCGACCAGTGCCAGGGCCGCGCAGACGATGGTCGACGGACTGACCGAATGGCGTCGCGCGCTTTCGGTCAACGCCATCACCAGCATCTGATCCAGCGCGTACTCGCACTGCGTCCACACGGCGCCGCCGTGGCCGGGAGCGGATGGCAGCACATTGAGCAGCCGCAGGCCTGCGGCCATGTCATCCGGATTGTCGGCCCTGAACGCGTTCATCCTTTCGCGATCTCCCCTGAAATGATTGCAGTAACCGGTTGTGCGAAGCCCTTCGCTACCGGGTTTTCACAGACATCAATCCGCCACCGCGTAGGCACTGTGGCGGCCCAGCGACGGACAGGCCGGCGGGCGTCCCCCCACGCCGTGGACCGCGACCAGCGCGGATCCGGCGGCATAGGTCAATCTGTCCAGCATCGGTCGCTTGCCGACCGCCGGTGGTTCGATGCCCTTGCGGTGCATGAGGTCATGCATCACATGCACCAGCGCATCGCGGCGCGTGGCCTTGGTGCTGTAGGTCAGGCTTATCGTGGTCGACGGTTCGTCGCTGGTTTCGACCATGTGCGCGCAGGTCTCCGGGATGTATACGCCCATGCCCGGACCCACCTTGAAGACGTGCGCACGTTCGCGGAATTCTTCGTTCCACTTGACCAGATCCAGATCATGGCGGGCATGGAATACGTCGCGCGCGCGATCGGTGACGACTTCGGCATCTTCCGCATCCCACACATAGACGGTCTTGACGCCGCGAACCTGCAGCAGGATTCCGTGATTCCGGTCGATGTGGAATGGCGTGGTCGTATGCGGTGCGGCCACGAAGATCCAGCCAGCGCGGTAGTACATCCCCGGATCCTTGCGCTCTATTTCGGGCTGGATCGGGTTGAGTGCGTCGTCGATCAGCACGCGGTAGGCCGGGTCCGCCTGCACGTGGCGAAGCAATACCCAGGCTTTGGCGCCACTGATGTCCTGCAGCGAGTCCTTGATCGTCCTTGCATTCGGATACAGCCGAGATACTTCGTCGAAGTTGGCAGCCGCGCCGGCCTTGTTGCTGAACGTGAAGAGCCGGCTGCTGCAGCGGAACCTCTCGCTAAGCGCGACCAACTGGTCAGATTGCAGCAGGGGATGATCGGCCAGTCGGTGACGCACCGCCTGAATGCGCCATGGGTCGAAACGACTCCAATCGACATCGATAGGCGTGGTCGTACTGACGTTCATGATTTCATTCTCCCGTGCAGCGCGAGACTGGCTGACTTCTGATGTGGTCTCCCTTGATTTCATCGGCAGTACGATTGGACGGATCGATCCTGCCGCGTAATCCGGCACGTGATCCCCTGGATATTTCCCATGTGAAGACCACCGGGCAACCGGACGCTGCACGGCGCGTGACAGCTGGCCGTTACGACGTGACATCTTCGTCAACCATGGCCAGCCTGCGATGCACGTGCTGTCCCACACGCGCCACGCCGGACTTGGCGCGATCCAGCAGCCGACTGCTCCCCACCGGTATCGGATGCAACCCAAGTTTGCGCATCCGGGTGTTGAACCGGTGCGCATCGGTCAACGTATCGGACTGGCGCGTCCGGAACGTCACCGCCAGCGAAATCGAGAGTTCCGCGCCCGTATGCACGCGATGCGGTGCGATGAACGGATGGTGCACGCCAAGCCCCGGCTCCAATCCGAAGCTCATCGCCTTCGATTCGAACGATGGCTTGTATACCGGGCGGCTCCCCACGTGCGCGAGCAGAAGATCCTTCTGCTCTGAAGTCATGATCTCGCCGTCGGACTGGTCCCACAAATACACGGTCTTGCTTCCCTGGATCTGCAGGAGAAAATTCATCTCGCGATCCATGTGGTATGGGGTGATCGAGCCTTGCGTGGAAATGAAGATGTAGGTCGAATACCAGCTCATCTGCGGATCCAGCGGATGGACCTGCGCTGCGATTTCCGCCAGCAGGCCCTCGATCACCGGCCGGTATTCAGCATCGCGCTCGGGATTGTTGATGCAGATGTAGGCTTTTTTTTCCTCGAAGTGATCCAGCGTTTCCTCGAGAGTCAGCCCTTTGTTGTAGCGGCTGAAGGAGGACTCAAGTTCCGCATCGCGGGGGATGTTTCCAATGCGATAGAGAATGTGTACCGGGTCCATGCGCCGACACAGGGCAAACAGGCGATCGAGTGAAAAATACGCATGATCAGCCAGACTGTGTTCGACCAGAAATGGCTTTCGGTTGTAACAGGATTTCAGTGTTTCCGGATCGAATTTGAGCAATGGAGCTACCTCTCTCCTGCCCCTTGCCAGGAGTTCGATATATTGCCCAGCCGAAATGAATTCGCCCAACATGCTTGCTCCATCGGAAATCCATCCGAGTCTGCAAATTTACGTGGCCCGATCCTCGGTTCCACCCGATGGATCGGCGCCCGGTATCGCTTGAAACATTGCGTCGGCAATCCAGGTCATTTGGACTGGAAAGCGAATAGCCACAATATGGCACCCTGAACCGGGGCGCCAATCCAACTTACGTTATATGTCCCGGCGGCGGAAACCTGCCTTGACGCTACCGCGCATTGCACGCCACTGTTGTCCGGGAGTTTCAGGAAACTGTCGATGACGGTAAAACCGTTATTGGGCACGGCGGTCATGCGCTTTACGCCACCATCGCCCCACCACACGGCGACCAGTGTGGCCGGCCCGGTCGTGGTCACGCTGCCGCTGGTCAGGACCAGTCCGGTGGCGGCATAGTTCTGCACGACATCCTGCAGAATCCCCGCCTGCCTGATTTCGATGAACGGCACGGAGATTTCTCCGGCGGCATTGGCGCTCTTGTCGATAGTCACGGTGTGGTTTGCACCGCCTTTGGCTGTGAGCGCGACGTAAGCCTTGACGTCGAAACGGTCGCCGTAGCCGTTGCCGTAGGGGACAGCTCCGCCCAGTGGCTTCCAGTGGTTTGCGTAGCTGTCTACCGGCGGAGCCGCATTGTCCGAATAGCCGCCATTGAAAACGATCAATGAGCTGCCGGTCGGCTGAGTCGTGAGCGCAGCGGTGACGGCGGGGTTTGTGCCCAACCCTTCGGACTGGGCCAGCAAGGTGTGGGCGCCCAAGGCAGGCGCGGGGCGTGCTTGCGCATGCGCAATGGTCGGAGATGCCACCACCAGTGCGGCCAGCGTTATTCCGCGGCAACTGGCAGCAACGTATTCACGACAGCCACGCATGGCGCACGCCCCCTGTTACAGGATTCAATTCTGTGAACTATGTCACTTCATGTCAAGCGCAAACTATGCTTGCGATAGCCTTTGCCATGCGAGAGGCTTGCCGTACCCTGCTGCGTTGTCCAGCCACCTGGAACAGGTCGGATGGAGCAGCCAGGGGTGGGGTGATCAGTGGGGTTGCGATGGTAGTCGGGGCGAGGCGGATGCCACGCCAGGGGTGAATCAGGCTGGTGCTTGGCTGTTCGGTTGCAAAACAGGGGAAGTGGCTTGGCTAACGAGACCGATTTTTTCGACCTGTACAAGATTCTGGGATTGAACCCCGGCTGCGGTTTGGCCGAGTTCAAACAGGCTTATCGCCGCCGTGTGTCCGTGCTGCATCCCGATCGTCGAAACGGCGGTGGTCGCAATAACGCCATTGCGGCGGAGAGGCTGCAGCAGCTCACCGCACTCTATGGCGCAGCGATGGAATTCCAGCGTCAGCACGGGCGCCTTCCGGGCGCCATACATGTGCGACAGCCTCAGAACACCGCCACCCAGTCGCCAACACCTCAACCCTCGGTTACCCCTCCACCACGCCGCTCGCGCTGGCCCGTAGTTGTACTGGCAGCAGCGGGCGCTCTCGTGTGGCTGCTGTGGGATTCCGCATGGCTCCCATGGAATAACGAATCCGCACCATTCACGACCGAGTCTCAGCCGGTCACCTCAGCGAACGGCATTCCTGCCGAACGCGGAGTCGAAGCGTCGCCATCCATGCTTGAACTCGGCATGGACGCCGATGCCGTACGCACCATCCAAGGCGACCCTGTGATCAGCGGTGCAGATCATTGGGAATACGGACCATCATGGATCCGTTTCGAAAACGGCAAAGTCGCGGACTGGTACAGTTCGCCGCTCAGCCCGCTCAAGACGGCCACCGCGCAGCCAACAAACACGCACGATTGAGTCAGCCTGAAGTGAACGGCGCCACCCCCGCCAATCAGCGCGCCCCACGCCCGAACAGCACGACCTCGACGGTCTGAATCAGGATCAACACGTCGAACAGCAGGTTCTGGTTCTTGACGTAGTACAGGTCGTACTTGAGTTTTTCGGCCGCATCGTCTTCGGAAGCACCATACGGAAACCGCAGTTGTGCCCACCCGGCCAGGCCAGGCTTCAGGCAGTGGCGCAGATCGTAGTAACGGATTTTCTGCGCCAGGTCAGCAACAAACTGCGGGCGTTCCGGACGTGGGCCGATGAAGCTCATTTCGCCCTTGAGCACGTTCCACAGCTGCGGCAGCTCGTCGAGCCGTACTTTGCGGATGAACCGGCCGACGCGGGTGACACGGCCATCGTCCTTGCTGGCCCAGCGCGCCACACCGTCCAGCTCGGCATCGGTGCGCATGCTGCGGAACTTGATCAGATGGAAAGTCCTGCCGCGTGCACCGACGCGTTCCTGGCGATACAGAATGGGCTGGCCGGCACCGGATTCGATGCGAATCGCCAACACCACCAGCAGCATCAGTGGCCATGTCAGCAGCAGCACCAGTGCGGCGACGCCCAGATCGAAACAGCGCTTGCTGAGCAGACGCATTGGCGTGGCATTGAAGCCGCCCGAAAAGACAAACCAGGATGGATCAGTAAACGACAGCTGCAAACGACCCGCCTCGCGTTCGAAAAACGTGGTCATGTCGGTGACATCAATGCCCAGCTGCCGGCATTCGAGCAAATCCCCGACCGGTAAACCGCCACGGCGATCTTCAACGCCGACCACGATCTCGTCGACCTGCTCACGTTGCGCCAGAACATGCAAGGGCGTGTCCAAAGCCATTACCTGCTCGGCCGGCACAGCCAGCGCTTCACTTGGCCTCGCCACAAAGCCCACCACAACGAAACCACGACGATCCGCACGTCGACGCATGCGATTGTGAATCTGTGCTGCACGCGTCCCGGCACCGAGTATCAGTACGCGTCGCTTGAATACATCGACGTCGACCAGTCGCAGAAACAGCGCGCGAAAACCGGTCACGGCAACAAAACCCAACCCCAGGGCAATACTCAATACGCCACGGCCGACATAGGCCTGCGGAATGACGTAATACGCCACGACGAGCCCGAGACCACCGAGGACAAAGCCCACGGCCTGACGCGCCAGCAGGCCAAACCAGCTGGTACGCATGTGCGCCTGGTATTGACCGAGCGCAGCCAGGCCGAGCAGGAGAACGACTCCGAAGACCAGCGAGCGTTCGGGCATGTGCCGCGAAAACTCCGCCAGATCGTCCGCATGCTGAAAATAGCGCAGGTACATCGCCACATTCAGCGAAATCGTCAGCAGCAGGAACTCACCCACGCCCAGCAACAGCAGCCAACGCGTGGTGTGCTTGTTCATGAACTTGTACATGACACCTCCCCTGTTCAACTCGCCTTCCGTTCTCACGTCGTCGAATCGTCCGCGCGCTCACTGCTAGGTGGGCTGCGAGGTTATGCCCGGTCCGGCACAGTGTCCATGCACCCAGAACGTCTACGCCTTATCGCTGATACGCTGGCCCGGGTTTCATAGTATGCGCCATATATAGGTATGCACGTCTTGTGCCTGGCGTGGATAATCAAGGGCTTGCGAGTGACGCATTCATAGCAAGCACGATTCGTGCCCCCGCCCCGGCCGACATATACAGACGGCATAGGCCTACAGCGATCGGCGCCGCGAATGCCCCGACTACTCCCGCGGGCAGATCCAGATCGCATACCCGGCATGGCGGATGCGCGGAAGTCAGTGGCGCCGCCACCATGCCGGCTGTTGCTGCAGACAGTGTCGAGGGCGACTCAAGCAGACCCGTGCCGAAGGCCTTGAGCAAGGCTTCCTTGCGTGTCCACAACGCCAACAGGGCCGCTTCGCGCGCCGGCATCGGCAGCTCCTGCATTTCCGCCGCTTCGGCCGGCGTGCAAATCGTCGTCAGCAGACCACCCAGCGCGATCCGCGCCGGCGAGCACTCGATATCGACGCCGAGGGTGACGGCATGACCCACCGCGATCGCCACCCAGTCGCCGCTGTGGCTGAGGCTGGTGGCCAGCGGCGTGCCCGGCAGCTGCGGTTGACCCGACGGCATCCTGACCAGCGGTACCGCGCCCGCCTCCACATTCAGGCAGACACCCAGCACCATGCGCCACAGTGCATGTGCCAACAGATAGGCCGAGCGGTCACGCTCGAAATGGAACTGCGCGGCACGCTGACGTTCGTCGGCATCGAGCAGGCGCTCCACCACTGCCGCGTACGTCGCCAGCGTGGAACTGTCGACCACCAGCACGCAGGCCTCACCGACACCCGGCGCAACAAAGCCGACACGCGCGAGGATGCCCCGCACCGCCTGTGCAAAATCATCCGCCGCGATGTCGTTCTCGCTCATCAGATGGCTGGGCAGTGCGCCGGGCTTACGCGTGATCGTGCCGCGCGATGAAATCCAGATACCACGGCATCGCTTCGCGCAGGCCGGCCGGCAGCGTATGCGTGGGCGCATATTCCAGGCGGGAATGGGCGCGGCCGATATCGGCCAGCGAATGGCGTACGTCGCCAGCGCGGAAATCGCGATAAACCGGTTTGCGCGCGTAATGCCGTCCCTCCACCGCCAGCTGCGCAACCAACGCGTCGAACAGTTCGTTCAGGCTGGTGCGCTGGCCCACCGCCACGTTGTAGACCAGGTCACGATGCTCCTCGGCCGACAGCGCAGCGAGCAGGTTCGCCTGCACCGCGTTGGCGACGAAACAGAAATCGCGGGTGGTCTCGCCGTCACCGTTGATGAACACGTCTTCACCACGGATCATCGTCGCGATCCACTGCGGAATCACCGCCGCATAGGCACCATCCGGATCCTGGCGACGACCGAACACGTTGAAATAGCGCAGGCCGATCGCCTTGAAACCATAGCAACGCGCGAATACCTCGGCATAGATTTCATTGAGCAGCTTGGTCGCTGCATACGGCGACAGCGAACGGCCGATCTTGTCCTCGACCTTCGGCAAGGTGGGCTCGTCGCCGTAGGTGGAACTGGACGCCGCATAAGTGAAGCTGGCCACGCCCGCATCGCGCGCGGCCACCAGCATGTTGAGGAAACCGGTGGCATTGGCCGCGTGCGTGGCCAGCGGATCCTCGATCGAACGCGGCACCGAGCCCAGCGCGGCCTGGTGCAGCACATGGCCAACCCCCGCACAGGCTGCGTGGCACTCCTCGATGCTACGGATGTCGCCCTTGATGAAGCGAAACCGCGACCATGCCTGCGCGCCGACGAGTTGCTGCACCTCATCGAGATTGCGTTGATAGCCGGTGGCGAAATTGTCCAGCCCGATGACCTGCTGGCCCAGCCTGAGCAGGGTCTCGACCAGGTTGGAGCCGATGAATCCGGCCGCGCCGGTGACCAGCCACGGCAACGACTCATTCCGCACGCGCGCCTGCAGCGCCGGCGGCAACGCGACTTCGGCAACGGCCATCACAGTCTCCCGTCCACTGCTTCACGCGGCAGCACGTATTTCACATCGTAGAGCACCGCCGCCGACTTGCCGAAAGCGCGGATACCTTCGACACCCATCGCGACAAACTGCCGGTGGCCGACGGCAATGATCACCGCGTCGTAACTGCCTGCCTGCGGCTGCGCCACCGGACGGATACCGTACTCGTGCGCGGCCTCGGCCGGATTCACCCACGGATCGTGCACATCGATCTCGGCGCCATAGCCGTGCAAGGCCTGCACGATATCGACCACCCGCGTATTGCGCAGATCCGGACAGTTCTCCTTGAACGCCAGACCCAGCAGCAGGATGCGCGCGTGCACCGGGTTGATGCCCTTGCACACCATCAGCCGGATCACCTCGTTGGCGATATACGGCCCCATGCCGTCGTTGGTGCGGCGGCCGGCCAGGATCACGTCCGGATGGTGGCCGACTTCCTGCGCCTTGTGGGTCAGGTAGTACGGGTCCACGCTGATGCAGTGGCCACCGACCAGGCCGGGACGGAACGGCAGGAAGTTCCACTTGGTGCCGGCCGCCTGCAGTACTTCGAGCGTATCGATGCCCAGCTTGTTGAACAGGATCGCCAGGTCGTTGACCAGCGCGATGTTGAGATCGCGCTGGGTGTTCTCGATCACCTTGGCCGCTTCGGCCACCTTGATGCAACTGGCCTTGTGCGTGCCGGCGGTGATGATCGAGCCGTACAGGCGATCGACGAAGTCCGCCACCTCGGGGGTGGAACCGGAGGTCACCTTGAGAATGGTGGTGACGCGATGCTGCTTGTCGCCGGGGTTGATCCGCTCGGGGCTGTAACCGGCAAAGAAGTCGTGGTTATAGGCCAGTCCGGAGACTTTTTCGAGGATCGGCACACATACCTCTTCGGTGCAACCCGGATACACCGTGGACTCGTACACCACCGTATCACCCGGCTTGAGTACCTTGCCGAGCGTTTCGCTGGCCTTGACCAGCGGGGTCAGATCCGGCCGCTTGGCGGAATCGATCGGCGTCGGCACGGTGACGATGTAAACGTTGCAGCTGCGCAGTTCGTCGAGACTGGCGCTGAAGTGCAGGCGCGTTGCCGTGGCCAGTTCGTCGGCATCGACCTCCAGCGTGTTGTCGCGACCGGCGCGCAACTCATCGATGCGCGCCGCATTGATGTCGAAACCGACCGTGTCGTAATGCTTGCCGAACTCCACCGCCAGCGGCAAACCCACATAACCCAGGCCGACGATGGCGATCTTGGTGCTTTCCAGATTCCGCATGCGAAACATCCCAGATGGATTTTCAATTCGGAAAAATCGGAGCGGGCACTTGGCTTCCCGTTCCGATGATGTGCGATATCAACGCGTACCCGGCACGCCGAGCCGCCATGATGACACCGACCCGGCCGAATATTGAAGAATGGCCAGCCGGCGGATTGCCGTTATGCTGGGCGCCGGCGGTGAAGCAGTAAAAAAGAATCGTCATGACCCTGCGCTGACTGCCGACACGGGCGCAACCATACCGAATCGCGTACCCTTTGCCACGATTGCCGCGGTCATCCGGCACGAGCCAGGCATGCGGCCCCGCTCTTTCCACGAAAGAGCCCCCCGCCCGCGCATCACACCCGCTACGCAACAACACGAGACAACCCGACATGGTGGCCATGGCAACCGAGCACGTGATCGACGTGCAGCACTGGAACGACGCGATCTTCAGCTTCCGCACCACGCGCGATCCCGGTTTCCGCTTCGACAGCGGACAGTTCGTGATGATCGGGCTGGAAACGGACGGACGGCCCTTGATGCGCGCGTACTCGATCGCGAGCGCCAGCTGGGAGGAGCATCTGGAGTTCTTCTCGATCAAGGTTGCCGATGGCCCGCTCACCTCGCGCCTGCAGCACCTGAAACCCGGCGATCCGCTGATCGTCACGCGCAAGCCCACCGGCACCCTGGTGCTGAACGACCTGAAACCCGGCAGGCACCTGTACCTGCTCGGTACCGGCACCGGCCTGGCGCCGTTCCTGAGCATCATCCGCGATCCGGAAACCTACGAGCGCTTCGACCGGATCGTGCTGGCGCATGGCGTGCGTCACATCAACGACCTCGCCTACGCCGACTACCTGGAACGCGAGTTGCCGCAACACGAATACCTCGGCGAACTGGTGCGCGAGAAGCTGATCTACTACCCCACGGTGACGCGCGAGCCGTTCAGGAACCGCGGCCGCATCACCGATGCGATCGCCGATGGCGTGATGAGCGCGGTCACCGGCCTGCCACCGCTGAATCCCGCAAGCGATCGCGTGATGCTGTGCGGCAGTCCGGTGATGCTGGACGATCTATGCGCCCTGCTTGACGGCCGTGGTTTTCATGCTTCTCCACGCACGCGCGAACCGGGCGACTACGTGATCGAGCGCGCCTTCGTCGAGAAGTGAGCGACGCGACACCGGCATGCATGGACTGGCGCAATCCGCGAACTCCTGAAATGCTACCGACTATGACCAAGCCACTGAAGCGGCAAGGATTCCGTTGATGGATATCGCGTTGTATGTGCTCGCCGCCTTGCTGATCGTCGGTGGTCTGGCCGGCTCGGTGCTGCCGTCGCTACCCGGCATCCCGATGATCTTCGGCGGCATCTGGCTGGTCGCCGCGGTGGACGATTACCGGCATCTCGGCCTGTGGTGGCTGCTGATCATCGGCGTGCTGGGTGGCATCGGGGTGATCGTCGATTTCGTCGCCAGCACGCTCGGCGCCAAGCGTGTCGGCGCCAGCAAGCGGGCCCTGTGGGGCGCCAGCCTGGGCACCTTGATCGGCATGTTCTTCGGCATTCCCGGTCTGCTGTTTGGACCGTTCCTCGGCGCGCTCGCCGGCGAACTCGCCTCCGGCACCAGCGTGCTGCGCTCGGCCCATGTCGGCATCGGCACCTGGCTCGGCCTGCTGTTCGGCACGCTCGTCAAGCTGGTGCTCTCGTTCGTGATGGTCGGCCTGTTCGGCGTCGCCATGCTGCTCGGTTGAACGACTGCAGACTCGACAGCCACGAGATGACCCACGCGTCAGCTCAACGGCGTGACCCGCGCACACGGCGGGCAGCGCCCGCCGCACTCCTCGCCAGCCATGCGGCCAGCTGTGCCGTGTCGTGACACAGTGATGCGGGCAACACGATGTAATGCCGGCTCGGCGCCGCGCCGGGTTTTGCGATCAACCGCGAAGTGCCGTCGAGCTGCAGCAGCACCGACTGGTCGGTCGGCGCCAGCTTCAGGGCCAGTCCGCCGACCGTCAGCCATGCGCAGGGCTCTTCATCAAGGTACGCCATCAGGCCACCGAACATCGGTTTGAAGCGCAGGTCGTGCGGCTTGCCCAGATGGGCGGCCGCGTCCTCGAGTTCGCGACGCAGGGCGTCCAGCGCAGCCGGCATGCTCACCCCGTTGCGTCGGGAATCACGTACAGCAGCACCGCAAGGAAATGCAGCACGCTGCCGGCCAGCACGAATACATGCCACAGCGCGTGGTGATAGGGCAGACGGCGCCACAGATAGAACGGCACACCCAGCGTATAGGCCACACCACCACCGATCAGCAACAGCATGCCGCCGACCTGCAGGTGCGCACTGAGCGGCTTGAACGCGATCATGCCGATCCAGCCCATGCCCACGTACAGCAACACGACCAGCTTGTGATAGCGCTTGAACAAGCCGAGCTCCAGCGCGCTGCCGGCCAGCGCCAGCGTCCACACCGCGGCGAACAGGCTCAGACCCCAGGGGCCGGGCAGTGCAATCAGGGTAAACGGGGTATAGGTGCCGGCGATCAGCACATAGATTGCGATGTGGTCCAGCGCGCGCAACGCCGGCTTGGCTGCGGCCACGGAAATCAAGTGGTATAGCGTGGATGCGGTATACAGCAGCACCAGCGAGGTGCCGAACACCGCGCAGGCGGTCACCGCGAGCGCATTGCCATGCAGCGCCGCAAACGCCACCAGGGTGGCCAGCCCGGCAATGCTCAGCACAATGCCGATACCGTGGATGACGCTGCTGGCCAGTTCGTCGCCGAAACTGTAGCGCGGGATGACCGCGCTGGATGTGGCCGACATGGAGGACTCCTGACGGGGGTAGCAGCGCCATGCGGCGCCTCCCTTACCTTACCCGGCGCATGCGTGCTTGCCTACCGCGACGCAGGGTCATACCCACTCATCATTCGATGATGAGGCAAAAGCCAGTGCCAGCGGCGACACAGTGGTGGGCGAAGGGACGCCGGAAGACATTCCGGCCAATGCCGCACGCTATACGGGGCGGTATTTGAAGCGCTGGCCTGCCTCGCCCATGGGCAACGCCCAGCGTGAAACCCTCCTTCACTTCAATTGCACGCTGACCCCATGCGCCTGGAGTGAGACTGTCGTCGCGGTGGCAATCCATCCCCCTGTCATCCGCGTTCCGCCCCGCTCCCCGCGGGGCATTTTTTTGCCGGTCCGAACGGCCTGATGCCGCCCTGTCGGCACGACCGTTGCGCTTGATACCACTTGATGCCACGTTGAAATGGACGTCCAGCCGTCCACTTGCGCCACGGCGTGAAACAGGCATACGCTGCGATCGCGGCCGCACGATCCCCCTGCCTGTGTGCAGCGTGACGGACGCCACAACCCACACTGCCGTCAGGAGGTCGCTTATGTCGTCCGCAAGCCTGGCCGTTGCTCATCGTCCACGCCCCGACCGTGCACGCATCGCTGCCCTCAGCGCCGCGATCGCACTCAACCTCGCCGTCATCATGATCGCCTCGCGACCGATCACGCCCGCCCAGCTCGCCGTAGTCAATCAGCTGGCGCCGTCGCAACTGATCCGCTTCATCGATCCTCCCGCCGTGCTGCCACCACCGCCACCGGTGGAACTGAAGCCACTGCCCAAACCACAAGCCATGCCCCAGACCCACCTGCGGCCGCTGCCGGTAACGGCGCCACCGATGGTGGTACCCGGTGCAGAAGGAGACGTCGCCGTGCCACCGGCCACCTCGCCGACCCTGGCCCCTGCCAGCAGCCTGCCCGGTACCGCGGTGAGCACGCCGCCGATCGAGGCCAGTCTGGCTTACCGCTCGGCGCCACTGCAGTTTCCGGTCCAGGCCTTGCGCCAGCACATGCAAGGCACCGTGCTGCTGCGCGTACTGGTGGATGAGACCGGCAAGCCGGTGGATGTGCAGGTGGAACGCGGCAGCGGCTATGCCCTGCTCGATCGCAGTGCGCGCGAGCAGGTGTTGGCCGGCTGGCGTTTTCACCCGGCGGTGGTGAACGGCCAGGCCGTGCGTGCCTGGGCACGTGTTCCGGTGAGCTTCGCTCTGCAGGGGCAGTAGGCCGACGCAAACGGAAGGAAGGCCCGGCCGGCAGCGCATGCCCGACCGGGCTCTTCCACGGCAATCACAAGCCTGTGGCCTGCGCATCCACTTGCACAGGTCACAGGCTGCGCGCGGCGGCCCGAACCGCCACCATGAAAGCGGCCCGGACCACCGGCACGGGTCCAGCATGGATGCCGCGCGCATCCGGCGCATGGTGCAGAAGTCATGGCAAAAAAGTCGCCGTTGTCTTACACGCCTTTAACGACAGCCATGCTCCACTGATCGCCACACCCTGTCGAGTTTCATGCATGGGCAAGCACAGCCGCACCCTGAAAACCCTGCGCAACATCGCGCTCGAGTACGGCAGCAGCGAACAGCCGGATCTGGCCTTGATGGCACGCGAGCTCGGCTGCGTGGTGCACCAGAATGCGGCCGTGCTGGCCAACCGGCTGGCGCCCTTGCGCGCGCGCCAGCGTGGCTTCGAGCGCTGGCTGCTGGCCGAGCGCAGCAAGCCGGCGCTCAGCGTGCTGGTGATGGCGTGGCCACCGAACCACCTCACCCCGGTGCATGACCACGCCGGCCTGTGGGGTCTGGAAATCACCCTCGCCGGCGCGCTGGAGGTGCAGTCCTACACGCGCGATCCGGCCTCGGGCGACCTGCGCATGCTGGGCCGCGAGTGGCTCGGTCCGGGTGATGGCACCTGGTTCGAGGGCAATGAAACCCACGCACACCGCTGCCGCAACCTGTCACAGCACGACACCGCGTTGACCCTGCACGTCTACGGCGGTGATCTCGCGCAATTCTTCGCCTATGAACAGGCCGGCCCTGCCGGCGGCTGGATCGCGCAGCCACAGCGCAGTAGCCTTGCCGGCCGCCTGCGCGGCTGACAGCACGACACCACACGCACAGGGAATACCATGTTTCGACGGGTCGCCATCATCGGCGGCGGTGCCGCGGCAGCGACGTTGCTCGGCGAACTGCTGGAGCGCCAGCCGGCACAGCCGCTGCATCTTGACTGGTATACCGGCGCTGCCGGCACGCCGGCGCGCGGCGTGGCCTATGGCACCACCTCGGACCGCCACCTGCTGAACGTGCGGGCGGCGTCGATGAGCATGTTTGCCGGCAAGCCGCGCGGCTTCCTGGATTTCGTGCAGCGCGACGATCCGGCGATTGCCGGCACCGATTTTCTGCCGCGCCGCCGCTATGGCGACTATCTGGAAGCGGAGGTGGCGCGCGCGCTGCAGCAGGGCAAAGCTCACGGGCATGACGTCAACATCATCCCGTTCGCCATCGACGCACTGGTGCCCGAAAGTGACGGCATCACGCTGATCCACGGCGATGAAAGCCACCATGCCGATGCCGCCGTACTGGCACTGGGCGCGTTGCCACCGCAGCCGCTGGGCGGGGTCAGCACCGCTGCGCTCGACAGCGGCCGTTATGTGGTGGACCCATGGCCGCTGCTGGCCGCTGCCGCCGACCTCTCGCCGCCGCCGCGCAAGGTGGTGTTGATCGGGCTGGGACTGACCGCGGTCGATGTGCTGCTGGAACTGGCCGCGCAATGGCCGCAGACCGAGTTCATCGCGGTATCACGCCACGGCCTGCTGCCCGAGGCGCATCTGCACAAGGCCGCCGCGCCGGCCGATGACAGCGCCGAGCTGATCGCCGCGATGCGCGACGCACCGGAGATCCATCGCTGGCTGCACCTGCTGCGCGAAGCCTGTACGCAGGAAACAGACTGGCGCCCGGTCATCGACAGCCTGCGGCCGCACACCTCCGGCCTGTGGCGCGAGCTGCCGCTGGAACAGCGTGCGCGCTTCCTGCGCCATGCACGCTGGGCGTGGGAACGCGCCCGGCACCGGATGCCGCCGCAGGCACTCGAGGCGATCGCCGCACTCGAACAGGCCGGCCAGTTGCGGCGTGAGTGCGGCCGCGTGCAATCGGTGCAACTGCTCGACGATGCCCTGCAGCTGACCCTGGACCACGCCGGCGCGACGCGCACGCTGCAGGCCGACCTGGTGATTCAGACCGTCGGCCTGGACACCGACGTGCGCCGCACCCGTCATCAACTGGTACAGCAGTTGCAGACCAACGCGCACATCACGGCAGACCCGCTCGGCCTCGGCGCCCAGGCCGATGGCGCAGGCCGCCTGCGCCATGGCGGCGGCAGCTGGCCGCACCTGTTCGCCATCGGCAGCCTGCTACGCGGTACGCTGTGGGAGTCCACCGCCATGCCGGAGATCCGCCAGCAGGCCCGCAACCTCGCCGATCACTTGCTGGGCGACTAGCCGGTCTGTACAGCCTGCCATGACCCTCAGCATGCTCACCGCCGGGATCCTGCTGCTGCACCTGCTGGGCATTTTCGCGGCGATGCATGCGGTGATGTATACGCGCACCCCGCAGGGCGCGATCGGCTGGGCGCTCGGCCTGCTGCTGCTGCCGTATGTCACCCTGCTGCCCTACCTGTACCTCGGCTCCAGCCGCTTCCTCGGCTATCGCAGCACGCACCGGCCGCGACCATCGCCGCTGTCACCGGCCAGCACCGACGGACATGCCATCGACCCGGGCTGCACCCGCTTCGCCGCGATCAGCGCCCTGCAGGGACAGCCGTTCCGCGGCGGTCACCGGCTGCGCCTGCTGATCGATGGCAACGCCGCGTTCGATGCGATGCTGGCTGCGATGGCTGCTGCGGAAAACTGTCTGCTGGTGCAGTTCTTCATCATCCACGACGATGGTCTCGGCCGGCGCCTGCAACAGCTGCTGCTGCAGCGCGCCGCTGCCGGCGTGCGCGTCTGCGTGCTGTACGACGGTGTCGGCAGCCATGACCTGCCGCAGCACTACGTCGACACCCTGCGCGCGGGCGGCGTGGCGATCCACCCGTTCGCCACCCACCGCTGGCGCAACCGCTTCCAGCTGAATTTCCGCAACCACCGCAAGATCGTGGTGGTCGACGGTGCGTGCGCTTTTGTCGGCGGCCTCAACGTGGGCGACGAATATTTGGGCCTGAAACCACCGCTGGCACCGTGGCGGGATACCCAGCTGGAATTGCGCGGACCGGTGGTGGCCGACCTGCAGCGACACTTTGCCGAAGACTGGCAGTGGATCACCGGCAGCCTGCCACCGATGCCGACGCCACTGCCCGGTGATGGCGACGCCAGCGCCCTGGTGGTGGCCAGCGGACCCGCCGACGAGCTGGAAACCGGCTCGCTGTTCTTCACCGCGGCGATCAACGCCGCGCGCGAACGGGTCTGGCTGAGCACGCCGTACTTCGTACCTGACCACTCGGTGCGCGCAGCGCTGCAACTGGCGGTGCTGCGCGGGGTCGACGTGCGCGTGCTGATCCCGGCACGGCCGGATCACCGTACCGTGTTCCTCGCCTCCACCTTGCACGCTTATCACGCCGTACGTACCGGCATCCGCATATTCCGCTACCAGCCCGGTTTCCTGCACCAGAAGGCGCTGCTGATCGATCACGACAGCGCGGCGATCGGCAGCATGAACCTGGACAGCCGCTCGTTCCGGCTCAATTTCGAGGTCAGTGCGCTGGTCGTCGACCGCGCGTTTGCCGGCGAAGTGGAGGCGATGCTGAGCACTGACTTCAGTCGCGCCCGTGCGATCGACGAGCGCGAATACCTCGGCGCACCGTACCTGCGCCGGGTAGCGATGCATGTGGCTCGGCTGTTCGATCCACTGCTGTAATCGAAGCTAGGCACGCCGGTTGCACGACGGCTTGGCGCATCTACCGCGTCATCATGAACCGGAACACCACGAGAAATCCCGCCATGCGCCGCCTCGCCCTGCTGCTCTGCCTGATGATCGCCAGCGTGGCCAGCCACGCCAGCACATCACCCCAGTTCGTCGAACGCTCGCTCGACCTGCACGGCAAGACCTGGCACTACCAGGTGTTCGTGCCGCGCGGCTGGACGGCCAAACAGACGTGGCCGGTGGTGCTGTTCCTGCACGGCAGCGGCGAGCGCGGCAACGACAACCATAGCCAGCTCAGCCAAGGCCTGCCGCCATGGCTGAAGGAGCATGGCAAGGATTTCCACGCCGTGGTGGTGATACCGCAGGCACCGGACGACAGCGCCTGGAACGGCGAGATCGAGCAAATGGCCCTGCAGGCGCTCGATGACAGCATCAAGGCCTACCATGGTGACCGCCAGCGGCTCTACCTTACCGGCCTGTCGATGGGTGGCTACGGTTCGTGGCAGATCGCACTGGATCACCCCGGCCTGTTCGCCGCCGCCGCGATCATCTGCGGCGGCATCGGCCATCCCAACGACGACGATCTACATGTCGAAGGCATCCCCACCGGCGTCACCGATCCCTATACCTGGGTCGCCGCACACATCGGCAAGCTGCCGGTATGGATCTTCAACGGCGCCCTCGACGACGTGGTGCCGCCGCAGGAATCACACCGCATGCACGCCGCCCTGCTGGCGCGTGGCGACGATGTGCGTTACACCGAATTCCCTGGCGTTGGCCACGCCGCGTGGCCGGCCGCTTACGCCACCCCGGAACTGTGGCCGTGGATGTTCTCGCACCGACTACCGATGGTGTCGGCATCACGCTGAGGCCTTACCCGCAAACGATGGGTTCAGCCGGATTTGCCCTGGTCGCCGGAACTTCGACGTCCATTGCGGCTACATACCACCCAGCCAAGGTAGATCCCCACCGTCACGCCGATCAATTCGCATACCACGCGCAGGCCGATGCTATCGGGGTCATGCACCTGCGCCAGCTTCGCCCTGAGCAGTTGCAGCGACTGCAGCTGCGCATAGTTGAAATAGAGCAGGTTCCACAGGTCGCCGCTGGCGGTCAGCAGCGTGGCCAGCAGGAACGACCAGCCGATTTGCGGCCCGAAACTCCAGTCGTTGCGGCGCCCCAGCCAGTGGAACACGCCGAACAGCAGCAGGGCCGCCAGCGCGGAAATCACGCCGGCCTCGATGCCGCCGACGATGCCGTAGCCCATCCAGTCCTGGTTGTACATGGTGCGGCGATATCCGTCGGTGATTGCCCAGCGCATTATGCCTGCTGCGCGCGCGCGTGCCGGCCCGTAACGACGCGCTAAACTCGCAAATCCACCCGATGCACGAACTTCCGGCATGAACCACGTCCTTTCACCCCAGACCGTCTTACCTCAGGCCGCCCTGATCGTCGTCGACCTGCAGCCGGATTTCATGCCCGGCGGCGCGCTGGCCTGCCATGAAGGTGACGCGATCGTGCCGGACATCGACCGGTTGCTGCATTCACGCGTGTTCCGCCATGTGGTGGCGACCCAGGACTGGCATCCGTGCGGACATGTCTCGTTCGCCAGCTCGCATCCGGGCCGTGCACCGTTCGAGCAGATCGATCTCTACGGCCAGCCGCAGACGTTGTGGCCGGATCACTGCGTGCAGGGTACACCGGGCGCCGGGCTGCACCCGGGCATCGACTGGTCGGCGCTGGATGCGGTGATCCGCAAGGGCAGCGATCACGGCGTGGATTCCTACAGCGGCTTCCGCGAGAACCACGGCCCGGCCGGTCGGCGCCCACCCACCGGGCTGGCCGGCTGGCTGCACGAGCGAGGTGTCGACGAGGTGTTCGTGTGCGGTCTGGCACGCGACGTCTGCGTGCTGTGGACGGCGCAGGATGCGTTGGAGCTAGGCTTTCGCGCCAGCCTGCTGTGGGATCTCAGCCGCCCGGTGACACCGGCCAGTGATGACGCCACGCGATCCACGCTGCTGGCGCAGGGCATTGCCATCGTCGAGGCCCGCGAGCTGCTGCCGGACTGACACTGCGGGTTGCTTCAAATCAGGTGGTCAGGCGATCGCGCATCGGCAATCGACCACAGCTGTGGCAACCGGATCGCGAATAGCCCGGCGCTGCGGGTACGGCGATCCAGCTTCAGCAGCTCGTTGTCCTTGCTGAGCAACCAGCGGGCCCGCGATGCCAGGGCAAGTTCCAGGAATTTCTGGTCATCCGGATCGGCGCAGCGCGGCAGGGAAATATCGTCGGCCGCCGTCGATGCCTCGGCTGGCAGCAGCTGGATCAACGCGTCGAAAGCCTCACGAAAAAGCGGACGCTGCCGGTCATCGATCGGCAGTTGCGGGTAATGCAGCACCCGCTGCCATTCCTCACGGCAATCGTCGCGCGTCACCGCCTGCACGGCACCACCCTGCAGCGCCGCCAGCAGATGCGAACACAGCGGATCGCGGAACACGAACAAGTCCAGACACACATTGGTATCCAGCACGATGCGTGGCACCGGCAGATCCATGCCGGTCATCGCGGCAGCGCCAGACAAGGCCATCGCATGAGTACCCTCTCTCCGATCAGGCGTCGTTTTCGGATGTCGCATCCACCTGCGGCTCACCTTCCGCATCGATCCGGATGCTCAGCGTGATCGGCCGGCAACAGACCTGGCAGTCCTCGATGTAATGCTGATCGCCAGCGGAGGCATCGACCAGGATCCCGATCGGTTCGCCGCAATACGGGCACGAGATGTCGAACGGCGTGAGCATGGGCGTCTTACCGGGGTGTGGACAAGGCAGCTTGCCACAGTTGGGTGACCGAGGGCGCCAGGGCTGCGCGCTACAATCGGCGCGGCCCCGTACCGGCTTCCGTGAACGGCATCCTCCCCTGCGAATCAAACCGTGACGATGAACCTCATATGTTGCGCTTCCTGAATCGACCACGGACGATCAACATCGCCGGCCGGCCGTTCGTCAGCCAGGGCCTGTCACAGCGCATCTGGGACGATATCTACCATCGTGCGCTGATCATCAGCTGGCCGGTTTTCTTTGGCCTTGCGGCAACGATCTTCCTCCTGCTCAACGCCATCTTTGCCGGCATCTACCAGCTCGGCACGCTGCCCATCGCAAACCAATATCCGCATGGGTTTGCCGGGGCGTTTTTCTTCAGCGTGGAAACCCTGGCCACGGTCGGTTACGGCGACATGCATCCGCAGACCGTCTATGCACATATCGTGGCCACGGTGGAAATCTTCACTGGCATGGCGTGTATCGCGGTGGTCACCGGCCTGATCTTCTCGCGCTTCTCGCGCCCGCGCGCGAAGATCATCTTCGCCAACCATCCGATCGTGCGGGTCATTGATGGGCAGCTGACTCTGATGATCCGTGCGGCCAACACCCGCCAGAATTTGATCGCCGAGGCCTCCGCGCAGCTGCATCTGCTGCGCCTGGAAACTTCACCGGAAGGCTTCAGGCTGCGCAAGATTCACGACCTGAAACTGGTACGCGACCGCCATCCGATCTTCGTGCTGAGCTGGAGCCTGATGCACGTGATCGATGAGAGCAGCCCGCTCCACGGTGAGACGCCGCAGACCCTGGAAAGCACGCAGTCGGCCTTCCTGCTGAGCATCGAAGGCGTCGACGAGACGACTTCGCAATCCATGCTGGCACGCCAGCAATGGAGTCACCGGGAGCTGCGCTGGAACTATCGCTACCTCGATCTCGTCAGCGTTGACGGCAGCGGCCTCAATATCATCGACTACAGCGTCTTTCACGAGGTGCTTCCGCTGGACGATGTCGAAAATCCGCCGGACTGACGCGGTGACGCGCCTGTCTGGCGATACACTGTGCCTTCTCAAAGTTCCGGATCACCTCGATGGCCGAGCGCGAGTTCGACAATTACCTTGCCCGCTCCGGCGCCACCCTTGAGGGCTCGCGCTACACCGCGTACCTCGCGGTCACCCCGCGGAGGAGCGGCTTTCCGATGTACTTCGCGATCTGCGAGAACCGCAGCTTCCGCGACAAGACCATTGCCGAGACCGCTGCCGCCAAGGCGCTGGCCGACATGCTGGGGCTGGAAGACGACGGCACCCCGATCTTTCCCGACGACTACACCGGCTTCGATGACGACAAGCCGGCGCAGCCGCCGCCATAACCCTGTACGCGGCAACTCACAGCGTCAGCAACACTTTGCCGATCGCCTCGCGACTCTCCAGATAGGCGTGCGCCCTGGCGCCGTCGCCAAGCGGAAAGCGCGCCGCTATATTCGGCTGCAGCTGACCGGCGCGGATCTGCGCGAATAATCCCGCCGCCCGTTCACGGCGGATCGATGCGCTGGTCAGCACGTTCCATAGGTCGCCGCCGGTCAGCGTCAGCGAGCGATCCATCAGCAGGCGCGGATCGACCGGATCGGGATCACCCGCCGCCATCCCGTAGAACACCACCGTGCCACCGATGCGCGCCGCGGCGAGGCTGTCGCCCAAGGTGCGACCGACCGAATCGTAGACCACATCAGCGCCGCGCCCTGCGCTCAATGCCTTCGTCTGCATCAGCAACTCGTCGTAACCGCACGCGGCATCCGCGCCGGCCGCCAGCACCGCGGCACGCTTCGTGGCGCTGGACGCCACGCCCAGCACGTTCGCACCCAATGCCTTCAGCATCTGCACCAGCAGCAGGCCCACACCACCGGCCGCGGCATGCACCACCGCGACATCACCACGCCGCACGTGATAGCTGTCGGTCACCAGATACTGCGCGGTCAGCCCCTGCAACAAGAGCGCCGCGGCCGTGTCGAACGTGATGTCATCCGGCAGCGGGATCAGCTTGTCGAGACCCACTACCACCAGTTCGGCATTGGCATGGGGCATGTCGGCAAAACCGACCCGGGTGCCGACCGGAAACGGGTTGTCGCCAGCGGCCGCTCGCTCAATCACCCCGGCACCTTCGTAGCCGAGAATCCACGGCGCCGTGCCACTCAGGTGGTAGTTGCCGTTGCGCCGGTAGACGTCGGCGAAATTCAGCCCGACGCTGTGCATGCGCACCAGCGCCTGGCCGGGCGCAGGTATCGGATCGGGCTGCTCGCCCCAATGCAAGACTTCGGGGCCACCGAACTTTTCAAACAGCAGGGCATGCATGGCGTGGCGCTCCGTATCGATTAAACATGATCTCGACAACTCTGTTCACACGCAGCGCGCGATTCAGGCGGCCCACTCGCGCAACTGCGCCACCGCTGCCGGGATCGCCGACGGCGCATCCACCGTGATCACCCGCGAATGGTCGCCATCAAGGCCGTTTTCCAGCTCGTGCGCCCAGGTCACGTGATACGGCAGGTGCACGCCCCAGCCGCCAAGGCGCACCACCGGCTCGATATCCGAACGCAGCGAATTGCCCACCATCGCGAACTGCGCCGGTTGCAGGTCGAACTCGGCCAGCACCCGCCGGTAGGTGTCGGCATTTTTCTCCGACACGATCTCGATGCGCCGGAACAATTCGGCCAGCCCCGACTGCGCGACCTTCTTCTCCTGATGGAACA
The DNA here is from genome assembly GCA_050737735.1 of Rhodanobacter sp. GTDB lineage: Bacteria > Pseudomonadota > Gammaproteobacteria > Xanthomonadales > Rhodanobacteraceae > Rhodanobacter. The sequence continues at coordinate 82,571 of JBOHYM010000012.1, read as the reverse complement.
GATCGCCCTTGGTGATCAGCACCACCGCGTGATGCTGCGCCACCGCCTCGACCGCCTCGCGGATACCGGGCAGCAGCTCCACCGGGTGCTGCAGCACATCCTTGCCAAGCCCGATCAGCCGGTGGATATCGCCCGCCGTGATGCGCCCAGCCGTGAGCGCAATCGCCGTCTCCACCATCGACAAGGCCATGCCCTTGGCACCGTAGCCGAACAGCTTGAGGTTGCGCTGCTCGGTGGCCAGCATGGTGTCGTGCACGTCCTGGTCGCCCAGGTCCACGTAGCTGCCCACGATCCGCGCGAACTCCGCGTTCGCGCGCTGGTAGTAACCCTCGCTGTGCCACAGCGTGTCGTCGCCGTCGAAACCGATCAGTTGCAGCATGGAATGATCCGGAATCCGTTACCTATCGAATGCGGCCGTCCATGCCGCGCCTTGCACCACTGCCTGAGCTCAACTCACGTCGCTGCAGCTTGCCTCATCACCGGGCTCAACTCACGTCGCTGCCCAGGCGCAGATTGATGCCCAGCGCCGTGGCCAGCTCGCGCAGTGGCTCGCCGTCGCGCGTCAACGTCATCCAGCCGGCATAACGGTCGCCGTCGACTTCCCACGACCACAGCGTGTAGCCGGACTCGGCAAGACGGTCATAGGCGATCGCGAACAGCGCGGCCGCATCCATCTCGTCGAAGTAGCCGTCGTCATCCGGATCACCCTGCCAGTCGATCGACAGGTTCCAGCGCGAGCACAGCTCGTCGATCGCCTGCACCAGCGAACGCAGGTCGTGGGCATCCACCATGAAACCGGAGCGCCAGTCGATCACCCGGCTGATCAGTTCGACCGGCTCGATGTCGTCCGTATCAACACCTTCCATCGCTTCGCGGTAGTCCGCGAACTGCTGCAGCGCGGTTTCCTCGTCGCCGGGATTGATCAACAGCAGCAACTGCCAGACCTGCGACTCCACCGAGTCGTCTTCGCCTTCGTCGAAGTCCTGCCCGGAAAGGTCATGTCCGGATTCGTAATCGTCGTCGGATCGGCTCATCGGTGGATCACTGCAAGGCGGGCGTGCATGGTTGCGCATGCTGCGCCGGTTGGAAAGCGCCCATCGTCACGCGCCCACTCGCCGTCGCACCGCCATCAGATCGCGCACCGGACGGATCTCGATACAGCCGGTGCGCGCCCACGGAAATTCCGCAGCGATCCGCACCGCTTCGTCCATGTCCGCCGCCTCGATCAGGTTGAAGCCGCCCAGGTATTCCTTGGTCTCGGCGAACGGTCCGTCGACGACCGTCACCCGGTTATTGCGGATACGCAGCGTGCGGGCCGTGGAGGGCGCCTCCAGCTGCTGTGCATCGAGTAGGCACCCTTCCTCGCGCAGCTCGTCCGCATGCACGAGACAGCCGTGCATGAGCGTGTCGAACTTGCCCTCGGGCAGCGCGTCCAGCAGGGTATCGTCGTTGTAGATCATGACCAGATATTTCATGGCGTCCTCGGCAGGGAAGGTTCATGGAACCATGGGAGGCAGGGGCAAGGATGGATAATGCCGCCATTCCGCCACGCGTGACCACCATGCACGATATCTCCAGCGCGTTTTCCTGCCAGCCGATCGCCTTCGTCCGCTCGCCGTATGCGCGGCGCATCGATGCACCGCACCAGCCCACCGTGGTGGAAGGCACCGAAACCGGTGCGGCGGCCGAGGCCATCATCGAGTTCGTTGCCGGCTTTCCGGCGGCAGCATTCCGCGACCTCGCCGGCTTCGAACGGATCTGGCTGGTGTTCGTGTTCCATCGCAGCGAAGGCTGGAAGGCCGAGGTGCGGCCACCGCGCGGCGGCGGCAAGCGCAGCGTGCTGGCCACCCGTTCGCCGCACCGGCCGAACGCGATCGGCCTGTCCGCGGTCGAGCTGGTCGCGGTCGAGGATCAGGCCCTGCGCGTGCGTGGCATGGACCTGCTCGACGGCACGCCGATCCTCGACATCAAACCCTACGTGCCCTACGCCGATGCGTTCCCGGGATCGCGCGCCGGCTGGATCGACGGCATCGACGCGGCGCAGGGGCGCCACTCCGCACCCGGACCACGCCGCCCGCGCTCCAGCTGAGACTGCTCACTGTCATCGCCACACCACCAAGGCACCAGGGAATGCGCCGTCCAACGCCCCGGACTTCCCGGATCTTCAGAGTGTCGGTCTGTCATACGACGATAACCTGATCAGCCGATGATGCAGATCCCCTCTTCTCAGTCGCTGAGACACGTTCCCGCTACTTTTCCATCACCGCGACGGACCCCTCCGACGACGGCTCCCGACTTCCTGGCAGTGGTCGGTTCAAACCTCTTGCCGCGTCAGGCGCAGGCCCGACGCGGCTTTTTTGTGCCTGTCCCTCATCATGGTCATCAAACCCGGTTCACACTGGGAATGATTGAATCAAGGACTGAAGGAGGTTTCGCCATGAAGATCTGTCTGCTGTTGCTCCCACTCGCCATCGCTGCCTGCGCGGCGACACCGGCGGCGCCCACGCACACGCACACGCCCGTCGCGGACAGCTCGAACGCATCGACATTGCCCATCACGCTCACGCGCTATCACTGGCAATTGCACGATGCCGTCGACAACAGCGGCAAGCGTCTCGACGCACTGTTCGGTCTGCCGGACAGGCCGCTGCAACTCGACTTCGCCGATGGCCGGGTCAACGCCCGCAACGCCTGCAACCGCATCGGCGGCAGCTACTTCATCGTCGAGGACCATCTGCAGGTCAACCAGATGATGCAGACCATGATGGCCTGCCACGACCAGACCCTGATGCAGCGCGAGATCACCCTCAAGGCGGTGCTGCAAGGCATGCCGACCCTGATCCTGTCGAATGAAGGCAGTGCACCCCTGCTCACGCTGGCGGCCAGCGACGGTCAGACCCTGACCTTCGTCGGCAAGCCCACCGCCGAGACCCGCTACGGCAGCGCCGGCGAGACCGTGTTCCTGGAAGTCGCGCCGGACAGTGTGCCCTGCCATCACCCGTTGATCCCGGACAAGACCTGTCTGCAGGTGCGCGAGATCCACTACGACGCCCAGGGCCTGCGCAGCGGCCAGCCCGGCCCATGGCAGCCACTGCAGCAGGACATCGAGGGTTATGTCCACGCGCCGCGCACCCGCGACGTGCTGCGGGTGAAGCGCTATGCGCTCAAGCAGCCGCCTGCCGATGCATCGTCCAGCGCCTACGTGCTCGACATGGTCGTCGAAACCGGGACAGTCCCATCCTCAGCTCAACCGCCGCATCCATGACCCATTGAGGCATGACCCGTTGAGGTCAGTGACGCGGCGCCTGCCGCCTTGGCGCTGCCGGGCATGCTGCCCGGCCACCTTCGTCCCCTGGCTTCTCAACGCGCGGCGGTCGGTGCAGCAGCACCCGCCGCACTGGCATCCACATCGTCAAGGTGTTCGGCCTTCCAGATCATCGCGCGGTGGATGCGGTTCCAGCCACTCGGATGATCGAAGAACACGAACTCCTCCACCGGACCCGGATGCATCTTGCGGTACTCTGAAAGCTGCACGGCCGCCTCGGCAAAACCGTCCGGCTGGCGCGCCGCGTTCAGGCCGAACGCATCGGCCTCCGCCTCCATGCTGCGGGTGATCGTGTTGTTCACCGGCGTCAGGAAGAACATGAAGATCGTGAACAGCGCCGCGATCAGGGGCAGGCCGGCCACATCACCGGCACCACGGATGCCCCAGCGCGCACCCCAACGTCGTTCGGCCCAGCCAAACCCCCAGTACACGAAGGCGAAGCCGAGCACGATGATGATGCTGAAAAAGACCAGACCCTTGTAGACGTGATTGAGCACGTAGTGACCCATCTCGTGACCCAGCACCGCCTTGATCTCCGCCGGCGTGCTGCGGTTCATCAGATTGTCGTTGAGGCTGATGCGCGTGGTGCCGAACATGCCGCTCACATTGGCGCTGATACGCTTGCTCTGGCGCGAGGCATCAAACCAGTACACATCGGTGGCGGGAATGCCGTTGGCGCGCGCCATCGACAGGATCTGCGCCTTCAGCGGCGTCTCCGGCAGCGACTTGTAGGTGTTGAACACCGGCGCGATGTAGATCGGCGCGATGGTGCCGACGAAGATCGCAAACACCATCGAAACACCCGCACCCCACAGCCACCAGGTCCGTGTGGCCTTGCGGATCACCGCATAGATGATCACCAGCGCCACGGTGCCCAAGATCAGGGCGATGACCAGCCCCTTGGCCTGATCGCCCACCCACTGTCCGAGGTTCTGGGTGGACAGCCCGTACTGGTGCTCGCGCACGAAACCCTCGTAGATATTCCACGGCAGCGTCAGCAGCGTCGTCAGCACGATGTACTGCAGCGCATAGATGGCCGTCTGCAGCCAGCGGAAACGCGTGATGCGTTCGGCGAAATCGCGCATGCGCGCCGACAGCCGCGTGCCGAGCAACAGCCACGCCACCACCAGGGCCACCAGCAGATCCCACAGGATCAGCCAGTAGCCGCCCTCGAAATAGGCGTCGGAATTCGCCCGCGCCTGCGGCGACAGCTGCGCCATGTAGGCGTCGGTGGCGGCAACCACATCGAAGTGCGCCGTGCCTGGCGCGGTGGCTGTCGCACTGACATTCGACGTGCTGTCAGCTACCGGCGTGGCCCACACCCGTGCCGCTCCCAGCGTCATGGCTGTCATCAGCAGAATGGCAAGAACGTATTTCATGGACGACTCCCCTCGCCTGAAGAAGCTCCAACGTAACCGAACGTGCGGGCGTCCACCACCTGACTATCAGCCCCCGCAATCCCCATGACGGCGGAAAATCGTTGCGAAGCCATGCAAACCAAGGTCTCGCCCGGTTATTGGCAACCTCGAAAAACCTCGTGAAACGCGGACCCGTGCTGATTCGCCGATGACCGCAGCAACGCTCGATATCCTTCAGGCCAACCCTCGACCTTGACACTTTGGCCGCCAGCGAAGCATTCGCCGCGATGCGGCTGGCAGACTGCCTCCATTCGGCCCATCGAGCCCCCTGCTTGTGAAGATGAACCGGCGCGAATTCATTGGAGGCATGGCGGCGATGTGCACAGCCGCGGCACTTGGCTGCGATGCTCGTACACGGCCCAGTAGGAGGATGTCAGTGACGATAACCTGCGTGATCCGCTACCAGATCGATCCCTTTCAGCGCGAGGCATTCGAGGAATACGCCATGAATTGGGGTCGCATCATTCCACGATGCGGAGGCCACCTGGTCGGGTACTTTCTCCCCGACGAGGGCACGAATGATGTGGGATGGGGCCTGATTGCGTTCAGTAGTCTCGCTTCATATGAGGCATACAAAAAGCGTCTGCAGACCGATCCGGACGCTCGCAGGAATTTCGCCACGGCGCAGGCCCGGCGCTTCATCTTGCGTGAGGAAAGAAATTTCGTCGAAGTGGTGGCGGGAACATTCGGCATCCCCTCGACGCTCTCCACACCAGCGTGAAACGTGTCGACACAGGCGGCGAAAGGGCAGATCTTTCGCGCGCTTCACCAGCGCGAATGTGCGTTCATCATCCCCCATCCACGGGACGTCGGTGCAAGCCGGATACTGGCGCATATGGGCTTTGAGGCGCTGGCCACGACAAGCGCCGGCTATGCTTTTCTGTGGGTCAACGGGCCAATACCGTGGCCCACGCCGAATTGATGGTGCATGTGGTTTCGATGGTATCCGCCACGGAGCTGCCCGTCACCGTCAGTGCAGATCTCGAGAATGGCTATGGCGACGATCCCGAATTGTTGCCGAAACCATCAGGCTGGAGGTAGCTGCGGGACTCGTCGGTGGTTCCATCGAAGAAGCCACCGGAAAGGTTCATGGCACTTTCGATTTCGCCGATGAGGCTGTCAGCTATGGAGACATCACGGTCATGTTCACCCCGTAACGTCCGATCCGATCGGGAGCGCTGCAACCTGCTGGTTGTCCGAAAACCGCGCCTCGTTGATGTTTGCGGGCGTCTTCATTCAGCACTGTGGTCGAGAATCTGATGAAGAAGATTGGAATTGTCGGTGGCCCGCGTGGCTGTCGACCGTGGATTACTACGCGGGAATTTGCCGCCGAAGCGAGATCGAATGCCTCGGGTAATCCCCCCTCCGGTTTCCCGCAAAATGAATGCAGCGCGTCTGTCAGGGATCGTGACGACCCGAATAACCCCAGTGTCGCAGCATGGGTTCGATCGTGGGGAGCACCGGTTCAAACTCCTGCTGATACCGCGTCCAGCGATTCATGCCTTTTCTGTTCACCGGCTCAATGACCTGGTCGTAACTCGGGGTAGCTATGTATCCCTTGTCGCGTGCGTGCTGGTCGAACCGCAGCATCGGCGTGGCATCGTCCAGCCCCAGGAATTGGGCGATACGCGCAGTATGCCCCGGAAAATCCGTCACCAGATCCTCATAGCGCGACACCAGTACATCCGGTTGAAAGATATCCACATTCCGCAGCCAGTAATCCATCGCGCCCACGTAAGCAGCAGCTAGTCTTTGAAAGTTTGCGCAGGCGGCGCCCAGGATGCTGGAACGGAAGTTCTGCATGTAGCAGCTCAGGATCACGTCGCACGGCTGGCGCACCGCAAGAATGAACTTTGCCCGGGGAAACAGCCGGTAGATGAGTGGCAGCCACAGCATGTTCAACGGGTTCTTGTCGACCAGTTGTGCGTCCCAGCGCCGCGGGATTTTCTCGGAAACCATGATCAGGTAGAGCTTGCGTAGCTCGTCGCAGTCGCGCTGCTGGAGCTGTTCCAGCTTGCCCATAATGCCCGCGTCGTGACTTTTCAGTTTGTCAGCAAGCTGGTTGAAGAATGGGTTCTCGTCCATTGACTGCAGGGCCGGATGTGCGTCCAGCATCTGTTCAAGCAGGGTCGTGCCTGAACGGGGAAAGCCTACAATGAAGACCGGCGAATCCCGCGAGTCGGGTGCGCTTGTTGTTGGCCAGCGACGATAGGTTTCGGGAGTCACATGTGGAAGTGCTGCCGGCAGCGCAGCGCAGTCCGGCAAAAAAAACTCGGGCGAGGCAATTCGCAGCTCCTGCACCTGCCATTCGTGAGCCGTTCGCAAGGCCTGCATCGCCGGCCCCGACTCGCCCAGTTTGTCGTACGTCTCCGCCAGCTCGAAATAGTGCGCGTAATCGCTGGCGTGCCGTGGCCCGCTTTGCTCCAGCACGGATCGCGCATAGGTGATGTCGCCATTTCTCAGGGCAAGTGTAGCGAACAAGTGCCTGACGTCACTTCGCGCCTCGTCGGTCGAGACAATGGGGTCCGCAAGAAGTGCCTGCGCCATCACCTCGCTCCGGGCCAGTTCGTTCAATCTTTCGTACACCTTGGCCAGCAGCAATCTGGCCTCCAGGTGTGAGGGATTGCGGGCAACGAGATCTTCGAGGAGTACAGCGGTCCACGGCGTATCGCCCATCAGCTGCAGCAACTTGGCGAGCTCCAGCTGGAGCAATTCGCTGTCAAGCGGCAACCACGTCCGCCACGGCTTCAGCAAATCGGCAGCGCCATGAAAATCCTGGCACAGGCAACACGCGTGCGCCGCATGGATTCGTGTCAGCGGCGCACTCTTGTCGAGTTCAAACGCATCAAGCAAGGTCTCGCGCGCGGCCAGGTAATCCTTGCGTTCAAGCAGCAGCAGGCCCATCTGGACCTTGGGCATGAGATTACCCTGATCCAACCTGATCGCAGTCGCGTAGGCGCGCTCCGCTTCCAGCGTCGCGCCACTTTCCAGCAACGCGGTTCCGTAGTTGCACCAATAGGCACTGCAACCGGGGTTCAACTCCGTCAACCTGGAGTAAGCGGCCACGGCTTCAGGAAGGCGGTGCTGAAAGTGCAGGCTCATGGCGAGCAACTGCAGTCCTTGCTCGTCATTGGGGTTATCGGTCAATTGCGCACGACAGAGTCGCTCCGCATCAGCTGGTCTTGATGCCTGCAGGGCTTCGACGATCAGGATGATAGGTTCGGTAGTCATGCCATCGATAAAAAGGGCCACGTGATCGAATCACGCGGCCCATCAAGGCTAACGCACTCGCTTGACGCTTAAAACTTGACCGTCACGCGGGCCCAGAAGTAACGACCCATCAGGTCGAAATCGCTGGGATCGGTGTTGGCGTTGAGCGTGTTGTTCGCATAGAGCAGCGGCGGCTGCTTGTCGAAGGCGTTGTTCACGCCGAAATCGATGCGCGTGTTGATCGGTTCGATGTTGTAGCCAAACGACACATCGTTGTAGACGGTGGCGCCGTACTTGTATACCCCCCCGGTGATGTTGCAGTGATAAACGCCGCCCGCCGGATTCGGCTTGCCCTGGTAATAACACGAACCATCCGGGAACACATCCTGCGACGGGTTCTTCGAACCCATCTGGAAGCGACCGATATAACGCATGCGCCACTCGGCACTCCAATTACCCAGCTGCCAGTCCACGAAACCCTGGGCACGCCAGCGCGGGAACAGACAGGTACCTATGCCCGGGCAGGCCGCTTCCTGCGGCGAACCAAAGGGCAGGAAATGGCCGGCATCGGTATAGGTCGTATTGCCCGCCGTACCCGGGGCGGTCTGCAGGTTGTAGTACTTCAGGTAGGTGGCATTGATGCCGGCCGTGAATTGCCCGAAGGAGAATTGCGGCAACTTGTACGCCAGCGACAAGTCGACGCCGCCGGTGTTCAGCGTACCCAGGTTGGCGGTCGGCTCGCCGATGGTCAGGATCTGGCCCTGGTTAGGTCCGACGACGGGATTGCGATGAATCAGCGAGCAGAACGCCACGTTGCCTGCGGCGCACACGTTGAGGACGCTTTGCGCATTCACCGTAGTGATGGTGTTGTTGAGATACACATGCCAAAAATCAACCGTGGTTGACAGGCCGGGTGCCCACGACGGGCTGTAGATCGCGCCGAAGTCAAACGATTTGCCTTGCTCAGGTTTGAGCTGGATACCGGCGAATTGAGCGCCTGACAGAATGCCAGTGATCTGGTTGTTGGCGGCGACCGCCTGGTTGATGAACGTGCCATTCGTCGGCACATTCACGCAGGCGGGATTGACCGGCGCACCGGTATAACCAGTACAGGGATCGTTCGACAGCTTCGGTGCATCGGCCGCCGCACCGTTGTATTCCTCCGCGAGGTTCGGTGCGCGGAACACCTGCGCCATGGTGCCACGCAGCAGCAGATCGTCGATCGGCTTGTACTCCACCGCGAACTTGAAGTCGTTGGTGCTGCCGAAGCCATCGTTGTAACGCGAGTAACGATCGCCGATGGTTACATTCAGCGACTTGGCGAACGGCAAGTCACTGAGGAGCGGAATGAAGAGTTCCCCAAAGACCTCCTTCACGTTATAGCCACCCTGCGTGGCCGAGACGCACTGGCTGCCCAGCACACAGGTACCCGCGACCGGGTCGAAATTCAGAAGCGGATCCACGTACGAGTTGACATGTTCCTGGCGATAGTCGACACCAGCCGCCAATTGCACCGTGCCGGCGGGCAGGTTGAACAGGCCACCATTGATGCCCGCGTGCCACTCCTTGAGGCTCGCATATTGATTGGTGACGGCCGGCGACGCGGCCGCCCGCAGCGCAGCGACCGAACCCGGAGCGTACAGGTCGAAGGGATTGAACCCGAGAGCCGTCGAAGTGATGCCGGCCGGGCAGGCCGTGGGGGCAGCCGCCGTGCCGCACGCCAGGCCGGTGGCCGACATGTAGGACGGTCCCGTGTACAGCTTGCCACCATCTGGCAGATTCAAGGTGGTGGTGACCGCGCCCGAATGACCGTAGTCAAGGCCGGTGTCCCAGTTCCAGTCCTGGTCGAATAGCGAGAAGGTACCTTTGAGGCCGACATTGACCTGCTCGGTGTTGGCACCGAACGTCGCCACACGGTTGCCGAGGGAGGACAGGCGGGAGTTGATGGTCGGGCCGGCGCTGCTGAAGGTGGCACCGAAGTGGTTGAAGTAATTGTTGACATCGATGATCGCGTTGCCAGCCACATAAGGATTGTCGCCGTAGATGCCAGGGGCCAGCTGGAAATTTGACGAGGTCTTGTTGTAGTAGGCGTTCATGTAGGCCGAGACGTTGTCGGACAGGTTGTAGGTGCCCATCACGAACGCGTTGGTGCGCTCCTGCGGCGTCATGATCAGGTTGATCGTGGCGTAGTTGTACTTGTCGCTGCTCGCGCCGTTGTTCTGGTAGCAGTGATAATTGGAGGTGTTGACCACCTGGCTGTTGGCACCCGGGTTCAGCGCCACAAAGCTGCAACCAAAAAGCCCCTGCACGGGCGTACCGCTGATCTGGATATGGCCGTAGGGCGAAGACGACGAGCCGCCGATGTTGGCGGTCGGCGGGTGCGGTGCGCTCGGGCCGGTGCCATTGGTGCCATAGATCGACACCGCGTTCTTGGAGAAACTGCGGTTGCTCGCTTCCACGCCGTCCTGCTTGTTGTATTCGATGCCGCCCATGATGCTTCCCTTGTCGGACGTCTGCCCGAAAGTGAAGCTGTAGCCCGACTGGTCGCCGTCGTTGTGGTCGGACTCGCCGACGTTGGCGGTGAACTGTGCGCCCTGGTAGTTCTTGCGCAGAATGAAGTTCACCACGCCACCGATCGCATCGGAGCCGTAGGTCGCCGACGCGCCGGCGGTCAACACCTCGATGTGATCGATCATGGCAGCCGGGATGGCGTTTACATCCGGTGATATGCCTTCGGTTGAAATATAAGTGCCGATGGCGTTAACCACACGCTGACCGTCGACCAGGATCAGGGTGCGCTTGTTACCAAGACCACGCAGGTTGATGGTGGAAGCGCCAGTGCCGCCGCCGTTGTTGAGCTGCGGATTGGTGTTGCCGCCGGTCATCGCCGGCAGCTGCTGCACCAGGTCGCCCAGCGTCATCTTGCCGGTCGCCTGGATCTGCGCTCGGTCGATGGTGACTACCGGGTTGGAGGTTTCCAGATCCACGCGGCGGATCAGCGAGCCGGTGACCACTACCGTCTGCAGGGACTTTGCCTTCTGCTGGTCCGGCGGGGCGTTGCTGGTTGTGGACTGGTTGCTGGTGTCCTGGGAAAATGCCGTGCCCGACGCGCCAGCCGCGATGACAGCACCCAGCGAAAGCGCGAGGCGAACTGCCGAAGATAGTTTTGTGACCCCAGGTTTCATTACAGGCACCCTCCGATGATTTTCATGAACCAGGAATAGTCAGCATCCTGATCGTTTTTCGGCTTCTTCATCGAAGCCACATATCAGTCAGGTAAATGCAGCTGTGGCCATCACCAAAACCAGGCCTCTTCAGCCTGAGCAGGCATTATTGATAATGGCAAGCCAGATCGGTAATGCAAATCGGCGCTGGCAAGCCGTCAACCAAACTTGGCAAGCAATTTGGCCGCCAGGCTAACCAAAACATCGCGCTCGACGGCTGCCTCATGAAGTTCCACCTTCAGGCGGTAAACTTCAGCATCAGGCAGTGGCCTCCTGCTGAAGCGAAACCTTCTTACCCATACTCGAACCGCATCGGTTCGAACATTAAGTCTCGAGGCAACCTCGGTTGCGGGCAGACGACGCTCCACCACCAGCTTTATGGCTTCAGCCTTCAGTTCTTCGGGATAATATGTCGGACGCATTCACGCACCCTTCCTTATCAGCCGGTAGCAAGCAACTATTCGACAGCGACTTCCATCATGTGAATGAATTGAATTCATGCCGGGCTGACCGGAACCCGCGCTTATATCGTGACCATCGGCGCCTGTAATTAATAAGCCTGATCGCGAGATAATGATTCACTTGAAATGCATTACTCTCGTTGTTACCGCGCATTTACGATATCTAAACGAAGGGTCATTTCATATATCCACTTTGGTTCAGTCTGGATATGACCAGTCATCATTGAGTAATGACACCCGGAGCGACGTCGGACGGAGTCCGATATAGCCACTCTCATTCAATTTCGTTATGACCACTATCAGACAAACAAATGCCACGATGAACGACTCATCGATTTCTTGCTCAGAAGCTGGCTTTCAAGGGGAATACCGGTGAGCAACGCGATGGACGAAGAGATCAAGCCCTGCATGGTGTGGCACCTATCGGTGCTGGTGCCAGACATACTCAAGGCAACACGACGGCGGATTCAAGACACATCGCCAACCTATCGGCGGGATGTCTTCCTGACCGAGATGGGCAAGCCTGCAGGTCTTCCCTGGAACGAAAACGCGTCGTCGCCAAGACGGCGTTGATACGGCCGTTGAAGCGCTTTATCCCCTCTCCGAGACGACCATGCCGTTGGTTTGCGGTTGCCGCGGCTTGATCAGACGATGCTCGATGCCCAGCAGCACGCCATGGCCTGGGTTACCGAACGGTACGAACCGCGGACTAGCCGGCGCTGGGGTACTTCAGCAGCAGCGCCTTGAAGCGTGGATCGCCGCGCAGTGAATCCCAGGCCGGGTCGAGCCGGAGCGATGCGCTCGACAGAGTGCTGCCATTAACTATGGACAGCACGCGCCCGATCAGAGCGATGGCCTGGTCAGGTTGGCCGACCCGCACATATAGCTGTGCCTGCGACGCGAGCATATCCGGTCCGGTAAGGGCATCCTTGCTGACCGGCATCAAGGCGACGGCACGCTCGCCTTCAGCAACAGCCTCGGGTTTTCGTCCGAGCCCGGCATAGGCAAATCCCAGAGCCAGATGCAGGTCCGCATCGTCCGGTCGCTCGATGAGGGCAGCGCGCATGCGCGCCGCAATCTCGGCATACACCGCCGTCGCCTTGGCCGTGTCTCCCGCCGCCTGCAGGGCCCACGCCAGATACAGGCGTCGGGGCAGAACAATGTTGTTCGGGTCGTCCCAGTTGTCCGCCTTGTCCGCCTCGACCATCTTGATGGCCCCGGCATAATCGCGCGCCAACCAGCGCTCGAAATACAAGGTCATGATATTGCTGGCGTAGGCGTCGCTGCCCGGCACGAGCGTGGCGAGCGCGGCGCGCAGCGGTGTCGGATCGCCCTTCCACATCAGCTCATTGAAGGCCTGTGCTATGCGATTGCCGGTGGGATCCCGGCTCACCGCGATGGCGCTGGTATAGGCCTGCTCGGCATCTGCGTAGCGATGCATGCTCTCATAGGTCACGGCGAGTTGGACGAACGCAAATTCACTATGTGGATCAAGTACGGTGGCCGTGTGAAACAGTGCCACCGCCTCATCCCAGTGACCCTGACGCCGGGCGATCGCGGCGATAAGGAGTTCGACGGTGGCACTGTTGGGCAACGCACGCCGGGCCAGTTCCAGTTGGGTGGTGGCACCGGCGTAGTCGCGATGCCCCCAGTAGTCATACAACCCCAGCGCGTAATGTGCCTGGCCCAGATTCGGCTGCAGCGCCAGGGAGCGATCGGCGGCGGTCTTCGCCGCAGCCAGTCGTGCATTTGTGCGATCAGGTGCAAAGAAATACATCTGCATGTGGGCGCGCGCCAGCGTGGCCGCGGCCAGCGCGAAGTCCGGATCCTTGGCCAGTGCTTGTTGATACAGCGCGATCGCAAAGGGCAATTCGGACGATGACAGCCCGGGATCATCGAAGGCGAGGTTGGCATGCGCACCGGCTTGGAGGTACAGATCGTAGGCTGCGGCGTTCCAGGTCGACATTTTCTCGATACGCGCGGTCTCCGCGGACGTCAGCTGCACCTTCAGTGCCTCCGCCACGTTCTGCGCGACCTCGCCTTCCACATTGAAAACGTTGTCCAGCGTGCGCGTGTAGGCTTTCGCCCAGAGATGGTTGCCGCTGCTTGCATCGATCAACTGCACATTGATCAGCACCTGATTGCCGGACTTCTGGACCGTGCCTTCGAGCAGCGTCGCCACACCCAGTTGCCGCGCTATGGTTTTCACGTCTTCCGGATGGCTCGGGTACTTCTCGGTCGAGGTGCGGGCGATCACCTTGAGTCCGCCGATACCCACCAGCTGGGTCAGGATCATGTCTTGCATGCCGCTGGCGAAATACGCGTTGTTCTGCTCTGTACTGAGACTCTCGAACGGCAGCACCGCGATGGACTTGAGATCGACCACCGGCACCGTGTCCACAGGGTGATGTGCGAATTGGTACCATCCGAAAAGCGCAGCCGCCACCACGAGCAGGGCCGTGATCACGGCAACGAGTCGCCTTTCGAGTCGACGAGTCTTGCCAGGCCGCGAGGGCGTTGCCGGGCTCCCTGCCGTTGCGGCCGGTGGTGTGGCGACATCGCTGATGGGAACCGGCACGAACGCAGGTTCCGTGGCCGCCGAAGCCCTGTCCGCAAGCAACTCATCGCGCGACGCGGCGCATCGCACCTGGGCATCGAGGCGAAAGCCGACACCATGCACGGTATGCAGGTAGTGGCTTTCTTCGCCGCTCTCGCCGAGTGCATGACGCAACAACGCGATGACGCGACTGAGTACGGCAGGCGTGACGTGAGTATGTCCCCACACCACGTCGAGAATCTCGTCACCGCTCAACACGCGGCCGGGTTCGCGCGCCAACAGCACGAGTACGGCGAATGCCTTGCGCTCGAGCCCGACCTCCTCGCCATCGACAAACAGGCGATGGCCCAGGGTGTCTATCTCGACCCTGCCGAACGCAATCCACGCAGCAGGGGCGGACTCTACAACCATTTGTGCGACCTCCATTCCCGCTCCCGCTCCCGTTCAGGTTACACCAAGTCTGACGCGAGCCCCGGTATGGCCCAAGTGTGGATTCCATTGTTGACAGCATTCCAGTGCCATCAGTACCTCTACGTCTACATGCCTGGCGCAGCGGTGCCGTCGGACCATTTGCCGGCAGGCACCATGAACACGTTTACCGGCTCAGCTGCACCGTGAGACTGCGTATCCAGCATGACGGGTGACCCTGTCAGGTTGGCGCCCCAATCCACGTTTCTGGCCGTATAAAACATCAGGTGCGGAATCCAGTGACCCGCCTTGTCGTCCAGATAACCTTGCCTGGACATCATGTAAGACATGGCTCCAGGCTCCAGTGGCGGCAGTTGCTTGGCGGCGAGCGCGGCTTCGATGTCCTTTTTGATTTCCTCTCTGGATTGGCCGGCCAGCACCAGGGCGGTCCTTTTATATGTCATGGCTAGGATCGATCTGACTGCCTCGGCGTTGTAGCAAATCGGCCCGCGTAATTTGGGATTCCAGAACTGGGGCGCATCGAAGGGTGACATCCATCCTCGCTCGACGACGCACACAAAGCCGTTCTTGCCTTCGACTGCCGTCATGTAACCATGCGGCTCGAGGACCAGGACGGTGGCAGCGTCGGAAATCGCTGCCGGCGCAGCGCTTCGTGCCAACGCTATTTCCGCCGCACGGTCAGCCATCAGGTATTGGGAAAGCGGCGCCATGCGCGGGTAACCAGTCTGCGCCTGCTGCGCAGCAGCAGCAGCGCCGACAACCAGCACAGTGAGCATGCATGTCGTGACCAAACAGCTGAAACAAAAGGCTTTTATCTTCATCGCCTTGCTCCCTTATGCCGTTCCCATACAAGGTGTTTGAGGTGCGTTCGGCCGCCCAGCGTGACTATACGTCTGACCCAACATAAAGGCCGAACCTCTAGAACGACGAACGAGGGACCGGCAAATCGACATCCACGCCATGGAGAACAACCAAGGCTCCGGATGGCACGGCTCAACACCACCGTACTGGTCGGTGCTGTCCGGAATAGGTGTTCAATCAGACTGGAGTTGTAGCCCAGGTACAGCTCGGGTCACTGCGCACCAATTCTGAACACCGTACGTGACACACCGACTGCAGGACTCCGCTTCTGGCCAGCTGCAGCGCGCCACCAACCTCCGCGCCGACCGTGCCGACCGCGGCTGCCCGAGGCGACAGAGCAAGACGAAGTACTCGCGGCTTGGAAACTTCTGCCCGATGAGGCCGTGGTCGAGCCACTCATTTCTGATGGCTGCTGCAGATCGCCATAGCACAGCCACGACCCCCACCAATAACCTAGCAAACGCCTCACGATTTTAGCGAGGTTTCCTCAAGCAACGCCCGCGGCAGCGGCCTAGGGTTCTGTGTACGGGCATTCCGCCCGTCGCGAGAACTTCATGAGGAGAACATCATGAAACGTCTGATGATTGGTGCAGCCCTCGCCGTTGGTCTGACCTGCATCGGTACTGCGGCCATCGCCCACGAGGACGAGCAAATTGTCGAACTCGACAACGGCTTCGCGGTGTTAGCCATTGTCGCCCATTCGCCGGCTGAGTTTGCCAAGGCACAACTCGAAGCCAAAATGATGGAGGCGAAGCGCCAGGTGGGTCTGGGACCCCAGTCCATCGTTGCGCGTGCGATCGACCAGTCACCCCACATCGTTGCCATACCGGCAATCGGTGCACGCGCGGTGGCGAGTGTGCAGAGTCCATGAGGATGCCGGGCGTCACGCCGAGCGCGTCGACAGAAGTGACTGTGACTCGCCGCCCGTGTGCGCAGCGAGCGCGAATGGGTGCTTGGCGTGTCGCCACGGAACGCATTGAAGGACATCGGTCGAGGACGCTGCGGATGCATCGTGCTGATCCGGACTGCCGCGTGAACGGTACAACCCTTTGTTGAGGTTTCCATGTTCCTCGAATTCGATGGTCAAGGGCCGGCTTACGCACAACTTACCCGTGCCTTGAAAACCTCCATCCTCAACGGACGATTGAAAGCCGATACGCGCCTTCCGTCCACCCGCGCACTTGCCCTGGAAGTTGGCATGTCGCGCATCACCGTTCTAGCGGCTTATGAGCAACTTCGCGCCGAGGGCTTCGTCTATGTTCGGGTCGGCGCTGGCAGCTACGTCAGCCATTTGCAAACCTCTCCGCCACTTCGCCTGCTGAAAGCGGAGCCCATCGCGGCACCGTCGCGCTACGCAAAACGTGCGCGAACGCAAAGAGATCCATCGATTACGCGTCGCCATCACGGGCTGCGCCTGAATATGCAATATGGCGAACCGATGACCCAGCCGGCGTTGAGTACCCTCTGGGCCCGTGAACTCGCGCGCGCTGCGGTCTACACCCCGCTTGAACGCGGAGACCCGCAAGGACTGTTTGCCTTGCGTGAGCAGATTTGTCGCTACCTGGCACTTCGGCGCGGTGTGGATGCGCATCCGAACCATGTGCTCATCATCAATGGCGCACAGCAAGCCTATGCCTTGACCGCACGTGTCCTGCTGAACGAAGGAGATGCCGCTGTCATGGAGGAACCGCATTACTTCGGCATGTGGCAGTCATTCGCTGCGCACGGAGCCAACCTGCTGCCCGTGCGCACGGATTGCGAGGGCCTGGTATGCGCTGAGTTGCCGGCGCAGGCACCCCGCCTGATCTGTGTAACGCCTACTCATCAGTTCCCTTCCGGCCCCACCATGTCGTTGTCACGACGCCTGGAGCTGTTGCGCTATGCCGAAGCAAGGCAAAGCTGGATTCTGGAGGACGACTACGACAGCGAGTTTCGCTTCGACTCGCAACCTCTGGCAGCATTGCGCTCGCTCGACGAGGGCGACCGCGTGATCTACGTGGGTACGTTTTCCAAGACGCTGTTCGGCTCGATGAGGCTGGGCTATATGGTGTTGCCCGCGGCGTTGCGTCAGGATTTCATCAACGCCAAATATCTGGCCGATATTTGCAATCCGGTCATTGAACAGGCCGCCCTGGCGCACTTCATGGAGAGCGGCGGCTTCGAGCGACATCTGCGGCAAATGGCGAGAACGCTCAAGGCGCGCCGCGAAGTGCTGCTCGATGGGCTGCGACGTTATGCCGGTGAACGCATTCAGATTGCGGATTCGCATGCCGGCATGCACGTGGTTGTCTGGTTGCGCGACTACGATCACGCACAACTGGAGACGCTGATCGATTACGCGCATGAGCGCGGACTCGGTCTGTACCCGATAGCGCCGCACTACCATGCAAGGCCCGCCATACCTGGTCTCATTCTCGGCTACTGCGGACTGTCCAGTTTGGAGCTGCAGGAGGCTGCCCAATTGTTCGGCACATGCCTGGATGCGATAGATGCAAAAACGATCCGTACGTCAATGGAACCGTTGCCCTTGAGGCGACACTCCGGATGATGGTTTGGCCCCTTTGGTGGAGCCCACGGCCGCGGTCTTCAGGGTCGCCCGGACCGTCTCGACGTTCTTCGCCAGCAACTCGATCTGGTCGACGATGTGCGCGACCACGGTCGAGCGATTCGGGCGTCCTGGATGGGTTTCGATACGTCGCCTGATCGTTGCCGGCGCTTACTGCCGGGCACTTGCGTGGGGAACGCCGGTATCGACGCGACCTGCCGCCGGTTGATCCAGGTGATGGTCAACCAACAGCTTGCCGCCCGCGCGAGCTGCGTCGACTACTTGCTGGTGGGCCCGACGGATGTCTCGGAGCCGCTACCCGCTGCGGAGACTCGCCCGGGCCGGCGGACGACTCTCACCTTCCCGCTGTTCCCGCCACCGCAGTAGAACCGATCGCCGCCATCGGACTCGAGCCCCGACACGCCCACGCCGGGCGGCATCTCAAGCCGCTCCAGGACTTCATTCGTTCGAGGATCGACCCGCCGCAATTCGCTTTCGTCACCTTCCCAGGTGCCGTGCCAGAGCTCGCCATCGACCCAGGTGACCCCGGTGACGAAGCGGTTGGACTCGATGGTGCGGAGAATCGCCCCTGTGTGGGGATCGAGTTGATGGATCTTGCGGTCCCGATACTGCCCCACCCAGAGCGACCCTTCGGCCCACGCGAGCCCCGAGTCACCGCCGCCGGGCGCCGGGATCGTGGCGAGCACGCGGCCGGTCCTCGGATCGATCTTCTGGATGCGGTCCTCGGCAAGCTGAAACAGGTGCTGGCCGTCGAAAGCCGTTCCCGCATGCGCGGCGACATCGAGCGAGCGCTCCGTCTTTCCGCTCGCCGGGTCGAGGGCGTTCAACTTGCCTCCGGACGCAAACCAGACGTGCTTACCGTCGAACGTAACCCCGGCCACGCTGTCGACACCCGAAAAGGGCCCATACTCACGGAGGATTTTGGCTGCTGATCGTTTCATGCGTGCATCCTAGTCACTCGGCACGGGAACGGAGAGTAACAAGGTCGTCGTGAATCCGGGTACGGACGGGGTCATCCAGCGACGCGCTCGCCCGCGACCAAACGACTGCACCTTGCCTGCCGCCGCCAGCGAGTCGAGTGCCCGCTGCACGTTGCGCTGGCTGGCGCCAAGCGCCAGGGCCAGGGCCGAGCTCGACCACGACTCACCGTCGGCGAGGAAGGCAAGTACCGCGGCATGCGCCTCTTCGACGGGCCGTGCCAGCACGACGACCTCGCATGCGCTGGGCGGCACCAGCGCAAACCCTCGCTTGGTCGCGCTCACGCCGGTCAGCGTCCGCAGCACCGTGCGAAGCCGTCCGATTTCGACCCGCAACCGCGCGCGATGCGATTCATCGGCGAACTTCGTTCGGAAGGCCCGCGCGATGAGCGTGTTCCTCGGCACGTCTGCGGGCCAGGCTTCACCCAGCGCGCGTGCGAGCGCGAACAATACCGGGCGCCTTGCGAGCGAGACCACGGTGTGTGCGTCACGCACGACATGACGGCATGCGTCCACGACGAGCGCTTTCGACGCCAGCAACGTTTCAACCTCCTCGAGCAGGAGGAGTCGTTCCTCACCTTGCGCCATCAGGCGCGCCGCGGGCGTGCTCAGGGCAACGGATACGTTTTCGACCTCCGCCGTCAGCGCAGGGATGCCTGCGTGGCGCGCGGCATGCCGGGCCCGATCGAGCGCAGCGCGCGCCGTCTTCGTCTGCAGACGGCGCAGCGCGAGCCCCGCAACCACGAGCTCGTGGGAGGTTCTCAACGCAGGTGGAAAGGGTGTCGGGTCGAGCTCGGCGAGCCTATGCTCCGCCTCGTCGAGGCGCCCGATCAGGAGCAGGCGCCGGACCTCGAGATACTGCGCATGCGCGGCATTCAACCGGTCGCCGTGTGCTTCGAGCGTCGCCCGCGCGGCGTCGAGCGCCTTCGCAGGCCAGCCCAGCTCGCGCGAGGCGAGCGCGACCTCGGCCTCGGCGACAACACACCTCGCGCGAGCCACCGCCTCTTTCGGACCGAAGGCGCGCACCGCCCTTTGCATCAGAGCCTTCGCTCGTACGAGATCGCCGAGCTGCGCCATGGCGATGCCTCGGAGCGCAAGCGCAGGCGCATCGTCGCGCAGTGCGACTCGCTTCAATGCGCCGACGGGATCACCCGCCGCGAGCGCACGTGCTGCGGCCGTGATCAGAGAGTCCATCGGAACGAGCTCATCTCAATCGCGCCACGCTTGTCACTCCCACCGTTCGATGCACGCTACCTAGACTACCTCACGACCACTCATCAGTACGTTGCATCCGGAACGGAACGAACGACGAAGGGCGCCCAAGCGCGGAACCTATTGTCACGTGGATGCTGACTGAGGCATGGCCGCAGGTATTCAGAAGATTGAAGCACCCGCTGAGGAGCAGGCATTGACCCAGCGGCTGATTGGCACTGAATCGATAAACCGTACTGGAGGAAGATGCAATGAATGAGATCACTGTATGGGGATTCCGCTCGGCTCCGCTGTTCGCCCAGGGGCTGGTGCGGGACTTGCGCGTGCGCTGGGCGCTGGAGGAGGCCGGGCGTCCTTATGAAATCCGGCTGATTGATTCCGCTGATCGGCATTCGACCTCCTATCGCCAGCGGCAACCCTTCGGGATGGTGCCGGCCTTCGAAGCGGATGGTCGAGGGCTGTTCGAATCGGGTGCCATCGTGCACCGCATCGCCATGGACTCTGCCGTGCTGATGCCCGCCGGCTCGCGCGAACGCGCCGACGTAGTCACCTGGATGTTCGCTGCGCTCAACACGATGGAGCCGCCGATCCAGAACCTGCTGGATATGGATCTGCAGCATGACGGGGAACCGTGGGTGAAGCTGCGGCGTCCCGCCGTGGTCGATGCGGTGAAAGCTCGACTCGGAGTACTTTCGGCCTGGCTCGACGAGCGCGACTACCTGGTCGACCGGTTCACGGCAGCGGACATTCTGATGACGACCGTGCTGAGGTTCCTTCGGCACACCGATCTGGTGGCCGGGTTTCCGGTGCTCGATGCCTACGTCAAGCGCTGTGAGGCGCGACCGGCCTTTCAGAAGGCCTTGGGCAACCAGTTGGCGGAATACGCCCACAACACTCCAGTCGCAGCCTGAGACGGCGGCGTGCAAGGCGATGCACGCAAGCATCGGCGAGCTGCCACAAGGCTGAGACAAACGCGACGCGATACAGGAGGCAGAGATGATGACCAAGACCATCGGAACCCGGGAACAGTGGCTCAAGTCGCGGCTCGAACTACTGGAGGCGGAGAAGGCGTTGACGCGGCACAGCGACGAGCTGGCGCGGCAACGTCAGGCACTGCCGTGGGTTCGAGTCGACAAGGCGTACCGGTTCGAGACCGCAGAAGGGAGCGCTTCGCTGGCAGACCTCTTCCGAGGATGCTCGCAGCTTCTCGTCTACCACTTCATGTTCGGGCCCGACTACACGGCGGGATGTCCGTCCTGCTCGTCGATCGCGGACGGGTTCAACGGCATCGCCGTTCACCTGGCGAACCACGACGTCATGCTTTCGGCGGTGTCGCGGGCGCCGCTCACGAAGCTGCGGGCGTACCAGCGACGGATGGGCTGGACGTTTCCCTGGGCATCTTCGTCCGGCGATGACTTCAACTTCGACTTCAACGTCTCGTTCACCGAGGCGCAACAATGCGAGGGGAGCATCGAATACAACTAC
Organism: Rhodanobacter sp.; assembly: GCA_050737735.1. GTDB lineage: Bacteria > Pseudomonadota > Gammaproteobacteria > Xanthomonadales > Rhodanobacteraceae > Rhodanobacter. The sequence goes on along the minus strand of JBOHYM010000012.1, from coordinate 60,846 downwards.
GAGCGCGGCGGTCACGCGATGGACGCGACACCCGCCCCCGCGCCCGTCGCCGAGTTCGCGGCCACCTGCGGAACCGACGCACCCACGTACTCGCGCGACCGGCCGGGCATGAGCGCATTCGTGCTCGAGGACGGTGTCGTCTACCACACCTACTCCACCTATGCGCGCGGTGTGGACGGACTCTGGGGCATGTATCAGTGGCTCGACCGCGCGCCCAAGGGACGCAACGAGACCGGCATCTGGTGGCGCCGCCACGACGAATACGACCGGCGCTGAGGCAGCTTATGGCTATCGTTGACGCAAGCGGAGAACGGGAGATCTCGCGATGTGCGGTTTCCGAACGAGCCTTCTTCGGTGTCTCCGCGCTGCTCTTCGCCATCAGTGCGGCGGTGACGATCGCCTGGTGCGCATCCATGTCGTCGATGGGCGAGATGCCGATGCCCGGCGGCTGGACGATGTCGATGGCGTGGATGCGTATGCCCGGACAGACGTGGTCCGGCGCTGCCGCGTCGTCCCTCGGCATGTGGATCGTGATGATGGTCGCGATGATGCTGCCATCCCTGGTGCCCATGCTGTGGCGCTACCGCCAGGCCGTCGGCCGGACTGGCGAGACGCGGCTCGGTCGGCTGACCGTGCTGGTGGCCGTGGGCTACTTCTTCGTGTGGATCGTGTTCGGCATGGCCGCCTTTGCACTTGGCGTCACGCTGACGGCGGTCGCGATGCAGCGGCCGCTGCTGGCGCGCGCCATCCCGCTCGCGATCGGCGTGGTCGTGTTGATGGCCGGCGTGCTCCAGTTCACTAGATGGAAGGCGCATCACCTTGGCTGCTGCCGGGAAGCACCCGAGCGCAGCCGACCGTTGCCGGCGGACACCGGCATGGCCTGGCGACACGGTCTGCACCTCGGCCTGCACTGCAGCTACCGCTGCGCCGGCCTGATGGGGGCCCTTCTCGTCCTCGGGGTCATGGACTTGCGCGCGATGGCGGTCGTGACGGCGGCCATCACCGCCGAATGTCTTGCACCGGCCGGGGAACGCGTCGCACGAGTCATCGGAGTCGTCATCGTCGGGGCAGGTTTGTTCCTGATCGCACGCGCAGCCGGGCTCGCATGACGCATCCTGCATGGCCTGCACCGCAAGGCCCTTTGTGCATTGATATTTCGTTCTGCGACGAAACTTCTGACAAGCCTGCTCGATACCATGCCCATACAGCCAGTCTCAAGAGGTGCATGTGTTTGTCGAACTTGATGGGCACGGAGCAATCTATGCGCAACTGACTCGCGCGATGAAGGCGGCCATTCTCGATGGACGCCTGGCATCAGGGACACGCTTGCCTCCCACACGCGTACTGGCGCAGGAACTGGGCTTGTCGCGCATCACGGTCGTGGCAGCGTATGAGCAATTGCGCACAGAGGGCTATATACAAAGTCGCGCTGGCTCGGGAAGCTTCGTCAGTGTCCTGCAAACCGAGCCGGCGCTGCGCCCGGCGACCACAGAGCCCCTTGCGGCAGCCACACGATATTCGCGCCGTGCGCGGCTCGAGCAGAATCGTTCCATCGCGCGGATGCATCATGGCCGACGATTCGATTTGCAATACGGCACCCCCATGATCAACCCTGCCATCAGCGCCGTTTGGGGCCATGAACTCGCCCGGGCAGCGGCCTATACGCCGCTGGAGGCAGCCCGTTCGCAGGGCTCACCAGCCCTGCGTGAACAGGTTTGCCGCTATCTGGTGCGTTCTCGCGGAGTCCATGCCCATCCCGATGATGTCTTGATCGTGAATGGTTTCCAGCAGGCCGTCTCACTGACTGCGCGCGTGCTCGTTGAGGAAGGTGCCGCGGTGGTCATGGAAGACCCACACTATTTTCGTGCATGGCAGGCGCTCGCTGCGCATGGTGCACGCATGCATTCCGTACGGACAGATGGCGAGGGGTTGATCTGTGCTGAGTTGCCGAGTGACGCACCCGCCCTCGTCATGGTCACTCCCTCTCATCAATTTCCCGCGGGCTCCATCCTGTCGTTGCCGCGCAGGCTGGAACTGTTGCGTTACGCCGAGGCAAAACAATGCTGGATACTGGAGGACGATTACGACAGCGAATTTCGCTACGACTCGCTCCCGCTGGCTGCGCTGCGCTCGCTGGACCATGGCGATCGGGTCATCTACGTCGGCACCTTTTCCAAGGTGATGTTCCCTTCCATGCGACTGGGCTACATGGTCCTGCCAGCAGCACTGCGGGATGACTTCATCAATGCCAAATACCTGTGCGATTACAGCAGTTCGGCCATCGAGCAAGCCGCACTGGCACACTTCATGGACAATGGCGGCTTCGAACGGCATTTGCGACGCACGATGAAGGCACTTCGGGCGCGCCGCAAGGCACTTCTCGACGGATTTCACGACCATATCGGCGAACGCGGCCAGATCGTTGATTCGCATACCGGGATGCACATGATTGTCTGGCTGCGTGATTACGATCATGCGCAAGCCAATGCACTGATCTCGCACGCACGAGGGCAAGGGCTGGGTCTCTATCCCATCGAGCCACATTACGAGGAGAAACCGGATATTCCCGGCCTCCTGGTCGGATATTGCGGCCTGTCACCGGCGGGGCTACGTAGCGCCATGCAATTGTTTGGTGAATGCCTGGACGCGATTGATGCAATGGCGCAGCGGGACCGCACGCGGACCAAGCCATCAAGGAGAGCCTCCGAACCCGCGGCAAGACCGAAGCTGTTGCAGCGTCTCCCTGCTTCCTGCTCAGACTGATTCATCTCTCGCATTCGGGTATCGGCGCGGAGAGGCCCGTTACGCCGACAGCTGCCAGGAGTGTGCTATCCGCAGCGAGGTCGAATACCTGCATCGAAACGGTCTTGCTGCCACCGTCGACCTGCCGCTGGCCGACAGCGCGAACGCGCCGTCGGCACCGCAATACCCTCACCCGCTATCACTGGCGGCTGCACGATGCCGTGGACAACAGCTGCAAGCGTCTCGATACCTTAGTTCGGCCTGCCGGACACACTTACACCCCATGGTTTCTCATGGCTGCCGAAATACGCCCGGCTGCCAGAGGCTCATCCTTGAAGAGCGCGCCCGAGCCAGTTCACGCGGGTTATTTCCGCGGCGCCTGCACCGACTCATGGTCGGCGCGATGCCCGTAGCTGAGCACGCGGGTGATCTGCCACTGGTCACCCTGATGGCGCCAGACGATGACAAAGTCGGCGATACCATCACAGTCGCCCGTCTTGAACTGACAGAAGCGGTGCACGCCTTGTTCGATCGCACCGAAATCCTTGATCGGGTAGACCTTCAGGCTGCCCGGAACCAGCTCGCGGCGGAAATGGCCACATACATTCTTCGCGGTATTGGCGATCATCGCCTCACGCGTCCAGGTGACGCCGCCCTTGTCATGATAGAACTCGACATCCGGCGCGAAATAGCTGGCGTGCCGCTCGAGTTGCCCCGGTGCACTGCAGTGGTTGAACGCGTCGAATACGGCCGTGTCGAGCGCCGATATCTTGTCGAACAAGGCAGCTTCGGGTAACGGCGGCCCAGGCGGCCTTTCCGCGGCAACTGCCACGGAAAGGCCGAACAGCATGAGCACGGGAACAACGAGCATCGAAGCAGTGAGCCTGTTCACATCCATCTCCGGGATGGGCGCCATGGCCCACGTTTCAAAGGGCAAGGAGGACGGAAAAACCATCCCCCTGCGGTTGTTTCCGGCCACGGCCTCGATGGATGCCTCGCCATCATGCACGCCGCTGCCAGCAGCAGATCCATGCAAATTATCATCTACGCGAGCTTATGCGGTGCTCTCGTTCTGTTATCGATTTCTTGGGCCCCCGGGTTGCAACCGTCATACTGTCGCGTTGCGATTGAACAACCACGTGACTTCCATGCATATCGGTATCGACTTCGGCACCAGCTATTCGGCCGCCGCCGCCATCGTCAACGGCGAACTGAGCCTGGTGCGCTTCGGCGCGGCCGAGCAGTTCCGCACGGCAGTATTCTTCCCAGAGCTGGTGCCCGATCCCAACGACTTCCAGCTTACGCCCGAACTGGAAGCGCAGCTGGAGCTCCAGCTGCGCCTGGCGCGAACCCGGCAACGCCAGCTGGCGGCAGCTGCCGCCGCACGCGGGCAGGCGCCGGTGTCGCGCAGCGAAGGCGAGCTGCATCGCGAAGCGCTGCGCGTGGTGCGCCGGCAGTGGATGGAGCAGCAGGCGCGCGAAGCGACGGCCTCGGTCGCCAGTTTCCAGCACGCGCTATTCGGCGAGGAAGCCGTGGAAGGCTATCTGGACAGCGGCGGCGGCAACCTCATTGAATCGCCCAAGTCGATGTTCGGCTATCGGCTCGACCCACAGGTGCGCAAGGTGATCGTGCATATCGCCACGCACATCCTCGAACACATCCGCCTCACCGCCAGCCGGCAGTTCGGCGCATCGGTGCGCGGCGCGGTGATCGGGCGGCCGGTGGAATTCCGCAGCTCGATGGGCGCGCAGGGATCGACACAGGCGATCGAGATCCTGCGCGAGGCAGCCGCGGTGGCCGGCTTCGACCATGTGAGCTTCCTGGAAGAGCCGGCCGCTGCCGCGATGCACTACCATCAGAGCCTGCAGCAGCGGCAGCACGCGCTGATCGTCGACATCGGCGGCGGCACCACGGACGTGGCTCACGCCCGACTCGGCGGCGGCGAAGCGGCGCAGATTACGCGCAGCTGGGGCCTGCCCAAGGGCGGTACCGATCTCGATGTCAGCGTGAGCCTGCACAGCTTCATGCCCCTGCTGGGCAAGGACCAGATCAGCATGCCCGCGCACCGATTCGTGGATGCGGCCAGCGTGCACAACCTGCCCAAGCAGCGCGAGTTCCGTCAGCAGAACTATCGCCTCATCGACGAGCCCTACGGCGCGCGCCTGCGCGCCCTGCAGGAGCCTGGCGCCACCACCCGCCTCAATCAGGCGGCCGAGCACAGCAAGATCACCTTGAGCACGTCGACGCACCACCGCGCCAAGCTGGACTTCATCGAACACGGCCTCGCCGTCGAACTCGACAGCGAGGATTTCCACCGCGCCATCGCTGCGTTTCTCGGCCAGATGGAACGCACCCTGGCCACCGTACGCGGCGACCTCGACGAACTCCCCGCCAGCGTCTTCCTCACCGGCGGCACCTCCCGCTCACCGCAGGTCAAGGCACGTGTGCAGGCCTGCTTCCCGGAGATACCGCTGGTGCAAGGCGATCCCTCGCTGGGCGTGGTGTCAGGGCTGGCGGTAGCCGCGTGCGAGGCTGATCGCTGAGCGCCTGACCCGTCTACGCTGTCCCATCCGTCAAACGGCTCCCGTCCACGTCGACTCGATGTCGACTTTCACCGCGTCATCAACGGCTGCCGCGGGGATGCCAAGCATCCCGTGGACGCAGCCATGCCGCATGCCGGCGTAATCGCCGTCATGGCGAAAGGTCGCGGTCCAGTTGACGCGCCCGGCGCTGGCCGGCTGGTAATCCCCTTCGTAGGTAAACCCATTGAGGGTCTTGCCGGAGACATTGCTCATGGCGGAAGCCTCTTGGCGTGATCGCCCTGACAGCATAGGCCTTTGCCGCCGCAATAGCGCCCGGCTGCAAAACTGCACCTTGCCCCCCGGCCTTGCTCGGCAACCGAGAGCACCCATCGTCAATCCATGAGGCGACAAACCGAGGGTAACTTTCCGCGTATCCCAACGAATGAATGGAAGACCGGCGCAATCCCGGTCGTCTGGAAGCACTGCAGGGCGACTCCCGATCGAGTCGTCATTCCGAATCGTTTCAGTCGAGGATACGCACATGAAAAAATCAGCCTGCGGCATGGGTCTGCTTTCGCTGATCATTGCCGGCGCCGTTGCTGCGCAAGGCACTTCATCATCGAGGGATGATCAAGCATGGATCGTTACCGCATCGAATACGACGCACAACCAACTCCTGATCTACAACACGACAGGTGCCCTTCTCGAACAGCTCCCTACCGGCGGAGCGGGAGGCGTCAGTGGCAACGCCGGCGGCATTGCGCAGGATCATGATCGACTCGCCGTGGTCAATTTCGGCTCGGGCAACGTGTCGATATTCGACAAAGACACCGATCACACGGGTCTGCGCTACGAGAAGCTTGTCCCGGCCGTCACCAACCCCGTAAGCGTCGCGTTCGGCAATGGTCATCTGTACATCCTGACCGCGTCCTATATCGAATCGCACCGGATCGATCGCTACGGCGTGAAGCCGACAGCGGATGGCGAAGCGAAACTGGTCATCGGCGATGGCTCGGCCGCCCAAGTGGGAACGCTGCGGGGCCAACTGGTCATCAGCGAAAAGAGCAATGCGATTGAAACGGTCAACCTGGATGGGCACGGCGCGGTCACCGGCTCGACCAAGCTGGTTGCCAACATCCCCGCCAACGTCAATGCGCCGTTCGGCCTTGCCACCCGCGGCAATGACGCCTATGTGACGATTGCCCATGCGAACGAAATCAGCCTGGTTCGAAACAACACCGTGCTGGCCGTCACCGGTTCGGGCACCCAATCCGCGCCATGCTGGGTGACGCTGGACGGACCGTTCCTGTTCTCCGCCAATTCACCGAGCAAGTCGGTGTCACGGTATGTCGTCTACGGCGAAAAGATCATTCAGGACGCGGCGGTTGTCACCAGCTTCAATGGCAACCCGACCGACATCACTTACCGCAACGACCTGGCCGCGGTGATTGACGCCAACGGCAGCGTCTCGCACGTATCCATTTTCGACGTTGACGGGGATGGAAACTTCACCCTGAAGGGATTGGCGACCATCAACAACGTGGCCACGAACGGTATCGCCATCCTGGGCGAGGACCGCGATTCCCATTGGTAAGGTTGAATGTGGCGAGAAAAGGAGCCCGCCCTGCCATCGAGTTGAGCGCCGAGCGCGGGCCTATCGGCCGGCTGGCGCTCGGCTTGCCTGAGCGCTGGCCGGCCCGGTCGTTGCTGACCGCATCAATCGTTGGCGCGTGAGCAGCTCGCGTCATCGGTGGGCAGCGCGCAGCGCGCCAGCGTGACCTGGGCGATGGCAGCCACCTTGCCCGCGCTGGCCAGATGTATCGAGGCCGGCGTGGTTCTCAGCATGGCACCCATGACCAGTGCGCAGATGCCGAAGCAGGCAACGAACAGTGTGGCCAGGATCTGTGATTCGAATTTCATGACGTGTCTCCGTGATTGGCAAGCTGCCCTGTGCTGTCTGTAGAGCAATCGTCATGCCAGTCCATGCGGAAGGACCAAGTCGTTGAGTTTTCGAGGAAGTGTGCGGCGAAGATCATCCTGCGCAGCTGTCCGCGGACAGCTGGCAAGCCGATACCGGACAGCCGGACAGAAGATGCACAGCATGCCGGGAGGATGAAACGTTCCTCGCGGCCGAGCTTTCCCAGCGGCGTGTTGCCCGCAGCGACATCAAGTGCCTGCAGCGAGACCGTCTTGCTGCCACCGTCGAGCTGCTGGCGACCGACTTCACAAAACCCCGGCCTGGCGTGGAACCGTTCGGACGCCGGGTTGGGCGGCTCGATATCAAACTCGCAGGTGATCAACGGCACCGCGTCACGCGACGCCAACGCATACACATCGCGATAGAGCCGCGTCCCGGCGCCGCGCGCCTGCGTGCCAACGGCAACCACGATGCGATCCACATACAGGAAGCGTGCATGGCGCTGCACTAACCAGCGGTAGTTCGTCTTGAGCGAGGTAACTTTCTGCGCCCGATGACGAAGAACCAGAATATCGACACGCTTCCTTGAAGCATCCTTCCCGGCGTGTCGGCTGGAGAACGATCGCCATGACGACCCGTCCACTTTTGAAACTCCTGCTCGGCGCATGGTCGCTGCTCGCCTTCTGCGAGATCGGCTCAGCGCAGGATCTGCCTGCACCCGCACCGCTGGTCGTCGTCGAACTTTTCCAGAGCCAGGGCTGTTCGTCCTGCCCGCCGGCCGAGGCCAACCTCAATGCGATCGCGGCACAACCGAACATCCTCGCCTTGTCCTTCGGCGTCACCTACTGGGATGGCCTGGGCTGGAAAGACACCTTTGCCACCGAGGCCTACACGAACAGGCAGTGGGCCTATGCACGGCATCGCCGGCGTACCAACGTGTGGACACCGCAGATCTACGTGGACGGCCGGGTCGATCTGGTGGGCAACGACCGTGCGCAGCTCGACCAAGCCATAGCGAATGCGAAAACCCGGGGACCGGCACTGGCCTGGCAACAGGGCAAGCTTGAAGTAGGCAGCGGCAAGCCGCCTGCCATCTGTGATGTGTGGCTAGTGCGTTACGACCCGCGCACCCTCAACGTCGCCATTGGTGGCGGCGAAAACAGTGGCCGCACGCTGCCGCACCGCAACGTGGTACGCCAACTGATCCACCTGGGCACATGGGACGGCAGCCCGCACACCTATGCCCTGCCGCCCCTGTCACTGCCCGGCCTCTCGACCGCGGCGCTGGTGCAGCTCAAGGACGGTGGCGAGATTGTAGGCGCGGCTAAAGCACCGTGAGGAACGTCGCCTCTGGCATCAGGCCCATGCGTCGTCTGCGGATACGATGGGCATGACAGCGGGTTTGGCAGCAAGGTCCAGTGCCTGCATCGAAACGGTCTTGCTGCCACCGTCGAGTTGCTGGCGACCGACTTCACGAAACCCCAGCCTGGCGTGGAACCGTTCGGACGCCGGGTTGGGCGGCTCGATATCGAACTCGCAGGTGATCAACGGCACCGCGTCACGCGAGGCCAGCGCATACAGATCGCGATAGAGCCGCGTCCCGGCACCCCGCGCCTGCGTGCCAGCGGCAACCACGATGCGATCCACATACAGGAAGCGTGCATGGCGCTGCGCAAACCAGCGGTAGTTCGGACTGCCGTAGTCCGCGCCCTCGCGCAGCGCCAACAGGAACGCCTCGATCCGACCGGCGTGTTCGATCACCCGATGCAACGCCGCCTGCGCATGCAGCCGCGCCAGCCGCTCGTGATCGAGCGGGCTGAGCACACTCACGAAGGCCTCGTTGAGGGCGAGGATGGCGGGAAAATCGGTGGTAGTGGCGTCTCGGAGCATCAGGCGATCTTCATGGAACCTTGCGAACGGGGCTACATCTGTTCCACGGGCAGCACACGACGGCGCGCGCGCTCACGCAGGGAGCACTCGCGGAGCGTATCCGCCATGCCCTCGAGCCCGGGAATACCAAACAGGTAGACCGACGACATGCCCTGGTCGGATGAGTGCAAGTGCACTTGGCACTGGCCCAGCAAGCGCATGCCGAAGGGCTTCAGCACATCGAAGTGATCCACCCGGAACAGTTCGAGGTTGTCCTTTGCCTTCGAGAAAAGACCGCGCTCGATCTGCACCCGCTGCGTGGTGATCGTAAACGTGGTGCCCAGGCTGCGCAGCCAGTAGACCAGCAAGGCGATGCCGAGCGTGCACACCACGAGCACGTACTGGCTGAACGTGTAGATGACTTTCGGATGCCCCGAAAACAGCGTCTTCTCCACCGTCGCCTCATGCGCCGCCACATAGCTGTCGAGATCCGTCCCGCAAAACCGGCACTTGCGTGCGGCCGCCTGGATTTCCTCGGCACATGCCGGGCATCGCTTCATGGCTTGTTCCATAGATGGGTTCCCGATCAGACTTCGAACAAGCCTCTAGGCTAGCTGCGTTTTGTACCTGCAGCGTGACGCTTCGCATAATGATGGCTTCGGCCCGACCGCGTCCGAACAAGCCCCTCATCCGCAGTCTAGTGCGTTCAACGCGTGCATTCCGGAATCAGTGTGGACAAGTCGGTCACGCTGACATCGATGCCCAGCTGATTGAACAAGGTAGTGATCTGCCCGCGGTGATGGATCTGATGGTTGAAGACGTGCCGTAACACCAGCCCGCCCGACATCACTTTCCGGAGTGCAGTCTGACCATGGTTTTTCCCATGGATCTGAAGCTAGTCGACGATCGCCGGGGCCTTGTCTGCCGCCTGGCCTGCTGCCGCATCCGATCGGCCGCGGTGGATGAACAGTGCGGCGGCGAGCGCAGCAAGGACGAGGCCGAACGACCACATGAAGGTATGGCCGAACGCGGCACCGAGTGCCGGCAGCATCTGGCCATGCACACTCGCAGGAATGGCATGGACCGCAGACAGGCCGCCGCCCCCACCTATGGGCATCACGGCGGCCAGCTGGTGCGACAGCACCACGGCGAGTACAGCGGTGCCGATCGAACCACCCACCCGTTGCAACACATTCAGGCCCGCGGTGACGCGCGCCACGTTGCCGCGCTCGGTAGCAGAGAGTGCGGCACTCATGGTGGGCATCATGGTGGAGCCCATGCCCAGACCCATCACGAACAGGGTCAGTTCCACCTGCCACAACGCCGTATCACCCGTGATCCGACTCAGGCTCAGCATACCCAGCGCCACCAGCGAAAGCCCGACCAGCACGATCCGGCCGGCGCCGATCCGATCGGTCAGGCGCGCCGCAATCGGCATCGAGAGCATCGCGCCCACACCTTGCGCGGCCAGCAACATGCCCGCGTCGAATGCCGATTTGCCGCGGACCACCTGGAAGTACAGCGGCATCAGCAAGGCGACCCCAAAGAAGGCCGTGCAGAACAGGAAAACCGTCAGCGCCGGTGCGCCGACGGCGCGTTGGGCAAACAGCCGCACGTCGATCAGCGCGCCATCACGCGCACGCGCATGCAGCACGAAGCCGATCACCAGCGCGAGGCCCAGCGCGATCGCACCGCCACCGCCCACGGTATCCAGTCCGGCGCCAGCCGCCGTCTCTGCCAGGCCGTAGACGAAGATCGCCAGACCCGGTGACAGCATCAGCAGTCCGCGCCAGTCGAGCGCGTGATGCGGCGTGGGTTCATCGCGCTCGAGAATGCGCGCGGCGGCATACAACGCAATCGCACCGATCGGCAGATTGACGAAAAAGATCCAGCGCCACGACACATCGTCGACCAGCCAGCCGCCGAGAATCGGCCCGATGATCGGGCCCAGCAGCATCGGCACACCGACGATGCCCATCACGCGGCCCATCCGCTGCGGTCCCGCCGCATGCGTCAGTATCGTCATGCCCGCCGGCATGATCATGCCGCCGCCGATACCCTGCAGCACGCGGAACACGATCAGCGAGCCGGCCGACCACGCTGCGCCGGACAAGGCCGAACCAAGCAGGAACATCCCGATCGAGCCGATATACAGGCGCTTGGTGCCGAAGCGGTCAGCCGCCCAGCCGGTCAGCGGAATCACCGTGGCCAGCGCGAGCATGTAGCCGGTCGCGATCCACTGCATGGTCGACAACGGCGCGTTGAAACTGCGCGACAAGTCCTTGATGGCCACGTTGACGATCGTCGTGTCGAGGATCGACATGAGCGTGCCGAGGATGACCACTGCCGCAATACGCAACAAGCGTGGGTCAAGCGTGGCTTCGACGGATGCCGTCGCGCCGGATGTGGATGAACTCACTTTGATTCCTTGGACAAGGGGGTACCACACAGGGATGAGGCATGCGCGCCAGCCAGCGGTGGCATATGTACGGAGGTGAGTGCGCCCAGCGTTGCCACCGCTGCATCGAGTTCGGCACGTTCGCGGGCGTCGAGCTTGCGCACAAACGCCTCGACCGCCTGGCTGCGCGCCAGACTGATCTTGGCAATCGCCTGATGTCCGGACCGGGTCAGCCCGATGCGCTTGATGCGCCGGTCGATATCGTCCTCGCGGCGCGACAACAAGCCCATGCGCACCATCGCATCCACCGCGCGGCCGGTGGCTGCCACGGACAGCGCCACATTCTCGGCCAGCGCATTCACCGCCAGATCCTCGCCCGCATGCTGGAGCACGAACATCATGCGCAGCTGGGTCAGCGTGAGGTCGAATTCGGCCACCGCCGCCATCACCTGCGCCTGATTGCCTTTCATCAGCGGCATGATCGCGGCAATGAGTCGTTGAGCCAATGAGTTGCTCGCAGGCTTTGATGTGCGCATGAACGCAATAGTAATTGATCTCACAATCGTTGCATAGACGCAAGTATTGTAAATCCTCGCGCCCTGTACCCGCATGTGCAGCGGCAGTGCCCTGCCGCTGCCGTTGCCCGAAACGACCTGCATATGGCTCGATGCAAAGAGGAGGAAGGCCTCGATGATCTCAACGAAGTCTTCCCTCCCTCGATGCCCGATGAACAACTAGAGCGACTGCCAGGCCTTCGCCAGCTCTGCAGCAAGATCGCGATAGCGACGCGGCGGATGGCCGAGCAGGCCGGTGAGGATCTCTGCTGCATGCGGTTTGCCCAGCATGCCGTCGACATGAAAGCGCGCCAGCATCAGGCGCAGATCGTAGGCCGACCAGGACGGCATGATGCCCGCCATAAAACCCTCGTACGCGTCGAGATCATTGCCACCATAGGTGATCGGTTTGCCGAGCACACCGGACCAGATCGTCGCCAGCGCATCGCCGGTCAGCGCGTCCGGCCCGGTGATCTCGATCACCTCGCGCGGCAGCGGCGCCTGCGCACCGGTGCGACGCAGCAGCGCGCCCACCGCGATCTCCGCGATATCGCGCACATCGACCATCGATACACCGACGTCGCCGATCGGCATGCCGTAGCGACCCTGCTTCATCAATCCATCCCTGAGCATGGCGTCGTTCTGCATGAAATAGGACGGGCGCAGCACGGTCACCGGCAGGTCGAACTGCTCGATCATCCGCTCCACCGTGTACTTGCCGGTGAAATGCGGCACGTCGGTGTAGGCATCGCTGTTGAGCACCGACAGATAGACGATGCGCCCGATGCCGGCCTCGCGCGCCAGGCTCAGGGTGCTGATGGCCTGGGTCACTTCATCCGCGACCACGGCATTGAGCAGGAACAGTGCATCGGCATCTTTCAACGCCGCGCGCATCGAGGGAATGTCGGTCAGGTCGCCTTTGACGGCGGTGACGCCTGCGGGAAACGAAACCTTGTCCAGGTCACGCGTCAACGCGCGGACGCTGGCGCCTTGTGCGGCCAAGCCGCGGACAACCAGGCTGCCGATCGTGCCGGTGCTGCCAGTAACGAGAATGTTCATGGGATATCTCCTTCAGAGGTGGAGGGTGGTGTGGTGGACAACCCCATCCTGATGTCTCATGGAGACCACCGATAGCTGCATAATATGGATATCTTGTCTCATCGATGGAACACCCATGGATCTGCTCGCCCTGGCCGACTTCAACGACGTGGCGCGACATGGCGGCATCGGCCGCGCCGCACGGATCACCGGCCGGCCCAAGGCCACGCTGTCGCGCCGGGTGCGCCAGCTTGAGGACACGCTCGGCGTGCGCCTGTTCGAGCGTGGCGGCCATGAACTTCGCCTCACCGGGGAAGGACGCGAGCTGCAGGAGCAGACGCAGTCGCTGCTGGAGCACATCAATGAAGTGGGCGACCTGCTGCGGCAACGCGTCAGCACGCCGCGCGGCCGGCTGCGCATCAGCGCGCCGGTGCTATTCGGCCATCGCGGCCTGGGCCGCATCGCCGCCGACTACGCCCTCGCCTACCCTGGTGTGCAACTGGAAGTGATCACCGAGGACCGTTTTGTCGACCCGGTGGATGACGACTTCGATCTGGTGATCCGTGCCAATCCCGATCCCTCGACCGATCTGGCCGGGCGCTGCTTCCTGCGCGATGTACTGGTCGTGGTGGCAGCACCCTCCCTGCCGCGGCCGGTCAGGCAGCGTGATCTCGCCGTACCGGCCATCGCCCTGCCGCGCACGCCATCCGATGCAACCTGGCAGCTCAGCCGCGCACGCAGCGTGCTGACCGTCGCCACACGTACCGTGTTGCGCCTGTCGTCGATGGGGATGATCCACGATGCGGTGCTCGCGGGCGTCGGCGTCGCGGCCATGCCGCGCTCGCTGGTGCAGGTCGATATCGACGCCGGTCGGCTGATCGACTGGGGCACGCTCGCCGACCGTCGCATCGAAGTCTGGGCGCTATACCCCTCGCATCGGCATGTGAGTGCCCGCGTGACCGCCTTCGTGAAGCTGCTGGTGGATCGTTTTGAAAACGCCTCACCCGCGGCCTTCGCCCGGCTCGCCAGTGCAGGGTGATGCGGCTGTGCCGGGAGTCACCGCCCGAAACCTCAGCCAGCACTCCGCCTGCAACGGATGCTGGTCGCTCAATGGTTGCGGTAGATTCCGTCGAAACTCACATTCATGCCGCCGCACTGACGGTCGTCCGCCACCACGAGCCATTTGTCGACGAGAGTGGCCGTGACAGTGCAGCCCTCGGCTTCCTGCGTCCAAAACCCGCAGCAAAGCGGCCCCGGTTTTATCGCGACGCAAAATCGATCGCTGCACACACCGCCGCCACCTGCGCGGCGTTGCATTGCTCGGCAGTGGCGCGGGGGCTGTCGGGGTAGACCTCGGTGGTGGTCTTGTAGGGGGCGTTGGTGATACCTGCGCAGAGGCCAAGCTGCCTGAACGGGTACTCGATGACGCCCGGCGCGATCACGGTCGAACCGATGATCTCACCGTGCTCATCGGCCGGGGCGATATGGGTGACTTTCGCCACCGCCGCGATCACCGCCTGCTGGAACGCCGGTTGCAGATGCGCGCTGTCGTCGACCAGATAGAAGCCGTCGGGGATCCCGCCCGGCTCATACGCCACGCCGTCGCGCGCGGCCAGCGCCGGGCGAAACTCGGACTCGTCGCTGTCGGTGGTTTCATGCAGGTCGATATGCATGCGCACGCGATCACGCAAGGGCGCGACCAGGCGCATCAGTGCCGCCGACTCCTGCGCAGGGCTGTTTTCGCGGAACGAGCGGTTTGGGTCGATCGCATCCTTGTTCCAGCGGTGAATCCGCTCGTAGGCCCAGGGACTGACGCACGGCGCCACGATGAGGTTGACCTTGCCCGCATAACGCGAGGCCTGCTGGTCGATAAACTGCAGCGCTCCGTGCACACCGCTGGTTTCGTAACCATGCACGCCGCCCGTCACCAGCATCGTGGGCAACTCGTCACGCCAGTCGCGGCTCCTGATCGCAAACAATGGATAACTGTCCGGCTGATAATCCAGGCGGCCGTACTCCACCACGTCAAAGCGTGCATGCAAGGTCTCGATCACGCTAAGCACGTCCGCTTCGTAGCTGCGCTGACGGGCCTGTCGTGACCGCCACACAGCGACTTCCGCCGGACCCCACGGCGTGCCAAGTGTGCCGATCGGATAGGGTGCAGGGGTCGTCATCGTATCGCTCGCTTTGCAGTGGCATCGAGGAAATTGGATCACTTTAGCACTGGCCTGAAATACCGTCGGCGATAGCAATCGCTGCATCCATGTCCTGGCGCCTCACAAGTGAACCTGATCCGGTTTTTCTACATGATGGGCGGCGCCCAGGCGAGCTTCGTCGACTCCATCCATCGTGTGGGTAACGCCCTCGACCGGCGCAGGCCGCACGGCGCCATGCCGGCGTGGGCAATGATGAGCTTCGCGCGGTTCGCGGAGGCGTGGCCGCGGGTCAGCGGGTCAGCGGGTCAGCGGGTCAGCGGCAAGGAGTCCGACATCACGCCCGAAGGCACGACACTCACCGCACACCATCTGCAGGTGGATTCAGCCACCCGGTTTCGCTGTTGGCGAGGTTTATCCGTCTCGCGTCGGCGACGCCATCGTGGCGTCTGTGGCTTGGCGCCTCAAAGTGAACGTGGCCCGGTTTTCGGGCGTACGCTATGCCATCAAGGGATGCCTGTACCCGATGAACTGGGACACCACCGGAGGCTGGGGCAATGCGCATCGCAAGCGTGGGTCATGCGGTCTTTGCGGCGACCTTGATCGCCCTCGGCATCCTGGGCCTGATCCAAGGCGATTTCGCCCCGCTATGGCAGCCATCACCCAAGGCTGTGCCTGCACGCGAGCTGGTGGTTTATCTGTGCGCCCTGATCTTCCTGACCTCTGGCCTGGGCCTGCTCTGGCAACGCATTGCCGCCACCGCAGCCCGCGTACTGCTCGCCTATCTCCTGCTTTGGCTGCTGCTGTTCAGAGTACCCGCCATCTTCCTCGCACCCACGGCACAGGATGCCTGGTCTGGCTGCGGTGAGACCGCGGTGATCGTGGCGGGCGCCTGGGTACTGTATGCCTGGTTCGCCACTGACCGGGACAGGCAGCGCCTCGGTTTCGTCACCGGCGACAAGGGTCTGCGCATCGCCAGGGTGCTCTACGGCCTGGCCATGATCCCCTTCGGTCTGGCTCATTTCCGCTACGCCCACGAAACCGCCGCGCTGGTGCCCGGCTGGCTGCCCTGGCCTATCGCCTGGGCGTATTTCTTCGGCGCCACCTACATCGCGGCGGGCGTGGCGATGCTCCTCGGGGTTTATGCGTGGCTGGCCGCCGCGCTCTCGGCGTTGCAGATGGGCCTGTTCACGCTACTGGTGTGGGTGCCCCTCATGGCGACAGGCTCCAGAGACGCCTTTCAGTGGAGCGAGACCGTCATCTCTTTTGCGCTGACGGCCGCCGCCTGGGTGGTGGCGGATTCCTACCGCGGCATGCGCTGGCTCGCGATGGGCATTCGCCAAAGCCCAAGATGAGCATCAGAGTTTCTCTGCGCCCTTGCGCAGCCAGAGATCGATCAGGGATTTCTCGTAACGCAACGGATCCTGATCGTTGGCGAAGCCGTGGCTGAGAAAGGCCGGGTCGCGCAGCTTGCGGCTGCCCTCGCGCAACACCTTGCCATCGGCACCGTAAAGGGTGAAGTTCAAGTCGATGCGCGGCGGATAGATGTCCTTGATGATGCGCACGTCGTTGAAGCGTGGCCCACGCCAGGGCTCGTATTCGCCGGCACGGTCCACATCGGTCACCTCGATGTCCATCCGCTGGCCCGGCGCCAGCACGCGCGAGGCGCGCTCGGCGATGTAGGCCTTGAGCGGTTTCAGATAAGCGTTGGCGTCGACCGGGCGCACCCCCATGTCGCGCTTTGCCTCGCTGAAATGCTGGGGATCGTGGTAATGCACGTTGACGTTGTCCGGCGGCGGCGCCGCCCGCGCGGTGACAGAAGCAAGCGCCAGACAGGCAGTGCACAGCAGACGGGGTAATGGGAAGAGTTTCATGGCGGATCTCCCGGATCGGAACAGGCACGTGTCGCGACAATGGCTCGGCGCAAATCAGTATACGTCTGCTCGCCCATGCCAGAGTTCGGGAAACCGGGTCGAACAAACAGAGCGGACGGAGATACTTCCTTGACGTCGGCCCCGAAAAATATCCCTGAAAGTTATTTCCTGGCCGGATGGTCGCACGGCGCAGGCATCCCCTCGATTGCGTCACACTTTGACTCATCCAAGTCCTGCCAAGGCGGCCCGAGGCCGCTCGATAGCGTTTTACTAAGAGGGGAACGGTAGTCCAGCCCGGACATCGCTCCCACGTTCGCCCGGTATATGCGCATCTTCAATATCTGATGCGTCATGAACGGCGATATCAGGCTTGGTCGTGCGGCATGACGCCGCTCCATCCGATCAGGTACGCCCCTGCCCCTCATGAGTTCAACCGAGACAGGTCAGCGCGCGCTTGCAACATGCAAGCCGATGCGTCCCAGATGCCATCCAGTAACGAGAAGGTCATCGTCATGAAAGCATGTCGCCCAACCAGATTTCTTCCCTGCGTGTTACTCGCTGCCGTTGCCGTCAGCGCCGTCGCCAACGCCCACGCATTCGATGCAACGCCCACCGGGTATCAAGACACGGCCGCAATACACGAGGTGGTGAACACATCCGGGCAGGCCCGGACCACCTCGCCGGATAACACGGGGCAGTTTCGTTCCCGTTTCGCCACGGCAGCAACCAGCGGCGTGATTCCCCGTTACGACCACGTCGTGGTCGTCGTCATGGAAAACGCCAGCAGGAGCAGCATCGTCGGCAATACCACCGACGCGCCGTACATCAATTCGCTCATTTCAAGTGGCGTGAACTTCACCCAGGCCTACGCGGTGACGCATCCGAGTCAGCCGAACTACCTGGCCTTGTTTTCCGGATCCACGCAAGGCATCACCGACGACAGCTGCCCGCACACCTTCGCCGCGGACAATCTTGGCCACCAGCTGATTACCGCCGGCTACACCTTTGCCGGCTACTCGGAAACCCTGCCGTCGACCGGGTACACCGGCTGCACGTATGGAACGTCCGGGTATGCCCGCAAGCACAGCCCGTGGGTGAACTTCAGCGACCTTTCGCCGTCGACGAATCTGCCCTACACCGCGTTCCCGAGCGACTTCACCCAATTGCCGACGTTGTCGTTCGTGATTCCGAATCTGTGTGACGACATGCACGACTGTTCCATTTCGACCGGCGACAGCTGGTTGAGCTCCCACATCAACAACTACGTCACCTGGGCCAAGACCCACAACAGCCTGCTGATCCTGACCTGGGACGAGGACGACGACACCGCCGAAGCCAACCAGATCATCACACTATTCGCTGGCGCGAATATCAACGCTGGTGCCTATGCGGAGCAGATCAATCATTACAGCGTGCTGCGGACACTGGAAGACATGTATGGCCTGACCGCACTCGGCAGTGCCTCCGCAGCCACGCCGATCACCGATGTCTGGAGTTCGAGCCTGCTCGACTTCGGCATCACCACATCACCGACATCGCTCGGCGTGAGTCAGGGGGCACAAGCTTCCGATACGGTCACCGTCTCCAGCTTCAATGGCTTCAATTCATCCGTGAACCTGTCCATCTCCGGACTCCCGAGTGGCGTGACAGCGACGTTCTCACCCACGTCGCTGATGCCCCCGGGCAATGGAAGCGCCACATCCACGCTGACGCTGTCCGCGGGCCCTTCTGCCACGATCGGTAGCGCGACAGTTACCGTGACCGGCGTCGCCGGCTCGCTCACTCACAACAGCCCCATCAACCTCACCGTCAATCCGCCAGCCGGCGTGGCGTACTGGATGCAGAGTGTCAACTCAGGCCTGGTCATGGACGATCCCGAGAGTTCGACTACCAGCAATACACAGCTGATCCAGTTTCCGCAAACCGGCTACGACAACCAGAAATGGATGCTTGCGCAGAACACCGACGGCTCGTGGACCGCCAAGAACGTGCTGAGCGGGTTGTGTGTGGCAGTCGACAATGCCTCGATATCCGCCCGCGCGGCCGCGATCCAGACGACCTGCACGAGCGGGGCCGAGCAGAAATGGCAGCTCAAGGCTCAGGGTAGCGGCTACGAAGTGGTCAACCAGCACAGCGGTCAATGCCTCGATGTGACCGGCTCTTCGACCGCGAACGACACCCCGCTCATCCAGTATCCCTGCCACGGCACCCCTAACCAGCAGTGGACATTAATGCAAGCGAACTGACGGCAAGAGCAACCATGTGCAGCTGGTCCGTTGGCCCGGCTGCACACGGCGGGGAAGCTTACGCTTCGACCTGGTCCATTTTCGCTAGGTCAACGAGACCGCCGCGCTGGTGCCTGGCTGGCTGCCGTGGTCTATCGCGTGGGCGTATTTCTTCGGCGCTACCTGCATCGCAGCGGGCGTGGCGATGCTCGTCGGTGCGTATGCACGGCTGGCAGCCGCGCGTTCGGCGTTGCAGATGAGCCTGTTCACGCTGCTGGTGTGTGGGAACCCATCATGGCGGCGGGCTCCACACGCGACCTCCAATGAAGCGAGACCGTCATCTCGTTCGCGTTGACGGCAAGTACCTGGGAAGTGGCGGATTCCTGTCGCGGCATGTGCTGGCTCGGCGTGAACAACCACTAGCGCCGGCGCTGCCGACGCTTCAAGCGACCGAGGCAAGTGCGCCGGCACGCGCCGCCTCCCTGGCGACATCCGTTACTTCTGCTTCTGCGTGCTGCTCGGCAGCGACTCCAGGTTGAAGCTTATCGTGGTGATCTTTCGATCCAGGCCCTGGACGACCTCAGCAGTAAGATCGTTGGTCATGTTGCCAGCCAGTACTACATCGCGGTTGAGCAAGAGACCGCAATGGTGGGCGGCGTAGCTGCTGGCGACGATGGGCTGAGCCTCCTGGCCGATGCGCTGCACGGCCTTGTCGCGGGTGAGCTGAATGCGTTGATTCACCGCGTCGGCCTGGGCCTGAAGCATCTGCATGCGGTCTTGCAGGGCCGAGCCCTGCTGCTTGCGCTGCGCGTCGCTCATCGACGACTGCTTTTGCTGGAAGCTCTGGATATCCGCGTCGAGCGGCTTGCGCTCGCTGGCCATCTGAGTGCGTACCTGCTCTCCCAACTGTTGCAGCCGCTCGGTGGCGGCCTGCCCCACCTTCGCGTTCGCGTACACCGCCTCACGCGAGAGCACGCACACGCCAGGCACCGGGTTGCCATTGGTATCGGCGGCGCGCGCAGAGTTCATCAGAGCAACGGAAAAGCCGGCAACGGCGACAAGGGAAGCAACGAGCAGGCAACGATACTGGTTCATGATGGGCAGTCCCGTGGAATGGAGTTCACGCGCCCCAGACTCCATGAGGGCCGTGTGGTCGACAAGCATACCCAATCCGTGTGGCTCAGTCGTTCAACGAGCAGCGCCGCTTCGTCCGTTGGCGGTCAGGGCGCGCGCTTCAGAGACGACCGAAGACGCAAATAACCGCGAGGGAGGGAGTCACCGACAATTGACTTCCTCGGTCCCGTTTTTCGCACCCCGCTACCGGCAGCGCTGCAGCTGGGCGCCGTATTCGCCAGCGAGGTGGTCCACGGCATCGGCGGTCTGCAGCAGGTGGCGGTCGTGTCGCCACTGGCCGCTGCGGTAGCCGCCGGTGCCTTCGTGGTAGGCCACGTACAGCTGCCTTGGGTCCCACTTGGAGATGCCCAACTCACGATGGATGCGGTCGGTATACCAGCCAAGGAAATCGAGCGAGTTGTCCATGTCCTTGCGGCTCTTGAACCAGTGGCCGTTCGCCTTCAGATACTCCTGCCACACCGGGTCCTGCGCCTGCGCGTAGCCATAGGCGCTGGACCGACGCGGCAGCGGGATGAACAGGAAGTGCGGCCGCGCCGGGCGAGCCTTCTCGTGGAAGTCGGATTCCCGCTGCACGAATGCCATCAGCACATTGACCGGGGTACCCCAACGCTTCTGCGCCGCGCGAGCATCGCGGTACCAGCCCGGGTACTGCTCGAAGATCTGGCAGATGCTCTGGCTGTTACGCGGTGGCGCGGTGGCGCACCCGCCCAGCACCAGCAGGCCGACAGCGAAAAGGGTCAGGCCGAGACGGTGAACCGTTGTGGTGTTGCATGCTCCGATCATGGCCGCAGCGTAGCAGCCGATGGCACGCGCCGCGGGGTGGCTGGATCGACTGAAGTCATTGCCTTCGGCAACACTCGCTCAGATGCAGGTGCCCGTATGAATTCGTGGGGAAACCTCAGCTTCCGTCCTCTTTGATGGTTCAGTTTCGGTATGCCGATACTCATGCATTGTTGATGGGCCATGCCGCTCGTGCTTGCAGATCAAGCCGGGGCCGCGGCAACTCAAAAAACTCGAGGCCGATTAATCATGATTCGTAAACTTGTCATCGCTTCTCTGCTCGCCGCAGGTGTGGCTCTTTCCGGCTCGGTGCTGGCCCAGGCCCAGGAAGCTCAGTCCGCGCCAGCTTCCGTCACAGCACCGGCAGCGGCGTCGAGTACCACTTCCAAGGCCGCCGACAAAGCTGCCAGGAAGGCTGCCAAGGAAACCGCAAAGGCCAACAAGCAAGCCGAAAAGGCCAAAAGGCAGTCTGCCAAGCAGGCCAGCAAAACCGCCAAGCAGGCCGCGAAGGCCAATAAGCAAAAGGCAAAAGCGGCGAAGGCAGCGGCTTCACCCAACCACAAGAAGTCACACAAGAATGCAACAATCCCCAGCGCTCCGACCCCCGCTAGCGCTCCTGCGAGTGCGCCAGCTTCCAGTAGCTCTGCGGGCGACGTGAAGTCATCGTTGTAATGGTTGTCACGGAATAGGTGGACGTTGGTGTTTGCAACACTTCTGAAAAACGGGACGGAGTGGATCGATCCAGGTTGAGCTGGCCCCTTTTCCAGGGCTTTCAGGTTTGGAGTTGGGGACGGAAGCTCTTGGCCAGCTGGCCAAGCATCAGCTCAGGCATGAGTCGACTCATCAGTTCCAGGACATTGCTCAGGCCCGGACGGACTTCATCGCTGCCACTCTCAATGCATTTGATGGCCTTGCGCACCAACAGCTCAACGTCCATGCCCTTCTGTCCCACAAGTTCGGCCTCGAACTCATCGCGAAAAAGCGGTGTCTCGGTACCTGGCGGTGCAAGCTCCACGACCTTCACCGAAGCCCCTGTGCTGCGCAGCTGAACCCGCAGCGCACGAGTGAACGCACGCACCGCAGCCTTGCTGGCGCTGTATACCGGTGCGGAGGGAAATGGCACGAATGCCAGCCCCGACGAAACATTGATCAACAGCGCATGGGGTTGCGAGCGCAGCTTCGGCAGAAACTGCTGAGTGACATGAATCAATCCTGAGAGGTTTATATCCACTTCGCGTGTGATGTCCTCGATCCGTTCAACACGATTGAAGTCCAGGTTGCGCATGACACCGGCGTTGTTGACAAGCGTATCGAGGCCGGGAAACTGTTCGAGCACTTGGACACGCAATGCGGCGACTTGCTCCGGATCAGCGACATCACTGCAAAACGTGTGCACACCCGGCAGTGCGGCAGCGGTAGCGGCAAGCCGCGAAGGATCGCGCCCTGTCACGATGACCGTGTTGCCCCGTGCCAGAAGTTGTCGCGCGAGCTCGTGGCCAATACCGCTGGTGCCGCCAGTAATCAGTACGGTGCGTTGTTCGAGTTTCATGTCGTGTGCCTTGCGTGGATGTGAGGTCAGGCGCAGGCTAGCTATGCCACCCCCACACGGGAAGTAGGCACTTGAAAGTACGTCGATTACCGGTAGGTAACCCATGCAGGATTCAAGAACTTCGCCATTCACCGAGGAACAGATCGCAGCAGCCAAGCGCTATGCGATTGCCACCCCGCCACCCGACCTCGACCCTCGTATCGAAGTGCTCGTGCGCGAGCTGATCAACCGCGTTGCCGACAAGTGGACCATGCATGTACTCGACGCGCTCACCGACCAAGGCGAACTACGCTTCGGCGAATTGCATCGTCAACTGGGTGATGTCAGCCAGAAGATGCTCACGCAAACTCTACGGCAGATGGAGCGCAACGGTCTGGTTATTCGCACCGTATATCCGGTGGTGCCGCCACGTGTGGACTATCGCCTGACAACCCTGGGCATGGGATTGGGCAGCGCATTTTGCGGGGTATGGGTGTGGGCCGCAGAGAACCTCGACGAAGTCGAGCGCGCGCGCTCCGCTTTTGATGGCGGCAGCAAAAAGCCACATGGCGCGAGCTAACGGGGTGTGGATCCACTTCCTTATGCAGCTATCGACAAAGAAAGTGAACCTGCCCCCTTTCTCCCACGCCTAGGTCTCGGCCGCCTTCTGCGCGAGTTCCTTGATCTTGAGCACACGCAACTGTTCAGACTTTTTGAGTCCTTCGCGAGCCTCTTGGATCACTTCGTGGGCCAGATTTTGGCTGGTGTGATGCCGCTTCGCATCGATAGCGGCGTCCAGCCGTTGCTGGGCTGCCCTGATCCCGTTATCGACGCGGTAGAGCGGACCATGCGGGTTCGTAGTCAGGGGTGGGTCGTAGCTTTTCATCATGGTGATTCTTCGTGATCAGAGCAGCACGGTAGCCCGGTTGACCCCGCTCCGCACGCGCATCGTCGTTACCTGCTGAAACAAAAGGACCACGCTCATTTACCGCGTGCGAATTAATGAACCTGACCCCTTTTTCGGGACCCCGTTCTTGCTTTGCTAGAAGACCCAGCCCTCCCTTTCCATGAAGCTCTCTAGGTCTAAGACGGGGATTTTGAAGTGATCGCAGATGTTCGGAATCTTCACGGCATTGGGCTTGCTCCGCTCCATGGTTACAACCATTCCTCCGACTGCAAAAGCTCGGGCAATGATGAAAGCGTCCGCGTTCCGTCCTCCCTTGATGAGCTTCTGCTTCTCGATGTTGGCTTGGAAGTGTGGAACAGCGTAGATCGCAGCGACGAACCCCGCCTCCTTGGCGTCGGGGGTGGCAAAAAGCTTGGAATTGGCCTTTGCCCAGTCCGTGTCTGTGCCGGCAACTCCGTCATGGAGTTCGTGATAAGCCTCGCGTGTCGATGTTATCAGGCCATCCGCGACCAGTGCGTCGAACTGTTTCCAAAGAGAAACAAAGCGAGACCGATAATAGTTTTTGTGAAGGGCCGAAATAACGTTCGTGTCCAAGACGTACATCAGAGCCCACCTCCGGCAAATTTCTCCGC
Organism: Rhodanobacter sp.; assembly: GCA_050737735.1. Lineage (GTDB taxonomy): Bacteria > Pseudomonadota > Gammaproteobacteria > Xanthomonadales > Rhodanobacteraceae > Rhodanobacter. The sequence continues at coordinate 36,572 of JBOHYM010000012.1, read as the reverse complement.
GAAGGTCGGCAAGCTCTTAGGCTTGAGGTTCAAATATTCCGCAAGCTGCCTACGGTCAAAGCGCTGTTGGTAGTACCTCGTAAACGCGAGATCGATGTAGCGCTGGCCCAAGTAAGCGCGGTGGCTGTTGTAGTAGTTGCCTGAGTCTGATGCTTTGGACTTCATCTGACCGGCCCAATCGCTAGCAGCTGCTGCGTACTCGTCGGCGTCAATAAGGTTTCGGTCAAGGAATTTTCGGTAGATAACTTCGCGGCTAACATTGAAATAGTCAGCAAGTTGCTTAGCCGAATCGCGGCCGATCTTGACCCCATTTAGCATCTCGTCTAGCAATTCGTCGGGAACCAAAACCCGTGCAGCTAGGGCGTTACAAATGATCTCGATCTTTCGCTCAGCGCCGCCCAAGTAATGCAGGAACGAGTCATCAAGGATATCTACACCGCTCGTATGGAAAAGTAGGTGCCCTAACTCGTGAAACAGAGTGAATATTTGACGTGACTTTGTTGAGCTGTTGTTGATGTAGATGATCGGGAACTGATCATCATAAAGGCAGAAGCCAAAGTAGCTGGGCGCGTGAAAGGCATCCTTGAAGACGTAAATCCCAGCACGCGTAGCAAAGATGTCGCGCCATGCCTCAAGAGATTCGTCCACACTCTTCCAGCTTGCTTGTTCCTCGATGCTTACGTTTAGGTAAGCACGAACCTCTGAGGCGATCCTGTCTAAGGAGCTGTTTGGAGAGAACTTGAGATCCTGTGTGATCAGACGAGGCGCGGAGTTTCGACCATCGTTCAGCTCCGCTAGGTTTAGTTGCATTGCCTGCCCGCGACGCAAAAACATGCGCACGGTGCGCGGGATAGCGGAGAAGTCCTCAGTGGTGAGCGTGCGGAATGACTTCTCAAGCGAAGGCAGGATTGGAGGATCGGGAAAGAAAAAGACAGCTACAGGCGTCTTGAACTTCTCAGCCATTTGCTCCACTTGAGAGTAGGAAGGTAAAGCGTCCCCTACCTCCCAGGCCGCGATCTTTTTGAAAATGCGACCAGCCTCGTCCATTGAATAGCCCGCACGCTCGCGCGCCCAGCGCACGACGGCGGGTGTAACAGGCAGGCCTTCTTTTACTTCTGCCATATCAGCCTTCGCTAAGCTCTAATGATGCCCTGACTATCCATAGCCTGTGCCGACGTAGTTGTCCATGGCTCGATGACGAACACAGTAAGTCAGGTGTGGGAGACAAAAAAGGGCGGCCTAATGCCGCCCTTTTTTTGTAGCATCTACTGAGACGCACCTCACCCGCACTTCGAATACCCACAATTCAAGCACGTCTGACACCCATCCATCAGCACCAGCGCCTGCGTATTGCACTTGGCACACAACGTGGCACCCGGCGGAAAACCGCTGGACTCGGTGGCACCGGCAGCGCTCACCTCAGCGCTCTTTTTCGCCCCAGCCGCCTCATACGCCGCACGCTTGTCCGCAATCAACTGCCGCGTAGCCGCATCCATCTCCGGATCATGGATCAGCCCAATGTTCTTCATGTGCTGCTCGATCACCGCGCCAATCTCGGCCACGATCGACGGCATATACACGCCACCGGCCTTGAAGTAGCCGCCGCGCGGGTCGAACACGGCCTTGAGCTCTTCCACGATGAAGGTGACGTCGCCGCCCTTGCGGAACACGGCGGAGAGGATGCGGGTGAGCGCCACGATCCACTGGAAGTGGTCCATGTTTTTCGAGTTGATGAAGATCTCGAACGGGCGGCGCTGCTCGTGCGGGGTGCCGGCGTTGAGCACGATGTCGTTGATGGTGACGTACAGCGCGTGCTCGAACAGTGGTGACTTGACCTTGAAGGTGGAGCCGATCAGCGTCTCGGGGCGCTCCACGCTTTCGTGCATCTGGATCACTTCGGCCATCGGCGGCTCTTTCGGCGCGATGGCAGTGACCGGGGTGGCGGCAACCTTGTCTTCGGGTTTGACCACGTTGTAGCCCGTGATCTTCTTTTCGATCTTGATCGCCATGGTGTTCACTTCTTTGGATGGTGGTGCCGGGTTACTCACGGCGTGATGCCTGAAGACATCCGGCCCGGCGCTCGGCCGGGCCGGATGCGGTGTTGCTTACTTCTTTTTCGCGGCAGTCTTTTTCTTGGCGACGGCTTTCTTCTTCGCCGCCTTGACTACCTTCTTGCTGGCAGTGGACCTCTTTGCCGTCTTGGCGACGGCTTTCTTGCTTGCACCTTTCTTGGTGCTGGCCGACTTTTTGCTGCTGACCTTCTTTGCGACCTTGGCCACCTTCTTCTTGGCGACCTTGGCGACTTTCTTTGCCGCCTTCTTCACCGCTTTCTTCGCGGCGGAGGCTTTCTTGGCAACCTTCTTGACTGCCTCCTTCACGGCTTTCTTGGCAGCAGCCTTCTTCACGGCTTTCTTGGGAGCTGCCTTTTTCGCCGGAGCTTTCTTGCCGACTTTCTTGGCAGCCTTCTTGGCAGTTTTCTTTGCAGCCGCCTTCTTGGGCGCGGCCTTTTTCGCGGCGGCTTTCTTCGGTGCAGCCTTCTTGGCGGCGGCCTTCTTCGGCGCGGCTTTCTTCGCTGCAGCCTTTTTCGGTGCTGCCTTCTTCTTGGCTGCCGGCTTTTTCTTGGCCGGTGCAGGCGCAGCAGCGACCGGTGCCACGTCCGGCAGAACCGGCAGGGCGACGGCAGGTGCTTCGGTGACGACCGGTGTGCTGCTTACTTCTATTTCGTTATCTATGGACATGCGGGTGTTCCCCTCCGATGAATGTCAGAACTTGTCGAGACCCTGCTTGGGTGTACGCGTTCCTGGAATGTGTCGTGACCCATGTGGGAATGTACGCGCTCCTAGAACTTGCCGTAATACCCTTCCTTCAAGGCATCGAAGAGGTTGGCGGCGGAATGCATTTCGCCGTCGTACTCCACTTGCTCGTTGCCTTTCAGTTCGACAACGCTACCGTCTTCCAGCTCGAAGCGGTAGAGGGTGCTTTCAAGATCGGATTCCTTGACCAGCACACCCTGGAATGCGGCGGGGTTGAAGCGGAACGTGGTGCACCCCTTCAAGCCCTGTTTGTAGGCGTAGAAGTAGATGTCCTTGAAGTCTTCGTAGGGGTAGTCGGTGGGTACGTTGGCGGTCTTGGAGATCGATGAATCGATCCACAACTGCGAGGCGGCCTGGATGTCGACGTGCTGCTTCGGGCTGATGTCGTCGGCGGCCACGAAGTAGTCCGGCAGCTTGTTGGCGGCCTCGTCGGTGAACGCCTTGGCGTCGGCATTGATCAGGGCGCGGTAGGCGAGCAGCTCGTAGCTGAGCACCTCGATCTTCTCCTTCGACTTCTTGCCCTCGCGGATCACGTTGCGCGAATAGCTGTGCGCGAAGCTCGGCTCGATGCCGTTGCTGGCGTTGTTGGCCAGCGACAGCGAGATCGTGCCGGTAGGCGCGATCGAGCTGTGGTGGGTGAAGCGCGCGCCGGTCTCGGCCAGCTCGGCGACCAGGTTCGGCGCCACGCTGGCGATGCGCTGCATGTAGCGCGAGTACTTCGCGTGCAGCACGCGGCCGGGGATGCTGTCGCCGACCTTGTAGCCGTCGGTGACCATTTCGGGGCGCTTGCGCAGCATGTCGCCGGTGACGCTGAAGTCGCGCAGCAGGATCGGTGCGGCGCCCTTCTCCCTGGCCAGATCCAGCGCCATTTCCCAGCCAGCCACGGCCATCTCGCGTGACACTTCCTCGGTGAAGCTGACCGCGTCGGGTGCGCCGTAGCGCATCTTCAGCATGGTCAGGGTGGAACCGAGACCGAGGAAGCCCATGCCGTGGCGGCGCTTGCTCATGATCTCGTTGCGCTGCTGCTCCAGCGGCAGGCCGTTGATCTCGACCACGTTGTCGAGCATGCGGGTGAACACCTTGACCACGTCGCGGTACTCGTCCCAGTCGAAACGGGCCTTGGGGCCGAACGGGTCGCGCACGAAGGTGGTCAGGTTGATCGAGCCGAGCAGGCACGAGCCATACGGCGGCAATGGCTGCTCTCCGCAGTTGTGCGCGTGCAGGCCGTTGCCGTCGAAGGTGTTGATGCCGGGAACCTGTACGTCGTAGACGTCCTCGACGCCGTCGGCGGCCATGCTGGCCACGGTGGCCACGAAGCGGGCACGGTTCAGCGTGCGCCGGTAACCGGACAGCAGGGTCTTGAGACGTGTGGCCTTGTCGGCATCGGCAAAGCCGATCAGTTCGGCGAAGCGCTGCAGCGACTCGCCAGCGATGACCAGCTCATGCTGGGCCTGGGTGGCATACAGGCGCGCGCCACCCTTGCCATCCGGCAGCAGGCTTTCGCCAGCCACGCGACGGTCGCGATAAATCCGCGACGGCATGCCCAGCCGCAGCAGCATGCGCTGCACGGCCTCCAGTCGCGGCAGATCGGACTGCGCCAGACGCACGGAGACACCCTTGAGCTGGCTGCCCTGGACCGAACCGTCGGCATCAAAGAAGCCGCGCAGGAAGCCACGATAGGCGTCACTCGAGGCCCGCTCCAGCGCCGGAGTGATTGCCTTGTCGCCAACACTCATGCCGAGTTCGAACGCCAGGTCGCGCAGCGCGGCCGACTTCATGCGCCATTCGCCGCGCCCGTGCACTTCCGACCAGCCGTTGAAATCGGCCCGGTGCGGCAAGCTCTGCGCGCAGCGCAGCGCCTCGTTCATCAATGCCTGCGTGCCGCCACCGGTCGACGCATTGACCGCAGCGGCCTGCGACCAGGCCGACAGCACCGCAGCCTCGTGTTTGAGCGTGCCATCGCCCACCAGCAGGCCGAGCAGATAGCCCTGTTCCTCGCTCAGCGCACCGCTCCAACGGGCATTGGCACGATGGTCGTTGAGCAGCACGCGATCGCCCGGCTGCAGAGCACTGGCGGCGCACCATTCGGTGTCCACGCTCCAGCGGGTGAGGCGCGACACGCGGCGCACGCGGTGGTCGTCGGTCAGGCGCAGGCGATAGCCTTCCTCGGTCTCCAGCGCCAGCACCGGCTTGGTCGCGGTGCGGAAGAAGCCTTCGGTTCCGCTGGCGTGGTCCTGCCCGTCCACCCGCGCCATGAAGCCGTGGCCGAGCAGCTCACTGACCTGGCGCGGGCCTTCGGCGGTCTGCACCCAGGTATCGGCGGTGACGCACGGGTTGGTAGCGCGGATGTGCTCGCACCACCAGTTGTTGTTCATCTCGTTGACCTTGTCGATCAGGATGAAACCGGGCTCGGCGTAGTCGTACGTCGAGACCATGATCATGTCCCACAGATGCCGCGCGCGGATGGTGCCGTAGATCTTGCAGGCGACCAGGCCGTCCTCGCGGTCGACGTAGTTCTCGTGGGTCGGCCATTCGCGCCAGATCACCTTCGCAGCGTCGGTCAGGTCGACCTCGTCCTTTTCCTTGACGTGCACCGGGAATACCAGCGGCCAGTCGTGGTCGTGCTCGACCGCATCCATGAAGCCGTCGGTGATCAGCAGCGACAGGTTGAACTGGCGCAGCCGGCCGTCCTCGCGCTTGGCGCGGATGAATTCGCGCGCGTCCGGATGGCTGATGTCGAACGTGCCCATCTGCGCGCCGCGACGGCCGCCGGCCGAGGACACGGTGAAGCACATCTTGTCGTAGATATCCATGAACGACAGCGGGCCGCTGGTGTACGCGCCGGCGCCGGACACGTACGCGCCGCGAGGACGCAGCGTGGAGAATTCGTAGCCGATGCCGCAGCCGGCCTTCAGGGTGAGGCCGGCTTCGTGCACCTTCTCCAGGATGTCGTCCATCGAGTCGCGGATGGTGCCGGAAACGGTGCAGTTGATCGTGGAGGTGGCCGGCTTGTGCGCCAGCGCGCCGGCGTTGGAGGTGATGCGGCCGGCGGGAATCGCACCGCGGCGCAGCGCCCACAGGAAACGCTCGTACCAGTGGCCGCGCAGTTCGTCGCTCGCCTCGACATCGGACAAGGCACGCGCCACGCGCTGGTAGGTCTCGTCGATGCTGCCATCGACCGGCTCGCCGGACTTCGCCTTCAGGCGGTATTTCTTGTCCCAGATATCGTAGGACGCGGGTTGCAGCGGGATTTCCACGGCGGCATCACGACTCATGCTGGGGTTCTGGGCTGAATTCTGGTTTGAGCCTGGGGCTGAATTTGTGGCTGGCGCACGCACTGTGCTCATCGGCTTCCTGACCTCCCGGTGCGGCCTCGCGGCGCCCGTTGCTTATAGTTATTTGATCGACGGCGTCGTTCACGCCGCATCTGTGACTGTCGACAGGCCACGGAAGATTGCCCTCCGGCCCATGCGCCAGCTACTTTCCGACGACAACGACTCCCCCTCAAGAGTACGCTAGTCAGCACCAGCACTTGTTACAGCGTCAGCACCCAACCACAAGATGTTGTGGTTGCGATCGGGTAGGAAAGTTAACCCTGCTGCCGCCGGATGTAAAGTGCCTGATGCAACCACGCCGGCCGGAAAGTGGCGACGCGCCCCAGCGGTCGGCCTGACGGAACCGCCGCGCCGCCATCGGGTCGAATCAGCGCAGCTTGCGTCGCCCTACCCCAAGGAGGATTCCATGTCGCCACGTCTTTCCCGCCTGCCGCACTGGCTGACCGGCCTGTTGGCCGCGATCGTCATCGGCCTTGTGCCGGGCACCAGTCCCGCCGCCGCCTTGCCGGCAGCCGTCGATGGCCAGCCGATGCCGTCGCTGGCACCGATGCTGGAGCACGTGACGCCAGCGGTGGTGAACATCTCGACCAAGACGCGAGTGGCGGTGAGCAACCCGTATTTCAACGACCCGGTGTTCCGCCAGTTCTTCGGCCTGCCCAATACGCCGCAGGAGCGCACCGAGCAGAGCCTGGGCTCGGGCGTGATCGTGGACGCGGCCAAGGGCTATGTGCTGACCAACAATCATGTGGTCGCTGGTGCCGACGACATCACGGTGACCCTGCAGGACGGGCGCAGCTTCAAGGCCAAGTTGATCGGCACCGATCCGGCGACCGACGTGGCGGTGGTGCAGATTCCCGCGCAGAACCTGCAGGCGCTGCCGCTGGCCGATTCGACCAAACTGCGCGTGGGCGATTATGTAGTGGCGGTGGGCGATCCGTTCGGGCTCGGCCAGACGGTGACTTCGGGCATCGTCTCGGCGCTGGGGCGCTCGGGGCTGGGTCGATCGAGGATGGATAGTTCCGATTCGGACAGCACCGGCTATCAGAACTTCATCCAGACCGATGCCTCGATCAATCCCGGCAATTCCGGCGGCGCACTGGTGAACCTGCGCGGTGAGCTGGTCGGCATCAACACGATGATCCTGTCGCCCTCCGGCGGCAACGTCGGCATCGGCTTCGCGATCCCCACCGCCATCACCGGCGAGGTGATGGCGCAACTGGTGGCACACGGCAAGGTGCAACGCGGCAGCCTGGGCGTACAGACGCAGGCGATCACGCCACGCATTGCCCAGCTGCTCAAGCTGAAGGACAGCAATGGCGTGGTGGTGACCGGCGTCAGCGCCGGCTCGGCCGCCGAGCATGCCGGCCTGCAGCCCGGCGACGTGCTGACCACGCTCAATGGCAAGCCACTGCGCAGCGTGCAGGAACTGCGCAATGCCGAGGGGCTGCTGCCGCTGGGCAGCACGGTGCAGTTGGGCGTGCTGCGCGATGGCCAGAGCCGCCAGGTCAGCGCCAGCCTGAACCCGCTCAAGCTGGCCAGCGTCGATGGCGGCCAGCTCGATGCGCGACTGGCCGGCGTGCGCTTCAGCGAGCTCAGCGACGACCAGCGCGCGCAAGGCCTGTACGGCGTAGCAATCAGTGCCGTGCAGCCGGGCAGCCGGGCCGCGCGTGCGGGCCTGAATGCCGGTGACCTGCTGATCGGTATAGGCAACCAGCGCATCACCGGCCTGAACATGCTGCGCGGCCTGGCCAAGATCCACCTGAGCCAGCTGGCACTGGTGGTGGCCGACGACAACGGCGGCCATTACGTGCTGATCAACTGAAACGGAGGGCATGGAAAGACGGGCCACGACCGCCAAAGCGCGTCCCGGATCGGCCGCCAGGCGTGCCCCGCCGCACAACCTGGCATCATATCCAGGCGCAAATGCATGAAAGTGCTTGATGTTTTGCGTTCAGGCCGATGAAATACCCTGTCCACTTACGTATGCGCGCCAGCGAGGCGCGCATAGTCGCGCCACCACTTCATCCAAATCACGCCGGGGTTCCCCACCACCATGTCTGTTCGTCTTGCCCGCCTGCTATCCGTCGCCCTGATCGGAGCCTGCCTCATCACTGCACCCGCGTTCGCCAAAACCACGCATTCGCGCACGCATGCCAAACCCACTCCGAAGGGCCCTACCCTGATCTGGCGTGGCGACGTTGCCACCGCCACCGGCGTCGTCAACGAGGTGGCACTCGCGTGGCAGAAGAGCGGGCACGGCACGATCGAGTTGCAGCCATTCAACACGGCCTCGGGCATCGACGCGGTAACCAGCGGCGCCGCCGACCTGGCCGGCAGTGCGCGCCCCAGCGACGGCAGCACGGAAAACAGCAACCTCACGTTTACCCCGGTGGCCTGGGATGCGCTGGTGATCATCACTCATGCCTCCAACCCGGTCCGCAGCCTTACGCTGAAGCAGGTGCATGACATCTACCTTGGCAAGATCACCAACTGGAGCGAGGTCGGCGGCAACAACGCACCGATCGATGTCTACGCGGTGGCCAGCCCTGGCGATGGTGTGGAATACAGCCTGCGCGAGCTGCTGTTCGGTCGCGCCAACCAGCCGGTCGCGGCGCCGCGCCTGTACGTCAACACGCACAAACTCGAAGAAGGCGTCGAGCTCAACCCGAACGGTTTCGGTGCAGCCACGGTGGCTGACATCAGCGGCAATCCCAAGCTCAAGGCCGTCGCGATCAACGGCGTCGCGCCGAATGCCACTAGCATCGGCAATGGCACCTATTTGCTGTACACCCCAATCTACCTGGTGACCAATCCGCGCAGCCCGAAGGCCACCGAAGTGCAGGCTTTCATCAACTTCCTGCAAACCGATGCCGCCAAGGCCGCGATGCGCGTGCATGCGGTGCTGCCGTACCAGGATGGCATCGCACTGGCCTCGATGGAGGACGCGCGCAGCAACCAGATCTTTGCCGAGCTGGGTGTGCGGCCAGGCCGCGCCATTGCCACGCCGAACGCCGCCGTGAGCACCGCCGCCGCGCCTGCTGCCGCCAGCAGCACGCTGGTCGCCGCACAGCACACCGCAGACAGTGAGGCGGCCGGCAGTCATGCCACGGTCAACACCAGTGCGGCTTCGAGCAAGGCCACGGCAGGCGCGTCGACCAGCGCCACCTATACCGTGGCCAAGGGCGACACCCTCTCGTTGATTGCGAAGAACAACACCGTCAGCGTGGCCCAGTTGCGCGAGTGGAACCATCTCAAGGGCGACCAGATCAAGCTCGGTCAGGTGCTGCGCGTCAGCGAGCGCTGAGCCCGCAGCGGCGTGCAGATACTCGCACTGACGCTGGATCTGGACGACACCCTGTGGCCGGTGCTGCCGGCGCTGGAACGCGCCGACCTTGCGGTCGACGCGTGGCTGCAGCAGCACTATCCCGATGTCGCACGCGCATGGCCTATCGCGGCCATGCGCGAGTTGCGCGCCCGGGTCGCCGCTGAACGGCTCGACCTGGCGCATGACTTCACAGCCCAGCGCCAGCTCACCCTGCAGCACGTCTTCGCTGCCTGCGGCGTCACCGCCGCACCGGTGGACGCCCTGTGGGAAATCTACTTCGCCGCGCGCAACCGCGTGGAGCTGTATCCGGACAGCCTGCCGGCGCTTGAGCGCATCACCACGCGCTGGCCGCTGGCGAGCCTGACCAATGGCAATGCCGACCTGCAGCGCATCGGCATCCACCGCCACTTCACCCACCACATCTGCGCCCGCGACAGCGGCGTGGCCAAGCCCGACCCGCGCATCTTCCTGGCCGCCGCCGAACAACTCGGCGTAGCGCCTGCGCAGATCCTGCATGTCGGCGACGATCCCGCGATGGATGTGGCCGGTGCGCGCGATGCCGGCCTGCGTACTGCCTGGATCAATCGTGAAGGCCAGCCCTGGCCGGCCGAACTGGGACCTGCGCCTGAACTCGACCTGCGCGACATGGGCGCGCTGGCCGACTGGCTCGAAGCGCAGCACCCGGCATAGGCAGCATCCGGCAAATCGCGCATGATTGACGACTGATCTCACGCCGTCTGGCACCACACCCGTGCCACCGCAAGCCCGAAGGATTCCGCATGTCCGCCCTGATCGAACGCCAGCCCGGCAACCGCCACAGCATCGCCATCGAGACCACCGACGCGGCGCACTACGCGGCCGCCAAGCGCCGACTCAGCGCGGTGCAACGGCGCTGGCTGGGCGACAGCGGCTTCGCGGCCGCACCGGGCACGTTTGCCCTGCTCGCCGATGCCGGTGGCAAGCTGGAGCGGGTATTGGTCGGCATCGATCCACACGATGCACTCGGCGCACTGGCTGCGCTGCCATGCAGCCTGCCCGAGGCGAACTACCATCTCGCCGCCGAAGGCGTGCTGGCTGACACGACCCAGGCCGCGCTCGGCTGGGCGCTGGGCGCCTACCAGTTCACCCGCTACCGCCAGCCGAAACGCGCGCCGGCCCGGCTCGCCGTGTCCGCTGCCGAGCTGCAACAACTGGCGCCACTGGTGGCGGCGACCAACCAGGTGCGCGACCTGGTCAACACGCCGACCGAGGACATGGGCCCGCAGCAGCTCGCCCACGCCATCAAGCAGCTCGGCAAGACGCACAAGGCCAAGGTGTGCGAATGGGTCGGCGACGAACTGCTCAAGGCGAACTTCCCGACCATCCATGCGGTCGGCCGCGCCAGCCATCGCGCACCGCGCCTGATCGAGCTGAACTGGGGCAAGCCCAGCCATCCGAAACTGGTGGTGATCGGCAAGGGCGTGTGCTTCGACACCGGCGGCCTCGACCTGAAATCGTCGGATGGCATGCGCTGGATGAAGAAAGACATGGGCGGCGCCGCGCATGCGATCGCGCTGGCCGGACTGATCATGCAGGCGAAGCTGCCGCTGCACCTGACCCTGCTGATTCCGGCGGTGGAGAACGCGGTGGCCGGCAACGCCATGCGTCCGGGCGAAGTCATCACCACCCGCGCCGGCCACACCGTCGAGATCGACAATACCGACGCCGAAGGCCGGCTGGTGCTGTGCGATGCGCTGGCCTACGGCGCCGAACAGCAGCCCGAATTGATCGTCGATTTCGCCACGCTCACCGGTGCCGCACGCGTCGCGCTGGGGCCGGACCTGCCGGCGCTGTTCGCCAACGACGACGCCATCGCCACGGACGTGCTGGCTGCCGGCAATACGGTCAACGACCCGCTGTGGCGGCTGCCGCTGTGGCGGCCGTATCGCCGGATGCTCGATTCGTACCTGGCCGATTTCGCCAATGCCGGTCCGTCGCGCCATGCCGGCGCGATCACCGCGGCGCTGTACCTGGAACGCTTCGTACCGGACAACACGCCATGGCTGCACCTGGACACTTACGCGTGGAACGACAGCGATCGCCCCGGCCGCCCGCGCGGCGGCGAGGCGATGGGCCTGCGTGCACTGTTCGCGTTCCTGCAGCAGCGCTATCGCGGCTGAGCAGATCCGGACACGGTCGCGCCGAGACGCTGCAGGCGCTGCCGCAACGTGCGCAGGCCGCGCACGATGCGCGGCAGCATCCAGCACAGCAGCAGCACGAACAGACCCAGCAGGATCAGCAGGACCAGCGGGTGCCGCCACATCAGGTACATCGCGCCGAGCCAGCTGACGTCTTCGCCCGCACTGGTACCCCAGTTGCTGAAAGGCTCCGGTGAGGTATTGATCAGCGCCCGTGTGCCCGACTTGGCCAGATGCGTTCCGGCGACGAGTGCGCCACCGAGCAGGGCTGCCGCCAGCTGCGTGCCGGCACCGGAATCCTTGAACACGCCCCATGCCAGCAAGGTACCGATCGGGATGCGGATGAAGGTGTGGATCGCGTCCCACGCGCTGTCGAAGGCCGGCACCTTGTCGGCAAGGAAGTCGCACAGCATCAGCACGCCGGATACTCCCAGCACCCAGGTATCGGTCAGCGGCAGCAAGCCGTCCGGCAGGTGCACGTAGCCGAGCCGGCCCAGCATGCCGGCTACGAAGATCGTGGCATACAGGCGGATGCCGCTGGCCCAGGCCAGACCACCGGCGAGCGCGACGTTCGGCAACATGTCCATGCGGATCCTCTCTGCGGGAACGGCCTGCAGACCGTGTTTACGCGCGATACCGGCGCCTGTCCATGCCTGATCGAAGCTCACGCCAGACGCTGTACGGTCAGCGGGGGACAGCTCCATGCAACTACCCTTGCAGACATCTATCACGGCTACGGCTGGTGCGTACCGTCGCTGCTGGATTCCTGCGCCCGGGTGCCACCGGCCACCTCGCGCAGTAAAAAAACTGCTGCCATGGCGCTGTTTTTTTCTTCGCTTCCGTGTGATCCTGAACGCCGGCCCGTATTTTCCGTCGCTTGTGCCGGCAACGCCGCAGGATTCCGCGACCAGCCTGTCAACGGCAGAACACACCCGCCGTACGTCACACGCACCGGATCGTGGCGGCAAGCGTGCCCTTGGGAGGGGCCGCTGCAAGCGCTCATTGGGATGAGTCTGCACGAGAAGCGCCGCCGTCATGAATCCCGGACCGTCCATCAAGATCGGGGAGAACTTCATGCACCGTGTACTGCCTCATGGCCAGCCCGCGCTGGCACCGCCCACCGCACCTCCAGCCAGCATGCCGCTGGGTGCGTCCGGCCCGCAGATACAGAACCCGCCCGCAGTCACCTAGCCCGACCACAAGGCGCTCACCCGTCTGCAGACAGACCACCGAGGCTGCTGCGCGGGGAAGTACAGGGGGACTCATTTACTTCAACCGGGGATAACGCATGAAATACCATTTGAATCACCTGTCACTGGCCGTGCAACTGGCCTTGACCGTGGGCATTTTCGCGGCCACAGGTGCCGTCCAGGCGCAGGACTCGACCACGACCGATGCCACGACCGCCAGTCAGGCCAATCCGCCAGCGCCGACGACGAACAAGGCCAAGAACCTGGAGGCGGTCACCGTCACCGGCTCGCTGATCCGGCGCGTCGACAAGGAAACCGCCAGTCCGGTGGTGACGCTGGACCGCGCCGCGATCGCCAACAACGGCAGCCCGGTCCTCGGCAACGTGCTGCAGGCACTGCCCAGCATCTCCGGCAACGCGACCAACCCCCAGAACAACAGCAACGGCGGTGGCGTCGCCAGCCCCCTGCTGGAAGGTGGCGATGGCGCCTCACGCATCTCGCTGCGCGGCCTCGGCCAGGACCGCACGCTGGTGCTGATCGACGGCCAGCGCATGGCCAATGCCGACGTCAACATGATTCCGCAGAACATGATCGAGCGGGTCGACGTGCTGGCCGAAGGCGCCTCGACGGTATATGGCTCGGACGCCATCGGCGGCGTGGTCAACTTCATCCTGCGCAAGGACTACCACGGCGTCGAAGCCAGCATCAACGACGGCATCTCCAGCCATGGCGATGGCCAGCGGCACGGCATCAGCCTGACCGCCGGTGCCAGCGGCGACCGCTACAACATCGTTGGTGGCCTCAACTACAACAAGTACGATGCCGTGCTCGCCACCAAGCGCAAGTTCTCCGCGCACCAGCTGTATCTGTCCAGCGGCGTGGCCCAGCCGGCTGGCTCCAGCACCATCCCGACCGGCAAGATCCAGGTGCCCCAGTCGATCGCCAGCCAGTACGGCGGCTGCGGTACAACCGGCAATGCCTTCATCACGCTGGCGCAGGGCAACGGTTCGAGCCAGAGCGACTACCGCTGCGACCGCGGCGCCCCGGATGCCTACAACTACAACGCCTACAACTACATCCAGACCCAGCAGCAACGCACCGACGGCTTCGTGCTCGGCAGTTACAAGCTGGCGGACAACCTGACCTTCTTCGCCGATGCGTTCTTCAACCACACCCAGTCGAGCGGCCAGGATGCACCCGCGCCGACCGCGGTCGGCGACGGCTGGTACGTGCTTGCCAGCAATCCGATCAATCCGTTCGGCGTCACGTTCAGCGCGAACCCGATCCCCGGCGATCCGAACAGCGGCTATCAGTTCAACACCCGGCTGACCGGTCTCGGTACCCGCCTGCATACCTATGACACCAAGAATGTGCAGGTCAACACCGGCCTGCGCGGCGCATTCGGCCAAAGCAGCTGGAGCTGGGATGCCTCGTTCGACTACGGCTATTCCAATCGCACACAGCGTGACTATAACGAGGTCAACATCGCCGACTTCCAGAACGCGATCAACAACGGCGTGAACATCTTCGACCAGGCCAACCAAACCGCCGCATTGAAGGCCGGCGTGGATAGCCCTGAGTACGTGTATACCAACACCACGAAACAGGTCCAGTTCGACGCCAGTGGCGAATTGTGGGACCTGCCGGCAGGTGCCATGCAGCTGGCCGCCGGCGGCCTGTACCGCCAGCAGTCGATGAACTACACGGTCACCAGCGACGCCATCCTCAACCTCGCCACCGGCAACTGCGAGGTACTGCAGGAGGCCTGCGGTTCACCGGGCCGGGGCAGCGACAACGTCAAGGAGCTCTATGCCGAAACGCTGATCCCGCTGCTCTCGCAGCAGCCGTGGGCGTATTCGTTGAACGTCGACCTGGGTATCCGCGCCTCCGACTACAGCACCTCCGGCACCACCACCAACAAGAAGATCGCCGTCGAATGGCGACCGATCGCCGATTTGCTGGTGCGCGGCACGATATCCCAGGTATTCCGTGCGCCCAATCTGGATGAACTCCACGATGGCGTTACCCTGGTCCAGCCAACCCTGAATGATCCCTGCGCCCATCTCTCGGCGGCCGAACTTGCGCAGCATACCGCCGCCTGCCAGTTCGTCCCGGCCAACTGGCCAGGCAATTCACCCGCACAGGTCAACACCTATTACTCGGGCGCCAACACGGTCGGCAATTCGCTCAAGCCGGAACAAGGCAAGTCGGTCGATTTCGGCCTGGTCTACAACCCCAGCTGGGCAGAGGGCGTGTCCACCAGCGTCGACTTCTGGCACATCTACCTGAGCGATCTGCTGACGCCGATTGCGGCAGCGACGGTGGTCGATTCCTGTTTTGCCAACAGCAACAGCCCGTATTGCTCGTTGATCAGCCGTTACGACAACACCACCCAGCAACCAGGCCAGGTGAAGGTCATCGACACGCCAGTGGTCAACTTGGGCAACCTGAGCACCTCGGGCATCGACTTCACGCTGGACTACAAGATCCCGCACTTCGACCTGGGCAGCGTCGACCCCGGCAACTTCAAGGCGGGCTTCGCCACCACCTATACCTCCACCTACAACAACGATGCCGCCCCGGGCCAGCCCGGCGCAAAAACGATCAATTACGCCGGTACCTACACCCAGCAGTTCGGCAACATCGCGCGCTGGCGCGGCACGCTCACCATGAACTGGGAGAGGGGCAACTGGAGCGCGCAGTGGCAATCGCGCTACATCAACCATCTGACCAACCTCAACGCTGACGTCGTCACCGGAGCCAACGCACCGATGGGTTCGGTGCTGTACCACTCGATCCAGCTTGGCTACGCGATCCCGGCGTGGCATACCCGGCTCGACCTGGGCGTGGACAATCTCAGCAACAAGGCACCGCCGCTGGTCTACCAGAACGGCCTGAACTACAACGTGGACACTTCCACCTACGACACGATCGGACGCTATTACTGGCTGCGCGCCACGTTCAAGCTCTGATTTCCCGACCGTACGGGAAAGCGTCAAGAGCACCCGGGAGGGCCGCGAGAGGATCTCGCGGCCCTCTTGCATAATGGGGTCCAGCAGACGATCGATCGAGAAGGCATGCCTACCCCAACCAGCGGTCTCGCTCACGCCATGGCCACCGCCTATCATGCCGGCGAGATGGAACATGTCATCGCCCTCGCGGCGCAGGCCCCGACAACCGGCGAAGCGGACGAAAGCATCCTGCTGTGGCTAGGTCTGGCGCAACAGGCAGCTCATCGCTATGACCAGGCTGCAGTGACGTTCGGTCGGCTGTCGCAACGGCGACCGGAGGTCTCCGCATACTGGAACAACCTGGGCCTTGCCTGCCGACAGTCGGGCGATGCAACGGCAGCCGAACAGGCCTTTCTGACGGCGCGGTCGCTGGCGCCGAATGACGCCGAGGTGCTCTACAACCTTGGCCTGCTCTACATCCAGCAGCGGCGCTGGCTGCTGGCCCGGCAGACCCTGATGGATGCGGTGGACCTCTCGCCGCACTTCATCGAAGCCCGCTTGCAGGCTGCGCATGTCTGCTATATCTGCGGCGACAACAGCAGCCAGGAGGCGATGCTGGCCGGCGCCATCGACTGGCCGCCGCAACCTGCCGAGCAGGCATTGATCCTGGCCGCAATGCTGGCTGTGCAGGGTGAGCTCGATACCGCGCTGCGCACCTTGGCACAGGCGCAGCTGCCGCCCGGGCCGGATGCCGAAATCCTGCGGCTGCGTATCGCAACACAACGGATCGCGTTGCACGAAAGAAGCAATCAGCTCGAACTGGCGCAAGACGAACTACGGCAACTGCCGCTGAGCACGCTCGATCGGCTGCCGCCGGAAGCGCAGCGCGCACGTGCCGAAGGCTGGAGCATGCACGCCGCGCTGGCCATGCGCATGGCTGACCACGCCAGTGCCGCCGCGCTGTACCAACGAGTGCTTGAGCTTGCCCTCGACGAGCAGAGCCGGGCCGGCGCCGCTTTTGGCCTGGCCTCGGCCTGCGACAAGCAGGGCCTGCAACACCAAGCCTGGCAGGCGCTGCAGAGCGCGCATGCGGCACAACTGGATATCGCGCGAGACGTAGTACCGGAGCTGCTGGCCGCAGACAGCCAGCCGTTGCAGATGGCCGGTCGTGCGGTCAGCGGCCTCGCCTATGGCACCTGGCGTCCGCTGTCCTCGCCTTCATCCCGGCATAGTCCAGTCTTTGTGGTCGGCTTCCCGCGCTCAGGCACCACCTTGCTGGAGCAGATGCTCGACGCCCATCCGGACTTCCAGTCCATGGACGAGCGTGCGTTTATCCACGAGCTGATCGAGGGCATGGAACTGGTCGGCCAGCACTATCCCGCGGATCTGGCCAGCCTGACCCAGACGGAAGCCGATCAACTGCGTGCCGTCTACTTCCGTAGGGTCAAGCACGCGCTACCGAATCTGGGGCAACGCCAGCTGGTGGACAAAAATCCGCTCAACATGCTGTGCCTGCCGATGATCAAGCGGCTGTTTCCCGCGGCGCGCATCATCCTGTGCCTGCGCCATCCCTGCGACGTGCTGCTCAGCTGCTACATGCAGCCGTTTCGCTCACCGGCTTTCATGGTGCTGTGTTCGTCACTGCAGCGGCTGGCGCACGGTTACGTGCAGGCCTTCGAGCAGTGGCAGCAGCAGGTCGAGGTACTCGCACCACATCTACTGGAGTGGCGCTACGAATCCGTCGTCAGCCAGTTCGACGATCACGTCGCGCGGCTGGGACAGTTCCTCGATCTTGCCGACGCCTCGCCGATGGCACGCTTCGCCGAACATGCGCGCAGCAAGGGCTTCATCAGCACGCCCAGCTACGCCCAGGTCACCCAGGGGATCAACCCCAGGGCGGTCAACCGCTGGCATGCCTATCGCGACCGCTTCGAACCGGTCCTGCCGATACTGCGCCCCCTGATCGAGCGCCTCGGCTACTCCATCTAAAACGGCAGCGCATAAAAAAAGCAGCGCGGGTGCGCTGCTTTTTTTATCTGCGGGTACCACTCAATGCGCGGCTGTCGGCACCACCGGAACCACCGCGGGTGTTGCGGGTTTCGTCGCTGCCACGTCCGAGTACTTGCCGCCATACGGCAGCACCTGGGTAGCGAGCTTCGGATCGGCCTTGATCAGGCCGTCCGCGTCGAACAGGATGTGCGCGGTCTCGTTGAGCTCCACGTCCTTCGCCTTCTTCGCATCCTTTTCCTGCTTGAGTTCGCTCTTCAGGCTGCGCTCGTTCGCGTCGAGGCCGTCGTCCAGCGCATTGTCCTCGTCGCTCAACACTGCATCGGTGCCGTCGATGGCCTTGTGCCGGCTGCGGAACTCAGCCTGCATCGCATCCTGCTGCTTGCGCTCGGCCTCGCGCGTGGCGAGATTCAACGAGACCGAGGTCTTGTTGCGCATGATCTTGTATTGCGCCAGCTCGTCGAGCATCAGCTTCCACGCCGGCGACTTCGCCACGCGGTCGTCATGCATCGTCTGCAGCTGCGGCAGATAGGCGTTCAGGTTGGCCACCGGCTGGTAGTCGGCCGGCGCGATCTGCGTCCACTTCAGCGCGTTGTCGTAGGTCGATTCGCCGAAGTCCTTGTCGTCGCCGTTCTTCGGGAACTCCATATCCGGCGTCACGCCCTTCAGCTGGGTGGAGCCGCCATTGATGCGGAAGAATTCCTGGATGGTCATCTTCAGCTCGCCGAACTGCGGCTTCTCGCTGTCGCCACTGGCGAAACGGTCGAGGTCAACCAGATTCTGCACGGTGCCCTTGCCGAAGGTGGGCTCGCCGACGATCAGGCCGCGGTGGTAATCCTGGATCGCCGCGGCGAAGATCTCCGACGCCGACGCCGAACCACGGTTGACCAGCACCGCCAGCGGACCACTCCAGGCCATGCCCGCATTGTCGTCGCCCTGTACCTCGACGTGACCCTTGGAGTCGCGCACCTGTACCACCGGACCCTTGTCGATGAACAGCCCGGTCATCGAAATCGCCTCGGCCAGCGAGCCGCCGCCGTTGTTGCGCAGATCCACGATCACGCCCTGCACACCGGCCTCCTTCAGCTCGCCGAGCAGCTTGGCGACGTCGCGGGTGGCGCTCTTGAAGTCCTTGTCGCCCTCGCTGCGTGCACCGAAGTCGGAATAGAACGTGGGCAGCTCGATCACACCGATCTTGCGGCTGACGTCGCCGTCCTTGATATCGATGATCTTCTTCTTCGCCGCCTGTTCCTCGATGCTGACCTTCTGGCGCACCAGGCTGACGATCTCGTGCTTGCCGTCCACGCCGGCATCGGCCGGAATGATTTCCAGCCGCACGGTGGTGTCCTTCTTGCCGCGGATGCGGTTGACCACGTCGTCCAGGCGCCAGCCGATCACGTCGGTGATCGGACCGTTGTCGCCCTGGCCGACGCCGACGACGAGATCGCCGACATGAATCTTGCCGGACTTGTTGGCCGGGCCAGCCGGCACCAGCTCGCGGATCTGGGTGTAGTCATCGCGCGCCTGCAGCACCGCGCCGATGCCTTCCAGCGACAGCTTCATCGCGATGTCGAAGTTCTCCGCCGCGCGTGGGCCGAGGTAATCGGTGTGCGGATCGGTGGTCTCGGCATAGGCGGTCATGAAGGTCTGGAACGCGTCCTCGCTGTCGAGCTGCTTCACCCGTTCGATGTAGCCGGCGTAGCGCTTGTCCAGCGTCTTGCGGATCTCGGCATCGTCCTTGCCGGCCAGCTTCAGGCGCAGCCAGTCATTCATCGTGCGCTTGCGCCACAGGTCGTCCAGCGCGGCCTGGTCCTTCGGCCAGTCAGCATCCTTGCGATCGAACGTGTAGTTCTCGTTGGCGGAAAAATCGAAGCCCTGCTTGAGCAGGCCGCGTGCGTAGTTCATGCGCTCGACTGCACGCTGCACGTACGCATTGAAGATCGAGAACGGCGCGGACAGGTCCTGGTTCCAGATTGCATCGTCGAGCTGGGTCTTCAACGGCGCGAATTTGGCCATGTCGGCCTGAGTGAAGAACACCTTCTCGCTATCGAGCAGCTTGAAGTAGGCCTTGTAGATCCGCGCCGACATCGCATCGTCGAGCGGCTGCGCGTCGTAGTGGAAGCGGGTCAGGAAGCGCGCCGACAGCTGCGCGGCCTGCGCCTCGGTGGCGGCGGGCTTAAGCGGCCAGGTGGCTGCCTTGCGGCGGCTGCCGGCGCCAAGATCGGCCGCCGACTGTGCGACGGCACAGGTCGTGATGAAGGCAAGCAGGAACACCAGCGCGTGGCGAAGTTTCATGTAGGTTCTCAGGCTGACTCGGTGACACCGGCTGCATGGGCCTGCAGGTCGGCGTGATAGGACGAACGCACCAGCGGGCCGGAGGCGACGTGATGGAAACCCATCGCCTCACCGGCTTCACGCAGTGCATCGAATTCTTCGGGGGTCCAGTAACGCACCACCGGATGATGGTGCGGCGTGGGCTGCAGATACTGGCCGATGGTGATCATCTCGACGTCATGCGTGCGCAGGTCGCGCATCGTCTCGAGCACCTGTTCCAGCGTCTCCCCAAGACCCAGCATGATGCCGGACTTGGTCGGCACCTCCGGATGCTGCGCCTTGAAGCGCTTGAGCAGGTCCAACGACCACTGGTAGTCGGCGCCCGGACGCACTTCGCGATACAGGTGCGGCACGGTTTCCAGGTTGTGGTTGAACACGTCCGGCGGGAAGTCCTTCAGCACTTCCAGCGCGCGCTCCATGCGACCCTTGCCACGGAAATCCGGCGTAAGGATCTCGATCCGGATATTCGGGCTGGCGTGACGTGTGGCGCGGATGCACGCGGCGAAATGCTCGGCACCGCCGTCGCGCAGGTCATCACGGTCGACCGAGGTAATCACCACGTACTTCAGGCGCATGTCGCGGATCGTCTCGGCCAGCCGCGCCGGCTCCAGCGGATCGGGCGCGGCCGGTCGGCCATGTGCCACATCGCAGAACGAGCAGCGACGCGTGCATACCTCGCCGAGAATCATGAAGGTGGCGGTGCCTTTGCTGAAGCACTCGTGGATGTTCGGGCAGGAGGCTTCCTCGCACACCGTGACCAGCGCGTTCTCGCGCAGGCGCGCCTTCAGTTGTTGCACGGCGTTGCCCTGCGGCAGCCGCACGCGAATCCAGCTCGGCTTGCGCAACGTCGGCACCGTGCTGTCGAAACCGGCACGGTTCAGCGCGATCTTGTCGTTGCCCTGCAGCTTCTCGGGAGCGCCGGCGACAACACTGATCGGGATGGTTCGGGATGGAGAGGCGGAGGTATCGCTCATCAGGAAGCCAGGATCAATCAAGCGTGGACCACTGCGCGAGCAGGGAGTTCGGGTAGGACGGGGGCGGCCGGCTCGGCATCGAAGCCGAACTGCCGGCAGAACGCACCGATCAGCACTTCCTCGACATCCGCCAAACGCGACGGACCACCCAAGTCTACCATTTGTGTGACCGCCAAACCCTTGTAACCGCAAGGATTGATGCGGTGAAACGGTTCAAGATCCATGTTCACGTCGAGGGCCAGGCCGTGAAAACTGCAGCCGCGCCGCACGCGCAACCCCAGCGCGGCCACCTTGGCATCGCCGACGTAGACACCCGGAGCCCCTTCCCGCCGTTCCGCACCGATATGCCAGTGTGCCAGCGTATCGATGATCGACTGCTCGATCCGGTTGACCAGCTCGCGCACGCTCACGCCGGCACGGCGCAGGTCGATCAGCGGATAGCCGACGATCTGGCCGGGACCGTGATAGGTCACCTGACCACCACGATCGACCGGCACCACCGGGATATCGCCCGGCGCCAGCACGTGCTCCAGCTTGCCGGCCTGGCCCAGGGTGAACACCGGATCGTGTTCCAGCAACCACAGTTCATCGACCGTATCCGCCGTGCGGTTGTCGGTGAACGCACTCATCGCCCGCCACACCGGTTCGTACGGCTGGCGGCCAAGGCGACGGATTTTCAACGGCCGGGATTCGGGATTCGGGATTCGGGATTCGTTGTTCACGGTTGAGCGCTGCCTTGCGGCGTTATTCGAGGTGAGGGCTGTATGCACATATGGGGCCGCGGCGGCCTTTTTCGACTATCCAATCCCGAATCCCGGCGCCTCACATCGTGTAACGGATATCCGGACTGCTACGCAGCGCGACGTGCGCCGCTTCGTACTGTTCACGGCTATCGCAGTGGAAACGCACCGTCACCGAAACGAAATTGCCGGCGCCGGAATGCCGGTGCCGCACGCTCTCGTGCAGCACACGCAGGCCGGCGCGCTCCAGCAACTGCGGCACGTGGGTCGGCAGGTTCGCACTGGCGTTGCCGACCGCCGTGATCTCGAACTCGCCGGGAAACTGGAAGCCCTTGCCGTCCTGCTTCGCCTTGCTGAAGTCGATCGGTTGCATTACTTCGTACTCGGGGCACTCGGAGCCTGTGAAGTCGTCGGAGCCTGTTCAGTATTGCCCTTGCTGCTGTGGAACCACAGCATGATGCTGTCCCACAGGCGCGAGAAGAAACCACCCTGCGGCGCGGCATCCAGCGCGATCAGCGGCACCGTCTGCACCGGCTGGCCAGCCAGCGTGATGCGCAAGGTGCCGACCTGCTGGCCCTTGGTGAACGGTGCGATCAGCGTGGCCGGGATATCCATGGTGGCCTTGAGCTGGTCGTACTCGCCGCGCTTCACGGTGACCAGCACGTCCTCGGCGACGCCGATCGGCAGCTGATTCGCCGCGCCCTTCCACAGCCGTGGCGTGGCCAGCGGCTTGCTGGCGTCATACAGCTTGTGCGTCTCGTAGAAGCGGAAGCCGTAGTTGAGCAAGGCCATCGCCGAGTCGGCGCGCGCCTTTTCGCTGCTGGCGCCCATCACGATCGCGATCATGCGCGACTCGCCCTGCTTGGCCGACGCCGCCAGGCAGTAGCCGGCCGCCGCGGTATGGCCAGTCTTGATGCCGTCCACGCTCGGGTCGCGCCACAGCAGGGTGTTGCGGTTGCCCTGCTTGATGCCGTTCCATTCGAACTGCTTGATCGCGGAGATCGCGTAGTCCTCGGGGAAATCGTGGATCAGCGCACGCGACAGGATCGCGATGTCGTGCGCGGTGGTGTAGTGGTTGGCGATCGGGTAGCCGGAGGCATTCTCGAAATTCGTGTTGACCATGCCAAGCTGCTTGGCATACGCATTCATCAGCCCGGCAAACGCCTGCTCGGAACCGGCGGTGTGCTCGGCCAGTGCGATCGCGGCGTCGTTGCCGGACTGGATGATCAGGCCGTACAGCAGATCCTTCAGCGGCACCTGGCTGTTGAGCTTGAGGAAGCTGGTGGAGCCATCGGTGCCGGCGCCGCCGCCGCGCCACGCGTTTTCGCTGATGGTGACCGGGTCGGTCATGTGCACCTTGCCGTTGGCGACCTCGGCCGAGACCACGTAGTCGGTCATGATCTTGGTGATCGAGGCCGGCTCCACGCGCAGGTCGGGCTCCTTGCTGGCCAGGATCTGGCCGGTGGCGTAATCCATCAGCACCCAGCTCTTGCCGTCGACATCCGGCGGCGGCGGCACCGGCGCGTCAGGCACCACCGGGCGCGGCACCGGCGAGGGCCGCGGCGGCGTCTGGGTCGGTGTCTGGGCCATGGCAACACCGAACAGCAGGGCAGCAGCGGCGAACGGAATCAGGGTGCGGCGAAAAAAATTCATCGTGATCTTCAGTCCAGTCTTGGATGCGGGCGGCATCAGCTGCCTGCAAAAAGTAAATATTGAAACAAACCCGCTCAGTCTACCGCGACCTGCGGTCTGGGCAGACCCATGCCCTCGATTCGCGCGCTGATCCGGTCGGCGCTGTCCACATCCGCCAGCGGCCCAACTCGCACGCGACGCACGCGACGGCCGTTGATATTGGCATCGGTCACCTGTACGGTACCCAGCCCGGCCTGGCGCAGGCGCTGTGCCACCCGCTCGGCATTGTCCGCATCGGAAAACGCGCCCACCTGCAGGTAGATTCCCGGATGTCCGCTTGTGACCACAACAGGCGGCGGCAGTTCCGGTGCCGGCTGGCCGGGATCGATCCCGCGCACCTCGACCAGCCCGGTGCCCTTGGGCCAGATGCCGATCTTCACCGCCGCCGCGTAGGACAGGTCGATCACCCGATCCTGATGAAACGGGCCGCGATCGTTGACTCGCACGATCACGCTCTTGCCGTTCTGCAGGTTGGTGACCCGGGCATAGCTGGGCAGCGGCAGGGTCTTGCTGGCGGCAGTGAACGCGTACATGTCGTAGGTTTCCAGGCTGGACGTCTTGTAGCCGTGGAACTTGTTGCCGTAGAACGAGGCGATGCCGCGCTCGTCGTAACCGCGTGCGCTGGGCAGCACCTGATAGGTCTGCCCCAGCACCGTGTAGGGCGACTTGTTGCCGTACAGCGCGCGTGGCTCGACCTTCGGCACCGGCTCGACCAGCTTGCTGATGTCCGGCGCCGGACCGTCCGGCACGCTGTCTTTGCCATCGCGGTAGCGGCTGTTTTGCGGTCGGCTGAGATCGTCACTGAAGCCGCCACCCTGACGCGAGGGTGCCGAGGCCCGACCCTGCTCGCTGCCACCGGGCGGCTTGGTCTTCGCACCGCTGCAGCCGGCCAGCAGCACCGCTGTCAGCAGCACGGCCGCGTAGCGCCTCTTCATCGCGCCGCGTCCGCCTGACCCACGCCGGCAGCGATCGCCTGCGCCAGCTGATTGACCGCCATCGCATACAGCGGGCTGCGGTTGTAACGGGTGATCACGTAGAAGTTCTGGAAGGTGAACCAGTATTCCCGCCCGTTCGCGCCATCGAGCGTCTGCAGGCTGCTCGACTGCCCCGGATTCATCGCCTGCAGTGGCGCGTAACCCCACGCCTCGAACTGTTCCAGTGGCCACTGCGGCGTGGCGTCCTTCACCGTGATCGGCTTCGCCGTCGCATCCGGCTGCGCCCGCGCCGCCACCGGGCCACCGCTGACCCAGCCATGTTTCGCGAAATAATTGGCGACACTCGCCAGGATATCCGGCAACGAGTTCCGCATGTCGATATGGCCGTCGCCATCCGCGTCCACGCCATAATCGCGGATGCTCGACGGCATGAACTGGCCCCAGCCCTGCGCGCCAGCATAGGAGCCGGTAAGCGTATCGAGCGGCCCGGCCAGATGGTTGTCGGGCAGCTCCAGCAGGGTTTTCAGCTCACTGCGGAAGAACGTGGCGCGCGGCGGGTAGTACAGGCCCAGCGTGACCAGTGCATCGAGCACCTTGTACTTGCCGGTGTTCTGGCCGTAGCTGGTTTCCACACCGATGATCGCGACGATGTATTGCGGCGCCACTCCGTACTGGCGGCCGATCCGCTCAACCAGATCACGATGGGCGAGATAGAACGCGATACCGGCATTGATTCGTTGATCGGTGATGAAGATCGGCCGGTAGTCCTTCCACGGCTTGCCCTCGGCCGGGCGGCTGATCGCATCAAGGATGCTTTGTTGCATCTTCGCGCCGTCGAGCAGCGCATTCAGCGCCTGCGGATCCTTGCCGGTATCACGCGCCACCTCGCGCACCAGGGCGGCCTGGCCGGGATGCGTGTCTGCCATGGCCGGGGTCAGCGCACCCAGCCAGCACAGGCCGAGAGCAACGAGGAAACGGACCGGGCGTGGCACGGAAATAACGGTCATGAAGAGGCTTCGCTGGCAGTGATGGCGGCTTCGCCGAAAGCCTAACACGCAGGCCGCGGCATGCCTGTTCCGCAGCGGGCGATCCGCTGAACAACAGCGGGCACCACGTTCATTCGTGCATCTTGCGATTGGCGTGGATCGACATCAGCATGCCGAAGCCCACCAGCAGCGACACCGCCGAGGTGCCGCCGTAACTGATCATCGGCATCGGCACGCCGACCACCGGCAGCATGCCGGCGATCATGCCGCCATTGACGAACACGTAGACGAAGAAACTCATGCCGATCGCGCCGGCGAGCAGGCGCGAATAGGTATCGCGCGCCTCCATCGCGATCCACAGGCAGCGGCCGATGATGCACGCGTACAGCAGCATGATCGCGATCACCCCGACCAGGCCGAATTCCTCGGAGAACACCGCGAAGATGAAATCGGTGGTGTGCTCGGGCAGGAAATCCAGCCGCGATTGCGTGCTGTGCTGCCAACCCTTGCCGAACATGCCGCCGGAACCCACCGCGATCTGCGACTGGATGATGTGCCAGCCGTTGCCGAGCGGATCGGATTCCGGATTGAGCAGGGTCAGCACGCGATCACGCTGGTATTGATGCAGGAAGTGCCAGGCCACCGGAATCATGCCGCCGACCGCACCGATCAGCAGGCCGATACGCCACCACGCCATGCCGGACAGGAACAGCGCGAACGCACCGGCGGCGGCCACCAGCAGCGCGGTGCCCAGATCCGGCTGCTTGGCAATCAAGGCGGCCGGTATCGCGATCAGGATGCCGACCACGACCATGTCCTTCCAGCTCGGCGGCAACTGGCGCGGGTGCAGATACCAGGCCACCATCATCGGCATGGTCAGCTTCAGCAGCTCGGAGGGCTGGAAGCGCATCACGCCCAGATTCAGCCAGCGATCGGCACCCCGCCCCTCGCCCAGGATCGCCACCACCACCAGCAAGGCGGTGCTGCCGACATACAGCCACGGCGTCCAGTTGCGCAGCACCGAGGGCGGGATGCGCGAGACCAGCAGCAGCAGCGCACCGCCGAGCACGAAGCGGCCGGCCTGCCCGCCGACCAGGGCGAGGCTTTCGTCACCGGCGCTGTACAGCGTGACCAGGCCAACCGACGCCAGCAGCAACAGGCCAAACGCCAGCGGCAGATCGATCCGCGGCCGGGTGAGGATGCGCTTCAGGAAGCGGCGCAGACGGGTGTGCAGGGTTTCGATCATGGTGTCGCCCCGTCGCTGCTGGAGGTATCTGCTGGAACGTCTTCAACAGGAACTTCCTGATCGCTCGGCGGCACTGCCGGTTTGGGCAACGGCGTATCCACCGGCTGTGCGCCTCCCTTGTCGACTACCCACGCATCGAAAATCTTGCGCACGATCGGCCCGGCATCCTGGGCGCCCCATGCCCCTGACTCAAGCACCACGGCGGCGGCAATCTGCGGATCGTCCGCCGGCGTGTAGCCGATGAACCAGGCGCGGTGGCGCGCCGCCAGATAAGCAGTGTTCTTGTTGGTGTCGTAGGCATTGGACGTGCGCGAGAAGCGTTCGGCGGTACCGCTCTTGCCGGCGATCAGATAGGGGAACCCGTCGTTCAGGCCCTTGCCGGTGCCGCTGGTGATCACCGCCCGCATGCCTTCGTTGATCACATTCCAGTCGGAGTCCTTGCGGATCAGCGACGGACCGGTCGGCGGATTGAGCAGCGGCTGCGGCTGCGCTTCGCCAACCGCCTTGGTGGCCATCACCACCCGTGGCAGATAAGGCACGCCATGACCCGCCAAGGTGGCAACGGCATGCCCGAGCTGCAACGGGGTCACTGCCCAGTAACCCTGGCCGATGCCGGCGATGACGGTTTCACCAGGGAACCAGCCGAACTTGCTGTGCTTGGCCTTCCACTCGCGCGAAGGCAGCACACCCTCGGATTCGCCGAGCAGATCGATGCCGGTCTTGCCGCCGAAGCTGAAGCGGCTCATCCAGGCGCTCAGCCGGTCGATGCCCAGATCCAGCGCCAGCTTGTAGAAATAGGTATTGGTGGAGAGCTGGATCGCACGCACCATGTTCACCGTGCCGTTGCCACCGCGGGTGTCGTCGCGATAGCAGCGGGTCTGTCCCGGCAGGCAGAACTCGCCGGTCGAAAGCACAGTGTCCTCGGGCCGGCGCACGCCGTATTCAAGTCCACCCAGCGCAAGAAAGGGTTTCACCGTGGAGCCGGGCGGATACACGCCTTTCATCGCACGATTGAGCAGCGGCTTGGCCGGATCGCTGATCAAGGCGCTGTAATCAGCGTGGCTGATGCCGTTGACGAACAGGTTGGGATCGAACGTCGGCACGCTGACCATCGCCAGCACCTGGCCATTGCGCGGGTCGAGCACCACCGCCGCGCCCGGTCGGCCGTCGAACGCCGCCTCGGCAGCCTTCTGCAATCGCACATCGATGCTCAGGTACAGGTTTTTGCCAGGAGTCGGCGGATGCGTCTCCAGCACGTGCTGGATGCGTCCGTCGGCATTCACCTCGTCCAGTTCGTAACCCGGCGTGCCGTGCAGCACATCCTCGTAGGAGCGCTCGATACCGCTGCGGCCGACATGTGTGGTGCCCTTGTAGCGTACCGGATCGAGCCGATCGAGGTCATCGGCGTCGATGCGGCTGACATAGCCCACCACATGCGCGAACAGTCCACCCAACGGATAACGCCGGGTCAGGTAAGGCACCACATCGACGCCGGGAAACCGCCAGCGGTTCACCGCGAAGCGATCGATCTCGTCCTCGGTCAGGCGCATCTTCAGCGGCACACTGTCGAAGCGGCGACTCTGCTGAAGCTGTTTCTTGAACGCGTCCAGATCGTCCTGACCCAGCGGCACCACCTTGCCCAGCTCGACCAGCAAGGCCGGCATGTCCTTGATCTTGTCGGGTACCACTTCGAGCCGGAACGCCGGCACGTTGTCGGCCAGCAGCACGCCATTGCGATCGTAGATCAGTCCGCGGGCCGGCGGGATCACCCGCGGCTTGACGCTGTTGTTGGTCGAACGGGTGGCGAACTCGTCGTGACGCGTCACCTGCAGAAACATGAAGCGACTGACCAGCACGCACAGGCCGAGCAGGATCAGCACGAAACCCGCCAGCGCGCGGCGACGGAACAAGGCGCTTTCGCCGCGGGTGTCCTTGATCGACCGCCGGATCTTCATGTCACTGGTTCATGTTTCATTGAATCCGCAGACGCATGCGCAGGTCATCGAGCAGCAGGAACAGGAACGGCCACAGCGCCGCGCCGACGAACGGCGAGATCCACCAGCTCGCCGGCGGCAGCGAGGCACCCGCCAGCATGCGCACGATCAGCAGCAGGATGCGGTCGTTCAGCAGCAACGCCAGCACCGCGAGGGTCTGCTGCCACATCGGGAAGAAGCGCAGGCGCGAACGAAAACGCAGCGCGATGAAGACCAGCGCACACAGCCGCAACGCCTGCTCACCCAGCACCACGCCATTGAGCAGATCCGCGCCCAGTCCAATCGCGAAAGCCAGCCCCAGCGTGACCCGATCCTCCGACTCGAGCGACCAGTACAGCAGGAACAGCGCCGGCCAGTACGGCTTGAACGGTTCCAGCACGCCGGGCAGCGGCACCAGCATCGACAGCAGCGCAAACACCAGCGTGCCGATGAACCACCACAGGCTCAGACGCTGCTGCCGGTTCATCGTGGCACTCCGCTGTTCGTAGCTGGCGTCGACGGCTGCGCAGTCGCAGGAAGCACACCCGCCTTGCCCGCTGGCGTGATCGGCGCGCCGGCTGCGGGCGGCGCCAGGTCGCGCGGCGGGCCCATCGGCTTCACCGGTGCCGGCGGCCCGTCCGGCTCGGCCTGATCGTGCAGCAGCAACACGTCCTCGCTGCGATCGATATCCGCCGCCGGCCGTGCCTGTGCCATCAGGAACATGCCGGTGCTTGCCGTTGCCACCGAACTGATCTCGCCCACCGGAAAGCCCGGCGGAAAGCGGCCGCCGAGCCCGGAGGTCAGCAAACGGTCACCGATGCGCACATCAGCCGCCAGCGGAATGTTCGGCAGGGTCAGCTGGTCGCCATCGCGCGAACCGTAGGCCACCGTGCGCAAGCCGGAGCGCTCGATCACCACCGGCACCGCATGGGCCGGATCGGTCACCAGCATCACCACCGAGGTGGTCGGCAGCACTTCCTTCACCTGCCCCATTACGCCATGCGCATCGATCACCGGCTGACCCGGCTTCACGCCATCGCGCGCGCCCATGTTCAGCGTCAGCTGATAACGGTATGCACCCAGATCCACGCCAATGACCCGTGCCAGCTGCACGTTCAGCTCGAGGCTGTGCTGGGTATCGAGCAATTCCTTCAGGCGCTCGTTCTGTTCGGCCACCGCGGACATGCGGTTCAACTTGGCATTGGCCAGCAGCAGATCCTCGCGCAGGCGCTGATTCTGCTCGGTCAGGCGCTGGCGATCGGCGAACGCCACGCTGATGGTGCGCACGCCCACCGCCGGCAGACCGGCCAGCCGGTACACCGGCTCAACCACGGCGGCCGCGCCATAGCGCAGCCGCCACAACCAGTTATTGCGCTGGTCGAGCACCATCAGCACCATCGCCAGTGCGAGATAGAAAATCAGCCGCAGCGTGCCGGCGGCATTGCCGGCAAACAGCGGCGAGGACTCATCGCGCGCGCGCGCCATGGTCCGCTCTTACTCTGGTGCGAAGAAATCGCTGCCGTGCTGATCGATCAGCTCCAGCGCCTTGCCGCCGCCACGCGCCACACAGGTGAGCGGGTCGTCCGCCACCTGCACGTGCAGGCCGGTCTCCTCGGAGATCAGGCGATCCAGATCACGCAGCAGCGCGCCGCCACCGGTGAGCACGATGCCGCGCTCGGCAACGTCGGAACACAGTTCCGGCGGCGTCTGCTCCAGCGCCGACTTGACCGCCGCCACGATGCCGGCGAGCGGCTCATGCAACGCCTCGAGAATCTCGTTGGAGTTGATCGTGAACATGCGCGGCACGCCTTCGGCAAGATTGCGGCCGGAGATCTCGATCTCCCTGACTTCGCTCTGCGGGAAGGCACAACCGATCTGCAGCTTGATCTTCTCGGCGGTGGATTCACCAATCAGGGTGCCGTGGTTGCGGCGCACGTAGTTGATGATCGCCTCGTCGAAACGGTCGCCACCAACACGCACCGACTGCGAATAGACGATGCCGTTGAGCGAGATCACCGCCACTTCGGAGGTGCCGCCACCGATGTCCAGCACCATCGCACCGCGCGCCTCGTGCACCGGAATGCCGGCACCGATCGCCGCGGCCATCGGTTCCTCGATCAGGAACACATCGCGCGCACCGGCGCCTTCGGCCGATTCCTTGATCGCGCGACGCTCGACCTGGGTCGAGCCACACGGCACGCAGACCAGCACGCGCGGACTCGGCCGCAGGAAGCGCGACTTGTGCACCTGCTTGATGAAATGCTGCAGCATCGCCTCGGTCATGGTGAAGTCGGCGATCACGCCGTCCTTCATCGGACGCACGGTGGCGATATTGCCCGGTGTGCGGCCCAGCATGCGCTTGGCATCGCCGCCGACCGCTGCAATCGTGCGCGGACCACCGGGACCACGGTCCTGACGAATCGCCACCACCGACGGCTCGTTCAGCACGATGCCCTGACCGCGCACATAGATCAGCGTATTGGCCGTGCCGAGGTCGATGGAGATGTCGTTGGAAAAGATCCCGCGAAACTTCTTGAACATGGGTCCGCCGTGGCTCGGCTTGGCTAAAAAGTAAGCTCGCCAGTCTAGTCAGCGTAGCTTGCATGCGCAAGGACCCTGTCGTTAAGAAATCCTTCTACAACACCGCGATATGTGCGATTCCTGCCTTTGCCGGTGAGCAACGCACCGGCGCAAAAAGTCGCCAAGGGAGGCAGATGGCGGTACGATTCCGTCCTTTGGCCGGGGCTTCCGGCCGATCGCGGCTGCCGCGACCTTTTCATCTAGCCCGGGGGCTCCCGCACATCATGTCTGCCGTTATCTGCGGATCGCTGGCCTACGACACCATCATGGTGTTCCAGGACCAGTTCAAGAATCACATCCTGCCCGATCAGATGCACATTCTGAATGTGTCGTTCCTGGTGCCGCGGATGCGCCGTGAATTCGGCGGTTGCGCGGGCAATATCGCCTACAACCTCAAGCTGCTCGGCGGCGACCCGCTGCCAGTCGCGGCCGTGCGACAGGACTTCGCGCCGTATCGCAAGCACCTGGAGCAATGCGGCATCCGGCTCGACTGCGTGCGCGAGTTCGACGACCAGTTCACCCCGCAGTGCTTCATCACCACCGACTTGGACAACAACCAGATCACCGCCTTCCACCCCGGTGCGATGTCCAGTGCACAGGAAAACCACGTGCGCGACATCCCGCAGATCGACTTCGCGATCGTCGCTCCCGATGGCCGCGAAGCAATGCTGCAGCATGTGGACGAATTCGCCGCGCGCGGCGTGCCGTTCATCTTCGATCCAGGCCAGGCGATGCCGCTGTTCAGCGGTGACGAGTTCCGCTCGATGATCACCAAGTCGACCTACGTGATCGTCAATGACTATGAGTCGCAGCTGCTGCAGACGCGCACTGGTTGGAGTGCCGCCGAGATCGCCGAACGCGTGAAGGCGTATATCGTGACCCATGGGCCACGCGGCTCGATCATCCACGTCGGCAGCGAGACGCACGATATCCCGCCGGCACGCGAGCGCCAGATCGTCGATCCCACGGGCTGTGGCGACGCTTATCGTGCGGGCATGATCTTCGGCATCATGCGTGGCAAGGACTGGCCCACCGTGGGCCGCATGGCATCGCTGATGGGCGCGCTGAAAGTGGAGCATCCCGGCACCCAGAACCAGCGCTTCAGCTACGCCGAGTTCGCCGCCGAGTTCCTCGACCAGTTCGGTTACGCGCTGGATTGATCTCCGCTGCGGGCGGCGTCGCCGCCTGCAGCCGATCAATCGACACGAAACCCGATGGTGGCGTTCACCGCCGCCTGCCAGCCGCGATACAGGCGCTCGCGATCGGGCTCGTCCATCGACGGCT
The DNA here is from genome assembly GCA_050737735.1 of Rhodanobacter sp. Classification (GTDB taxonomy): domain Bacteria; phylum Pseudomonadota; class Gammaproteobacteria; order Xanthomonadales; family Rhodanobacteraceae; genus Rhodanobacter. The sequence continues at coordinate 4,030 of JBOHYM010000012.1, read as the reverse complement.
CGAAGCGACGGTCCAGCTGCCACATCCGGGCGATCTGCTCGCGGCTGTCCCATACGCCAACCGCCAGGCCGGCCAGATAGGCTGCACCCAGCGCAGTCGTTTCGCCGATGGCCGGACGCAACACCGGTACGCCAAGCATGTCGCTCTGGAACTGGGCCAGAAAATCATTGGCGATCGCCCCGCCATCGGCGCGCAGTTCCTTCAGCATGATACCGGCATCGGCCTCCATCGCGGTCAGCACGTCACGCGTCTGGTAAGCCATCGACTCCAGTGCAGCACGCACCAGATGCTCCTTGCGCGTACCACGCGACAGACCGAACATGGCACCGCGCACATCACTGCGCCAGTACGGCGCACCCAGGCCGACAAAGGCCGGCACCAGATACACACCGTCGGTTGACGTCACGCTCTGGGCGCAAGCCTGCGATTGGTAGGCACTGTCCAGCATGTGCAGGCCATCACGCAGCCATTGCACCACCGAACCGGCGACAAAGATGCTGCCTTCGAGCGCGTATTCCACCTTGCCATCCACTTTCCAGGCCACCGTGCTCAACAGGCCGTGCTGCGATGGCACCGCGACCTTGCCGGTGTTCATCAGCATGAAACAGCCCGTGCCGTAGGTGTTTTTCGCCATGCCCGGCTCGAAGCAGGCCTGGCCGAACAAGGCCGCCTGCTGGTCGCCTGCGATGCCGCAGATGGGTACATCGCAGCCAAAGAAATACTTCGCCTCAATCCGCCCGTAGACTTCGCTGCAGCCGCGCACCTCGGGCAACATCGAGGCTGGAACGCCGAACAGCTCGAGCAGATCTTCGTCCCAGCATTGCTTGTGAATGTTGTAAAGCAGGGTGCGCGAGGCATTGGTGACGTCGGTGACATGGACCTTGCCGCCGGTGAGATTCCACACCAGCCAGCTGTCGATGGTGCCAAACAGCAGCTCGCCGCGCTGTGCGCGTGCGCGCACGCCCTCGACATGTTCGAATAACCACTTCACCTTGGTCGCGGAAAAATAGGCGTCCAACAACAAGCCGGTGCGCTCGCGCACGAGCGCGTCGACTGCTTCGCTGCGCATGTCTCGACATATCTCTGCGGAATGCCGCGACTGCCAGACCAGGGCGTTGTAAACCGGCTCGCCGGTCTTTCGATCCCATACCACGGTGGTCTCGCGCTGGTTGGTGATGCCGATGCCGGCCACCGCCGACGCATCGAGGTTGGCGTGGTGCATCGCCTCGGTCAGGGTGACCTGGACACTGGTGAGGATGTCGCGCGGGCGATGCTCGACCCAGCCCGAGCGCGGGAAGATCTGCTCGAACTCGCGCTGCGCCGACGACACGACGCGTCCCCGTGCATCAAATATCAGTACGCGCGAGCTGGTCGTGCCCTGGTCAATGGCGACGATGAGCCCGGATTCACTGCTCATGCGTTGCCCTGTGCGGTTTCGTGCGTTGAGTCCGTGACCAGCCGCCGCACTGCCGTATCCAGATAAGCCTGCAGGCACCGACTCTCGCCCTCGCTCATGCGCAAGCCCAGCTTGGTCCGACGCCAAAGAATATCTTCACTGGTACGCGCCCACTCGTGGCAAATGAGGTAGTCGACTTCGCGCTGGTAGAGCTGCGCGCCAAAGTGTTGCCCGAGATCATCCAGGCCACCGGCATCGCCCAGCAGGATAGCCGTGCACGTGCCGTAGTGACGCAGCCAGTGATGCGCAAGGGCCACCGGCAACCATGGCCAGCGCTGCGACCAGCCGACGACCAAACGCTCGGCGTCGGCGAAATCGCCACCCGGCAGCGGATCGCCATGCTCCGTCCACGCCGGATGATCCGTCCCCAATGCGACCGCCAGCCGATCGACCGCCTCTTCACCGAGCCGTCGATAGGTGGTGATCTTGCCGCCGAAAACATTGAGCAGCGGCGCGCTCTGGTCCGTATCGAGTTCGATATGGTAGTCGCGGCTGACCGAACTCGCGTCACCGCCCTCGTCAAGCAGCGGACGCACGCCACTGTAGCTCCAGACCACATCCTCGACCCGTACGGCAACACGGAAGTAGCGATTCACGGCGTCGCACAGGTAGCGCCTCTCGTCGTCCTCAATGTGCACGCTGGCCGGATCGGCCTGGTAGTCCACGTCCGTGGTCCCGATGAGGGTGTAATCGGTTTCGTAGGGAATCGCAAAAACGATGCGGCGATCCGCTTGCTGGAACAGGTAGGCATAGTCGTGGTCGAACAAGCGGGGTAACACGATGTGGCTGCCCTTGACCAGGCGAACCTTGCGATGCTCCAGCCGTCCCAGTACGTCGCCCAGGAAGGAGCCAGCCCATGGGCCACAGGCATTGACCAAGGCGCGGGCGCGCAACGTCTGCCGCCAGCCATCAGAGCCTTGCACCTGTGCGACCCACAGACCAGCTTCGACATGCGCCTCGACGCAACGCGTCTGCACGCGAATATCGGCGCCACGACGTGCGGCGTCCATGGCATTGAGTACGACCAGGCGCGCGTCCTGCACCCAGCCATCGGAATACACGAAGCCTCGGGAATAGGTGTCCTTCAACGATTCACCGCTGACATGCTGCCGCAGGTCCACGGCGTGCGAATCCGCCAGGGTTCGATGTCCCGCACCAAGACTGTCATACAGCAACAGGCCCAGCCGTATCATCCACGCCGGTCGCAGGTGGGATTCGTGCGGTAGCACAAACAACAATGGCCAGGTGATATGCGGCGCCAGGCGCAGGATCACCTCGCGCTCGGCGAGTGCCTTGGCCACCAGTCGGAACTCGTATTGCTCCAGATAGCGCAAGCCGCCGTGGATCAGCTTGGTGCTGGCGCTGGAGGTATGCGCAGCCAGGTCGTCCTGTTCGCAAAGCGTCACCGAGAGGCCACGCCCAGCCGCGTCCCGAGCAATACCTGCACCGTTGACTCCACCACCGACCACCAGGATATCCGTGTCGTAGTGCAAACCGATCCTCCTCGCGGCCGGCCACCCGGTCGCGCCGCTACGGAAGCTAACACGCGCTGGCGCGCTCCTGCCACGCCAAGAACTCGGCGTCAGGGTTAAAGCCGCGAGAACTTCCAAAAGAACAAACCCCCGTAGCGCGAGCTACGAGGGTTTAGGGATAAAGCGCTTGGCGCAGATTCGAAGCGCCAAAAAGACGAAGGCCTCCCCGTGTGGGGAGGCCTTCTAGGATAAAGCCCCTGGCGGTGACCTACTCTTGCATGGCAAAGCCACACTACCATCGGCGCATGCGCGTTTCACTTCTGAGTTCGGGATGGGATCAGGTGGTACCACGCCGCTATGGCCGCCAGGGAAGGGGTGGGAGCAGCGCTGACGCGCCGGCTCCACATTTTTTGAAGAGTCGGCCCTGACAGCCGGCTCTCCCGCGAGAAGTCACTCGAAGAGTTGAAGAGTCCGGCCATGGATGGCCGGTCTTGACTCTCCGTGAGAGGATCTCACGTGAAGATAGGGGTAAACGAGTGACAAGCGTCGAGGTGAATGCGAATCAGACAAGCTTCGAGGAACGAACGAAGCGTCTTGGGGTTATATGGTCAAGCCTCACGGCTCATTAGTATCAGTTAGCTCCATGCATTGCTGCACTTCCACACCTGACCTATCAACCACCTGGTCTTGATGGTGCCTTAAGGAGAGTCAAGCTCTCGGGAGATCTCATCTTGGGGCGTGCTTCCCGCTTAGATGCTTTCAGCGGTTATCACTTCCGTTCGTAGCTACCGGGCAATGCCATGGGCATGACAACCCGAACACCAGCGGAACGTCCACTCCGGTCCTCTCGTACTAGGAGCAGCCCCCCTCAAATCTCCAACGCCCACGACAGATAGGGACCGAACTGTCTCACGACGTTCTGAACCCAGCTCGCGTACCACTTTAAATGGCGAACAGCCATACCCTTGGGACCGGCTACAGCCCCAGGATGTGATGAGCCGACATCGAGGTGCCAAACACCGCCGTCGATATGAACTCTTGGGCGGTATCAGCCTGTTATCCCCGGAGTACCTTTTATCCGTTGAGCGATGGCCCTTCCATA
>JBOHYM010000011.1:0-4503 GCA_050737735.1 Rhodanobacter sp. | reverse complement strand
CCCCCCCCCCCCCCCCCCCCACGACCGCTCCGGGACCGCATCCGCCTTGCAGCGGCGTTGATGACGCTTCACGTTCCTTCCAAACATGGCCGGCCATGTCACGCGTCGGGTCACGCCATGCGCCCGGACGCAGCCAAGGCGCCAAAATGCAAGGATCCCGGCCGTCAAAAAAGGAGGAAGTGATACTGGCACGATCCCTGCTTGGCTACGATAGAAGCTAGGGTGCCCTCGCGGAATCGGTTCGATCCATAATGCCCGGATCGACCGGTCATCCGGTATGCAGATGACGCTGCCTGGGACAGGCTTGCCGCAGTGGCGGCTCGCTACCGGTATGCTAATCGAATACACAAAACTCCGCAGGAGTTTCCCAGAGCAGGGGAAGGCAAATGGAGAGGCTAGTCACAATACGGATATCCGGGCGCCACTGGCGGCCCTGGACCGGTCTTGTGCTCGGCCTGCTGTGGCTTGGCCTCGCCCATGCTGCCACCCCGTTGAACGGCGCCTGGCGCGAGGTCAGCGTCGGCGACACACCGCAGATCGTGCTGGACGAGTACCACAACGGACTGCTGCAGAGTTTCAATCCGTCCCTGCTCGAACGGTTTCCGCATGGCGCAAAGGGCAGCTGGGTGGTTATCGCGCCGCAACCGCCATGGGACAACCGCGAACGCGTGCTGACGATCTACCCCCCTCCGCTGGGCGCGGTCACGGTGTATGGCCACGACCAGCCGCAGACGCTGGCGCTGGACGATTTCAGTGCACCCACCCACGGGCATGGCCGGCTGGCCTGGCGCCTGCCCGCCGATCAGGCGGCATCGGAGCCGATCCTGTTGAAGTTCGAGCCTACCGAGACGCTGAGTGCGCCGGTGAGTTTCAACCTGCTGCCATGGGCTGATTACATGCAGCAGGACGCGCAGTGGCTGGTGTTCGCCAGTGCCTGCTTCGCGGTGATGCTGGCGATGGTGCTGATGGCCTTGTGCTTTGCATTGATGCTGCACGACATCACCTACGCCTGGTATGCCGGTTATGTGGTCTGCTACGCGCTGATCCAGGGCATCCAGACCGGCTTCCTGTTCCATCCGCTGGAATGGGCATGGCTGTCCGGCATGATCGTGACGGCCGGTTCGGTGGCGGTCGCGCTGTCGGTGTCATTCGCGGCACTGTTCATGATGCGGTTCTGCGAACTGCGACGTTACGCGCCCTTGCTGCGGGTACCGATCGTGGCGCTCGCCGTCGGCATGATCCAGCTGGTGCTGATGCGCTGCAGCCGTGTCCCGCTGCTGGTCGATGTGGCGCAGGCCCTGCTCAACCCCCTGTTGATGATCGGCGCAGCCCTGTTGCTGGCTGCCGCCGTCATCGCCGCTGCACGCGGTTCGCGCCAGGCCTGGTTTTTCCTCGCCAGCTGGACGCCGCTGCTGCTGCTCACCGCGATGACCAGCGCCCAGGTCAACGGCGCGCTGCCCCAACTGGACTGGCTCAACGACGCCAGCCTGGCCGGCGGCGCGTTCGAGGCCGTGGTGCTGTCGCTGGGTCTGGCAGACCGTGCATTGCGGCTGCGCCATGATCGCGACATCGTGCGTGTGCTGGCCGACCATGACGCACTCACCAACATACTCAACCGGCGCGCGTGGAGCGAACGCGCCAGCGTGTTGCTGGCAAGTGAAACGCCCCGACCGATCGCCCTGCTGTTTCTCGATTTGGACCATTTCAAACTGCTGAACGATTACCGAGGTCACAACACCGGCGACCGCGCACTCGTCGCGGTGGCCAAGTCGCTGATCGCGGAATTGCGCCCGAGCGACCTGCTCGGCCGCTACGGCGGCGAGGAATTCGTCGCCCTGCTCGATGGCACCTCCGCGCAGCAGGCGATGCAGGTCGCGACCCGATTGTGCCGGCGCGTGCACCGGCTGGAGATTCCGGTGAGTGAAGCAGCGCAGTTGCTCAGCATCAGCATCGGCATCGCCATGCGGCAGGACGGCGATGGCGTGGAGTCACTGGTCGAGCGCGCCGATCAGGCGATGTACGACGCCAAGCTCAACGGGCGCAACCGGGTCAGCCTGTACGCCGGCAGCAAGTCGATGAACGTGTCGTCACGCCGACTGCTGCACGTGGTCGAAACGCGCGAGCGCGATCATTGAAGGTGACGACCGCGCTCAGCGCGCGGCCAGCTCCCGTGCCGCCGCCACCACCTCGGCCTCGCCCGGCAGCACCAGCAGCGCGGCACCCGCCAGCGGCGTGAAGGTATCGGCGCCCACCACGCGCCGCATTGGTGTAGCACCGCAGCCACCCTCGACGATCGCGGTGATCACACCCTCGCCCACGCCGGCGCTCTTGCGACCCTCGTCCAGTACCAGGATGCGCGTGGCCGTCTTTGCCTGCGCGGCGATGAACGCATCGTTGAGTGGCGCCAGCCAGCGCAGGTCGATGACGCGTACCTGCCAGCCCTGCTCCTTCTCGATCGTGCGCGCCGCGCGCAAGGCCATCGGCACACCGTTGCCGAAGGTGAACATCACCAGGTCGTTCGCCGTGTCGTTGTAGATGCGGCCTTCGCCAAGAGTCATCGCCGCGCCGGGCGCCGGATAGTCGAACTGCCACTGACCGTCGCCGGCCTCGTAGAGATCCTTGGTCATGTACAGCGCGATCGGCTCGAGGAACGCGCAGACGCGGCCATCCACCTTCGCCAGCGCCATCAGCGTGCGCAGCATCATTGCCGCGTCGTCGCCGCGGCTGGGGCAGCCGACGATCAGGCCGGGAATGTCGCGCAACGCCGTGATCGAGTTGTCGTTGTGGAAATGGCCGCCGAAGCCTTTCTGGTAGCCGAGCGAGGCTACCCGCATCACCATCGGGTTGCGGTACTGGTCGTTGGAGAAGAACTGCAACGACGCCGCCTCGCCGCGAATCTGGTCGCAGGCGTTGTGGAAATACGCGAGGTACTGAATTTCCGGCATGGGCAGCATGCCCATGTTGGCGTAGCCCTGGGCAAGGCCGAGGATCATCGTCTCGTCCAGCAGCGTGTTGAACACGCGGCTGCCCTTGAAGGTCTTGTTGAGGCCCTTGGTGACGGTGTACACGCCACCCTTCTGCGCCACGTCCTCGCCGAACAGGAGTGCCTGCGGATACTTCGCCAACAGATCGTGCAACGCATGATTGATCTGGATCGCCAGATGCCGTGGCGGCAGATTTTCCGGCAGCTTCGCCTCGCCGCCGAATACAGCCAGACGCCTGTCGGCATAGTCGGCACGCTCGGCCTCGACCTTCACCGCGGCCGGCGTGTACGGTGCCAGCGGCTTCATCACGTCGGCCAGCGAGGTCAGCCGGTGCCGCGAATCCGCATCCTCGGCCGCCGCGAAGCAGCGCTTGCGGGTCGCCTCGTAGAGATTCAGCAGGTCGTCCTTGCCGTACAGACCCGATTCCAGCGCTATGCCAGCCGAGCGCAACAACGGGTCAGTCGCCTCCACAGCGAACAACTCCTCGATGCTGCGCCACTCGATCTCGAAATCGGTGCCAGCGTGGCCCATCACGCGGGTGGTCTTCAGGTGCAGGAAGGTGGGTCGACGCGTGCTGCGGCAGTGTTCCACCGCACGCTGCACCTGGGCGTAACCCTCGGCCAGATCGAGGCCGTCGGCGTAGAAGTAATCCAGATTGGAGCGGTGCTGGAAATTGCTGGTCACCCAGCCGCTCGGCGTCTTCACCGAGATGCCGATGCCGTTGTCCTCGCACACAAACAGCAACGGCGCCGGCAGTTTCTGGTAGGCCGTCCACGCCGCCGCGTTGAACGCGGTCTGCGCCGTGGCATGGTTGCTGGACGCATCGCCGAACGAGCAGATCGTGATGCTGTCATCCGGAATCGGCAGCTGATGGCCGATGCGCCGCGCCTGCTCGATCGCCGCCGCGGTACCCAGCGCCTTGGGCAGGTGCGAGGCGATCGTCGAGGTCTGCGGCAACACCCACAACGGCTTGCTGCCCCATACCTTGTGGCGGCCACCGGAAGCCGGATCGTCCTTGCTGGCGGCAAAGCTCAGCGCCGAATCGAGCACTGGATCCATGCCGGGAAGTTTGCGGAAACGCTCGGCCATGAAGCCGCCGCTGCGGTAGTGCAGGAAGGCCGGGTCGGTATGCCGGGTCAGCCGCGCCACCATCGCGTTGCCTTCATGGCCGCTGGAGCCGATCGTGTAGAACACCTTGTTCTGCACGCGCAGTACCCGCGCCATCAGGTCGAGGTGACGCGAGATCAGCTGCGATTCCAGCAGTTCGCGAAAACCACGGGCGTCCAATGCACTACCCGGCAACACGGCCTCACTGTCACGTGGAGCAGCATGTACCTCACCCCGCCACAAATGCACGAACTCGATGAAGTTCTGATCGACGATCTCGGCACGGTTGAAGCCCTTGTGGCGGGCGCTGATGGCAAACGGAATGGACATGATGGTTATCGCTTGGAAGATGACGGGAAGTACGTTTGACGGCTTTTCTGTGGGAGCGGCTTCAGCCGCGACGGCGTGCAAG
>JBOHYM010000010.1:0-12779 GCA_050737735.1 Rhodanobacter sp. | reverse complement strand
ACGTGGAAACCTCCAAGGGCGTGATCACGTTCCTGGATACCCCGGGCCACGCCGCGTTCACCTCGATGCGTGCCAGTGGTGCGCAGTCGACCGACATCGTGATCCTGGTGGTGGCCGCCGATGACGGCGTGATGCCGCAGACGGTGGAAGCGGTGAAGCATGCGCGCGCCGCCAAGGTGCCGCTGATCGTCGCGGTCAACAAGATGGACAAGGACGGCGCCAATCCCGACAACGTCAAGCAGGGCCTGGTGCAGTACGAAGTGGTGCCGGAAGACTGGGGCGGTGACGTCCAGTTCGTGCCGGTATCGGCCAAGACCGGCGCAGGCGTCGAGGATCTGCTCAATGCGATCTCGGTGCAGGCCGAGGTGATGGAACTCAAGGCCGTGGCCGATGGCCGCGCCTCCGGTGTGGTGATCGAGTCCCGCCTGGATCGTGGCCGCGGCCCGGTCGCCACCGTGCTGGTGCAGCAGGGCACGCTGCGCAAGGGCGACTTCGTCGTCTGCGGTATCGAATACGGCCGCATGCGCGCGCTGATCGACGAAACCGGTCAGCAGGTACTGGAAGCGGGTCCGTCGATTCCGGTGCAGGTGCTGGGTCTGTCCGGCGTGCCAGAGACTGGCGACGACTTCGTCTGCGTCGAAGACGAGCGGCTGGCCCGCGAGGTGGCGCAGGAGCGTGAGCTCAAACGTCGCGAGACGCGCATGGTCAGCAAGAGCAACCGGCTCGAGGACATCATCGCCAAGATGGGTCAGGGCGTGGAGCAGCAGACGCTCAACATCTTGGTCAAGGGCGACGTGCAGGGTTCGGTCGAGGCCCTGCGCGAGTCGCTGACCCAGATCGGCAACGATCGGGTCCGGGTCAACGTGGTCTCGTCCGGCGTGGGCGGCATCAACGAGTCCGACGCCACTTTGGCAGCGGCTTCGAAGGCGCTGGTCATCGGCTTCAACGTGCGTGCCGATGCCTCGGCACGCAAAGTGATCGAGACGGCCGGCCTGGATGTGCGTTACTTCTCGATCATCTATGACGTGATCGACCAGGTGACCCAGGCAGCGACCGGCCTGCTCGGCATGGAAGTGCGCGAGGACATCATCGGTACCGCCGAGGTGCGCGACGTGTTCCGCAGCTCCAAGTTTGGTGCCGTGGCCGGTTGCATGGTCACCGAGGGCACGGTCAAGCGCAGCAAGCCGATCCGAGTGCTGCGCGACAACGTGGTGATCTTCGAGGGCGAGCTGGAATCGCTGCGTCGCTTCAAGGAGCTGGTCGACGAAGTACGCAACGGCATGGAGTGCGGCATCGCCGTCAAGCAGTACAACGACGTCAAGCCGGGCGACCAGATCGAGTGCTTCGAGCGCACGGAAGTGGCGCGTACCCTGTAATTGAACTGTCGCCTTTCCCCTTCGTGGGGAAAGGCGAGGCCATCGCCGTGATGCGGTGATGGACCTCGACCTGATTGGAGCTGCTCATGCCATCCCGTGATTTCAAGCGTACCGACCGCATCGGTGCCGAGCTGCGCCGTGAACTTGGTTTGCTGGTGCATGCGGCTGTGCGTGATCACGGCTTGCCGTCGGTCAGCGTGTCGGACGTGGAAATCACTCGTGACCTGGATTGGGCGACCGTGTGGGTGACTGCCCTGATGCCCGAGCAGGGGCTGCCGACCGTGAAGGCGCTCAACGCCATGGGTCACGAAATCCGCCATTCACTGGCGCACAGCGGCATGCGCATGCGTCGCGTGCCGGAGTTGAAATTCAAGTACGACGACTCGGTCGACAAGGGCGAGCGCATCGAATCGCTGTTGCGCGATCAGGCGCGCGATCTGAAGCCGCCCACCGATGACAAGCAGGACTGAGTCGAAAGGTTGGGGCACAGCTGAACCGATGAGCCGTTCTGCGCGTATCCAGTTCCGTGATCTGCACGGCATCGTCCTGCTCGACAAGCCGCTGGGCCTGAGTTCCAACCAGGCGCTGCAATCCGTGCGCCGCCTCCTGCGCGCGGCCAAGGGCGGCCATACCGGGGCGCTCGATCCGCTGGCCACCGGCCTGTTGCCGTTGTGTTTCGGCGAGGCCACCAAACTGGCCGGCAGCCTGCTGGGCGCGCGCAAGGCCTACGTGGCCGAGTGCCGGCTCGGCATCACTACTGACAGCGCCGATGCTGAAGGCGAAATCCTGCGACAGCGCCCGATACCGGTGCTTGATGAAACCATCATCGAGACGGCACTGGCGAAGTTGCGCGGACGCATCCTGCAGGTGCCGCCGATGTATTCGGCGCTCAAGCTGGATGGTGAGCGGCTGTATGCGAAGGCCCGTCGCGGCGAGATCGTCGAGGTGCCTGCGCGCGAGGTGGAGATCCACCGGCTCGAACTGCTGGCGCGTACGGATGACACGCTGACGCTACAGGTGGAATGCGGCTCCGGCACCTATGTGCGCTCGCTGGCGATGGATCTGGGTGAGGATCTGGGCTGCGGCGCGCATCTGACCGCCTTGCGCCGACTGTGGGTGGAGCCGTTTCGCGAACCGCGGATGGTGACCCTGGACGAACTGCAGCAGGCGGCCGGGCAGGGCGACGAAGCCTTGTTGTCGTGGTTATTACCTGTCGCGGCGGGATTGTCCGATTTGCCGGCCTTGCAGCTCGATGAGGCACAAAGCATGGCCATTTCACGCGGCCAGCAAATTGCCCTGCCGGGGCTGTTGGCTGCCGGCCGTTGTGCCGCATTTGCCAGTGATGGCGCGCTGCTGGCCGTGCTGGAACCGGACGAGGATGGTCGCGCGCGCATCCTGCGCGGCTTCAACCTGCCATCCGGCTGAAGAAATTGCGTCGATAAGCCGCTCCGCACTTGTTGTAACACCACTCCCATCAGTAGAATAGACAAGTTATTTCAACGCTTTCATTCAACTAGGCGAAGCTTGCGCAACGTCATCGCGGTGACGTTGCGCAAGCTTCGCATCGCCTTCCAAGGAAACGTATACCCATGTCTCTTACCGCAGAACAGACCGGCAAGATCATTGCTGATTTCGGCCGCGTGCCGAACGACACCGGTTCGACCGAAGTCCAGGTGGCCCTGCTGTCCGCCCGCATCGACCACCTCACCGGCCACTTCAAGGAACACAAGCAGGATCACCATTCCCGCCGTGGCCTGCTGAAGCTGGTCAACCAGCGCAAGCGCCTGCTCAGCTATCTGAAGGATCGCGATCTTGCGCGCTACCAGACCCTGATCGAACGCCTCGGCCTGCGTCGGTAATTTCGTGCGGGAGTAGTTTGTGCGTTCGTCCGTGAACGCTGAGATCAAGCAGCGGCCATCCCTGGCCGCACTCTCAAATAAAACTCAGGAATTCCAACGTGGCAAAAGTAACCAAGTCATTCCAGTACGGTAGTCACGAAGTCACGCTGGAGACGGGCGAAATTGCCCGCCAGGCGTCCGGCGCGGTCATGGCCAGCATGGGCGGTACCGTGGTGCTGGTCACCGCGGTGGCTGCGACGAAGCAGAAGGAAGGGCAGGATTTCTTCCCGCTCACCGTCGACTACGTCGAAAAGTTCTACTCCGCCGGCCGCATCCCGGGCGGTTTCTTCAAGCGCGAAGGTCGCCCGACCGAGAAGGAGACGCTGACCTCGCGTCTGATCGATCGTCCGGTGCGTCCGCTGTTCCCGGAAGACTTCAAGAACGAAGTGCAGGTCATCGCGCAGGTCGTTTCGCTGAACCCGGAAGTTGACGGCGACATCGTTGCGCTGCTCGGCGCCTCCGCCGCGCTGAGCCTGGCCGGTATCCCGTTCAAGGGTCCGATCGGCGCCGCCCGTGTCGGCTACGCCAACGGCAAGTACCTGCTGAACCCGTCGCACACCGAGCTGAAGACCTCCGAGCTGGACCTGGTCGTCGCCGGTACCTCCGGTGCGGTGCTGATGGTGGAATCCGAAGCGAAGCTGCTGTCCGAGGACGTCATGCTTGGTGCGGTGATGTTCGGCCACCAGCAGATGCAGGTCGCGATTCGTGCGATCGCCGAGCTGGCTGCCGAAGCCGCCAAGCCGTCCTGGGACTGGCAGGCACCGGCGCGCAACGAGTCATTGGTCGCCGCGCTCAAGGGCGCCGTCGGCAACAAGCTGGACGAAGCCTTCCAGGTGCGTGACAAGCTGCAGCGTCGCGACGCGATCTCCGCGATCAAGTCCGACGTGCTCGGTTCGCTCAAGGCCGAGGCCGAAGCGAACGGTTGGGCCGCAGGCGAACTCTCGAAGGAATTCGGCGAGCTCGAATACCACACCATGCGCGACAGCGTGCTGAAGACCAAGGTGCGTATCGACGGTCGTCAGCTCGACGACGTGCGTGCGATCAACGTGCGCGTCGGCGTGCTGCCGCGCACCCATGGCTCGGCGCTGTTCACCCGCGGCGAGACGCAGGCACTGGTCGTGGTCACCCTTGGCACGACGCGCGATGCGCAGATCATCGACGCGCCGGAAGGCGAGTCGAAGGATCCGTTCCTGTTCCACTACAACTTCCCGCCGTTCTCGGTGGGTGAGGCTGGCCGCTTCGGTGCGCCGAAGCGTCGCGAGATCGGCCACGGCCGCCTTGCTAAGCGCGGCGTGCAGGCGGTCAAGCCGACCATCGAGGAATTCCCGTACGTGGTGCGCGTGGTCTCGGAAATCACCGAGTCCAACGGTTCCTCGTCGATGGCGTCGGTGTGCGGTTCCTCGCTGGCGATGATGGACGCGGGCGTGCCGCTGAAGGCGCCGGTGGCCGGTATCGCGATGGGCCTGGTCAAGGAAGGCAGCGACTTCGTCGTGCTGTCCGACATCCTGGGCGATGAGGATCACCTCGGCGACATGGACTTCAAGGTGGCCGGTAGCGCCGATGGCATCTCCGCGCTGCAGATGGACATCAAGATCGACGGCATCACTGAAGAGATCATGAAGGTGGCGCTGGCCCAGGCCAAGCGTGGTCGCCTGCATATCCTTGGCGAGATGAGCAAGGCGCTCACCACCGCACGCACGGAAATGAGCGAATATGCCCCACGCCTGATCACCATCAAGATCCATCCGGACAAGATCCGCGAAGTGATCGGCAAGGGTGGCGCGACCATCCGCTCGATCACCGAAGAGACTGGCACCACGATCGATATCAGCGACGACGGCACCATCATCGTCGGTTCGGTCAACCGCGAAGCCGGCGAAGCGGCACGCAAGCGCATCGAGCAGATCGTCTCCGACGTCGAGCCGGGCCGCATCTACGAGGGCAAGGTCGCCAAGTTGATGGATTTCGGTGCGTTCGTCACGATCATGCCGGGCAAGGATGGTCTGGTGCACGTGTCGCAGATCTCCAGCGAGCGCGTCGAGAAGGTTTCCGACAAGCTCAAGGAAGGCGACATCGTCAAGGTCAAGGTGCTCGAAGTGGACAAGCAGGGCCGCATCCGCTTGTCGATGAAGGCCGTGACCGAGGACGAGGCCGCTGCCGGGACGCCCGCGGCGTAAACGCCCGAAGCGTGTTCAAGTGATGCAAAAACGGGCCGCAAGGCCCGTTTTTTGTTGGCACACCGGGCAGGGCGCACCTGTCTGGAGGCGAAAGTCCTATGCTCACCCGGCAACCGGGAGAGTCATGCCTCGACGCGTGGGGTGGGCAACCCGCACAGGTCGTCGCTGCTGGCCATGGCCCATGTCTTTCGTTCTTCTGCAAAGCGGCTAGACTCGGCTTACCGCTGGTTCTGGAGGGGTGCCTTGAAGCCCACCGATATCCGCAATCCAGGCTACTTCCACAAGGTCGTCGACTGCCAGTGGGCGTGTCCGGCACATACGCCGGTACCGGAGTACATCCGCCTGATCGCGGCGGGGGATTACGACGAGGCCTTTCTGGTCAATTGGGATTCCAATGTCTTCCCCGGCATCCTGGGCCGTACCTGCGATCGCCCCTGCGAACCGGCTTGCCGGCGCGGGCGCGTCGAGGAAAGCAATGGCGAGAAACCAGAGCCGGTGGCGATCTGCCGCTTGAAGCGCGTCGCCGCCGACCACAAGAGCGCTGACATTGCGGATCACCTGCGCGCACGCTTGCCGGCACGCCTGCCCGGCGCAGGGCATTTCCGGATCGCCTGCATCGGCGCGGGCCCCGCCTCGCTCACCGTCGCACGCGATCTGGCCCCGCTGGGTTATCGCGTCACGATATTCGAAGCCGATGCAAAAGCCGGCGGCTTCATGCGCACGCAGGTGCCGCGATTCCGCTTACCTGAAAGCGTGATCGACGAGGAAGTCGGCTACATCCTCGATCTGGGCATTGAGTTCGTGGGCGGCCGGCGCATCGATTCGCTGCGCAGCTTGCTCGACGAAGACTACGACGCGGTGTTCGTCGGTTGCGGCGCGCCGCGCGGGCGCGATCTGGATCTGCCTGGACGCCGCGACGCCGCGGCGAAGATCCACATCGGCATCGACTGGCTGGCTTCGGTGTATTTCGGCCATGTCGACAAGGTCGACCGACGCGTAATCGTGCTCGGTGGCGGCAACACCGCGATGGACTGTTGCCGTTCGGCGTTGCGTCTTGGCGGTGCGGACGTCAAGGTGATCGTGCGCTCCGGTCTGGAGGAGATGAAAGCCTCGCCGTGGGAAAAGGAGGATGCCCTGCACGAGGGCGTCGAGGTCCTGGGTTGGCTCAACCCCAAGGCCTTTCTGCACGAAGACGGCAGGCTCACCGGCGTCGTATTCGAGAAGATGCGCGCGGAACACGACGCACATGGCAAGCGCAGGCTGATTGCCACTGGCGAGCCGGATCAGACCTTCGACTGCGACGAGGTACTGATCGCGGTGGGCCAGCAGAATGCGTTTCCGTGGATCGAACGCGACCTCGGCATCGCCTTCGACGAATGGGGCATGCCGAAGCTCGACAAGATCACGCTGCAATCGACATTACCCGGAGTGTTTTTCGGCGGCGACGCTGCGTTCGGGCCGAAGAACATCATCTGGGCGGTCGAATACGGTCACCAGAGCGCGATTTCGATCCACCAGCTGCTGCAGGGTGAGGACGTGCATGCGCGTCCATCGCCCTTGGTAAACCTGGTCTCGCAGAAGATGGGCATCCATGAGTGGAGCTATGACAACGCGGTCTCCGGCGACGAACGTTTCGTGGTGCCCTGGGCCGCGAAGGAAAAAACGCTGACGAGCATCCATCAGGAAGTCGAACTGGGCTTCGATGCGGAAACCGCATGGAAGGAAGCCCAGCGCTGCCTGAATTGCGACGTGCAGACCGTGTTCACCGAAGACGTCTGCATTGAATGCGACGCCTGCGTCGATATCTGCCCGATGGATTGCATCACGTTCACCGCCAACGGCGACGAAGTCGACCTGCGTACGCGGCTGAATGCGCCGGCCCCGAACGCCGAGCAGGACCTCTACGTATCCGGGGCGCTCAAGACGTCCCGGGTCATGGTCAAGGATGAGGATGTCTGCCTGCACTGCGGCCTGTGCGCGGAGCGTTGCCCGACCGGGGCCTGGGACATGCGCAAGTTTCTGCTGCAGCAGACCTATGCCGGCGCGGGCGGCGGCGGTTGCGGTGAACATTGAGGAGATGACGTGACACCACTCAGCGCCTGCAACGACTTCGTCGTCAAGTTCGCCAACGTCAATGGCTCCGGCTCGGCGTCGGCCAACGAATTGTTCGCGAAATCCATCCTGCGCATGGGCGTGCCGGTCAGCCCACGCAACATCTTCCCGTCCAACATCCAGGGCCTGCCGACCTGGTACGAGGTGCGCGTCAACGAGCGCGGCTGGCTGGGACGGCGCGGCGGCGTGGATCTGATGGTGGCGATGAATCCGCAGACCTGGGATGCCGATGTCGCCGAGATCGGGCCCGGCGGTTACCTGTTCTACGACAGCAGCAAGCCGTTGCCGAAGTCGAAGTTCCGCGACGATGTGTGCACGATCGGTGTGCCGTTGACCGAGCTATGCAGCGCCAACTTCAAGGACCCACGCCAGCGTCAGTTGTTCAAGAACGTCATGTACGTCGGCGCGTTGTCGGTGCTGCTGGGCATCGAACGCGAGGTGATCGCGACGCTGATCGGCGAGCAGTACGCGGGCAAGGAAAAACTGCTCGCGGCGAATTTCCAGGCGCTCGACCTCGGCCGCGACCATGCGACGCAGCATCTCGAACCGCTCGGCCTGCGCGTGGAACGCCGCGACGCGATCGGTGATCGCATCTTTGTCGAGGGCAATGCCGCTGCTGCGCTGGGCATGGTCTATGGCGGTGCAACGGTGTGTGCGTGGTATCCGATCACGCCGTCGTCCTCGCTGGCCGAGGCATTCGAGAAATACTGCGCCAAGTTTCGCGTCGATCCCGTAACCGGCAAGCACCACTACGCGATCGTGCAGGCCGAGGACGAAATCGCCTCGATCGGCATGGTGGTCGGCGCCGGCTGGAACGGCGCGCGTGCGTTCACCAGCACCTCCGGCCCGGGCATCTCGCTGATGAACGAATTCATCGGGCTGGCCTATTTCGCCGAGATCCCGGTGACCATCGTCGACGTGCAGCGTGGTGGCCCCTCGACCGGCATGCCCACACGCACCCAGCAGTCGGACGTGCTTGCCTGTGCGCACGCCTCGCACGGCGACACCAGCCACGTGCTGCTGTTTCCGGAGGATCCGCATGAGTGCTTCGAATTCGCGGCGGCGGCGCTCGATCTGGCTGATCGCCTGCAGACGCCGGTGTTTCTGCTGAGCGACCTCGACATCGGCATGAATCACCGCCTGTGCGCACCGTTCGCCTGGGACGAAGCACGCCGCTACGACCGCGGCAAGCTGCTCAGTGCCGAGCAACTGGAAGCGGGCGTGCCGTTCGGCCGCTACCGTGATGTCGATGGCGACGGCATTCCGTACCGCACGCTGCCGGGCACGCATCCGACCCGTGGCAGTTTCTTCACTCGCGGCACCAGCAAGAACGCCGACGCGCGTTACTCGGAAAAGGGTGAGGACTACGTCAGCAACATGCAGCGGCTGCAGAAGAAATTCGCCACGGCAAAGACGTTGCTGCCGCAGCCGATCCGTGGTCAGGCAGCACAGCAGACGCACTACGGCGTCATCTATTTCGGTTCGACCTCGCCGGCGATGGCCGAGGCGGTGGCGATCCTGGAACAGGATGGCCGGCACCTCGACACCCTGCGCGTGCGCGGCTATCCATTCGCGGACGCAGTCATGGAATTCATCGCCGCCCACGAGACCGTGCTGGTGGTCGAGCAGAACCGCGATGCGCAGTTGCGCATGCTGCTGATCGAGCAGTTCGAGGTCGATCCGATGCGATTGATTCCGGTGCTGCATTACGACGGCACGCCGATCACCGCGCGTTTCATCGTCGATGCGATCGGCGAGCGGCTGCGGGCAGCAAACGTGCTCCCGATGCGTGACAACGAGATGGCATGACATGACCTACCTCACCAAACCCGCGCTTCATCACCCGTCGCTGCAGCGCAACCGCGTCGGTTACACGCGCCGCGAATACGAGGGCGCGGTATCCACCCTGTGCGCCGGCTGCGGGCACGACTCGATCTCGGCGGCGATCATCCAGGCCTGCTGGGAGATGGACATCGAACCGCACCGCGTGGCCAAGTTGTCCGGCATCGGTTGCAGCTCGAAGACACCCACCTATTTCCTGGGCCAGTCGCACGGCTTCAATACCGTGCACGGACGCATGCCCTCGGTACTGACCGGTGCGAACCTGGCCAACCGCGAACTGCTGTATCTGGGCGTTTCCGGTGACGGGGATTCCGCCTCGATCGGCATCGGCCAGTTCGTGCATGCGATCCGTCGTGGTGTGAACATGGTCTACATCGTCGAGAACAACGGCGTGTACGGTCTGACCAAGGGGCAGTTCTCGGCGACGGCGGACCAGGGCTCCCGCTCCAAGCGCGGCGCGGTCAACAGCGACAGCCCGATCGACATGGTCGGACTCGCGCTGCAGCTGGGCGCCAGTTTCGTGGCGCGTGGCTTTTCCGGCGACAAGGCCCAGCTGGTGCCGCTGCTGAAGGCGGCGATGGCGCATCGCGGCGCCGCGTTCATCGACGTGATCAGCCCCTGCGTGGCGTTCAACAACCATGCCGGCAGCACCAAGAGCTACGAATACGTGCGCGAGCACAACCACGCCCTGAATCGGCTGGACTTCATCCCGGCCTGCGAAGCAATCACCACCGACTATGCGCCGGGCGATACGGTCGATGTGCCGCAGCACGACGGCAGCATCCTGCGCCTGCGCAAGCTGCCGCAGAGCCACGATTCCAGCGATCGCCTTGCGGCGATGAATTACCTGCACGAGTGTCAGGCGCGCGGTGAAGTGGTCACCGGCCTGTTCTACGTCGAAGCCGACGCACCGGATCTGCACGCCCATCTGGATACCGCACCGGTGGCGTTCAACCGGCTCGGCGAGGCCGAGCTGTGTCCTGGCCTGGCGACCTTGGCCAGGATCAACGCCAGCCTGCGCTGAATGGCCAGCTTCTAGCGATGCGTGGCCACGTGGGTCAACACACTATCGCCCGACATGCACTGCTAGGATGTTGGGGTACCGACGGACGAGGAACCTGGCATGGCCGAGCAGGCAAGCGATTTTCTGAAAAACTATCAGGCGCTGGCGCAGCAGTCCTGGGATGCCTGGACGCGCCAGTTGCAACAGCAGCAACAGCCCCCCGCCAATCCGTTTTTCACGCCTCCCGCGGCGCCTGCCTCCGGCAATGACACGCTGGAACGCACGCTGGCCGGCCTGAAGGGGTATTTCGATTTGATGCAGGGGGCCGCAGCGTCCAGTGGCGCCGGGGCATCCGGTGACTGGCGCCAGCAGCTGCAGCAGATGTTCGGTGGCACCAGCCAGCCGTTCGCGCAGGCGTTTGGCGGTATCGACAGCAGCGGGGCCGAGGGCTTTACCCGGCAATGGCAGTCGTGGCTGCAGGCCACGCAGCACAGTGGCTTCGGCGATCTGCCCTGCACGCACGGGCCGACACCGGCGTTTGGTCTGAACCGCGAGCAGCAGATGCAGCAGGACGCCATGAGCGCCGCGGTGCTGGCCTCGCTGCAGGCTTCCGCGCGCTATCACGCGCTGATCCAGCGCGCCAATACGCAGGGAATGGAGAAGCTGCAGAGCAAGCTGGCACAACATGCCGAACCCGGTCGTCAGGTCGATTCACTGAAAGCCTTGTATGACCTGTGGGTGGACTCGGTTGAGGAGGCTTATGCCGAGATCGCGTTGTCCGACGAGTTTCGCGAAGCCTACGGCGAGATGGTCAATACGCAGATGCGCGTGCGGCAGATGCAGCAGAAGCAGACCGAGCAGATGTGCCAGCAACTGGGCGTGCCGACCCGCAGCGAAGTATCGAGCTTGGGCGAACGCCTGCAGCAACTTCGACGCGAGGTACGTGGCAAGCAGAACAATGCGCAGGCCGAGGAGATCACGGAGCTGCGCCGCGAGCTGAATGCACTCAAGCGTCAGCTGGCGGCCAGTGGCAACCGACCGGCCGCTGCGCCTGCAGCGAAATCGAGGGCCAAGCCAGAGATTTCGGCGGTAAAGAAGGCTATAGCCAAGGCGCCAGCGCCGCCATCGCGGAAAGTGGCCGTCAAAACGGTGGCTGCAAAGAAGACTGCCGCAACAAACAAGAGCCGCCCCGCGTCGGCCAGTCGCGCCAACCCGCGCAAGCGCAAGTAAGGAGACGTCGCCATGTACACGCCATTGCGCATCGACCCGACCAAAGCCCTGAGCGATATCGCCACGTTCCAGCGCAAGCTTGCGGCCGGCATGACCCACCTGCGCAGCATGCACGAGCCCGAGTATGCCAACACGCCACGCGAGTTGGTCTACAGCGAGGACAAGCTGAAGGTGTGGCACTTCAAGGGCCAAGGCAAACCGTCCTCGAAGACGCCGTTGCTGATCGTCTACGCCCTGGTCAATACGGTGTGGATGACCGATCTGCAGGCCGATCGCTCGATGGTGCGCAATCTGCTGGAGCAGGGCGAGGATGTTTACCTGATCGACTGGGGTTATCCCGACGGCGCCGATCGCTGGCTGACCCTGGACGACTACATCAACGGCTATCTCGATCGTTGCGTCGATGCGGTGCGCGAACGACATGAGCTGGATGCGATCAACCTGCTCGGCATCTGCCAGGGCGGCGCGTTTTCGCTGTGTTACACCGCGCTGCATTCCGACAAGGTGAAAAACCTGATCACCATGGTCACGCCGGTGGATTTCCATACGCCGGACAACATGCTCTCGCACTGGTGCCGCAATCTGGACGTGGACCAGTTCGTCGATACCATGGGCAATATCCCTGCCGGGCTGATGAACTACGTCTACCTCACGCTGAAACCGGTGCGGCTGAACCAGCAGAAGTACATCGGCATGGTCGACATCCTCGACAACCCGACCGAGCTGGAGAACTTCCTGCGCATGGAGCGTTGGATCTTCGATTCGCCGGATCAGGCCGGCGAAGCGTTCCGCCAGTTCATCAAGGATTTCTACCAGGGCAACAAGCTGGTCAAGGGCACGCTCGAGATTGGTGGCAAGCCGGTGGATCTGGGCATGGTGACGCAGCCGGTGCTGAACATCTTCGCCGAGCAGGATCATCTGGTGCCACCGGATGCCTCGCGTGCGCTGGGCCGGCATGTCGGCACCACCGACTACACCCAGCTCGCGTTCAAGGGCGGCCACATCGGCATCTATGTGTCTGGCCGTGCGCAGCGCGAAGTGCCGCCGGCGATCCACCAGTGGCTGCGCGCGCGCGACTGATCTCCCGACAGGATGCAAAGCATGGAAAAACGTCTCTGCCGTTCCCGCCAGAACCGTCAGC
>JBOHYM010000009.1:0-4921 GCA_050737735.1 Rhodanobacter sp. | reverse complement strand
CGGCGGGCAGTGCCCGCCCTACGAAACAGCCGCTACGAACCTACGCTTTCGACAACAGCCGACCGCCCATTGCGGCATTGACCGCCACCACCACAGCCACCGCCAGCGCATGCGTGAGCAGGTCGGTGGCCGCGGCATCGTAGGAGTGGCAGATCTCCAGCAGACTGGCCGAAGCCGCCGCGCTGGCCAGGCCGATCATCACGGCGGTGAGCACCGGTCGCAGTGGACAGGCGCGCCGCAGCAGCACGATCAGCAGAGCGGACAGCGGGATCGAGAAACTGATGATGAAGATCAGGCAATCGGCTGACTGATGCATATTTGCGACCTGGGTGCCCGGCGCGATCCACTCGCGCAGGCAGCCGAGGCCGCTGGCACCGATCCACAAAACAGCGCCCGGCAGCGGCAGCCATGCCCACATCGTGCGACGGCCCGGCACACCGAGCGCAAAGGCGGCCCAGGCGGCACAGATCGTGGTAAGCACCGCGCCGACGCCGGCCCAGGCCAGATCCGGCGTACCGGCCCAGCGTTGCAGCATGCCGCTCACGCCGTAGTGCATCAGCAACAAAACTGCGATCGCCGCGACCGCCAGCAGCCAGCCCGCCGTACGCAGCCATGGCGGCAGCAGACGACGCACCGGCACCAGTTCGGCGCCAAGCTGGTCGATCAATGCCTCATGCAGTCGTGGATCGGACATGGTGTTCAGGATTCTCCATGAAATCGTTCGCGCAGCGCCTTCAGCGCGCGATGCAGGTTCACTTTCAGTGCGCCGGTGTTGCGCCCGGTGAGTTCGGCTGCCTCGCGCAGCGAGCGCTCGTGCAGGCCCAGTTGCTCCACTGCCTCGCGCTGGCCCGGCGGCAGCTCGGCGATCGCCTCGCGCAGGCGCTGCGCGCGCTGCTGACCCTCGCTGGCGGCGCTGGCATCATCCGCGTCGGGATGCGCATCGATCGCGAATTCATCGTGGATCTCACGCCGGTCACGGCGCCCGCTGCTGCGCAGGGCGTCGATCGCGCGGCGGCTGGCGATCGCAGTGAGCCAGGCATCGTAGGAGCGCGCCGGGTCATAGGTATGGCGCACGCGATGCACGGTGATCAGGGTTTCCTGCACCACGTCATCCAGCTGATCGTGCGCCACACCCTGTCGTCGTGCCGCAGCGCGGATCAAACCCACCGAGTCGGCCAGCAGCTTTTCGTAGGCACGCCGGTCGCCCGTCTGGGCAGCCGCCATCCACGCCGCCCGACGCTGGTCGGGCGATTCGCTGTCGTTGGCAGCGGTGGATTCGACTGTCACGGCCTGATGGACACTTGCCCAGCGGGAAAGTCCACTATCTAGACCCATGAAGCCGGTGGCGGTCAAGACTTGCGGCATGCTCGCTCCTCGGCAGGCTGCTCAACAGGTCTTCGCTGAGTCCGCCAGCGGAGTTACCTCGTACAAGCATGTAACTGCCACCGCTCCGCCGGCGAATACCTGACAAACCTCCCCACGGATGCGCTTCCATGCTCGTGTTGATCCTCGCCTACCTGGGCGGCGTACTGACCATTCTCAGCCCCTGCATCCTGCCGGTGCTGCCGTTCGTGTTCGCGCGCTCGGATCGGCCGTTCATGCGCAATGGCCTGCCGATGCTGCTGGGCATGGCGATCACCTTCGCCGCCGTGGCCACGCTGGCTGCGCTCGGCGGTGGCTGGGCGGTGCATGCGAACCAGTACGGCCGTTACGTGGCGATGCTGGTGCTGGCCTTCCTGGGTCTCACCCTGCTGTCGACCCATCTGGCCGAATGGATCAGCCGCCCGTTCGTGGCGCTGGGCAACCGGCTGTCACAACGCTCGGCCGGCGATGGCGATTCGATCTGGAGTGCCGCCGGCCTCGGCGTGGCCACCGGCCTGCTGTGGGCGCCGTGCGCAGGGCCGATCCTCGGCCTGTTGCTGACCGGCGCGGCATTGAACGGCGCCAGCGTGCAGACCACCCTGCTGCTGCTCACCTACGCGGCCGGCGCGGCGACCTCGCTCGGCCTCGCGCTGCTGATCGGCGGCAAGGTGTTCGGTTTGATGAAGCGCTCGCTGGGCGCTGGCGAATGGGTACGCCGCGTGCTCGGCGTGCTGGTACTGGCCGGCGTGGCGTGCATCGCTCTGGGGCTGGATACCGGCCTGCTCACCCGCGTGTCGCTGGCCAGCACCGGCGGCATCGAACAGAAACTGATCAACGCAGTGCGCCCCGCACCGGCACCGCAGCCCGTGCTGAAAGCCGGGGATCCGTTGCCAGTGGAAGGCGAGATGCCGTCGCTGGTCGGTGCCACCGGCTGGCTCAACAGCCCGCCGCTGACCACCAAATCGCTGCGCGGCAAGGTGGTGCTGGTCGATTTCTGGACCTACTCCTGCATCAACTGCATCCGCGCACTGCCGTATGTGCGCGGCTGGGCCGACAAGTACAGGGATCACGGCCTGGTGGTGATCGGTGTGCATGCACCGGAGTTCGCGTTCGAGAAGGATCCGGCCAATGTCGCCAAGGCAGTCAAGGATCTGGGTGTCGACTACCCGGTTGCGCTGGATGACAACTACGCGATCTGGCAGGGCTTCCATAACGAGTACTGGCCGGCGCATTACTTCATCGACGCGCAGGGGCAGATCCGTCATCACCACTTCGGCGAAGGCGGCTATCAGGAAAGCGAGGACGTGATCCGCCAGCTGCTGACTGCGGCCGGCCAGAAGAACCTGCCGGGCGGTTATGTGAGCGACGATCACCACGGCGTCGAAGCCGCCGCGTCGAACGATCCCACCCGCTCGCCGGAAACCTATGTCGGCTACGCCCGCGCAATGAATTTCGCCGGCGGCAAGGTGGCGCATGACGATGCGTGGGATTACCACGCGCCAGCCACGCTCGCCGCCGACCAGTGGTCGCTCGACGGGCACTGGACCGTGCACGGCGAAAACGCGCAACTGGACACGGCTGGCGGCGGCATCGTCTACCGCTTCCGCGGCCGCGACCTGCACCTGGTGCTCGGCCCCGGCAGCGACGGCAGGCCGATCCGCTTCCGCGTCACCGTCGACGGCAAGGCGCCTGGTGCCGACCACGGCATGGATACCGATGCCGACGGCAACGGCAGCATCGGCAGCCAGCGCCTGTATCAGCTGGTGCGCCAGGCCAACGGCACTGGCGAGCGGCTGTTCGAGATCACCTTCCTCGATCCAGGTGTGCAGGCGTACGCCTTCACGTTCGGCTGATCCAAACCCTCGTGTGGGAGCGACTTCAGTCGCGATCGCTCTTTTTGAATGATGTGGAAGCGTCGCGACTGAAGTCGCTCCCACAAAAAATGCATCTCAACGGAGGTTGCCATGTCACGCCTTGATGAAACCCTCGCGATGGATCGCCGACGCTTCCTGCGCGCGGCGGCAGCCGGCGGTGCCTTGCTGGTAGTCGGCGGCAGTCTGGTCATGCCGCGCCTGTTCGCTGCCGACGCCGTACCGGTCGGCAAACCGGGCAACGTGCTGCTGGAAATTTTCTCCGACGGCGGCCGCGATCTTGGCGCACGCCAGGTGCCGAAGCTGGTGCTGACCGACGCACAGTGGCGACAGCGGCTGTCGCCGGCAACGTTCGACGTAATGCGCCGCGATGGCACCGAGATGGCCTTCAGCGGCCCGCATGAAAAACTCGGCATAGGCCTGTTCCGCTGCGCCGCCTGCGCCACGGCGCTGTACGACGCGGCTACCGAATTCGACTCCGGCACCGGCTGGCCCAGCTTCTGGCAACCGATCGCCGCGCGCAACCTGATCCAGAACCGCGACAACAGCTTCGGCATGGATCGCACCGCAATCAGCTGCGCCGGCTGCGACAGTCATCTCGGCCACGTCTTCGACGATGGCCCGCAACCAACCGGCCTGCGCTACTGCATGAATTCGGTGGCGTTGCGTTTCGTGGCGCGCACGGCAGGCTGAGCTGTACCGCCGATATACCGGCCATGTACGGGAGATAACGTGCCCGCGCATGGCACTCGATATTCTCAGGCTGGCACGCGCATATACTGCAGGCGACACCCACCGGCTGGAGACCGATCGCATGAAACGCCTGACCCGTTTTGCCCTTGCATCACTGTCCGTGGCGTCACTTTCACTGGCCTTCTCCGCGCTTGCATACGCACAGGATGGCTATGTCACCGGCAACGTCAATCTGCGCGCCGGTCCCGATCCAAGCTATCCACTCGTCGACCAGCTTCCGGCAGGCACGGGGGTCAGCGTGCAGGGTTGCACCAGCGGCTGGGAATGGTGCGATGTGATCAACGACAACGACGGCAATCGCGGCTGGATCGCCGGCAATTTCATTCAATACGAGTATCAGGATCAGCCCGTACTGCTGCCCGACTATGGCGTGCAGATCGGCATTCCGATCATCGCCTTCTCGATCGGCGCGTACTGGGACAACTACTATCGCGGCCGGCCGTTCTATGGCCAACGCGAAAGCTGGTACCGCCGTGACATTCCGCGCCGACCGCCGCCGCCGCGGCACGATCTGTACCGCGGACCGGAGCGTGACGGGCGTGGTGCGGACAACCATTACAACTCTTCGTACCGCGGGTCGCAGCCAAGTCGTCCGGAAGCTGTCGGGCCGGCACGTGCGGTCCAGCCAGTTCAGAACGCTCGACCACAGCAATACGGCGGGCGCCAGCCAGAAGCCCATCAGGCCCAGCCGGTCCAGAACAGCCGGCCGCAGCAATACGGCGGGCGCCAGCCAGAAGCCCAACGGGTCCAGCCGGTCCAGAATGGCAGGCCGCAATTCAATGGGAACCAGCCGCCAGCCGCCAACCATGCCCAGCCGGCCCGGCCAGCCAATGACAAGGCCAGACCGCCCGAGCACAAGGACGACCACGATCACGGCAATCGTTGATCGCTGGATCACGCGATGATGGTGCGGCGGGATGAACCCTGTTCATCCC
>JBOHYM010000008.1:0-8499 GCA_050737735.1 Rhodanobacter sp. | reverse complement strand
GGCTCCACTCGGTCTGGCCGTGGCGGAAGAGCCACAGCTCCGGCGCCGCGCCGGTCACGAGCGCAGGCGGCGGTAGCGGCGGATCAGCGCGTTCGTCGAGCTGTCGTGCTTGAGGGCCGGTTCGTCCTTCGCTTCCAGTTCGGGCACGATCCGCGACGCCAGCACCTTGCCCAGTTCCACGCCCCACTGGTCGAACGAGTCGATGTCCCAGATCACGCCCTGCACGAACACGCTGTGCTCGTACAGTGCGATCAGCGTGCCCAGTACATGCGGCGTCAGCTTGGCCGCGAGGAGGGTGTTGCTGGGCCGGTTGCCCTCGAACGTGCGGTGCGGCACCAGCGCTTCCGGCGTGCCCTCGGCGCGCACTTCCTCCGCGGTCTTGCCGAATGCGAGTGCCTCGCCTTGCGCGATCAGATTTGCCATCAACAGGTCGTGCTGGTCGCCGCCACCTTGCGCCGGCAGCGGATTCTGGGTCTGGCCGAAGCCGATGAAGTCGCACGGCACGATGCGCGTGCCCTGGTGGATCAGCTGGTAGAACGAATGCTGCCCGTTGGTGCCCGGCTCGCCCCAGTAGATCGGCCCGGTGTTGTAGTCGACATGCGCGCCGTCGAGCGTCACGTGCTTGCCGTTGCTCTCCATCGTCAGCTGTTGCAGGTAGGCGGGGAAGCGTTTCAGATATTGTTCGTACGGCAGCACCGCGACGGTGGCGGCATCAAGGAAGTTGTTGTTCCAGATCGCCAGCAGGCCCATCAGTGCCGGCAGGTTGCGTTCCAGCGGCGTGCTGCGGAAGTGCTCGTCCATCGCGTGGAAGCCGGCCAGCATCTCGCGGAACTGATCCGCGCCGATCGCCAGCATGGTCGACAGGCCGATCGACGAGTCCATCGAGTAGCGCCCGCCGACCCAGTCCCAGAAGCCGAACATGTTCGCGGTGTCGATGCCGAACTTCGCCACGCCTTCGGCATTGGTGGAGACGGCGACGAAGTGCTTGGCAATTGCGCTCTCGTCACCGAGTGCCTTGAGGCACCAGGCGCGTGCCGCATGCGCGTTGGTCAGCGTTTCCAGTGTGGTGAAGGTCTTCGAGCAGACGATGAACAGCGTCTCGGCCGCCTCCAGGTCGCGCACGGCTTCGGCGAAATCGGTGCCGTCCACGTTCGAGACGAAGCGGAACGTCATGTCGCGCCGGCTGTAGTCACGCAGCGCCTCGTACGCCATCACTGGCCCGAGGTCGGAGCCGCCGATGCCGATACTGATGACGTTGCGGATCGCGTTGCCGGTATGTCCCTTCCACGAGCCATCGCGCACCTTGCCGGAGAACGCCGCCATGCGGTCCAGCACCGCATGCACGTCCGGCACCACGTCGTAGCTGTCGACCAGGATCTTCTCGCCGGCGGGCGCACGCAGTGCCACGTGCAATACCGCGCGATCCTCGGTGCGGTTGATCTTGTCACCGCGGAACATCGCCGCGATCCGCTGCGGCAGTTCGCAGGCTTCGGCCAGCTCGCGCAACAGACGCAATGTATCGGCGTCGACGTGCTGCTTGGAGTAGTCCAGGTACAGGCCGACATCCTCGACGGTCAGCTGCTCGCCGCGTCGTGGATCGGCGGCGAACAGTTCGCGCAGGTGCTTCTGGCCGATCGCGGTAAAGTGTTGCCTGAGCGCCTGCCATTGCGGGCGCGTGGTGAGATCGGGCTGGCTCATCGGTCGATCGGTCCCTGTGACTTCGCATCGAGTGCGCCGGCCTTGTCGGCAATCCGCTGCAGCAGCTGCTTCCAGGATTTGACGAAGGCCGCCGCGCCGTCCAGCTGCAGCTTGCGCGCCAGTGCGTCGATATCCACGCCGGCGTTGCCGATCTGTGCCAGCACCGCATCGGCATCGCCGCCATCGGTGGCCATCACGCCATGCAACTGGCCGTGGTCGGCGAACGCGTGCAGGGTCTTCTCCGGCATCGTGTCGATCGTGTCGGGTGCGGCAAACGCGCTGATGTACAGCGTGTCCGGGGCGGACGGGTCCTTGGTGCCGGTACTGGCCCACAGCAGGCGCTGCGGCTGCGCGCCGGCCGCGGCCAGCTTCTGCCAGCGCGGCGAGGCGAGCAGTTCGCGGTAGGCGCGATAGGTCTGCTGGCCCACCGCGATGCCGAGCTTGTTGTGCAGTTCAGGCGGCAGTTGCGCGTTGCTGGCCACGTCCCAGCGACTGATGAACAGCGAGGCGACCGAACCCACGCGCGAACCGAGCCCGGCCGCGATGCGCCGCTCGATGCCGCGCATGTAGGCCTCGGCGACGGCCACGTACTGCGCGCAGGAAAACAGCAGGGTCACGTTGATCGGGATGCCCAGGAAGATCGCTTCCTCGATCGCCGGAATGCCTTCCGGCGTGCCGGGAATCTTCACGAACAGGTTGTCGCGCTGCGCCTGGCTGTGGATCTGCTTCGCCGCCTCGATCGAGCCGGCAGTGTCGGCGGCCAGCAACGGCGAGACTTCCATCGAGACCCAGCCATCGACGCCGTCGGTGGCGTCGAAGGTCGGCCGGAACAGGTCGGCCGCGCGGCGCAGATCCTCCAGCGCCAGCTCGGTGAACAGGGTTTCGCCGGACAGCCCGGCCATCGTCTTGGCGTGGACGCAGGCGTCGTAGGCATCGCCGTCGCCGATTGCGGCGTCGAAGATGCTGGGATTCGAGGTCAATCCGGTGATTGAGAGGTCCGCAATGTAGCTCGCCAGCGTGCCGTCGTCGAGCAGGGTGCGGGTGATGTTGTCCAGCCACAGGCTCTGGCCAAGATCGTGCAATTCACGGGTCGGACGGGTCGCTTTCATGCTTGCTCCATGATTTCAGTTCAATACGGTTCGTATGGGTCGGTTCGATTGATCGGGTTGTTTCAGCCTGCCGGCAGGCTGATCGCCGGTGCACTCGGCAGGAAGTCTTCCAGCTTACGCCCGCGCAGATCGCCGATGCACGCGATCGTGATATCCGCTGCGGCTTGCAGGTCGGCCGGTGCCGCCGCTGCGTAATGACCCTGGCGCACGAACACCGTGGTCAGCTTGCGGCCGAGCCGCTGCTTCATGTCGGCGAGGATCTGCGGCTTGTCGTCGACCATCACGTAATGCGCAGCCGGATAGCGCTGCTGCATCGCCACCAGCATCTGCTGCTTGTGCAGGTAGATCAGCACCTCGCCATCCAGTGCGGTCCACAGGCCGGCGTGCTGGATCTTGCGCGGCTGGAACACCACGTCGCCGTCGGACAGGATCACCGTCGGGCCGAGCGTGCGCAGGTGCGCCACGGTGTCCAGCGCGTGCGGATACAACCGCTCGGCAAATGGATACTCCAGCAGCCAGCCCGACATCTGCAGCAGGGCCGGGTCGTTGTCCAGCCCGACACGGAAACGCTGCAGCGCGCCGAGGTAATCGGCATAGCCCAGCTCGTCGCGCAGCTGCGCGTAGATCGCCCAGTAGCGGTCGCGCTCGGTTGCGCCGAACGCCTGTTCCAGCGTGTCGCCCAGATCGGTGGCGAAGCGGTCGTTGTCGAGCAGGGTGTTGTCGACATCCAGCAGGAAGACGATCGAGGCGACGCTGGTGGTGCGGTCGCTCAGCATGGCTTGCTCGTGTCGGGCGGGCTGGTTTCAGGGACGGGGTCATGCCAGCCCTCGGCGCTGCGGACGATCCGCGCGGCCTCGGCCGGGCCCCAGCTGCCGGGCTCGTAGAAGCTCACCGGGCTCTCGTGCTGCAGCACCCGGTCGACCACCGCCCAGGCCGCCTCGACGCATTCGTCGCTGGTGAACAGCGCATTGTCACCGCGGATCGCGTCGGCAAGCAGTCGCTCGTACGGCGGCTTTTCCACCGCGGCATGATGATGTGCGACCAGTTCCACCGGCTCGCCCTGCATCGCCTCGCCGGGCTGCTTGACCCGCATGCCTTCGGCGATGATCACCTCGGGACTGAGCCGGAAGCGGAAGTAGTTCGACAGCGGCGGCGTGATCTCGTCGAACACCGACAGGGGCGGTGTCTTCATGTCCACGATCACTTCGGTGGTGGTGATCGGCAGGTTCTTGCCGCTGCGGATGTAGAACGGCACGCCGGCCCAGCGCCAGGTATCGATGTGCAGGCACAGCGCGACGAAGGTCTCGACGTTGGAATCCGGTGCCACGCCTTCCACCTTGCGGTAGCCGTTGAACTGGCCGCGCACCACCTCCTTCGGATCGAGCGGGCGCATCGCGCGGAACAGCCGCAGCTTCTCCGCGTTCAGTGAAACCGGATCGTTGCCGATCGGCGCATCCATCGCCAGCAGCGAGGTCACCTGCAGCAGGTGGTTCTGCAGCACGTCGCGGATCGTGCCCACGCCCTCGTAGAAGCTGCCGCGGCCGTCCACGCCGAACTGCTCGGCCATGGTGATCTGCACGCTGTCGACATAGCGGTTGTTCCACACCGGTTCCAGCACGGTGTTGGCGAAGCGGAAGTACAGCAGGTTCTGCACCGGCTCCTTGCCCAGGTAATGGTCGATGCGGAAGATCGCCGACTCGGGGAACACCTCGTGCAACGTGCGGTTGAGCGCCTGCGCCGAAGCCAGGTCGCGGCCAAAGGGCTTTTCCACCACCACCCGCGCGTCGTCGGCGCAGCCCGCCTGCTTGAGGTTGGTCACCACCACCCCGAACAGGCTCGGCGGAATGGCCAGGTAATGCAGCGGTGCCTTGGCGCTGCCGAGCACCTGCTTGAGTTGCTGGAACGTGGCCGGATCGTTGTAGTCGCCATCGACGTATTGCAGGCGTGCCGAGAACTTCGCAAACGCGGCCTCGTCGACCGTGCCGCCCTGGTTCTTCGCCGCCTGCGCCAGGCTGTCGTGCGCGCGCTGGCGCAGCTTCTCCACGTTCCAGCCCGAATGCGCCACGCCGATGATCGGCAGGTCCAAGCCGTCACGCAGCATCATCGCTTGCAGCGCGGGAAAGATCTGCTTGTAGGCCAGGTCGCCCGTGGCGCCGAAAAAGACCAGTGCATCCGAGCGGGGCGTCGGCATAGGGTTGTGCTCTCCATGGGGCTGGCGGTGCACCGTCGAGGCAACAGCGCACCAGGTTCATGCCATCCAGTGCCGTGCGGTTCCATCAGCATGCCGGACAGCGGGCTTATCTTCCAGACTGCACGGAGCGAGGTTAAGTCGATGCATAAGTGGCGCGTGCCGGGCTTGATGGCGATGGCCGCAGGAACCTGCGTCAGCGGGAACGAGCAGCGCCGTGGACACATCCCGAGGGTGCCGGGCGTGAACTTGCATTGTGCGCACGAGTCACACAATCGTTATACCCGGCTGCTGCAATGGCGCGTGCCGGGCCGCGTGATCGGGCCTGGCGCCTGGCGCCTGGATCCTGAATCTGAGGGTAGTGCACGATGATCAAGAATCATGCAAACCAGCTGTCGGCGATCAATCACATCGTGGTGCTGATGCTGGAGAACCGTTCCTTTGACCACATGCTGGGGTTTCTGTATGCGGATTCGAACAATGTGTCTCCGGCGGGGCAGGCGTTCGAAGGGTTGACCGGCAAGGAATCCAATCCCGGCGCTACCGGCGCGGCCGATACGGTATTCAGGATCGCGCCAGGGCAGGCCAATACGTATTACCAGCCCGGTGCCGATCCCGGCGAGGGCTACGCGGCGACCAACGCGCAATTGTTCGGCAACGCCACGGCGCCGACGCCGCCAATAGCGACCAATCAGGGTTTCGTCAACAACTACACGGCGACCCTGGCGTGGGAGTCCAAAAGAAAAGGCGGTGTGTTGGCCGGCACCGTGGCCGCCGACATCATGGGCATGCACACGCCGCAGACCTTGCCGGTGCTGTCCACGCTGGCGCGCGGCTTTGCCGTCTGCGATCACTGGTTCTGTTCGGCCCCGACCGAAACCCTGCCCAACCGTGCCTTCGTCAATGCGGGCACCTCGCAAGGGCATATGGATGACAAGACCAAGGCGTTCACCGCGCCGTCCATCTATGGCGCGTTGGGCAAGCAGGGCGTGTCCTGGGCCATTTACGGCTACAACGCCCAGCCGCTCACACGCCTGACCTTTGCCGACCTGGCGAATGCGCCCGACGGCCAGTTTGGAAAGTTCGCGGACTTTCAGGCGGCAGCAGCGAACGGTACGTTGGCGTCCTATACCTTTCTCGAGCCGAGCTGGGGTTCCAGCGGCAACAGCCAGCACCCGAACTATGACGTGGCGCTGGGCGAACAGCTTGTCCACGATGTGTACTACGCGCTGCGCAATGGCCCGGCATGGAATCAGACCCTGCTGATCGTCACCTACGACGAGCATGGCGGCTGCTACGACCATCTGCCGCCGCCGACCAATGCGGTGCCACCGGATGCCACGCCGGGCGAGTACGGCTTCGATTTCAAGCGCTTCGGCCCGCGCGTGCCGACGGTGTTGATCTCGCCCTTGATTCCCGCTGGTACGGTGTTCCGCACCCCAGGTGCCACGCCGCTCGATCACACCTCGATCCTCAAAACGATCGAACTGCGCTGGGGAGTGCCCGCGCTGACCGCACGCGATGCCGCAGCGCCCGATGTTGCGGATGTGTTGAGTCTGTCCACGCCGCGTACCGACGACCCACTGGCGGGCGTGGTGGTGCCCGCATCCACGGGCATCAACCCCGCGGCCGGCCAACCCTCGCATCTGCAGAAGATCTATGCCGCGCTGGCGGCGCAGTTGCCGGTGAAAGACGTGCAAGGCCGTTACACCCTTCACCCGCTTCCGCCCTTGCATACCGAGGCCGATTACGATCGTTACATCGAGCAGCGCGTGGCCGAGTGGAAGGCGAGTCGCAGTGCGACAACGTCGTAGCACGGTCGCATTGGTGTGCCGCGTTCTGTCATGGCAGCGTGAGGCTGGAGGAGAGTTCCTGCGAAAACTGGACAGCGGTTGGTTAGGCGCATTGGGCTTCCAACGCGACAGGTGAACGATGCCAGCATGCGCGATGCGCGGAAGGAGACCGCGCCAGCAATATGATCAGAAAGTTGCTCTTACGGAACTGTTGGGCCCGATGCCAAGATGTGCGGTGTAGATGACACTAAGCACGCTTGGCCCGAGCCACATAGGCAGCACCAATGGCGATGAAAGCTACGCCAATACCGCAGAAGGCGACTTGTTTGCCGAGGTACGCAGCGAAGAAAAACATGCAACCAGCCGCGATGAAGAGATAGCCGCTGCGCCTTGTATTCTGTGAACTCGACACTTCACTCTCCTGTTGAAGGCCTAACGCTGGCGTTGACGGGAAGTCTCCTACGGAGATGTTAGGCGTCACCGCGGAAACGTCGATGCGTGGCGACTTGCCAGCGGTTACCCCATTGATCTTCGAACATAGCTCGCCGGTCTCCATACGGCATTTCCTGTGGTTGCTCCAAAGGCTTTGCGCCAAGGGCCAACGCTTTCTCGAAGGCTCGATCAGTATCGGCTACGTAGACATATAAGAACGAGTTTGTTGGCTGTCGTTCGATAACGCTACCGACCATGATAAGGCTTTCCCCGATTCTCATCTCCGATGGCCTGTCCGTGTCGAAAGTCCCTTGTGCGCCGAAGACTTCCTGCAGAAAACTCACACACTTCGATGGATCGGCAACCGATAGTCGAGGTATGACAGGAGGCCAGCCAAGCGGGATATGCGAATCGTCTGAAATCACGATGACGTCTCCTGTGACGCCTAACACTCCGGTTCAGCGGACCGTCCGCTGCAACCGGTTGTTAGGCCGCCCTCATTGACGCACATAGCGCAAGTGTGTGGCGGCTGGACTATCAAGAACCCTGTCAATGCGAAACTGCGGCCCAGGCTCGCGTAGGTTCTCGAAGAGACGCCGCCCGCCGCCGAACAACACGGGTGCCAAGGCGATTTCCAGTTCGTCGACGACACCCAGGTTCAGGTACTGCTGGATCACATCCGCTCCACCCGCGATACGAATATCACGACTGCCTGCGGATTCCCGAGCCAGCTCTAGGGCACGCTCCGGCCCGTCATTGATGAAGTAAAAGGTCGTCCCACCGGGGCGCACCCAGGGTTCGCGTTTCTCACGGGTAAGAACGTATACCGGTGTGTGAAACGGAGCCTCCTCTGGCCAGGCGCGCTCGCCTTGGTCGAACATTCGCTTGCCCATGATGTTGGCACCGATGCGCCCCGTGGTGCTGCGAAGCAGATCATTGACCGGGCCGGTCTCTCCCCCTGGTCCAAGCTTGAGGTTCTCGCGGAAATACTGCTGATTGAGGATCCAGGCCATCAGCGCACCCCACTTAGCGCCCCAGTTCTTGTACTCAGGCTTGTCCCAATTCTTCATGGTCATTCCTTCCGGTGCCATGTAGCCATCTAGGCTAAGTCCAATGTTGACGAATACTTTGCTCATGATTCTCCTCTCGCATGTTCGGATACCAGAAGGTGCGCTTCAAGGGGCTGCTCAAGAACACCGCGCAGATACTGACGCTGTTTGCGCTATCGAATCTGTGGATGGCACGACGAACGTTGCTGGCTGCTGCAGGAGACGTGCGT
>JBOHYM010000007.1:0-5512 GCA_050737735.1 Rhodanobacter sp. | reverse complement strand
ACTTTCGACTCTGGACTGGATGTTGCCGTCGTCATCGCGCTCGGGCATCAGTTCTTCGCCGGCGGTGCTGAGGAACACGTCATCGTCGAGATAACGGGGCACACCCTTGCTCGTCTGGCGGGTGATGGCCGAGAGGCCCAAGTACCAGCCGATACCGAATACGCCGTTCCCGGACTGGCTGCTGTAGTTCAGTGATAGCTGAGGATCCCAACCGCGACCGGGCGAAAATGGCAGGGGCAATACAAATGAAGCGGCCCCGGTCGGCCCCACCTTGCCCCAGCTTTTGCCGATGGTGGCGATCGAAGCACTCTTTGCAATCGAGGGTTCAGTGATACTCAGGGACGCTTGGTCTTGCATGGGGTTGATCCTGTTTTGGCGTGGCGCTCGTCCGTGGCGATGGTGTCGCTGGATGGTCAGACGCTAACAAGATGGGAACCGTACGTAACCTGTCAGACCTGACAGGTAGAGAGGGTTTTTTCAGATCGAATTGCTGTAAGAAATACTTTTTAATGCCATTGGCATTATTAACAGGCAAAAAAACTGCCGGGTCGCCTTTTCAGACAACCCGGCCGCTGTTTGGCCCGATGAAGCGCTTACTGCACTTCTACTGCCAGACTTTCACTGATCTTCTTCTGCCAGATCGCAGGACCGGTGATGTGAACCGACTCGCCCTTGCTATCCACCGCAACCGTCACTGGCATGTCTTTCACGTCGAACTCGTAGATCGCTTCCATGCCCAGTTCGGCGAAAGCCACTACGCGGGACTTCTTGATCGCTTGCGCTACAAGGTAAGCCGCGCCGCCGACTGCCATCAGGTAGACGGCCTTGTGGTCCTTGATCGCTTCGATCGCGGTCGGGCCGCGCTCGGACTTGCCGATCATGCCCAGCAGACCGGTCTGTTCGAGGATCTGACGGGTGAACTTGTCCATCCGCGTGGCGGTGGTCGGGCCCGCCGGACCGACCACTTCGTCGCGCACCGCATCGACCGGGCCGACGGAGTAGATGAAGCGGCCCTTGAAGTCGACCGGCAGCGGCTCGCCCTTGTTCAGCATCTCGACCATGCGCTTGTGCGCGGCATCGCGGCCAGTCAGCAGCTTGCCGTCGAGCAGCAGCACCTCGCCCGGCTTCCAGCTGGCGACGTCTTCCTTCGTCACCGTGTCGAGATTGACCCGGCGTCCCTTCGAGGTGTCGTAGGTCAGCTTCGGCCAGTATTCCAGTGATGGTGGATCGAGCATCACCGGACCGGAACCGTCCAGTGTGAAATGCGCATGGCGGGTGGCGGCGCAGTTCGGGATCAGCGCCACCGGCAGGTTTGCCGCATGAGTCGGGTAATCCTTGATCTTGATGTCGAGCACGGTGGTGAGGCCGCCCAGACCCTGCGCGCCGATACCGAGCGCGTTGACCTTCTCATACAGCTCGATGCGCAATTCCTCGGCGCGATTGGCGGGGCCACGCGCGATCAGCTCCTGGATGTCGATCGGCTCCATCAGCGCTTCCTTCGCCATCAGCATCGCCTTCTCGGCGGTGCCGCCGATGCCCAGGCCCAGCATGCCCGGCGGGCACCAGCCGGCGCCCATGGTCGGCACGGTATTCAGCACCCAGTCGACGATCGAGTCGGACGGGTTGAGCATCACGAACTTCGACTTCGCCTCGGAACCGCCGCCTTTCGCCGCCACGATCACATCGAGCTTGTCGCCCGGCACGATCGATACGTTGATCACCGCCGGCGTGTTGTCCTTGGTGTTGACGCGCTTGCCGGCCGGGTCGGCCAGGATGCTGGCGCGCAGCTTGTTGTCCGGGTCGTTGTAGGCACGGCGCACGCCCTCGTTGATCATGTCCTCCAGCGACAGCGTGGCATCCCACCGCACGCCCATGCCGACCTTGATGAACACGGTGACGATGCCGGTGTCCTGACACAGCGGCCGATGGCCTTCGGCGGCCATGCGCGAGTTGATCAGGATCTGCGCCATCGCGTCCTTGGCGGCGGGGCTTTCCTCGCGCTCATAGGCGGCAGCGAGGCCCTTGATGTAGTCGACCGGATGGTAATAGCTGATGTACTGCAACGCGTCGGCAACGGACTGGATCAGATCGTCTTGCTTGATAGTGGTCATGGGCGGCTTTGGATGGGTGGACAATCAGCGCCTGCGGACACTCCCGCAGCACGCAACCTGTCTATTGTGCCGCAACCGGGTGATTCGAATCGGGCCGTGGCATGGCAGCAGAATGTCCACTTGCCGCCGACGGAGCACCAGTGGCATGGTTTCAGGCCTCTCCGGCCACCACCCATGACCATGCCCAGCCCACGCCGTTTCCTGCAACTGGATGTTTTCGCGAACCGTCTGTTCGACGGCAATCCGCTAGCCGTGGTGGTCGACGCCGTCGAGCTGGACAGTGACGCCATGCAGCGCATCGCGCGCTGGACCAATCTCTCCGAGACCACCTTCCTGCTGCCGCCGACGCAGGCCCGGGCCGACTACCGCGTGCGCATCTTCACGCCGCGCCAGGAGCTGCCGTTTGCCGGCCATCCCAGTGTGGGTAGCGCGTATGCGGCGATCGAGATTGGCCTGGTGCCCCCAGACAAGACCTCCCTGGTGCAGGAATGCGCGGCCGGCCTGTTGCCGGTGCAGGTGATCGGCGACGGCCAGTCACGGATCATCCATGTGCAGGCGCCGCCGGCACAGTTGACCGCGGTGGACGACGCCTTGCGTGCCCGTCTGGGCGCCGCACTGCACGTCGAGTTGGCGCCTGGGCAAGCCTGCCATGTCGACAACGGACCGCACTGGATCATCGGCGACCTGCGCGAAGCCGCCACCGTGCGTTCGCTGCAACCGGACATGGACGCCATCGCCAGGCTCTGCGAGCAGCAGGATGCCGTGGGTGTCAGTGTGTTCGGACGCGAGCACGGGGAAGACGTGGCGATGGCCGTGCGCGCGTTCTGCCCGGCCGATGGCATTCCGGAGGATCCGGTCACCGGCAGCGCCAACGCCGCGATCATGGCCTGGCTCGTCCGGCGCAGCGAGCGCAACGACTACGGCCTGCGCTACCGCGCCAGTCAGGGGCGTGAGGTGGGTCGCGACGGTCATGTGGAAGTCGCCCATGATCAGGCCAGCGGCGCCATCACGATTGGCGGTGCCTGCGTGATCGGCGTGCGCGGCGAGCTACATCTGCCTGACATCGCTGGCCGTTGAAAAGGCAGCGGCCGCAAAAATTACGCAGTGATGCGACGACCTGCGCCAGCATTGGTGTAATCGCCCGTACCACCAAAGTTCCGCGAACCGTCATGGCGGTGCTCTACCCGTTTCGCATTAACATGCAATGCGATTTCGCAATAAGTTGCGACACTTCCATTCGACGTCCGTGCCGCGTAGCTTAACCAGGTCTACACGACGATCTTCAGGGGGACCGTCGCGCAGATGAAGATCAGTTGGGGATTACCTTTGTCAACGCATTACGGCCTGGCCTGACGGCGAGACACCCTGCACGGATGACCACTGCGCGGGAAACTGCCGCTTCATGCCAGAGTTTTCTTCATTGGAGAAACTCACATGCTTGCGCAACTGCATCGCACAACCCTCGCAACGTCCCTGGCGCTGCTGCTCACCGGCTTCAGCACCGCCTCGCTGGCAGCTACTCCACAGACAAGCATCGACATGGGCATGGCGACGGCCAGCCAGCCAGTGCATGTCACGCTGATACTGAGACTGCACAATTCTGCTGCACTGGAACAATACATCCAGCAAACCGTCACCCCGAGCAGCCCGCATTACCATCAGTTTCTCAGCACGAGCCAGTTCGCCAACCAGTACGGTGCCACCGATGCGGAAATCGCCAAGGTCCAGGCGTACCTGCAGAAACAGGGGCTGGAAAGTCAGGTAATGGCGAACCATCTGGCGATCCAGACCACCGGCACGATCGGCCAGTTCAACCAGGCCTTCCAGACGTCCATTCATACCTACGTCTCGCGTACCACAGGCCGCTCTTTCCATCGCCCCACCACAGCCCTCGTGCTGCCATCTGCACTGGCCAACAGCGTGGCGTTCGCCAGTGGACTCAGCAACGAAAGGAAATACCTTTCGCATCGTATCAGCGCCCCCACCTTGGCCGGGCAGCCGAAGGTTCTGGCGCTTGGTCCTACCGCGTCGAGCAAGACTGCGAGCGGCAATCCCACTGCAACGGGCAAACCCGGTAGCTATACCGTGGGCGACGTCGCCAACCTGTACAACATCAACCCGCTCTATCAGCACGGCATTACCGGCAAGGGTTCGACCGTGGCCATCGTCACTCTGTCAAATTTCTATCCGGCGGACGCAACGACCTACTGGACTGACATCGGACTGACCACCAAACCAAATCGCATCACGGTCATTCCCGTTGACGGTGGTGGCGTCATCGACGACGGCAGCGGCGAAACGGCGCTCGACGTCGAGCAGTCCGGTGGTCTCGCGCCCTACGCGGACATACTCGTCTATGAAGCTCCCAACGCAGGCAATGGCTTCACAGATGCCTTCCTGCAGGCCGTGTCCGACAACAAGGCGGACAGCATCTCGACCAGCTGGGGGTTGCCGGAGATTTTCAATTTCGCCGCATTGAACGTCACCGGTGCCAGCAATACCGACACCACTGACGCCGGTGATCTGCAGGCGTTCCACCAGATCTTCATGGAGGCCGCCGTGCAAGGGCAATCCGTGTTCGCCGCATCGGGTGACTCGGGCGCTTACGACACCGTGCGCGATCTGGGCGACGGAACAGGCCCCAATGAATATACGGGACCGTTGACTGTCGACTCTCCGGCATCCGATCCGTACATAACAGCTGGCGGCGGAACCACGGTTCCATTCACCTTCACGAGCCGTTCGGGCGGTTCGGTGACCATCAAAAAAGAGAGCGTGTGGGGCTGGGACTATCTGCTGCCGTTCTTTCCCAAGAGTAGGCTGTTCTCCGCAGGCGGCGGCGGTGGCGTGAGCGTTTACTGGAACGAACCGTTCTATCAGCTGTTTACCCAGGGCATTCGTCGCAGCGAAAAGAATCAGTCACTGGTATTCAACGACCCCTCGGCTGGACCGACCACCTTGCTGAAACTGCCGGCCAACTTCCGCGGCAGAAACGTTCCAGACATTTCGTTGAATGCGGATCCGGAAAGCGGCTATATCGTCGTTTCCACCAGCGACGGTGGCATCATCCAGGAGGGCGGCACCAGCTTCGTCGCTCCACAGCTCAACGGCATCAGTGCATTGCTGACGCAGAGTGCCGGGCATCGCATCGGCTTCTGGAATCCGCAGGTCTATCTGCTGCAGGATATTTTCGGTGGCAGCCAATGGTCGCCGTTCAACGATATCCGCGCCGGTGACAACTGGTTCTATAGCGGTATCCCCGGCTACGACCAAGGCTCGGGCGTCGGCTCACTCAACGTGGCCAACCTCGACCTGTTCCTGCGCAGTGGCTTCTAGGAACAGGCCCAACGGCTTGGAAACCCCCCGGTTCTCCTAAGTCTGTCTGACCTGTCATCGCTGCC
>JBOHYM010000006.1:0-10784 GCA_050737735.1 Rhodanobacter sp. | reverse complement strand
GGCGTCGCCGGTACCGTTGTCGCGATGCTTACAGCGAGAAATCATACTCCGCGGACAAACGGATCTGACGTGGCGTGGTGTAGTTCAGATCCTGACCGTAAGTCGAGCTCGGGGTAACGCGGTCCGTGGCATAACCCTGCACATAACCCTGGGCAATCTGGCGATTGAACACGTTGAGCACGTCCATCTGCAGAGTCAGGTTCTTGTTTGCCCAGTTCGGGGTGTACGACACATTCACGTTGAACGTGTATGTCCAGGGCGTGGTGCCAGCGCTACCGCGCGGAGAGAACCGGTAATCGGCCGAAGGTGGCGCGTAACCCTTCGTACCCGGAGCCGTGTCAGATCCTGCGATCCCGCAGAAATGGTAGTAGGCCCCCTGATACAGACCCGCATCTGCGGTCGGATAGAAGCTGTTACAGCTGTTCGGGCGACCCGAAGTGATGACCGCCGTGCCACCCACGCGCCATTCCGGTGCGATCTGGTAATAGCCAAACGCCTTGATCTGATGACGGCGATCGTTCGGCAGGTTGCCACCAGCACCAACCATCAACTGCGGCAGATCCCAATCCTGGGTCTGGGAAACGTCAGCCTGACCACCGGTGCCGGTGTCCAGATCCGACGCCAGCTGGCCTTCGGTATTGCCGAAGTTGTGCGACAGGGTGTACTCGACCTTGCCGTACCACTTGCCGTCAAACGGATGCTCGGCATAGAGATCCAGCGCAATGTACTTGCGCTTCAGCTTCGGGAAGCCCAGTTCGGCATTGGTATACGTCACTTCCTTGAAGCTGCCGTCAGACTGCTCTTCGTCGAACGTGTTGGCCACGCCAGGGTTGAACAGGAAGCAGGCGCCACCCAGTGTCGGCGTGCAGGTGTCATCAATCGCGCTGCGCAGGGTGCGATAGGTGACCTTGGCACCCCAGTTGAACGCCGGCGTCAGCATTTGCTGCATGCCCAGGATGTATTCATCCTGGAAATGCGACTTCATGTTCTTGGCCGCCACCGTGCGTGGGTCCGGGGATTCGCCGCACTCCAGATTGCTCGATACGGCATCCGTGCCGCCACAGGTATACCCCTTGCTCTGGTCGACGGGAATGTTCACCAGACCGGTCGGTGCGCCGGTGACAGGGTCGGTACCGGTATAGGTGAAGTATTCCATCGTGTACAGCGACGCGGCAGCACCACGCACGGCAACGTTGTTCGGCGGCGCGAGATGATAGCGACCGGCATTGCCGAACACCTTCAGCGTGGCATCCCCGAAGACATCCCACGAGGCGCCCAGGCGCGGCGCCAACTGGTGCCGCTGTGAGACGAACGACACGCCGTCACCGTTGTAATTGGTGAACTGCTCGTTACGCAGGCCGAGCGAGAGCAGCAAGTTGTTGTTGACCTGCCAGCGGTCTTCGATGTACTGCGACGACTGATCGACCTGCACGTCGGCAAAGTGGGTGTAGTACTGGCGCCGGACGAAGTAACCCTTGTTGGGGGTAGGACCGGCAACACCAGCGCCCGAACCGCCTGCTGCGGAAGGCGCACCCACGCCGAGGCCCGAGTTGATGGCGGCATTCTTGTCGGCCGTCTGCTGGAATACCCAGAGATAGCTGCCGGCGTACATGTCACCCGTGATGGAGTGCGCCTTCTGCTCGTCGGCGCCGATGCGTATCGAGTGATCGCCCACCCGATATTCGATATCCAGGCGGCCTCCTTTCGTTTCATCCATCGCCTTGACGCCTGTCGGCAGTACGGTCGTGGAGAACTGGCAGGTCGGGTTGTAGGTGATCCCCGGCATCTGGTTGACCGCAGCCGTGTTGCCGGAAAGGCGCGGGCAATTGGCGTCGTAATGCCATGGTTCATTGACGTGCTTGAGCGTCTGTTCGCCGTACAGGGCACTGACCGTCAGGTTGTCGGTGATGTAGCCCGTGTACTTGCCGATATACAGTTCGCCGCCATTCTTGGTATAGCGGCCACCGGATTGCACGTTGTTATGGCTGTCGTCGGCATAATCGAAAGCGGATAAAGCACTGGTGTACGACTTGGTATCTGAAAGAGCCGTCAGTTCGAGGATATTGCTGTCGTTGATGTTCCAGTCAATCTTGGTGATCCAGCGCGGCATCTTGTAGCGGTAGTCGTTGTAACCGTTCGCTGCGGTGGGGTTGGTCGAGTTGACATCCACGCTGTTACCGACTTCCTTGTTGATTTCGCCCGACATGTAGATGAACAGGCGATCCTTGATCAGCGGACCACCCAGGGACGCGCCATAGGTAGAGGTGTAGTACTGGTTCTGGTTACGGTAGGTGAGCAGCGTGCCATCTGTCTTCGGGTAGAAGCCCGTGTTCGGATAGTAGACGTTGCGCGGATTGGCGCGCAGCGCTTCCGGCGACCAAAAGGTGGCCACCGCACCCTTCCACTCATTGGTGCCGCGCTTGGTAGTGACGTTGATGACGCCACCGGTGGAACGGCCGAACTCGGCGCCATAGCCGCCGGTCAGCACCTGCATTTCGTCGATCGCATCGAACGGCAGCGTGCTGAAACCGATCGCGGTCAATGGGTTGGTAACCGCATAGCCGTTGATGTAATAGGCGTTTTCCGATGACGCGGAGCCGCCAAAGCTGGGCACGCCATACGCGGAGTTGGTGACCACGCTCGGGGCGAGCAAGGCAACCGCCGACACATCCCGAGCCATTGGCAGCTTGGATAGCTGGTCGGCACTGAAAACGGTGCGGGTATCCACCGAGGAAACATCGATAGGCGGCGGCGCCGATGCGCTCACTGTCACGCCTTCGAGTTCCTTGCTTTCGGCTGCGCTGGCCGAAGCAAACGATACCTCGGTACCACCGGCGATAGAGACCACCACATCATCGCGCGTGCTGACAACGGTGCCTTCACGCTGCAGGGTCACCTTGTACTTGCCGGTCGGCAGTGAGGTGGCCCGATAGCGACCGGCACTGTCCACTGGGATGGTACGGGTCAGGCCTGTGTCAACGTTCTCGATGACGATCGAACTATTGGCGACCGATCCGGCCTGACCAAAAATGGCACCTGACGCAGACTGCGCCGACGAACCCGTACTCAACAGGCCCATGCCAAGACCCAGGCCAGTAGCCAAGGCTGTGCGGCGCAACTGGCGCGCCAAGGAAATACTGCGAAAATGCATTGTAGTGGTTACTCCCCAAGAATTTATCCGGCAAGAGCGCCGGCGCATGAAACTTTTGTGTGTTCGCAACATCCAAGCTCGACGAGACTCCCCCCTGTCGAGTCTTGTGATTTCGTAAATTCTTGCAATCCATTAGCAAGAACTTACGAAACTAATTTAAAAAAACACGCCGCGCAACATTTCGTAACTTAACTCGCCTTCACTTTTCCCCTAGCCTGTCGTATTACCATGTGCTAGAGCCTCATTAACCTTGCCTTGGTCGACGCCGATGAATACGCAAAAAAACACGCTGCCCTCGACCGCGGGAACCTTCTCCGATCGCATAAAACTGCTGATCCAGCGCGTCGGTAGCGCTACCGAAATCGCCAGAATGTGCGGATTCTCCGAAGGCGTGGTACGCAGCTGGCGCGACGGCAACACCGATCCATCGCGGGCACGCTGCGTCACGCTGGCGCGCACTTTGGGCATTTCATTGGTCTGGCTGGTGGCAGGTGAGGGTGCGCTGCAGGCCGAGCCGACGGTCCCCACTCTGGACGATCAGTACAGCTCGGAAAACGTGACGTCCCATCGTCCCCGCGCCCGGCTGGGCATGCAGGGGCATACCGAGAACTCTGGCGTCGACGCCCAGCGGTTGAACACCGCCATGCGTATCCTGCAGTCGGAGCTGAGTCTGGCCGGCAGCCAGCTTTCCATGTCCGAGAACACCGACCTGCTGACCCAG
Source organism: Rhodanobacter sp. (assembly GCA_050737735.1). GTDB lineage: Bacteria > Pseudomonadota > Gammaproteobacteria > Xanthomonadales > Rhodanobacteraceae > Rhodanobacter. The sequence goes on along the minus strand of JBOHYM010000006.1, from coordinate 6,912 downwards.
CTCTATGAAATCCTCGGCCCGGGCGGCTCGCATGTGGACCCGCTGGCCATGGTGACGTTCAACCATCGGCTGGCCGAGCGCATCCGCCAGGATCGCAACGCAGTCTGACTCTGCGGCGCAGTGTTCCAGCCATAAAAAACGCGGCAGCCATCACGGCTGCCGCGTTTTTTATGGCTCCTGCTCAGAGCAGGGCGATATCGGCAATCGCGCCGAACTGTGCCTTCAACTGGCCAAGCAAGGCGAGCCGGTTGGCACGCACGGCTGGATCGTCGGCATTCACCAGCACGCTGTCGAAGAACGTATCCACTGGCGCCTGCAACTGCGACAAGCGGGCCAGTACGGCGGTGTAGTCACCCGCAGCCAGCGTCGCGGCCGTCTCGCGCTGTGCGGCGCCAAGTGCGTCAGCCAGCTCTCGCTCCGCCTCCGCCTCGAAGTGCGCCGGATCGACCACCCGACCGATCACCGGCGCACCGGTTTCCTCGGCCTGCTTGCGCAGGATGTTCGCAACGCGCTTGTTCGCCGCGGCCAGGCTGGCGGCTTCCGGGCGACGACCGAACTCGGCCACGGCGCGCAGGCGCCGGTCGAAGTCGGCCAGACTGGCTGGTTGCACCGCCAACACGGCTTCGAATTGTGCGTTGTCAAAACCCTGTTCGGCGTAGTAGCCACGCAGGCGATCGAGCACGAAGTCGTACAGCTCGTCGAGCAGGATCGCCCGCCGCTCGCCGGCATGCAGGACCGGCGGCTTGCCATCCTTGCCGGCTTTCAGGCCAGCCGCCAGGGCACTGTCCGGCAGTAGCTCCAACGCCTCGACAAGACTGCCGCGCAGATCAAGCTCAAGACCGCCCTCGATCAGCGTACGCGCCAGACCGAGCGCAGCGCGGCGCAAAGCAAACGGATCCTTGTTGCCGCTCGGCTTCATGCCCACCGCGAAGATACCGGCCAGCGTGTCCAGTCGTTCAGCCACCGCCAGCACCTGGCCCAGACGGCCAGCAGCGATCGCATCGCCACCGAAGCGCGGCTGGTAATAGCTGTCCAGCGCATCGGCGACCTCGGCCGATTCACCATGATGACCGGCGTAGTAACGCCCCATTACGCCCTGCAGCTCGGGAAACTCGCCGACCATGCGGGTCAGCAGATCGCATTTGCTCAACGAAGCGGCACGGGTGGCCGCACCGGCATCCACGCCGACCCGGTTGGCGATCACGCGCGCCAGTTCTGCCACCCGCACGCTCTTGTCCCACAGGCTGCCCAGCGCCTGTTGGTAGGTGACGTTCTTGAGCTGCTCCTGATAGCTGGCCAGTGGCGTCTTCAGATCCTCGTCCCAGAAGAACTTGGCATCGGCGAAGCGCGGCCGGATCACCCGCTCGTAGCCCTTGCGGATCTCGGCCGGGTCCTTGCTGTCGATGTTCGCGATGCCGATGAAGTGTTCGGTGAGCCTGCCGTCGGCATCGAACACCGGCACGAATTTCTGGTTCACCACCATGGTGGTCACCAGCGCCTCCGGTGGCACCGCGAGGAACTCGCGCTCGAAGGTGCAGGTGATCGCCGCCGGCCACTCGGTGAGGTTGGCGATTTCATCGAGCAGCGCCGGGTCGAGCCGTGGCACGCCGCCGATCTGCGCGGAGGCCTGCTCGACTTGGGCGCGGATGCGTTGGCGCCGTTCCTGCGGATCGGCCAGCACCTGGGAGGCGCGCATCGAGTCCAGCCAGCTGTCGGCATCGGCCACATGCACCGGCTGCGGATGCATGAAGCGGTGGCCGCGCGACTTGCGCCCGCTCTTCAGGCCCAGCACGCCGCCATCGACGATCTCGGCACCGTGCAGAATCACCAGCCAGTGGACGGGGCGCACGAAGCTGTAGTCATGGTCGGCCCAGCGCATCGGCCGTGGGATCGGCAAGCCTTTCAGCGCCTCCTCGATGATTTCCGGCAGCAAGGTCGCCACCGGCTGGCCGGGCTTCACCGCCCGGAACACGAACCATGCGCCCTTGTCGGTCTCGAGTTTCTCCAGCTGTTCGACGTCGACCCCGCAGGACTGCGCGAAGCCGAGCAGCGCCTTGGAGGGCTGACCCTCCGCGTCCAGCGCGGCATTCATGGCCGGGCCACGACGCTCGATCGTCTGCTCCGGCTGCGCCTGCGCCACCGCGGGAATATGGACGGCCAGACGGCGCGGCGTGGCGTAGGCTTTCGCCTGCTCCAGCGCCGCCTCGATGCCGCGCTTGGCCAGCCCGTCGCAGATGCCGCGCAGGAATGCCGCGGAAAGCTCGTCCAGTGCCTTCGGCGGAAGCTCTTCGGTGCCCAGTTCGATCAACAGCGGCTTGTGCTCAGCCATGAGCTGGCTCCTTCACTTGCTTGAGGCCCGGGAAACCGAGTTTCTCGCGCTGTGCCACATAGGTTTCGGCGACGCTGCGCGACAGCGTGCGCACACGCAGAATGTAGCGCTGGCGTTCGGTGACGCTGATCGCGCGGCGCGCATCGAGCAGGTTGAATGTATGGCTGGCCTTCATCACCTGTTCGTAAGCCGGCAGTGGCAGGTTCGCGGCGATCAGCTTGTTCGCCTCGCCCTCGCAGACGTCGAACCAATGCAGCAGTTCCGGCACATTGGCATGCTCGAAGTTGTAGGTGCTCTGCTCCACTTCGTTCTGGTGGAACACATCGCCGTAGGTGACGATCCCACGTGGACCGTCAGTCCAGATCAGATCAAAAACGTTATCTACATTTTGCAGATACATCGCCAGTCGTTCCAGACCGTAGGTGATCTCGCCGGTGACCGGGCGGCACTCCAAGCCACCGGCCTGCTGGAAGTAGGTGAACTGGGTCACTTCCATGCCGTTCAACCAGACCTCCCAACCGAGGCCCCAGGCACCGAGGGTCGGCGACTCCCAGTTGTCCTCGACGAAGCGCAGGTCATGCACGAGGGGATCGAGACCGAGTTCCTTCAGCGAACCGATATACAGATCGAGGATGTTTTCCGGGTTCGGCTTCATCACCACCTGATACTGGTAGTAATGCTGCAGGCGGTTCGGGTTCGCGCCATAGCGGCCATCGGTAGGGCGACGCGAAGGCTGTACATAGGCCGCCGCCCAAGGCTCCGGGCCCAACGAGCGCAGGAAGGTGGCGGGGTGGAACGTGCCGGCCCCAACCTCGGTATCGAGTGGCTGCAACAGCACGCAACCCTGCGCCGCCCAATAGCGGTTGAGGGTCTGGATCACATCCTGGAAGGTGCGCGCGGGCATGGCTTTCCGTGACCTGGGATAAAGCGCGTTAGTATAGCCGCAGCTTGCTTTCCCACCGGGCTCCGACCGGCAAAGCACCACGGGGGTAACTTCGGAATGGCCGCATCACCGCAAATCGCATCCTTGCTGGGCCGTCGTGGCCGACTGGAACTGGACGATCTGCTGGCCGCACTGGTGGTCGACGGCTATCTGCTGGCTGATGACGCCAAGCAGGTGCGCATGGGCGCCCGTGCCGGACGCAGTACCGTGGAACTGCATCCGCTGGTGTTGATCGCCAATGCCAAGCTGGGGAATCAGCGCGAGCCGGGTCGGCCGCTCAAGCTGGAAGCATTGACCGAATGGCTGGCCCAACACGCCGGCCTGCCGTATCTGAAAATCGATCCGATGAAGATCCACGTGGCTTCGGTCACCCAGGTGGTGAGTCACGCGTACGCTCAGCGCCACCGGATTCTGCCGGTGGCCGCCGCGGCCGGCGAAGTGACTTTCGCCACCTGCGAACCGTTCGATGCGGGCTGGGCCGCTGATCTGGCCCAGATGCTGCGGCGTGACGTGAAGCGGGTGGTGGCCAGCCCGATCGACATCAACCGCTACCTGCAGGAGTTCTACGGTGTCCAGCGCTCGATCCAGCTGGCGCAGGACGCGAAGGCCAACGACAACAACGCCTCGGCGATCCTCAATTTCGAGCAGCTGGTGGAGCTGGGCAAGAGTGGCGAAGTCGGTGCCGACGACCGCCACGTGGTGCACATCGTCGACTGGCTGCTGCAGTACGCGTTTGAGCAGCGTGCGTCGGACATCCACCTGGAGCCACGTCGCGAAACCGGGCATATCCGCTTCCGTATCGACGGCATCATGCACAAGGTGTTCGAGCTGCCGTCGCCGGTGATGACCGCGGTCACCGCACGCATCAAGATCCTTGCGCGCATGGACGTGGCCGAAAAACGCCGGCCGCAGGATGGCCGCATCAAGACCCGCTCGGCGGGTGGCCGCGAGGTGGAACTGCGCATCTCCAATATGCCCACCGCGTTCGGCGAGAAGGTGGTGATGCGCATCTTCGACCCGGACCTGGTGGTCAAGGACTTCGCCCAGCTCGGCTTCTCACCCGGCGAAGGTACGCTTTGGCGCAGCATGGTCGAACGCCCGCACGGCATCGTGCTGGTCACCGGGCCGACCGGCTCGGGCAAGACCACCACGCTGTATTCCACACTCAGGCATCTGGCCACACCCGCGCTCAACGTCTGCACGGTGGAAGATCCGATCGAAATGGTCTCGCCGGAATTCAACCAGATGCAGGTGCATGCCGCCATCGATCTCGATTTCGCCGCCGGCGTGCGCACGCTGTTGCGCCAGGATCCGGACATCATCATGGTCGGCGAAATCCGCGACCTGGAAACCGCGCAGATGGCGGTGCAGGCCTCGCTGACCGGCCACCTGGTGTTGTCCACCCTGCACACCAACGATGCGCCCAGCGCAGTCACCCGCCTGCTCGATCTGGGTGTACCGCATTACCTGATCCAGTCCACGCTCACCGGCGTGGTCGCACAACGACTGGTGCGTACCCTGTGCCCGCACTGCAAGCAGGAAACCACACAGGATCCGCAGGCATGGCAGGTGCTCACCCACGGCTGGTCAATTCCGCTGCCGGAAAAAGTGTTTCAGCCGGTTGGCTGCCTGGAATGCCGCAATACCGGTTTCATGGGCCGTACCGGCATCTACGAGATGATGAAGCTCTCGCCGCGACTGCGCGGACTCATCTCGGCCGAGCTTGATCTGGGCAACTTCGGTCAGGCCGCACTGTCAGAAGGCATGCGGCCGCTGCGCATTTCGGCTGCCGACCAGGTGGCCGCCGGGCTCACCACCGTGCAGGAAATCCTCACCGTGCTGCCGCCCATCGAGGCTTTCGACGATACACCGCTGTAAAGGCATCCTTTCCACATTCAACACCTTCCTGCATGAAACCTGTCCTGATCATTCGAACCGGTCGTGCGCCGGACAACATCCGCGGCCGGCACGGCGACTTTCCCCACTGGTTCCGGCTTGGCGCGCGACTGCTTCCGCAACAGATCCGGATCGTTGATGTTGCCGCCGGCGAGACATTGCCAGCGCCACAGGAAATTGCCGGCGCCATGATTACTGGCTCCGCCGCCATGGTCACCGAGCGTGCCGCATGGAGCGAGCGCACCGCCGGCTGGATCCGTAACGCGATGGATGTCGAGTTGCCGCTGTTCGGCGTCTGCTACGGCCACCAGTTGATGGCGCATGCGCTGGGTGGACGTGTGGATTACCTGCCCGGTGGACGCGAGATTGGTACCCAACCGATCGAGCTTCTTGATGACGCTGCAGCCGATCCGCTGACCCGCAGCTTGCCGGCCAGTTTCCGTGCACACACCACCCACGAGCAGAGCGTACTCGAACCGCCGAACGGCTCCACCGTACTGGCACGCTCTGTCCGCGACCCGCACCAGTTGCTGCGTCACGGGCCGCGGGCAATCAGCAGCCAGTTCCATCCGGAGTTCAATGCCGACGTGATGCGCGCGTACATCAAGCGCAAGCATGCCGACATGCAACGCGAAGGCGCGGATCCGCAACAGGCTTTTGGCAACGTCGCCGCCACACCGCTCGCTCGACGGCTATTGCGGCAGTTTGCCCGCCTGCATGGATGGAGCCATGCCGCGGCCTGGGGCTGAAAGGTGCGGGGTTGAAGGTTCAGCCGCGTAGGCGGCGGCCAATCGCGTCGCGCGAGAACAACGCGAACACCACCCCGAACAGAAAACCACCGATATGCGCCCACCAAACGTAGGCGCCATAGCTCGGCCCCGCATAGCTGAACAGCAATTGCAGCAGCACCCAGATGCCGATCAGCAGAAAGGCTGGCACCCGTACAAATTCCAGATACAGCCCCAGCGGCAAGACCAGTCCGAGTTTGGCGCGCGGAAACAGCGCCACGTAAGTCCCCACCACTGCCGATACCGCGCCACTGCAGCCGATGATCGGCAGGCGCACGCCCGTCAGCGACAAGGCACCGATCAGGTTCGCCACAATGCCGCCAACCACGAACAACAGCAGAAACCGCAGCGAACCCAGTGCACGCTCGCCCGGCAAGCCGAAGATCGCCAGAAACAGTAGATTGCTCAGCAGATGCAGCCAGGTCACATGGATGAACAGCGCCGTGAACAGTCGCAGCAGGGCAGGGTCGGTCAGCTGCGGCAGCAATGCCTCATGCGGATCAAAGATATTGGCCGGCACCGTGCCCCATTCCAGCAACAATGAAATCCGTTGCGGAGGTGGGGTCAACGCCAGACCGATGAAACACACAACACAGAGTGTGACCACCAGCAAGGTGGCCCAATGCCAACGGGGACGACGGCGTGTTTCGACATGTACAAACAAAAGCGCGCCTCCTCAGATACACGCCGGCTCACGGCTTGTCCCCCATCATAGGGGATCGTGGATGAGCAACAGCTCTGGAGTGGCAACTACGCAAACACGAGCACAAAAAACCCCCACCGTTGCCGACGAGGGTAGTTCAGGCTAAAGCCCGTGGCGGTGACCTGTGGCGGGAGGCGCCGAGGCACCCAAAAGAACAAACCCCCGTAGCGCGAGCTACGAGGGTTTAGGGATAAAGCGCTTGGCGCAGATTCGAAGCGCCAAAAAGACGAAGGCCTCCCCGTGTGGGGAGGCC
>JBOHYM010000005.1:0-81536 GCA_050737735.1 Rhodanobacter sp. | reverse complement strand
CCATAGAACCACTATGGGCCGGCGAACCGCCGAAAATCTGTCCTCGCATAGGCAGATTTTCGCCTCGACCACCAAAGCCCGACAGGCTCCTAGCGCGGGACGTTCAGCCGTCCAGTTCCGACCAGCGCGCGTAGGCGGTTTCCAGCTCGGCCTGCAATGCCGCCAGTGTCTCGTTCGCCTTGACGATGGCGCTGCTGTCCTGCTGAAAGAAGGTCGGCTCGTTCATCGCAGCGGTGCGTGTGGCGATCTCCGTTTCTAGTTGCTCGATGTGCTTGGGCAACTGATCCAGCTCGTGTTGTTCCTTGAAGCTGCGTTTGCGTTTCGGCGCGGCGGGTGCCGCAGGCGCCGGTGCCGTGGCAGACGGCTTGCCGGATGAAGTCGCCACACGCGCGCTGGGCCGCTGGCGCAGCCAATCGCTGTAGCCGCCGATGTATTCGCCGATCTGGCCTTCGCCTTCCAGCACCAGCGTGCTGGACACCACGTTGTCGAGGAAGGCGCGATCATGCGAGACCAGCAGCAAAGTGCCTTGGTAGTCGGTCAGCAGCTCTTCCAGCAGTTCGAGTGTCTCGACGTCCAGATCGTTGGTCGGTTCATCCATGACCAATAAATTCGACGGCTGGGCGAACAGCTTGGCCAGCAGCAATCGGTTGCGCTCGCCGCCGGACAGGCGGGTGATCGGCGCACGTGCGCGTTCGGGCGAGAACAGGAAATCCTGCAGATAGCCCACGATGTGCTTGCGCTGGCCATTGAGTTCGATGAACTCGCGGCCTTCGGCGACGTTGTCCAGCGCGTTGAGCTCGTTGTTGAGTTGCAACCGGTGCTGGTCGAAATAGGCGACCTGGATGCTGGTGCCCATCTCCGCTTCGCCGCGCTGCGGCGTCAGTTCGCCCAACATGATCTTCAGCAGGGTGCTCTTGCCGGCGCCATTCGGGCCGATGATGCCGATGCGGTCGCCGCGCATGATGGTGGTGGACAGGTCGTCGATCAGCACGCGGCCGCCGTAGGCCTGATGCACGTGTTTCAAATCGATCACCTTCTTGCCCGACGCCTGCGCCGTGGCCAGCGTCATCTTCGCGTTGCCGCCAAGATTGCGCCGCTCGGCGCGCTCGTTGCGCAGCGCTTTCAACGCGCGCACGCGACCCTCGTTGCGGGTGCGTCGGGCCTTGATGCCCTGGCGGATCCACACTTCTTCCTGCGCCAGCTTCTTGTCGAACAACGCGTTCGCCTGCGCCTCGGCATGCATGCGCTCCTCGCGGCGGCGCAGGTAGTTGTCGTAGTCGCCCGGCCAGTCGGTCAGCGAGCCGCGGTCGATCTCGACGATGCGGGTGGCCAGCGCGCGGAGGAAGCTGCGGTCATGGGTGACGAAGATGATGCTGCCGGCGAACTGCTTGAGGAAGTTCTCCAGCCAGCCGATTGCCTCGATGTCCAGGTGGTTGGTTGGCTCGTCCAGCAGCAGCACGTCGGGTTTTCGCACCAGTGCCTGCGCCAGCAGCACGCGCCGCTTCATGCCGCCGGACAGTGCGGCGAAATCGGTCTCGGCCGGCAGTTCCAGTTTGGTCAGCACCTCGGTCACCCGGCGATCGAGATCCCAGCCGTGCTGTGCTTCGATCTGGTGCTGCACATCGCCCAGCGCGTCGAAATCGGCTTGGGTGTGCAGTTCATGCAACAGGTGGTGATAACGCGCCAGCAGGTGGCCAAGATCGCCCAGGCCTTCTGAGACCACGTCGAACACGTTGCCGGCGGTGTCCTGCGGCACCTCCTGCGCCATCCGCGCGATCACCACGCCGTTCTGTACCCGCACTTCGCCATCGTCGGCATGCAGCTCGCCGTCGATCAGCTTCATCAGGGTGGATTTGCCTTCGCCGTTGCGACCAACGATACATACACGCTCGTTCGTTTCGATCGACAGATCAACGTGTTCGAGCAGGAGGGGGCCGCCGATACTGAAGTCGACGCGTTGCAGTTGGATAAGGGACATGCCGGTATTCTAGCGGTTGTCTGCTGGAAAGCCGCCTCGGCTAGCGACAGTTGCTTGCTCACGGCATGGCTGACTCGTCGCGAACGGCATGCTTCTGCCTGCTCGGTGGAACCGTGTCCGGATAGGTCCGGATGTGGCGCCTCGAAATGCCGGCGTGGCGTTTTTTTTCGAAGCTTCCGGCCGCATGGAGCCCGAAAACTGCATCGCAGGCTGCGGCTGGACGCCGAACATCAAACCATGACAGGTACCCACATGGATGAAGCAGGCCTGACAACCTATTGGAAAACATGCGTTTGGCCTGGGTAATTCGTGCGTTATCTATGTATATTTTGGCAGCTACGTATTAAGGTAGCGTCCACGTGGGGTGATGCTGCGGCTCAAGTACTGAGGAAACCGGGTTGGCTATCGAGTTCAAAAAACCAGCGCGCTGGCTGGACCGGCTTCGGGGCATCTTCGTAGCGGTGTTCCTGTGTGGCTTCGGCAGCTTTGCCGGCGTGGCCCATGCCGGTTACGCCGCCATCGTCGTCGACCCGGCAACTGGCCAGGTCTTGAACGCGGTCAACCCGGATGAGCAGAACTACCCAGCCTCGCTGGCCAAGATGATGACGCTTTACCTCACCTTGCAGGGACTGCAAAACGGCACCCTGAAACTCGACCAGCAGTTGCCGGTCTCGGCTTGGGCGGCGGCCAAGGCGCCAACCAAACTCGGCCTGCGCCGCGGCCAGACCATTTCGGTGGGCGACTGCATCCTCGGCATGGTCACGAAATCGGCCAATGACGCCGCGACCGTGGTGGCCGAAAGCCTCGGTGGCTCCGAAGACCACTTCGCCGACCTGATGAATGCCCAGGCCGCTCGCCTCGGCATGGCCCATACCCATTTCGACAATGCCTCCGGCCTGCCCGACCCGGCCAGCGTGACGACAGCGCGCGACATGGTGACGTTGGCGATGGCGCTGTATCACGACTTTCCGCAGGACACGCACTATTTCGCGACCAAGGAATTCATGTTCCGCGGGCAGCTCGTGCGCGGCCACAACCGCCTGATGGACCGCTACCCGGGCATGGACGGACTGAAGACCGGCTTCACCGACGCGTCCGGCTTCAATCTCGCCTCGACCGCGGTCAGGGACGGCCAGCGCCTGTTTGCCGTGGTCATGGGAGGGCATACCGCGGCGGCCCGCGATCACTTGATGGCCCGGTTGCTGGATGACAGCTTCGATCATCAGCAGACCCCCGCGGTCCTGGTCGCCCAGGCCGCTGGTGCTGGCGGCAGCATGACTCGCCGGGTGCTGGCTGCACTGTCACCGATTGGAAACGCCGAGGCCGAAGCGGTACCGGTGCGCCAGCGCCATCATCGCCGCGGCAAGCGCACCCTCGCCGTCAGCACGGGCTGCACACCGCATCGTGGCGTGACCTGCCCCCGCCGCAGCCAGGCCCACCATCCGGCACACGCCACAACGACCCGGCTCGCCCATCGCAACGGCAAGCAGAAAGTTTCCGTGGCTTCGCGCCATGCCGAGCTTGCCAAGGCCCCCTGATAGCTGAGACGGCCTCCCGCGGCGCTGCCAGGTTGCTCGGGGCGGTGCAGGTCACGGCCGTCGCGACACCCGCGCCGGCTACTTTTTCGCCGGGCGATCGAATTTGCGGATGAAGTCGCGTACCTGCGGGTAGACCGTCTCGCGCCAGCGGCGGCCGCTGAAGATGCCGTAATGGCCGGCACCTTCGATCACCTGATGCGCGCGCCGTGTGGCCGGGATGCCGCTGCACAGGTCATGCGCGGCCTCGGTCTGGCCGAGGCCGGAGATGTCGTCCAGTTCGCCCTCGATGGTCAGCAAGGCGCTGCGCTTGATCGCCGCCGGATTCACCCGTTCGCCGGCGACGTCCCACAGTCCGCGCGGCAGCAGGAACTGCTGGAACACCTTGTCGATGGTGTCGAGATAGAACTCGGCCGGCATGTCGAGCACGGCGTTGTATTCGTCGTAGAACTTGCGGTGCGATGCGGCATCGTCAAGGTCGCCACGCACCAGATCCTGGTAGAAATCCCAGTGCGAATTGAGGTGGCGATTCGGGTTCATCGCGATGAACCCGGCGTGCTGCAGGAAGCCGGGATAGACCTCGCGGCCGCGGCCGGGATAGTTCGGCGGCACGGTATGGATCACGTTGCCCTTGAACCACGACAACGGCTGGTTGGTCGCCAGGTTGTCGACGCTGGTGGGGCTGCGCCGCGGATCGATCGGGCCGCCCATCATCGTCAGGCTGCGCGGGGTGTCCTCGCCACGTGCGGCCATCAGCGACACCGCCGCCAGCACCGGCACGGTCGGTTGGCATACCGAGATCACGTGCAACTGGCCGGCGCCGATATGCCGGATGAATTCCTCGACATAGGCGATGTAGTCGTCCAGGCCGAAGCTGCCTTCGGTTGCGGGCACCATGCGTGCATCGACCCAGTCGGTGATGTAGACCTTGTGGTCGCGCAGCAGGGTGCGCACGGTGTCGCGCAGCAAGGTGGCGTGATGGCCGGACAGCGGTGCGACCACCAGTACCACCGGGTCGCTCTTCATCTTCTCGATGGTGCCCGGGTCGTCGCTGAAGCGCTTGAAGCGCTTGAGCTGGCAGAACGGTTTGGCCAGCGCGACACGTTCGATCACGGCAATCTCGTGATCGTGTGCGGTGGCGGTGTGCAGGTCGAATTCGGGCTTCTCGTAATCCTTGCCGAGCCGGTGGATCAGCTCGTAGCCGGCCGCCATCCGCTGCGAACCGGGCAGTTGCGCGAACGGACTGCTGTTGTCGTTGAGCATGCTCGCGTTGGCCTGCGCGAAGTAACTCAGCGGACCGAGGAAGGCGCGCTGCCATTCGTGGATTTGATAAAGCATCGTAATCGGGTGGCCAAGGATGAAAACGCTTCCATCTTAGCGCCGTTTGGCCTTTTGTGGTGCGGCGCCGCAAACACTTGCATCAGATCAATCAGTGACTTGGCTGGAAGCAGGGCGGTAACGGCAGCGCAGCAGTACCTCGTCGACCCCTTGTGTATCGCCCAGTCCGCTGCGCCATTGCAGGGGCTTTTGCAGGCGCAGGCCGAGCGGCATGAACACCCGGTTGTACCACCACATCGCGCGCTCGCGCCGGTGGGTGAGATACCACTGGCCGAGGTCGAGCAGGCGTGAGGATTTTGGCTGCATGCCGTAGACCGCGCTGTGTTCGATGACAAAACCGTGCCGGGCGAGCCGGGCGACGATCCGGGCAGGCTCGTAGCGACGGCAGTGGCCGACGAAATCGTCGAACGCGGTCCATGCCTCCGGATGCAGCGGCACCGACAGCAGCAGCTTCGCGTCGGGTGCTGCCACGCGGCTCAGCTCGGCCAGTGCGCTGTCGTCGTCGGCGACGTGTTCCAGGATGTCGAGTGCGCAGATCAGGTCGAAACTGGCGTCGGTGCAGGGCAGTGCACTGATCATGCCGTGCACCGCCTTGGCACCACTCGCATGCAGGCGACGCAGCGCGGCATGGCTGAGGTCGACGAAGCAGGTGCCGTCCAGTGGCAGGCGCGGGCGCAGGCCGGGGGCCACTTCCAGTCGGCGTGGCGCGGCCGCGGCCAGCTCGCGCAGCAGCGGCCAGGTGTTGAAGCGTTCCGGCCCGATCAGCTTCGCCTCGGCCCACAGCGATTCGTAGAAGCCGCGGTTGACGCGGATCAGCTCGCTGTCGCTGCGGTTTTCGGCGTGGCTCGAACTAGTAGGCATCACCGGATTGAATATGCTGCGTGCTGAGCGGAATGTGAAGCCGGCACAGTGTCGACGCGCAGGAAGGCCGTCCGCACCGCTCAGCCCAGCTGACGAATCTCGGTGTGTGCGGCGAGGTCATGCAGCGCCCGTCGACGCGGATCGAACAGCGCCACCGCAAACCATGCCGCCCACACGATCAGCAGGGCCCACAGTGTCGGCGGCAACCCGAGCACCGGCTCCAGCATCAGCAGGACCAGCGGCGCTGCCGCCACCAGCAGGCGGATCACCACTTGCTGCAGCGACGGCGTGCCGCCATCGTCGCGGGTGACCCGGATACGCCATGGGCGCATGCCCACCGTCTGTCCGCCGCGCCGCCACGAGCTGATGAAATACAGCGCCACCACCAAGCCCTGCAACGCCTGGTACCAGATTGGAATCACCGTCGTGACACCGGTATGGATCAGCTGGCCGCGGGTGGCCAGCTGGCACAGCAGGCCGACCACCATCACGATCGCCACCACGATCAGCAAGTCGTAGACCAGGGCGAGCAGGCGGCGCCACAAGGGACAGGGCAGATCGGTGGTGTGCAGCGTGGTGGGCATCGGTCGCGGTTCGCTTGCGTAGTGCGCGCGCAATGCCCAGCATCGTGCGCATGAAGAAGGAAGAAAGCCGTACCAGTATCGCCGAACCGGATCAGTTGAGCATAAGCGCGTTTCTCGAACGAGTATGGTCGGAGGACGGTCTGGCCGATCGCACGCTGGAGGCCTACCGGCGCGATCTGGAAGCGCTGGCGCGCTGGCTCGCCGCACATGGGCGCAGCCTGCACACGGCGCGGCGCGAGGATATTTCTGCTTATCACGGCATGCCATCGGTGGCAGTGCGCTCGATCGCGCGACGGCAGTCGGCGTTCCGTCGCTACTATGCGTTCCTCGCGCGCAACGAACCGGGCTTTACCGATCCGACCCTGCTGATCGAGCGCCCGAAGATGCCGCGCAGCCTGCCCAAGGCACTGGCCGAGCGCGAGATCGAAGGCCTGCTCAACGCACCGGATGTGGCGACCATCCTGGGCCTGCGCGACCGCGCGATGCTGGAGTTGATGTATGCCTCCGGCCTGCGCGTGTCCGAGCTGGTCGAGTTGCCGCTGGCAGCGCTGAACACGCGCCAGGGCGTGCTGCGGGTCACCGGCAAGGGCGGCAAAGACCGGCTGGTACCGGTGGGCGAGTTGGCGCTGGAACACATCGCCGCGTACCTGGCCGGTGCACGGCCGGAACTGGCGAAAGGTCGCCAGCCGGCAGCGCTGTTTCTCAGCAAGCGCGGCGAGGGCATGACCCGGCAGATGTTCTGGACGCTGGTGAAGCGCTACGCATTGGCCGTCGGCATCCATGCTCAGCGCATCTCGCCGCATGTGTTGCGGCATTCGTTTGCCACCCATCTGCTGAATCACGGCGCCGACCTGCGCGCGTTGCAGATGTTGCTCGGCCACAGCTCGCTGAGCACCACGCAGATCTACACCCTGGTGGCGAAGGAAGGCCTGAAACGATTGCATGCGCAGCATCATCCACGCGGTTGAGGATGCTGTGGTCAGGATGCGCTAAACCGGCTGTGCGAGAATGGACTGGATATTCCGCCAGCGTGCGCGGAACGGAAGGAATGAGGTTGCGATGTTGAAGAAACTGTTGCTGGCGTTGTGCATCGGCGGGTTTTCGGTGAGTGCCTGTTCGGCCGAAAACGCGGCGCCCGCGGTCGTAGCGCCGGTGGCTGCCGGCCCGGCGGTGACGCCGGCCGCCGAGAAGATGGTGCGGCAGGCAATTCACGGCCTGTCGGTGAAGGTCCAGGTCGACTCGATCGAGCCGGCGCCGATGCCGGGTTTCTATCAGGTGATTGCCTCCGGCAAGATGGTCTACGTCAGCGCCGACGGCCGCTACATGTTCGACGGCAACCTGGTCGACCTGAAACAGCAGGCGAACGCGAGCGATGCTGCCTGGGCGCGGTTCCGCAAGGCCGAGCTGGCCAAGGTGCCGGCCTCCGAGCGGATCGTGTTCGCGCCGCCGCATCCGAAGTACACGGTGACTGTGTTCACCGACGTCAACTGCGGCTTCTGCCGGGCGCTGCACGAGCAGATGGCCGGGTTCAACAAGGCCGGCATCGCGGTGGAATACCTGGCGTGGCCGCGTGAAGGCGTGACTTCCACTTCCGGCAAGCTCACCCCGACCTATACCGAGATGGTGTCGGTATGGTGCGCGGCCGACCGCAAGGCGGCATTCACTGCGGCGAAGGATGGCATCAAGCCGAAGGCCGCCAGCTGCGTCAATCCGGTCAAGGATGAGTTCAACCTGGGCCTGAAGCTGGGCGTCGACGGCACCCCCACGATTTATGGCCCCGATGGCAGCATCCTGGGTGGCTACGTCACCCCGGAGCAGCTGCTGCAGGCCTTGCAGACGGCGGGCTGAGGCCATTTTGGGGCGGCTTTGCGGCAACGGTTATGCCGTATTGCAGCATCGGCTAGAATAGGCGTTCCCTCCGCATAGCAGCCGTTCCCCGCATGATCGCACTCGACGGGCAGAGCGCCCTCTCGCCGTTCCGCCTCGAACGTCTCAATGCCCGCCTGGATGCCCTGCATCGTGGCGTGCGCGTGCAGGCGTCGTGGTTCGTCTATTTCATCGACGTGGATACCGCGCCGGAAGGTGCGCTGCGCCAGCGACTATTGAGTGTGCTGGAAGCGAAGGACGCGGCGCCCGAGCCGGCCACGCTGTGGGTGGTGCCGCGACTGGGCACGATCTCGCCGTGGTCGAGCAAGGCCACTGACATTCTGCATGGTGCCGGCTTCGATGTGCGCCGGGTCGAGCGCGGGGTGGCATGGCAGGTATCCGGCCTGCCCGATGCGACTGCGCCCGATCACGACGCCGTTATGGCGGTGCTGCACGATGCGATGACGCAGTCGGTGCTTGAGCGGATCGAGGACGCGCAAGGTTTGTTCCTGGCCGGTTCGCCCGGCGACCTGGTGCACATCGCGCTGGGTGCCGAACCGCACGCTGCGTTGGCCGAGGCGAATACGCGGTTGGGCTTGGCGCTGGCCGAGGACGAGATCGAGTATCTGGTCGATCGTTACGCCGAGCTGGGCCGCGATCCGACCGATGCCGAACTCTTCATGTTCGCGCAGGCCAATTCCGAGCATTGCCGGCACAAGGTGTTCAACGCCAGCTGGACGGTCGATGGCGACGAGCAGGACAAGAGCCTGTTCGGCATGATCAAGCACACCCACCAGCATTCGCCGGCGCATACTTTGTCCGCGTATTCGGACAATGCCGCGGTGATCGAGGGCAGTGTCGGCAAGCGTTTCTTCGCCGATCCGGCCGACGGTGTGTGGCGTGGCCACGAGGAGCGCATCGACTACGCGATCAAGGTGGAGACGCACAACCA
This sequence comes from Rhodanobacter sp., assembly GCA_050737735.1. Classification (GTDB taxonomy): domain Bacteria; phylum Pseudomonadota; class Gammaproteobacteria; order Xanthomonadales; family Rhodanobacteraceae; genus Rhodanobacter. The sequence continues at coordinate 72,422 of JBOHYM010000005.1, read as the reverse complement.
TCCCACCGCGATCGCGCCATGGCCGGGCGCAGCCACCGGCGCCGGCGGCGAGATCCGCGACGAGGGGGCCACTGGTCGTGGCGGCAAGCCGAAGGCCGGCCTCACCGGTTTCTCGGTGTCCGATCTGCGCATTCCGGGTCACCCGCAGCCGTGGGAAGTGGAGCGGCCGTTGCCACCGCGCATGGCCAGCGCGTTCGAGATCATGCGCGACGGCCCGTTGGGCGCCGCCGCGTTCAACAACGAATTCGGTCGGCCCTGTCTGGGCGGCTATTTCCGGAGCTACGAGCATGAGACCGGTGAAGCCGGCCTGCGTCGCGGCTACGACAAGCCGATCATGCTGGCCGGCGGCCTCGCCAACCTGCGTCCTGGCCATGTGCTGAAACGTGCAGTACAGCCGGGCAACAAGGTGATCGTGCTGGGCGGCCCGGCGATGCTGATCGGTCTCGGCGGTGGCGCCGCCTCGTCGGTCGCTTCCGGTGCGTCGAGTGCGGAGCTGGATTTCGCCTCGGTGCAGCGCGACAACGCCGAGATGGAACGGCGTTGCCAGGAAGTCATCGATGCCTGCTGTGCGCTGAGCGAGGCGAATCCGATCGTCAGTGTGCACGATGTCGGCGCCGGCGGCCTGTCCAACGCGATTCCCGAACTGCTCAACGATGCTGGCGTCGGCGGCGTGATCGACCTGTCGAAGATTCCCTGCGACGACCCGTCACTGTCGCCGATGCAGGTGTGGAGCAACGAGTCGCAGGAACGTTACGTGCTGGCGATCGGCCCGGAGAACCTCGCTGAATTCGAGGCGATGTGCGTGCGCGAGCGCTGCCCGTACGCGGTGGTCGGCGACGCCACTGTCGAGCGCCAGCTGGTGCTGACCGATCCGCGCCGTGGCCTCAGCGTGATCGACCTGCCGATGGACGTGCTGTTCGGCAAGCCGCCGCGGATGCATCGCGACGCGAAGCGGATCAAGCCGCGCGTCGACCTGCTGCCGGATTTGTCCGGCATCGGCATGGACGAGGCACTGCTGCGCGTGTTGCGCCTGCCCACCGTGGGCAGCAAGAGTTTCCTGATCACGATCGGCGATCGCACCGTGGGTGGCTTGAACCATCGCGATCCGATGGTTGGCCCATGGCAGGTGCCAGTGGCCGATTGCGCGGTGACCATCGCCGACTTCAACGGCTACGCCGGCGAGGCGATGGCGATGGCCGAGCGCGCACCGGTGGCGCTGCTCAACAGCGCCGATGCGGCACGGCTGGCGGTCGGCGAGGCGATCACCAACCTGGCTGCTGCGCAGATCGCCAGTCTTGGCGAGATCCGGCTGTCGGCGAACTGGATGGCCGCCGTGAACCATCCGGGCGAGGACGCCGCGCTGTTCGATGCGGTGAAGGCGATCGGCATGGAGCTGTGTCCGCAGCTGGGCATCTCGATCCCGGTCGGCAAGGACTCGCTGTCGATGCAGACCGTGTGGCAGGACGGCGATACGCCGCAGCGCACGGTGTCGCCAGTGTCGCTGGTGATCACCGGTTTCGCGCGCGTCACCGACGTGCGCCGCACGCTTACCCCGCAGTTGCGGCTCGATCGCGGCAACTCCGAACTGTGGCTGATCGATCTGGGCGCCGGACGTGATCGTCTGGGCGGCTCCGCGTTGACCCAGGTGTTCAATCGCAGCGGTGGCGTGCCGCCGGATCTGGACGATGCTAAGCGACTGAAGGCGTTGTTCGAACTGGTGCAGGAAGCGAACACGGGTGGCCTGCTGCTGGCCTATCACGACCGCTCCGACGGTGGCGTCATCACCACCCTGCTGGAGATGGCGTTTGCCGGTCACTGCGGACTGGAGATCCATCTGGACGGCTGGGCCGAGGCGGCGTTGCGCGCGCTGTTCAACGAGGAGCTCGGCGCGGTGATGCAGGTCGCCGAAGCGAACCGCGAGGCGTTCGAGGCGCTGCTGGTCAAGCATGGCCTGGCCGGCATGAGCCATCGCATCGGCCGGCCGAAGGAGAAGCTCGGCATCAAGCTGTTCCTCGCTGGCGACACCTTGTTCAAGTGGAACTGGGTCACGCTGTTCAAGGCGTGGAACGAAACCAGTCACGCGATGCAGCGCCTGCGCGACAACCCGCTCAATGCCGATGCGGAACAGGAATGGCGGCTCGACGATGCCGATCCGGGCATTACGCCGAAACTCACCTTCAGTCCGGCCGAGGATGTTGCGGCGTCGTACATCGGCAGTGGCGCGCGCCCGCGCATCGCGATCCTGCGCGAGCAGGGCGTCAACGGCCAGGTCGAGATGGCGGCGGCGTTCACCCGCGCCGGTTTCGACGCGGTCGACGTGCACATGTCCGATCTGGCCAGTGGCCGGATCAGGCTCGCCGACTTCCGCGGCTTCGCGGCGTGTGGCGGCTTTTCCTACGGCGACGTGCTCGGTGCTGGCCGCGGCTGGGCCACGTCGATCCTCTACAACGATTTCCTGCGTGCCGAATTCACGGCCTTCTTTGCCGATCCCACCAGGTTCGCGCTGGGTGTGTGCAATGGCTGTCAGATGATGGCGCAGCTGAAGGACATCATCCCCGGCGCGCAGCACTGGCCGAAGTTCCTGCGCAATGCGTCGGAACAGTACGAGTCACGTCTGGTCACGCTGGAAGTGCTCGAGTCGCCGAGCCTGTTCTTCAAGGGCATGGCCGGTTCGCGGATTCCGGTGGCGGTGGCGCACGGCGAGGGCCGGGTCAGTTTTCCGCAGGTGTGCAGCCCGTCCAAGTCGAACGGGGCGGTGCGCTTCGTCGACAACCGCGGCAAGCCAACCGAGAACTTTCCACTCAACACCAACGGCTCGCCGGGTGGCCTGGCCGGTTTCACCGCCGCCGATGGTCGCGTGACGATCATGATGCCGCATCCCGAGCGGGTGTTCCGCAGCGTGCAGTTGAGCTGGCATCCGGACAGCTGGGGCGAAGATTCGCCGTGGATGCGCATGTTCCGCAATGCGCGCGTGTGGTGCGGCTGATCACCCATCGCGCAACCAGGCGCTGAGCAATGGCCCGGCGCTGCTGGCCGACGTGGAACCTGCTGTGGCCGCTGCTGGCGTGGGCTGTGTTGCTGGCCTTGCTGCCGTGGTGGCTGGGCCTGCCGCTGCTGCTTGCATCGGTGGTGGTGCTGCTGGTGCTGCCGCAGCGCCTGCTCGAACACGCGCCGCTGATCCGGCGTGGCCTGCGCTGGGGCCTGCCCGGTGTGCTGTTCGCACTGCAACGGACCCTGGGTGGCGACGCGTTCGCATGGGGCGCGGCCCTGCTCGGTGCACTAGCTGGCTATACCTTGCTGGCCGGGCTGGAGGCGTGGTTGGACCGGCGGCGCCGGCATGTACCGACGGCAGCGGCAGCCACCCCGGCCGAGTGGCCTGAACTGGCGCTGGCACCGATCGGTCCGGCGGTCGACATCATCGAGCTGCAGTTGCCCGAGTGGCAGTCGCCCGACGCCGGGCTGACCGATCCGCGCGGCGACGGCACCACACGCTATCGTCCCGGCGGCTACCGTTTTGCCGATGGCCGTGTGATCGACGGTGTCGGCCCGCGCGCCGCCTTCAGTCCGGCGGGCCGCTGGTTTGCCGCAGGCCTGGAGCGTGAGCGCGGCGTCGTGTTGTGGGACCGCGAGCGCGACCGCCTGTACCGTCTGCGCGACTGGCAGCTGTGCGGCTGGTATCGCGAACAGCCGTGGCTGGTCCGGCGCGAAGGCGAGATGCCGCTGGCGCTGCCGGCCGTGCTGGGACACGACGACGAGGAATGACGGCAAAAAAGCGGGTTTTTCGAGACTCCCATGGCAGCGCAGTTTGCCGATCTTTGCGTATCGAACGGTTTTCCAGCGGCGCGTCTCCGCGCATACTGGGCGGATGAATAGCTCCGCTCGCCAAGACTCACCGTTCTCGCTGGCGCTCAGTGTCATCGTGGTATCCGCCGACAGTGGCCCGGCCTTGCGCGAATGCGTGCGCCAGTTGCTGGCCAGCAGCCTGTCGCTGGAACTGATCCTGGTCGACAACAAATCCCGTGATGGCGTGCCGTCGGCGATCGAGCGTGCGTATGCGCACGACGTGCGGTTCAAGGTGGTCTACAACCACCGGAATATCGGCTTCGGCCCGGCGGTGAATCTCGCCGCCAGGCAGGCCCGTGGTCACGCACTGCTGGTGCTCAATCCCGATTGCGTATTGCAGGAAAAGGATCTGCAGCGGTTGCTGGACCTGCTCGCGGCAACGCCAAAGGCAGGCCTGATCGGTGCGGTGGTGTGCGATGCCGACGGCCTTCCCGATCCGGCTTCCTGGCGCCGCGATCCGCTGCTGCGGCGCTCGCTCAACAGCCTGCTCGGTCGCCCTGGCGAGAAGGTCAACATGGACGGGGAGATTCCCGCCGAGGTGATCGAGGCCGAGGCTGTTTCCGGCGCCGTGATGCTGTTGCCGCGGTCGATGTTCCAGCGGCTGGGCGGCTTCGACGAGGATTATTTCCTGCACTGCGAGGATCTGGACCTGTGCCGCCGCGTGCGCGACATCGGTTATCAGGTGCTGCTGGCCGGCGACGTCCGCGTGCTGCACGGCAAGGGCAGTTCCAGCCGGCATCGGCCGGTGTTCGTCAGCCGCTACAAGCATCGCGGGATGTGGCGCTGGTTTCGCAAGCACGATCCAGCGGCAGCCAATCCGCTGGTGGCCGTTGCCGTCTGGCTGGGTATCTGGACCCACTTCCTGCTGCAGATTCCAGGCCAGCTGTGGCGCCGACTGTTGCGCCGATGAGCACATCCCGGCGTATTGCCGCGCTGGCGACCCTCGGTCTGCTGGCGATGACCGCGGTATGGGGCTCGACCTTCGTACTGATCAAGGATGTAGTCGCGCGCATGCCGGTGGCGGATTTCCTGGCCGTGCGCTTCTCGATCGCGGCGCTGGCGATGCTGGCGCTGTTTGCGCGTCCCGTGCTGCGGCTTGGCCGGCGCCAGGTCATGCGCGGCCTGCTGCTCGGTGTCGTCTACGGTGCAGGCCAACTGCTGCAGACCTGGGGGCTGTCGCTGATCGCACCCAGCGTCAGCGGCTTTGCCACCGGCATGTATGTGGTGTTCACGCCGATCCTGGCGATGCTGCTGCTGCGCCAACGCATGGCCGGGGTGGTGTGGCTGGCGGTGCTGCTGTCTACCGCCGGGCTGGCACTGCTGTCGCTCAACGGCGTCTCGGTCGGCCTTGGCGTATGGCTGACCCTGGCCTCGGCCGCGCTGTACGGTCTGCACATTGTCGGGCTGGGTCAGTGGTCACGTCAGGGCGAGGCATTCGGCCTGTCGGCCGTGCAGATGGTCGCGATCGCCGTGGTCTGCCTGCTGGCCACCGCACCGCACGGCCCGATGCTGCCGCCGGATCGCAGCGCATGGTTCGCCGTGCTGTACATGGCGCTGGTCGCCGGTGCCGGCGCAATGCTGATGCAGACCTGGGCGCAATCGCACCTGCCGGCCACCCGCGCGGCGATCGTGATGACCACCGAACCGGTATTCGCTGCCGCGTTCGCGGTCCTGCTCGGCAGCGACGTGCTGAGTTGGCGCATGCTGGTCGGTGGCGGCCTGATTCTGGCGGCGATGTACCTGGTCGAACTGACGCCGCGGCGCGGCGCGCGTGTCGGCGAATTGCCGGCCGAAGCGGTGCATCACGAGGTGTAGGAACCGGCCGCGGAGGTTCTGGAGCTCAGCTCCGCGTGCGCGGCTGCAGCGCGATGCGCACGAGGTAGACGATGATGGCCACATTGCCCACCAGGGTGGCCAGCTTGAGCCAGCCGAAGCGATGCAGTGTTTCGTACAGCTCCAGCGGAATCAGCGAGCCGGTGGCGATTACCGTGAACCATTCCGCCCAGTGCTTGCCCAGCCACAGCCCGATGCCTTCGATGGCGAACAGCACGGCATACCCCAGCGCGACCAGACCGATCGCGACGAACTTGCTCGGTCCGAAATCCTGCAGCACGGTGACCAGCCTCCAGCGCAGCGCGTTGCTGTCGGCCAGGGAGAGATGCTCCAGCCAGTGCACCAGACGTTCGAAATTCTGCTGGTGATCCAGGTGAAACGCTGCGATGGCGACCAGCACCAGGCACAGGGTCTTGATGATTTCATACACCGCGATGATGCGCAGGCCGGGGTGGCGCTGCGCAGGCAAGCCGACCGGTGCGGCAGGGCGGTCGGCGGTGGTGCTGTCGGATTCGGGCATAAGAAGAGGCAGGCAGGCTAGCCGCTTATTGTGCACGCCCGGGCGTGAATGGCCAATGCGCGATGGCCCTGCGAGCACGGAGCGCAGGGAACCGCATGGCTGACCAGCGTGCTACGGATCAGCAGCAACGCCCGCCGGTGCCCTTGTAGCGCGCCACCTGCCGCTCACGGAAAAACTCCTTGTAGCTGGGTACTTCGCGCTCCGGATGATGCTCGCGCAGATGCTTCACGTAGGCATCGTAGTCGGGCACGCCGCAGCAGAGGCGGGCGGTTTGCACCGCCCACTTCCAGCCTGATTCAAGCGCCTGTATGGGCCTGCTCATCGACAGCATGTTCATGTGACGGCCGCCTCAGCTGGTGACGCTGCTCAGTGCCACGTACGGTTCTTCGTGCGCGGTCGGATGGTTGGTTTGCCATGCGCGGATCAGTGCTTGCAGCGAGAAGCCGACCATCGCCACGATCAGCAGCATGAACAGTCCGGTGAGCGCCATGTCGACGTAGTTGTTGGTGACGATCTGCTGCATTGCGGCCGGGGTCTTGGCCGGAGCCAGCAGCTTGCCGTCCTGCATCGCCTGCGCATATTTCTGCGCGGCAGCGGTGAAGCTGATCGGGCCGCTGAGCTTCTCCCAGCCAGCGACCAGGGTGCACACGATCAGCCAGATCGCCGGGATGCCCGGCACCAGCACGTAGCGCTCGCGTTTCAGCTTCACCACCACCACGGTGGCCAGCATCAACGCGATCGCGGCGAGCATCTGGTTGGCGATGCCGAACAGTGGCCACAGCGTGTTGATGCCGCCGAGCGGATCGACTGCGCCCTGGTACAGGAAGTAGCCCCACAGGCCGACGCAGATCGCGGTGGCGAGCAGGTTGCCGGTCCACGATTCGGTGGCCTGCAGCGGCTTGTGAATCAGCCCGGCGATCTCCTGGATCATGAAGCGGCCGACGCGGGTACCGGCATCCACCGTGGTAAGGATGAACAGCGCTTCGAACAGGATCGCGTAGTGGTACCAGAACGCCATCATGCTTTCGCCGGGGAGGATGTTGTGCAGCAGTTGCGCCATGCCCACGGCCAGGGTCGGCGCGCCGCCGGCACGGCCGAGTACCGTACTCTCGCCGATGTTCTTGGCGGTCTGCAGCAACTCGTCCGGCGTCACCACGAAGCCCCACTGGCTGATCGTGGTGGCGGCGTCCTGCACGGTGCTGCCGACGATTGCAGCCGGCGAATTCATCGCGAAGTACACGCCCGGGTGCAGCGAGGCGGCGGCGATCAGCGCCATGATCGCCACGAACGCCTCCATCAGCATGCCGCCGTAGCCGACCAGACGCGCCTGGCCTTCATTGGCGAGCAGCTTCGGCGTGGTGCCGGAGGCAATGATCGAATGCCAGCCGGATACCGCGCCGCAGGCGATGGTGATGAACAGGAACGGGAACAGGTTGCCTTGGAACACCGGGCCGCTACCGTCGATGAACTTGGTCACTGCTGGCATCTGCAGGGTCGGCGCGGCGAGGAAAATCGCCAGCGCGAGCAGCGCGATGGTGCCGATCTTGAGGAAGGTCGACAGGTAGTCGCGCGGTGCCAGCAGCAGCCACACTGGCAGCACCGAGGCGCAGAAGCCGTAGGCGATCAGCAGCCACGCCAGCGCCTTCGCGTCGAAGTCGAACAGCGGCGCCAGCGTGGCCGAATCGGCCACGGTCTTGCCGTACCAGATCGAGGCCAGCAGCAGCACCAGGCCGATGATCGACACCTCCAGAATCCGGCCCGCGCGGAACCAGCGCAGGTACACGCCCATCAGCAGCGCGATCGGGATGGTGGCGGCCACGGTGAAGGTGCCCCACGGGCTGTGCGTGAGCGCCTTGACCACGACCAGCGCCAGCACCGCCAGCACGATCATCATCAGCACCAGCACGCCGAACATCGCCACTACACCGGCGACCGGCCCCAGCTCTTCGCGCAGCATGTGGCCGAGCGAGCGGCCGTCGCGGCGCAGCGACAGGCCGAGGATCATGAAGTCCTGCACCGCGCCGGCGAACACCACGCCGAACAGGATCCACAATGTGCCGGGCAGGTAACCCATCTGCGCAGCCAGTACCGGACCGACCAGCGGCCCGGCGCCGGCGATCGCGGCGAAATGGTGGCCGAACACCACCCACTTGTCGGTGGGCACGTAGTCGAGGCCGTCGTTGCGCAGCACCGACGGCGGCGCGCGGGTGGGGTCCAGCTGCAGCACCGAGTGTTCGATGAACTTGCCGTAGAAGCGGTAGCCGATCACGAAGATTGCGATCGAGGCGGCGACCAGCCAGATCGCGTTGATCGGTTCCCCTCGGCGCAGTGCCACCACGCCCAGGCAGAACGCGCCGACGATGGCGATGGCGACCCAGAGGATTTTGCTGGCCGGGCTCGGCCGGGGAATGACGGCTTGCATCAGTGGCTTCTCCTCGAACGGATGCTCCAAGAGTCGTCCGGTCCGCCGCGGGGGTCAATGCCAAAGGGGTTTTGCGGGCATTAGCCATTGGTCGAATAGCCGTGCACGGGCCGTCACGTTCACGGATTGCCGCGCGGGTACACTGGACTTCCTGTCGACCACAAGGAGTTCGTCATGCGCATCACGGTACGCTACGGTCTGCTCGGTTTTGTGCTCGTTGCCGCCACCTTGCCGGTCAGTGCCGCCGGATCGGGTCAGTTCAAGGATCTGCTCAACAAGGTCAAGCAGCCCAACGCCAGCTCGTCGAGCCTCGGCAGCGGTCTGCCGAACAGCGACATCGCTTCCGGCCTCAAGGAGGCGCTGGCCAAGGGCACCACCAACGCGATCAACAGCCTCGGTCGCACCGACGGTTTCTGGAAGAACGCCAAGGTGCGCATTCCGCTACCCGGAAAACTTGAACAGGCCGGCAATCTGGCGCGCAAGATGGGGCAGGGTGCCAGGGTGGACGCGTTCGAGCTCAGCCTGAATCGCGCTGCGGAGCAGGCTGTGCCGCAAGTGGCAGATATTTTCGGCGACGCCATCCGCAAGATGACGGTGAGCGACGCGCGCAACATCCTCACCGGCGGCGACCATGCGGCCACCGACTTCTTCCGTCGCGTTGCGGGCGATGCGCTGACCGCACGCATCCATCCGATTGTCGCCAAGGCAACCGCCAGCGTCGGTGTCACCGAGAAGTACAAGGAGTTCACCGCCGGCAGTGGCGGTGGCGGAATCGGCGGCGCACTCGGCTCGCTCGGTTCGCTGGGCGGTGGGCACAAGTCGGCCAGCGGCGGCAGCCCGATCGATCTGGACAACTACGTGACGGCGAAGACGCTCGATGGCCTGTTCACCATGATCGGTGAAGAGGAGCAGTCGATCCGCCACAATCCGGCGGCGCGCAGCACCGACCTGCTGAAGAAAGTGTTCGGCGGTTGAATCCGCTGGTGAATCCGCTTGCGGATTCACCCCATCGGCATGAGGCCTTTGACTTTCGATCGAAGTGCAGGCGACGCAGCTTGCACTGAAGCCGCTTCGACCTCAGATCATCGGACAACAGCGTTCGAACTAACGAGGCTCCACATGATCCGCGACATCCTGAAAATGGGCGACCCTCGCCTGCTGCGCATTGCGCCACCAGTACCCGACGCGATGCTGGGCAGCGCGGAACTCGACGCGCTGATCGCCGACATGTTCGACACCATGCATGCCGCCGATGGCGTCGGCCTGGCCGCGCCGCAGATCGGCGTCGACCTGCAGCTGGTGATCTTCGGCTTTGAGCATTCCGAGCGTTATCCGGATGCACCCGAGGTGCCGCAGACGATCCTGCTCAACCCGGTGATCACCCCGCTGTCGCAGGACATGGAGGAAGGCTGGGAAGGCTGCTTGTCGGTGCCCGGCCTGCGCGGTGCGGTGAGTCGCTACTCGCTGATCCGCTACGAAGGCATCGACCCGAAAGGCCAGCGCATCGAACGCACCGCCGAGGGTTTCCATGCCCGCGTGGTGCAGCACGAGTGCGATCACCTGATCGGCCGGCTGTATCCCTCGCGCATCACCGACTTCAGCAAGTTCGGTTATACCGAGGTGCTGTTTCCTGGCCAGGACATGGTGGACGAATGATGCGCGCAATGTGGAATGGCGTGGTGCTCGCCGAGAGCAACGACACCGTGGTGGTCGAGGGCAATCACTACTTTCCCGCCGATTCGCTCCAACACGAGCACTTCCGCGACAGCGATCACCACAGCGTGTGTCCGTGGAAAGGCACGGCGAGCTACTACGACGTGATCGTGGATGGTGAGGTGAATGCCAATGCCGCGTGGTATTACCCGACCCCGAAAGAGGCCGCCCGCCAGATCACGGGCCGCGTGGCGTTCTGGCGAGGGGTGGAAGTCACCGCATGAGTTTCGCGCACGGGTATTGATGCCGCGACGCCTGTGCGTGGATGATGCTGCTCTTTGACGACAGGGCGGCCGATGCCATCGCTTGAATCCATGCAGCCGTGGATGACTGACGGGTCAGCGGTGCAGCCCGCGAAGAAAGGCCGCAATCCCGGCATTGACCTGCTGCGCGGCCTGTCCATTCTCTTCGTCATCCTCAATCACCTCGGTCTGCGCATTCCGTTGAAGAAGTCCGCGCTGGCCGATGTGCTGCCGCCGTGGTTTCTGAGTCGGCTGAACTACAACGGCTACGAGGCCGTGTTCGTGTTCTTCGTCATCTCCGGTTTCCTGATTGCCGGCAACGCGCTGCAACGCTGGGGTGGTCTGGCGCAGATCGACGTGCGAGCGTTCTATGCGCGCCGCTTTGCCCGCATCGTGCCCTGCCTGCTGGTGCTGATTGCCGTGCTCGCCGTATTGCATCTGCTGGCGGTGCCGGATTATACGATCAGTCGCCCGGGTCAGTCGCTGCCCGGCGCGATCTGGGCAGCGCTCGGGTTGCATCTGAACTGGTACGAGGGGCACACCGGCTATCTACCGGGCAACTGGGACGTGCTGTGGTCGCTGTCGATCGAGGAAGTGTTCTACATCGGCTTTCCGCTGGTGTGCCTGCTGACGCGCCGGCGCTGGGTACTGGTGCCGCTGCTGGCCTTGCTCGCGCTGTCGATGCCGTGGACGCATGCTGCCTTGCGCGGCAACGAGATATGGCAGGAAAAGGCCTATCTGCCGGGGATGTCGGCGATCTCGATCGGCGTGCTCGGTGCGTTGCTGGCAGCGCGATCCCGCACGCTTGCAGCACGCACGACGACCTTGCTGGGCTGGCTGGGCGCCATCGGTCTGGTGGCCACGACCATCGATGGTGCGGTGATGTGGCAGCTGCTGCGCGACGGCTACATGCTGCTGCTGGCATGCTCGGCGCTGTGTCTGCTGCTGGCCTGCGAGCAACGCCAGCGCCGCGGTGACTGGCAACCCTGGCGGGCGCTGGACTGGCTGCGATCGTGGGGGCGGCTAAGCTACGAGATCTATCTCACGCACATGTTTGTGGTGACGCCGGTAGTGTGGCTGTTCAGGCTCAGTGGCAGCGACTACCGCTTCGGCGTGTTCTGGTATCTGCTCACCCTGCCGTTGTGCTGGTTGCTCGGTGTGGCGGTCGAGCGTTGGCTGTCGACTCCTTGCGAGCGCTGGCTGCGTGCAAGCCTGTTGCCGCACCGGATCACGCCGGCCTGCAAGGCGGGTCCGTTGTCCGTGGCCGATTGATGCCCCTGTGCAGCTCGGGCTGTGCAAGGGCCGAATCTCTGCAACTATCAGTGCGATTCGTCATGCCGTAGTTGTCGTCATCACCCCTTCGCTTGTAGGTCTTGCCATCGATATGCAGTGTGGGAAGTTGTCCGAGCGCGAGGCGATCTGCACCGGTCGTGCCGAGGAAGATGATGCCGTCCGAGCTGTCGTCCTTGCGCGTACGATCCTTGCTGGCCGGAACCGGTGCGCCGATCAGGATGCGGTCGTGTCCCTGCGCGTCGGTGATCGCCAGGCCCTATGCACGGAGAATCGTGTCCTGCTTGCCTGGCGCGTCTGGCTTGCGCAGCAAGGACACGGCGGCCAGTGCAATCACCGCGAGCAGGGCGATGATCACCAGAAGGCGCAAGCGGCCCACCTCGCGCTGCAGGCGGGTCCAGTCTTCCATACGAACGTCGGTCTGTTCAGACATGCGTTGTTCCTTGTGGGCAAGGGAGTCTGCGCGCTGCATTCGTGAACCGGTGGGTCGCCTGCCAGCGGGCAGAATAGAAAGTTACCTCGGCGGCGCGCGCTGCTACGCGCAAGAACATCGAATGACAAGTGATGGCGTAGAGTGGGGCGGTGGCGGAATCCCGCTCGGGAGAGGTCTGGTGAAGAAAGAAGATGAGACACACATGCAGATTGTTTCTGCCGAGATCAGCTCGGAATCGCTTAGTGGCATGGTGATTTTCCGGCCGCATTGCGTGTCGCGCGCGGGGCGCAACGTGGCCGAGGCGGGCAAGAGCGAAAGCTGGTACGCCCTGCGCCCGGCCGAAGTGCGCAGTTTTGCGCGCGCCCTGCTGGATGCGGCGGACGCACTCGATCTGAAAACGAAGATGCTGCATGCGGCGAAGTCCGCCGCGGTCTGATCGATGCGCCGGCAACATGCCGGCGCACGAACCGCTCAGCCGTGTCGATGACGATGGATGGTGTGGCGCCATGCGCTGGCCATGGTACGCGCGGCCAGCGCGAAGTCTTCGTCATGCCCTGCGTACAGGATCGCCCTTGATCGGTGTGAACAACCGGCGATCGAAGCCAATCGCGGCTCAACCAGGTGGGGCATTACAGCGTCGGCGTCGCCGCTGTCGAGGGCTTTGCCGCGCTGTCTTCATTGGTTGGTGGTGTGACCGGGCTCATCGTCGCTGGGCAGACGCGACGTGCAGCTTGGATAGAGGGCCGCTTCGCCCGGAACCCTCATGCACAGAAAAACCGGCATCAGCTGTTTGAGCCGGTCCAGCCAGTGTTGCTCGTCGAAGGCGACGCGGGTCGCCTGTGCGGGCCCGCGTTCGGCCCACTGGATAGAGTAATAGTCCTGCGTACCCTTGATCACCAGGATCAGGGTCGCTTCGCTGTGGGAGTTGCCGCCGTCGCTGGCCGTGCCGCATGCCACGAAAGCGAATGCGGCGGGGTATCCGTCGATGGGTGGATTTCCCAGATCGACGAGACTGATCGTGTCGGGACAGGCTTTCTTGAAGCCGTCCGCAATCGAGTTGATTAACGCCGGCGGGGGTGGCCCGGGGTTGGCAGCCACATCCTTGTAGCCGGTGACGGTGATCATCTGGGTCCACTGATTGGCGGTTTCTCCCTCCGGCACGGCTTCCCGAATGTAGGCGTGGGCGCTGGTTTCTTCATTGACCACGTGGAAGGCGAGCGGCATCTTGAAAGCCACCAGCTGGCTGAAGATCGGCGAGATGGCCAGCAGGCTGGTCGCGTTCTCACGGTGGGCGGTTGTGTGCGGAACCTCCGCAGCGGCTACCTGAAGGCTGCTGCTGGCGAGAAGCGCCAGCAGGGCGGAACGTATGATCATCGATATTCCCTGAATGCGTGAGTGCTGTCCGTTGCGGTCTTCAGCGTGAATGCGGCGCGAGCCAGCAAGTGCGTGCCTTCGCTCAACGCAAAGCTATAGCCAACAAGCGCAGCGACACTGTAGGGAGAGGCCTTTGGTTGTCGTCGGCCTTATCTTTTCTTGACGCAACGGGGGATCGAACGATCGCCGCTCAGCGGCAGTGGTTGATCGTGTCGCGCAGCTCGATGGCGGCGGCCCGCGCGGCGGTGGCGAAGTCCTCGCCGCTGCCGGCGTAGATGATGCCGCGCGAGGAGTTGATCATCAGGCCGCTGCCATTCGCGGTGCAGCCTGCACGCATCACCGCTTCGACGTCGCCGCCCTGGGCGCCGATGCCCGGCACCAATAGCGGCATGTCGCCGACAAGCGCACGCACCTGGCGGATTTCCTCGGGCCAGGTAGCGCCGGTAACCAAGGCGCAATTGCCGTGCGTGTTCCAGTCTCGTGCAATGGTTTCGGCCACGCGGAGGTAAAGCGGCAGGCCGCCACAGTCCAGCGCCTGGAAATCGGCGCCACCGGGGTTGGAGGTGCGGCAGAGCAGGATCACGCCCTTGTCGGCGCGGTCGAGGAAGGGCTGGATCGAGTCGCGGCCAAGGTAAGGATTCAGCGTCACCGCGTCGGCGCGGTAGCGCTCGAAGGCTTCCGTGGCGTAGTGCTGCGCGGTGGAACCGATATCGCCGCGCTTGGCGTCGAGGATCACCGGCACGCCCGGATGCCGCTCGTGGATATGCGCGATCAACCGTTCCAGCGCATCTTCCGCACGCAGCGCGGCGAAGTGGGCGATCTGCGGCTTGTAGCTGCAGACCAGATCGGCAGTGGCGTCGACGATGGCGCGGCAGAATTCAAAGACCGCATCCGGGTTGCCCCGCAGGTGCACGGGAAACTTCGACGGTTCCGGATCGAGGCCCACGCAGACCAGCGAGTTGTTGCGGGTCCATGCCTGTTGCAGTGACTGCATGAAGTGCATTCGGCCTCTCCTGGTTCGTCACTCCGGCGCAGGCCGGAGTCCAGTGACTGTCGCATACAGTTGAAGTGTGCCTCGCACGCATCACCGACTGGATTCCGGCCTTCGCCGGAATGACAGCGCTCTGTACGAGCGCTGCCGTTCTGCCTGTAACGCTTACGCCAGCTTCTTGTACTTCACGCGATGCGGCTTGGCGCCTTCCTCGCCGAGACGACGCTTCTTGTCGGCCTCGTACTCGTTGTAGTTGCCGGGGAAGAACTCCACGTGCGAATCGCCCTCGAACGCCAGGATGTGCGTGGCGATGCGGTCGAGGAACCAGCGGTCATGCGAGATCACCATCGCGCAGCCGGGGAATTCCAGCATCGCGTCTTCCAGTGCACGCAGCGTCTCGACGTCCAGATCGTTGGACGGTTCGTCGAGCAGCAGTACGTTGCCGCCCTGCATCAGGGTCTTGGCCAGATGCAGGCGACCACGCTCACCGCCGGACAGGTTGCCGACGAGTTTCTGCTGGTCGACGCCCTTGAAGTTGAAGCGACCGATATACGCGCGCGACTGCAACTCGTACTTGCCGATCGTGATGATGTCGGCGCCGTCGGACACTTCCTGCCACACGTTCTTGTTCGGGTCGAGCGCGTCGCGCGACTGGTCCACATAGGCCAGCTGTACGGTATGGCCGAGCTTCACTTCGCCGCTGTCCGGGGTTTCCTTGCCGGTGATCAGCTTGAACAGAGTCGATTTACCGGCACCGTTCGCACCCATCACGCCGATGATCGCACCCGGCGGCACCTTGAACGAGAGATCGTCGATCAGCAGGCGGTCGCCGAACGACTTGCTGACGTTCTTGAACTCGATCACTTCCTGGCCCAGGCGCTCGCCCGGCGGGATGTAGAGCTCGTTGGTTTCGTTGCGCTTCTGGTACTCGACCGAGTTGAGTTCCTCGAAGCGGTTGATACGCGCCTTGCCCTTGGACTGGCGACCCTTGGCGGCCGAACGCACCCATTCCAGCTCGCGCGCGAGGGCCTTCTGGCGGCCCTTTTCGGCGGCTTCTTCGCGGGCCAGGCGCTCGCTCTTCTGCTCCAACCAGTCGGTGTAGTTGCCCTTCCACGGAATGCCGCGGCCGCGGTCGAGTTCGAGAATCCACTCGGCGGCGTGCTCGAGGAAGTAACGGTCATGGGTGACCGCCACCACGGTGCCGGGGTAGTTCTGCAGGAACTGCTCCAGCCAGTCGACTGACTCGGCGTCCAGATGGTTGGTCGGTTCGTCGAGCAGCAGCATGTCAGGCTTGGACAGCAGCAGGCGGCACAGCGCCACACGGCGCTTCTCACCACCGGACAGCGGCCCGATCTTGGCGTCCCATGGCGGCAGGCGCAGCGCGTCGGCGGCGACTTCCAGCTGACGCTCCAATGCATGCGCATCGTTGGCGGCCAGCAGGTTTTCAAGCTCCTGCTGCTCCTTCGCCAGCTTGTCGAAGTCGGCGCCTTCCTCGGCATAGGCGGCGTAGACCTCGTCGAGGCGCTTCTGCGCATCGAGGATCACCGATACGCCTTCCTCGACCGCTTCGCGCACGGTCTTCTCTGCATCCAGCTGCGGCTCCTGTGCCAGGTAGCCGACCTTGATGCCTGGCGCAGCGCGGGCCTCACCCTGGAAGTCGGTATCCACGCCGGCCATGATCTTCAGCACGGTGGACTTGCCCGCGCCGTTCAGGCCGAGCAGGCCGATCTTGGCGCCGGGGAAGAAGGACAGCGAGATGTCCTTGATGATCTGGCGCTTCGGGGGGACGATCTTGCTGACCCCGTTCATGGTGTAGATGTACTGCATGTCGACTCCGGGAGTGTGCTGCGGCAGACGCCCGTCGGGCGCCCGCAAACCCCGCATTATAGCGGTTGCGCCGGCTTCCCGCGGCTCAGCTCGCCGATTTGCGGCGTCTGGCCGGGGCGGGCGCCGGTGCCAGACCGGCCAGCAGCAGGTCGAGCAACTGGGCGAACGCGACATCCTCGTCCACTGCGCCCCACAGGTGGGCCATGCCGGGGTAGTGGAAGCGCGAGGTAGCGTTGAGGATCGCCAGCGCGGTGGCCTGCGCATCCACCTTGCGGAAGTCGCTGCTGGCCACGCCGGCAGCAATGATCGAGGCGATCTGCAGCAGCAGGTGCTCGACGTGCTCGCTGACCACGTCGCGCGCATCCGCCGCCAACGCACCGTAGGTGGCGAACAGTTCGGGTTCGCCTAGCGCCTTGTCGCGCTTGGTCTCGCGTAGCGCGACCAGCCATTGGCGCAGGCGTGCCGGCGGCGCGGTGCGACTGGCGGCGATCGCCTGCAGCGGTGCCATCAGGCGTTCCAGCCAGACGCGCAGCACCGCGTCGCGCAGCGCCGCCTTGCTGGCGAAATGACGGTACACGCTGCCATGGCTGACCCCGAGCGCCTGCGCCACGTCGACCACGGTCGCCTTGCCGGGGCCGTAGCGGCGCAGCACCTCTTCGGCGGCAGCGAGGATGCGTTCGGGGGTCAGCGTGGTGGAGTCGTTCATGCCGCGGATTCAAGCACGTCGAAATGGGCGCTGACGAGTTCGTCGGCCACGTAGCCCAGCGGGATGCGGCCTTGCACGAGCTCCGTGGCACCGCCTTCAAAGTCGATCCAGCCGCTGTTGAAGCCGTCCAGCATGGCGATGCGCGGGCCGGTGCGCTCGGCCGGCATGCCCTCGTCCTCGAAGCGCGCCGACCACTGCTCGCGCGGCACCGCGATCGTCTCGATGTCGTGCTCGAGTACCGCGGCCAGCGCTTGCGCCATGTCGCGGGGGCTGTAGCGGCGTGGGCCTTCCAGCTCGATCACCCGGCGCCCGTGCCACGTTTCGGTGAGCGTGCTGGCGATGGTGCGGCCGATGTCGTCGGTGGACACCATCGGTATCGCGCGATCAAGCGGCTGCAGATAACTGGCGAGGCGGCCCTCGTGTTGCGCCAGCGCCACGTCCCAGCGCAGGTTCTCCATGAACCACGCGGCGCGCACGTGGGTGCGCGGCAGGGGCAGCGCATCGAGCGCCTGTTCCAGCAGGTGTAGTTGGGTGATCAGGCCCAGGTCGCGCTCGCGCTGGGCGCCGATCGACGACAGCGCCACCACCTTCGGCGGCTGCGCTCTTCGCAAAGCGGCGGTCAGTGTCTGCAGCAGGGCGCGCGGCTCGGCGAAGTCGGGGCTCGGTGCGAAGTTGGCCGGCAGCATGACGAACGTGCCCTCGACGTTGTCGAATGCAGTGGCCAATGCCTTTGCGTCGGACCAGTCGGCGATGGCGATCTCGGCGCCACGCGCGATCCATGTTGCGGCCTTGCGTTTGTCGCGCACGATGGCGCGCACGCGCTGGCCGTTGTCCAGCAAGTACTTTGCGGCGGCGCTGCCGACCTGACCAGTGATGCCCATGATGGCGTACATGTGATGTTCCTCGGATGGGGGAAGAGGTGTCGTGCTTCAGTGCGCGCCGCGTTCGCTGTCGAGCATGGCCATTTGCGCGGCGGCGTAGCGGTCACCCGCGGCGGCATCGGGCGGTATGACGCGTTCGATCGCGGCGAGATCGCTGGCGTCCAGCGAGACATCGAGCGCGCCCAGTGCCTCGGCCAGCCGCTGGCGGGTGCGCGCACCGACCAATGGCACGATGTCCTCGCCACGCGCCAGCACCCAGGCGATCGCCAGTTGCGCCACGCTGCAGCCACGTTCATCGGCCAGGCTGCGCAGCACGTCGACCAGTTGCAGGTTGTGTTCGAGGTTGCCGCCCTGGAAGCGCGGGCTGTGGTGGCGGAAGTCGCGTGCGTCGACACCGCGACCCTTCGCCCAGTGTCCGCTGATCAGGCCACGCGACAGCACGCCGTAGGCAGTGACGGCGATGCCCAGCTCGCGGCACGCCGGCAGGATCGCCTGCTCGATGCCGCGCGAGATCAGCGAGTACTCGATCTGCAGGTCGGCGACCGGCAGCACGGCGTGCGCTCGGCGGATGGTCTGCGCGCCCATTTCGGACAAGCCGAGATGGCGCACGTAGCCGGCCTGCACCAGTTCGGCGATCGCACCCACGGTGTCCTCGATCGGCACGTTCGGATCGAGCCGGGCCGGGCGGTAGACATCGATGTAGTCGGTACGCAGGCGCTTCAGTGAATACGCCAGCGCGGTCTTCATCACTGCCGGACGTGCGTCATAGCCCAACCAGGCGCCATCCGGCCCACGCTGGGCGCCGAACTTCACGCTGAGCTGGTAACTGTCGCGCGGGCGCCCGGCCAGCGCCTGGCCCAGCAGCATCTCGTTGTGACCCATGCCGTAGAAATCGCCGGTGTCGAGCAGGGTGATGCCGGCATCCAGCGCGGCATGCACGGTGGCGATGCTTTCGTTGCGATCGGTGCTGCCGTACATGTCGGACATGCCCATGCAGCCGAGACCGAGGGCGGAAACCTGCGGGCCGTTTCGGCCCAGCGTGCGGTGTTTCATGGTGGCTTGCCTGCGTTGGGCGAGGATTGATAGTAACTATTTGAATGACAGATTTCAATATATGTCATTCAATTTTCACATGAAAGCCTTGCCAGGCGCCGCATCGGTGGCCCGAAATGCCCGCCGGAGCTACACTTTCCGACTTGCCCGCCCGCCACTTCACGAGGTCAGAATGTTCCCCAAGGACTGCACGATTGCCGGTTACGACGATGAACTGGCCAAGGCCATCGCCGATGAGGGCCGGCGCCAGGAAGATCACGTCGAGCTGATCGCTTCGGAGAACTACGCCAGCCCGCGCGTGATGGAAGCGCAAGGCTCCAAACTCACCAACAAGTACGCCGAGGGTTATCCCGGCAAGCGCTACTACGGCGGCTGCGAATACGTGGACGTGGCCGAGAAGCTGGCGATCGAACGCCTGAAGCAGGTATTCGACTGCGACTATGCCAACGTGCAGCCGCACTCCGGTTCGCAGGCGAACCAGGCGGTGTACTTCGCCCTGCTCAATCCGGGTGACACCATCCTCGGCATGAGCCTGGCGCATGGTGGCCATCTCACCCACGGCGCCAAGGTCAACATTTCGGGCAAGCTGTTCAACGCGGTGCAGTACGGTGTCGACGCGGATGGCCTGATCGACTATGACGAAGTGCAGCGCCTTGCCAGCGAGCACAAGCCGAAGATGCTGGTGGGCGGTTTCAGCGCCTATTCTCAGGTGGTCGACTGGGCGCGCATGCGCCAGATCGCCGATTCGGTCGGCGCGCTGTTCTTCGTCGACATGGCGCATGTCGCCGGCCTGATCGCCGCCGGCGTGTATCCGAGCCCGCTGCCGCACGCGCACGTGGTTACCTCGACCACCCACAAGACGCTGCGTGGTCCGCGCGGCGGCATCATCGTGGCCAGCCGTAAAGCAAGCGGCAGTGCGGGCGAGGAGATCGAGAAGAAGCTGCAGTCGATCGTGTTCCCGGGCATCCAGGGCGGCCCATTGATGCACGTGATCGCGGCCAAGGCGGTCGCGTTCAAGGAAGCGCTGGAACCCGCGTTCAAGGCCTACCAGACGCAGGTGGTGAAGAACGCCAAGGCGATGGCCAAGACCTTCATCGAGCGCGGCTACAAGATCGTCTCCGGCGGCACCGAGAATCATCTGATGCTGGTCGACATGATCGGCAAGTCGATCACCGGCAAGGATGCGGAAGAGGCGCTGGGCAACGCGCACATCACCGTCAACAAGAACGCCGTGCCGAACGACCCACGCAAGCCCTTCGTCACCTCTGGCCTGCGTGTGGGTACCCCGGCTGTCACCACCCGCGGCTATATGGAAGCGGACGTGGTCGAGCTGACGAACTGGATCTGCGACGTGCTCGATGCGCCGAGCGACGAGGCGGTGATCGCCAAGGTGCGTGCGAACGTGACGGCGCAGTGCAAGAAATATCCGGTGTACGGCTGAGTCTGCAGGCATGCATGCACTGCAGATCGGACTGATCGGCGATCGCCATGATGAGGTGGTCGCCCATCGTGCCATTCCGCTGGCCTTGGAGATGGCCGCTGAAGCCTGTGGTGTAGAGATCGAGCCGGTCTGGGTGCCGACTGAGCAGGTGGGCGACGGCGCCGCGCTGGCGGAGTTTGACGGTCTCTGGTGTGTGCCGGCCAGCCCGTATCGCAGCATGGAAGGCGCACTCACCGCGATCCGCGTGGCGCGTGAGCGGCATGTCCCGTTCCTGGGTACCTGCGGCGGCTTCCAGCATGCCGTGATCGAATACGCGCGCAACGTACTGGGCTGGGTCGACGCCGAGCACGCCGAAACAGCACCTGATGCACAGCGCCAGGTGATCGTGCCGCTGGCGTGTTCGCTGGTCGAAGTGAGTGATGCGGTGCAGCTGGCGGCGGGTTCGCGATTGGCCAAGGCCTACGGCACCACTTCGATCGTCGAGGGCTATCACTGCAACTACGGCCTGAGTCCGGCATTTCGCGAGACACTCGCCGATGGGCCGCTGCGCATCAATGCCGTGGATGATGCCGGTGATGTGCGTGGCATCGAACTGAACGGCCACCCATTTTTTGTCGCCACGCTATTCCAGCACGAACGCGGTGCCTTGCAGGGACGGCTGCCACCAGCAGTACGTGCTTTCGTTCAGGCGATGCTCGACACTTACTGAGCATGCATTGCCCCTTCTGCCAGCATGAAGACACCCGCGTGATCGATTCACGGCTGACCGAAGACGGCAGCACGGTGCGTCGTCGACGCGAGTGTCCGCAATGCGGCGAACGCTTCAATACGTTCGAGACGGCTGAATTGAAACTGCCTGCCATCGTGAAGAGTGGCGAGCGGCGCGAAGCGTTCGACGAACGCAAGCTGCGGGTGAGTTTCGAGCGTGCACTGCAGAAGCGGCCGGTGGCCAGTCATGACGTGGACACCTCGGTGCGCACCATCATCAACGACCTGCGCCGCAGCAGCGAGCGCGAGATACCATCACGCCAGCTCGGCGAGCTGGTGATGCGCGAGCTGAAGAACCTCGATCAGGTCGCCTATGTGCGCTTCGCCTCGGTCTATCGCAGGTTCGAGGATGTGCAAGCATTCCGCGAGGAAATCGAAAAACTGGAGCGCGACCTGCCCGAGCTGGAAGGGCTGCAGCTGTCGCTGCTTGAAAACGCCAAGCGCGGGAAATGAGCCGGGCTGACTGCGCATGGTGACGCTGGATCGCTTCCGCGAACTTGCCATGCAACTGCCGCTGGCGGAGGAGCTCGATCACTTCGGCACGCCATCGTTTCGTGTGCGCGGCAAGATCTTTGCGCAGTTTTCCCGTGGCGGCGACGCTGCCATTTTCAAGTTTCCGCTGGACCAGCTCGATGTGCTGCGCATGTCGGCCGGCGACCTGTTTGAACCCGATCCCAGCTGGGGCAAGCATGGCTGGACGCATGTGCGTATTGCCGAGATGGAAGAGGCCTGGGTGAACCAGCTGCTGCGCGATGCATGGCGTCGAGCGACACCGAAGAAGCTGCACGATGCGCTGGAGTCCGACCTTTGAACGTGCCCGCTTACTCAACTATTGATCACATGCACATGGCGCAGGCCTTGCGCCTGGCCGGGCGCGGCCTTTACACCACCCAGCCGAATCCGCGCGTCGGTTGCGTCATCGCGCATGGTTCGGAAACCGTCGGTACCGGTTTCCACCAGCGAGCCGGTGAACCGCATGCCGAAGTGTTTGCGTTGCGCGAGGCTGGCGATCGGGCGCGTGGTGCTACCGCTTATGTGACGCTCGAGCCTTGTGCGCACCATGGCCGCACGCCGCCATGCGCTGATGCGCTGGTCGCTGTCGGTGTGAAGCGCGTGGTGATCGCGGCGGAGGACCCGTTTCCGCAAGTCGATGGCCGTGGCATGGCCAGGTTGCGTGCGGCCGGCATTACCGTCGAATCGGGTTTGATGCGCGATGCCGCGCGCGAACTCAACATCGGCTTCTTAAGCCGCATCGAACGCAACCGGCCATGGTTGCGCGTGAAGCTGGCGATGAGCCTGGATGGCCGCACGGCGCTGGCCAATGGCGAGTCGAAGTGGATCACCGGCGAAGCGGCACGCGCCGATGTGCAGCGCTGGCGCGCGCGCAGCTCGGCGATCCTCAGCGGCAGCGGCACGGTACTGGCCGATAACCCGCGACTCACCGTGCGCCTGCCGGAAGACGAGGAGTTCACCCCGCCATGGCGGGTAGTGCTGGACCGCCGCCTGCGTACACCCGCGGATAGCCATGTGCTGGATGGCACGGCGCCCACGCTGGTGCTGCATGACGCGGCAGCGTTTTGCGCGGATGACCGTTTCGGGCGTGTCGAGAAGATGGCGGTACCTGTGCAGGGCGATGCGCTCGACCTGCGTACGGTGTTGACCCTGCTGGCCGGCCGCGACTGCAATGAAGTGCATGCCGAAGCCGGCCCGACCCTGTGCGGTGCGCTGTTTGCCGGGGGCCTGGTCGACGAACTGCTGCTGTATGTCGCGCCGCTGCTGCTCGGCGACAGCGCCCGGCCGTTGCTGCAGTTGCCTGCGCTTAGCGACATGGCGAGGCGCTGGCGGCTGCAGGTGGTCGAACAGCGCCAGGTCGGTGGCGACTGGTGTCTGCGCCTGCGGCCGGTCTGAGTGCGGACTGTTACGCGGCAGTGAACACTGCATTCCGGTGGGTGTCGTCAGGGAGCTGTCATGTAGGTGCTAAACTGCGCCGGCCGGTAACCCCGGCAAACACTAACATAGCGTCTTCAGGGCGGGGCGAAATTCCCCACCGGCGGTAGGTTGAAGGGTTCACCCCCGACAACGAGCCCGCGAGCGCCTTGGCCCGATCCGTGATGGACGATCCGTCATGGAGCGGGGCCAAGGGTCAGCAGATCCGGTCGAATGCCGGAGCCGACGGTTGGAAGCTGGCGACAGCTTCCTCACAGTCCGGATAAAGAGAAGACGGTCGGATGCGTGGCTTCGCAGCCGCGCGGCGGCCTCATGCCTTGGGGCGTTCTCGCACGGCTCTACGCGGAGAACGTTTCATGAAATCCAGCCATTCCATGTGGCATGCCAGCTCCCTCCGGGAGGTGCGCTGATGTTCACCGGCATCATCCAGTCCGTTGGCCGCATCGCGCGGCTGGAACCCCGCGGCGGTGACGTGCGGCTGCACGTCGATACTACCGGTCTCGATCTTTCCGACGTGCAGCTGGGCGATTCGATCGCCGTCTCCGGCGTGTGCCTCACGGCGGTAACGCTGGAGTCGCGCGGCTTCAGTGCGGACGTCTCCAACGAAACCCTGTCGCTGACTTCGCTGGGCAAGCTCAAAGGCGGCGACCCGGTGAATCTGGAGAAGGCGTTGCGACTGGCTGACCGGCTCGGTGGCCATCTGGTTTCCGGGCATGTCGATGGCCTCGGCAAGGTCGTCTCGATTGTGCCGGATGGCCGCTCGCAGCGCTGGACCTTCGAGGTGCCCGCTGCGATCTCGCGTTACATCGCCGCGAAGGGTTCGGTCTGCATCGACGGCACCAGCCTCACCGTCAACGAGGTTGCCGGGCAGCGCTTCGGCGTCAACCTGATTCCGCACACGGTCGAGCACACCGCGTTCCATGCGCGCCGCGTCGGCGATGCGGTGAATATCGAGGTGGACGTGGTGGCGCGCTATATCGAGCGACTGCTGTCCAGCGGCGAGACGCCGCGGCTGGACGAGGCCTTCCTCAAGCAGCACGGCTACGCCTGATCTATTCGCTCCTCCCTTGCAACCAAAGAGAGTCCTTTTTCGGACACACAGGGAAGGGGAACCCCCCATCAAGGAACACCCAACATGCCATTCAATACCATTCCCGAAATCCTCGAAGACATCCGCGCCGGTCGCATGGTGGTGATCCTCGACGACGAGGATCGCGAGAACGAAGGCGACCTGGTGATGGCCGCGCAGATGGTGCGGCCGGAGGACATCAACTTCATGGTGCGCGAGGCGCGCGGGCTGGTTTGCGTCACGCTGACCGAGCAGCGCACGCGTCAGCTTGGCCTGCGGCCGATGGTCAGCGACAACACTTCGCAATACCACACCAACTTCACCGTCTCGATCGAGGCGGCCGAGGGCGTCACCACTGGCATCTCGGCGCACGATCGCGCCCGCACGATCCAGGTGGCGGTAAAGGCCGATGCGAAGCCGCAGGACCTGTCCCAGCCCGGCCATATCTTCCCGCTCACGGCGCAGCCGGGCGGCGTGCTGACCCGTGCGGGCCATACCGAGGCGGGCTGTGATCTGGCTGCGTTGGCCGGGCTGGAGCCGGCGGCAGTCCTGATCGAGGTGCTGCACGAGGACGGCTCGATGGCACGTCGGCCCGAGCTGGAAGTGTTTGCCGCCAAACATGGCTTGAAGATCGGCTCGATCGCCGACCTGATCCGCTACCGGCTGGAAACCGAGAAGACCGTGCAGCGCGTGCACGAGGAGCAGGTGGAAACCGAATTCGGTCCGTTCCGTCTGGTCGCCTACCGCGATGTGATCCGTCATGGCCTGCACTACGCGTTGGTGCGCGGCAAGGTGAATGACGGCGCGCCTGTGCTGTCGCGCGTGCATGTGCGCAACACGCTGTCGGATGTGCTGCACCTGAAGCGCGATGACCTCGGCCTTACCGTCACGGCTGCCTTGCGCCGCATCGCCGACGAGGATCGCGGCGTGCTGCTGGTGCTGTCCGGCGAGGACACGCCCGATGCATTGCTGGCCCGGCTCAACCGCCAGCCCAGCACGCAGGCACCGGAAGAGGCGCAGCAGCAGGAGTGGCGTCAGCTTGGCCTGGGTGCGCTCCTGCGCACGATATCGGCCGCGTATCGCCTTATGGCTGCCACCCCTGCCGCGGCATACTCGCCGAGTCCGACCCTCGATCGCCAGGAGCACGTCATGCCTGAAACTCGTATCCGCCTGATTGCCCCTTCCGGCTATCCGCACGACCGCGCGGCGATGACGCGCGGAGTCACGCGCTTGCAGTCCGTGGGTTGCCGGGTCAGCGGACTCGATGTGCTGGAGCGCACTGAACTGCGTTATGCCGGTGGCGATGCGCAGCGTGTGGCCGACCTCAATGCGCTGGCGACCTGCGAGCAACTGCCCGATATCGCGCTGTCGATCCGCGGCGGTTATGGCGCCACGCGCCTGCTGGAGCAGGTCGACTACGCCGCCTTGCGCGAGCGCCTGGGTGGCACGAATACCGTGCTGGTCGGCCACAGCGATTTCACCGCGCTGCAGATGGCCTTGCATGCGCAGAGCGGCCTTGTCACCTTCGGCGGCCCGATGCTGGGGCCGGATTTCGGCGCCGCGGCCATCAGCGATTTCACTTGGCAGCATTTCTGGCGCACGGTCACGGCGCCGCAGGCCACTACCAGCTGGAGCGCGGGCGGTGATACGGAGCTGGATGTCGAAGGGCCGCTGTGGGGCGGCAACCTTGCCATGCTGTGCAGCCTGCTCGGTACACCGTATTTCCCGCAGATCGACGGCGGCATTCTGTTCGTCGAAGACGTCGGCGAACCGCCGTTCCGCATCGAACGATTGCTGTACCAGCTACACCTGTCCGGTGTGCTGGATCGGCAGCGTGCGTTGTTGCTGGGTGATTTCAGCAACTGCCGACCCGGCGCCTACGACAACGGCTACGACCTCGATGCCGGTTTTGACCAGATCAGCCGGCTGACGCGGGTACCGGTGATCCGCCATCTGCCGTTCGGCCATGAGCCGGACAAGTTCACCCTGCCGTTTGGCGTGCCGGCCCGGCTGCGGGTATCGGCTGGCCATGCACGGCTGGATTTCACCGCTTATCCGCACCTCGACCGGCCCGTGCCGGCCAGTCCGCCCGAAAACCCGTAAAATACCGGGCCCGCATGGGTCCGCCCACAGGAAACCGCGTCATGAAGATCATCGAAGGCGATTTCGCCACGCCGAAAGGCCGTTTTGCCATTGTCGCCGGCCGTTTCAACGGCTTCGTCGTGGAACCCCTCGTGGCCGGTGCGCGCGATGCGCTGGTGCGTCATGGCGTGAAGGACGACGCGATCGAGCTGATCCGCGTGCCGGGTGCCTGGGAAATCGCGCTGGCCGCGCACAAGCTGGCCAACTCCGGTAACTATGTCGCGGTGATCGCGCTGGGGGCAGTGATCCGCGGCTCCACGCCGCACTTCGATTTCGTTGCCAACGAATGTGCCAAGGGTCTGTCCCTGGCCGCCCACAGCTCCGGTGTACCGGTGGCGTTCGGCGTGCTGACCACGGACAGCATCGAGCAGGCGATCGAGCGCTCGGGCACCAAGGCCGGCAACAAGGGTGCCGACGCAGCCATCGCCGCGCTCGAAATGGTCAACCTGTACGGGAAGCTGTGATGAACCAGCGCCCGGAAGGCATCGACCTGGCCGCGCGTTCGCGCGCACGCCGCCGTGCCCTGCAGGCGCTATATGCATGGCAGATGAGCGGCAGCCACATGAACGCGGTGATCGACCAGTTCCGCCACGAGCAGGACATGGAAGTGGCCGACCTCGAATACTTCGAGGACCTGCTGCACGGCGTCGAGACCAACGTCGATGCACTCGATGCCTGCCTGCGTCCGCACATCGACCGCGAGGTCGCACAGGTTGATCCGATCGAACGTGCCGCATTGCGCCTGGCCACCTACGAACTGAAGTTCCGTCCGGACGTGCCCTACCGCGTGGTGATCAACGAGGCGATCGAAGTCACCAAGCGCTTCGGCGCCGACCACGGCCACAGCTACGTCAACGGCGTGCTGGACAAGCTCGCTGCCGAATTGCGTACGGTCGAGAAGCGCGGCTGATGCCTTCCGCCGTGACTGGCTCGTCGTCGGTCGGGCTGGTGCCGCTGATCGAGACCGAACGGCTGCGGCTGCGCGCCCATCGGGCGGAGGACCATGCCGGTTGCCTGGCGATCTGGTCCGATCCGGAGGTGGTCCGCTACATTGGCGGCCGGCCGTTCACGGCCGAAGAAGTCTGGAAGCGCCTGCTGCAGTATGTCGGGCTGTGGAGCTTGCTCGGCTACGGCTACTGGGCGGTCGAGGAAAAGGACAGCGGTCGCTACATCGGCGATATCGGCTATGCCGATTTCCGGCGTGACATGCAGCCGTCGCTGCAGGGCATGCTGGAGTTCGGCTGGGTGTTGGCGCCGCAGGTGCATGGCAACGGTTATGCGAGCGAGGCGGTGGCAGCGATCAGCGCCTGGAGTCAGGCGCTCTACCCGGAACTGCGCGTGGTCTGCATCATCTCGCCCGAGAACCTGCCTTCGATCCGTGTGGCCGAGAAGGCCGGCTTTCGCCTGTGGCAGCAGACGCTCTACCACGACAGTCCCACCCTCGTTTTTACCCGCTAGCCAGCCTCCACGCCGGGCGATCCGCTGATGGAATTCGATCTGATTGAACTGATTCGTCGGCACACGACCCAGCCGCGCGACGATGTGCGGCTGGGGATCGGCGATGACGCCGCGGTGCTTGCCGTACCAGCCGGCCAGGAACTGGCCGTTGCGATCGACACGCTGGTCGAGGGCGTGCATTTTCCGCGTGGCACAGCGGCAACCGATATCGGCTGGAAGGCGCTCGCGGTGAACTTGTCCGACCTTGCCGCGATGGGCGCGAGCCCGGCCTGGGCGCTGCTGGCGCTGACCTTGCCGGTGGCCGATGCCGCCTTTGTCGAGGGTTTCGCCGAAGGCTTTGCGCAGCTGGCACAGCCCCACCGGCTCGCGCTGGTCGGCGGTGACACGACCCGTGGGCCACTCTGCATCAGCGTGGCGGTGCATGGCTTCGTGCCGCCCGGCAAAGCCATCACGCGCGCCGGTGCACGCGTCGGCGATACGGTGTTGGTCACCGGCACACTGGGCGATGCCGCTGCCGGACTGCATGCTCTGCAGCATCCATCGCGTGAGGATGACCCGCGCAGCAGCCTGCGTGAGTTTCTGATCGAGCGGCTCAATCGTCCGGTGCCGCGCCTCGCTGCCGGCGCCGCCTTGCGCGGACAGGCGAGTGCGTGTGCGGACATCTCCGATGGCCTGCTTGCCGATCTCGGGCATATCTGTACGGCCAGTGGCGTCGGCGCGGAGATCGAGGCGGCACTGTTGCCGCGTTCGTCGGCACTGCTGGAGCTGCATGACGTGAGCGCGGCGCAGCACTTTGCGCTCAGCGGCGGCGACGATTACGAATTGTGTTTCACCGTGCCGGCACAGCGGCTGGCCGATGTGCAGGCGGATCTGTCGCGGCTCGGTTGTGGCGTGACACGCATCGGCCGCATCGTGGAAGGTGAGGGCGTGCGGGTGCGCGCTGCGGATGGCACCTGGCTGACCACGGATCGACCGGGCTGGGAGCATTTCGCATGAATGCGAAGAAAACCCTGAGCACCGAACAGCGCCGCGCCTTGCTGGCCACACCGGCAGGCTGGCTGGCTTGCGGATTCGGCTCGGGACTGACGCCCGTTGCGCAGGGCACGTTCGGTTCACTGGCGGCATTGCTGCCGTGGCTGCTGCTGCGCGAGCTGTCGTTGCCGGTCTATCTGCTCGTGCTGCTGGCGGGTTTCGCCATCGGCGTGTGGGCATGCAATATCGCGGGTCGCGCGCTCGGCGTGGACGATCACCGCAGTTTGGTGTGGGACGAATTCATCGGTCAGTGGATTGCGCTGATCCCGCTGTTGGTGCCAGCGTTGCTACCGACCGGCACCGCCATATGGTGGTTGCTTCCGGTCGGCTTCGCGCTATTCCGCCTGTTCGACGTGTGGAAACCGTGGCCGATCAGCTGGCTGGATCGGCACCTCAAGGGCGGCATGGGCGTGATGGTCGATGACGTGGTGGCGGGGGTGTTTGCTGCTGTCGTACTGGGTTCGGTGTTAGCGTTGCTGCGCTGAGGCGCGCCAGGTTTCGATGAGTGCATCGGCTTCGTTGGATGTCTGCTTCCACCCATGGCGGATATCAGGCAAACAGCAATGAGCACCGTATTTCTCAGGGGGGGAAAACTTTGATCGCTGCGCTACTCATTGTCGCAAATACACGCGCCTGTTTTATCTTCTGCTCGCTTCCAGCACTGCTCAATAGAATCAAGGCAGGAAAGGCAGTACCGAAGTGGTCTGCGGGAAAGGCCGATTACGCTTGGAGCGTCTGTAGAAACCGGCACTCGACTGCCAGGCCTGCATTCTGCGGCCATGTCATGCATGGAGGGCGTTGGTGATGAGGATATTGCGTTTTTGCTGCCTGGGTATCAGCGCGTTGCTTGCGAGCCAAGCTTGGGCTGACAGCTGCCAATTGAAGAAGTACGGCACGTTGCCGGTGGAAATGGTCGGCGCCCGAGCCACGACCATGGTGAAGATCAACGGGAACGATACGCGCTTCATCCTCGATACCGGGGCTTTCTTCAACACCATGTCGCGTGCCAACGCGTTGTCGCTGGGACTCAAGCTGCGACCTGCACCAATGGGTTTTCGCATCAACGGTGTTGGAGGCGCTGCAGATGTCCAGTTCGCTCAAGTCAAGGAATTCGGCATCCTCGATACGACGCTCAATCATATTGGTTTCATCGTCGGCGGTACGGATACGGGCTATGGATTGCTTGGCGCCAACCTGCTTGATTTCGCCGATCTGGAAATCGATCTGGCGCACGGCAAATTGACGCTGTTCAAAGCGGACCACTGCGATAAACTGGCGCTGGCGTATTGGTCCAAGGATGGCAATTACAACGTCGCCGATATCGAGCCGGCCGACAACCAGATCGACCGCCGCACTTTTCTCAGCGTGACGATAAACGGCAAGAAGGTGCGGGCGGTGCTTGATTCGGGGGCGTCTGCCACCGTGCTGAGCCGTAGCGCCGCCGAGCGAGCCGGCATCGACCTCAATGCGCCCGATGTCAAGGCTGGCAGCAGCAGCTACGGCATCGGCGCCAAGCGGGTCAAGACATGGACCGTACGTATCGATTCGTTCTCGGTCGGCACGGAAACCATCCAGCACAGCCAGATGCAGGTCATTGACGGAAGAATTGGCGACACCGACATGCTGCTCGGCGTGGATTTTCTCCTCGCCCATCACATGTTCATTGCCAACAGCCAGAGGAAAGCTTATTTCACCTACAACGGCGGGCGCGTGTTTACCTTCGCCACAGCGCCGAGCGACAGCGACACATCCGATGCCGGCACGGCTGCGGACGACAACGGCGCAGCGCCCAAGACCGCGGATGATTACGCTTTACTAGGCCAGGCGCACCTGTCTCGCGGTGAACCACACGCTGCCGTGGCCGACCTGGACGAGGCGATCCGTATGGCGCCCGATCAAGCCGCTTACTATCTCGCCCGTGCGAGGGCACGAGTGGCGGACAAACAACCCGATGCGGCGCTCGCCGATCTGGACAAGTCCTTGAGCCTGGACCCGAAGAATGTGGATGCCTTGCTCCTGCGTGCCGAACTTCGCTTCGCGCACAAGGACCGCACGGGTGCGGCAACCGACGTGACGGCGGCAAGCGCCTTGGCGCCTGCAGGATCAGCGCAGGCGCGTTCGATTGCCGGCCTGTACATCCAGCTCGATCAACCCGTTGCGGCGCTACCCATGCTCGATGATTGGATTCGCCTGCACATCAATGACGCCATGCTCGGCTCCGCGCTCAACGAACGCTGCTGGGCGCGTGGCCTGAGCAATCAGTTGCTCGATGATGCCTTGAAGGACTGCCGCAAGGCGATCAGGCGCGATGGCGAAAATCCGGCCTATCTCGACAGTCTCGGCCTGGTGCAGTTGCGGCTGGGACATTATGCCGAATCGATCAAGGCCTACGAGCAGGCCGTCACGCAGATGCCGCGTAACGCATGGTCGCGCTATGGCCTTGGCTTAGCGAAAATCCACAGTGGCCAGACGGACGCGGGCAATGCCGATCTGGTCGCCGCGCGTGCGCTTGATCCGAAAATCGAGGCACGTGCCGCCAAGTATGGCTTGGCCGCGGCGGGGCCATAGATCGCATTGACGTCCTCCCGATCCAGCCCTCGCCGTGACCATCCATAGGGTTAACTGCCAACGTTCAAGGCATTTGAATAATCGTGATTGTCTGTGCCGTTGGGCAAGGACGGGAGTGACTCCTGATGTCCGCTTTCGACGGCGGTCTCAACTGGCAGGCAGCGCAGTCCGACTAGCGTGTCACGAGTCGCGCGATCGAGCTCGGTATGCGGTTCGGCACCAAGAAAGTCGACCAGTTTGCGGTTATCCAGCTGCAGCGGCTGTCGCCATAGATAGCGCATTTCGCGCAATTCACGGAACAGCGTCACGAACGGCGAAGCCAGCGTGACCAGCCACCAGGGAAACGCGCGTACGGCTATTTTCGGGTTGACCACGGCACGCTGGATCGAGCCTGCCATGGCCTGGCCATCGACCAAATGGCCGCCGAAGTGGAAGCGTTCGAACACGGCCAGCTCGCTCTCACGTTCCAGCAGGCGGGCGATGGTTTCGCCGACATCGGGCAGGTAGGCCCAGGCATGGCGCAGCTCGCGGTCGCCCGCGTAGCTCACTGAACGCACCGGCTGTCCCGGCTTCACCATCGCCGCAAACCAGTTGTTGCCAGCGTGCGGGCCGAAGAAGTCGCCACAGCGCAGGATCAGCGAACACACGCCATCTGCTGCCGCTTGTTGCAGGCGACGTTCCAGCTCCACCCGGATCGCACCCTTGCGCGTCAGCGGTTGCTGCGGCGAGGTCTCGCTCAGCAGTGGCAGCGCGTCCGGGCCGTAGTTGTAGACGGTGCCGGGCAGCACGATGCGTGCGCCGGTGGCGCGTGCGGCGGCGATGGTGTGATCGAGCATTGGCAGCACCAGCTTGTCCCAGTCGCGATAGCCCGGTGGATTGACCGCGTGGACGATCACCTCGACGTCGCGTGCGGCCTGCGCCACGTCGTCGGCATGCATGGCATCACCGGCGATCCATTCGATATCCGCCGACAGCTGCGGTTTGGTGGTGTCGCGCATCAAAGCGCGCACCTGCCAGCCGCGGCGCAGCAGCGCCGCCGCGATCTCGCCGCCAGCGCCGCCGGTGGCGCCGAGTACCAGAACCTTGCGTGATGTGTTCATGACGTTCTCCCGTGGAAGGTGGCTCCAGCATGGGCGTGGCATGTCTGAAAGAAAATCCATCAGACATGAACTTCTGCTATACATAAATGCATGGCCATCGACGAACCCGGCTGGGAGCTGTACCGATCCTTCCTCGCGGTGATGCGCGAAGGCAGCCTGTCAGCGGCGGCGCGTTCACTAGGCATGACCCAGCCCAGCCTGGGGCGGCATATCCGACAACTGGAGGCATCGCTGGGCGTGGCGTTGTTCACCCGCTCGCCGCAGGGGCTGACGCCAACCGATCTTGGCCAGGAACTGGTCGCGCATGCGCAGGCGATGGCGGCGGCGTCCGCCTCGCTGCGTCGTGCCGCCTCGGGCAGCAGCCACGACATACGCGGGGTGGTGCGGGTCACTTGCAGCGAGGTGATCGGCGCCGAGGTGCTGCCACCGATGCTGGCCGATTTCCGTGGCAAGCATCCGGGCATCGTGATCGAGCTGTCACTGTCGAACCAGAACGAGGATCTGCTGCGCAAGGATGCGGACATCGCCGTGCGCATGCTGCGCCCTGCCCAGGGCGCGCTGGTGGCGCGCAGTATCGGGCGGATTCCGCTGGGGTTGCATGCGCATCGACGCTATCTCAAGACACATGGCCAGCCGCGCTCGCTCGCGGAGTTGTCGCAGCACGCGATCATCGGTTTCGATCACGAGACACCAGCCTTGCGTGCCATACGTAGCCAGCTGCCGTTCGGTCGCGCTGACTTCGCGCTGCGCAGCGACAGCGACCTGGCCCAGCTGGCTGCGATCCGCGCCGGTTACGGTATTGGCGTATGCCAGTGCGCGATCGCCCGACGCGATCGCCATCTGGTGCACCTGCTACCGCAAGCGTTCGCGCTCGCTCTCGATACCTGGTTGGTGATGCACGAGGACCTCAAGGCGAGTCGGCGCACGCGGCTGCTGTTCGATCATCTGGCGCAGGCGCTGATCGCCTACGCCGGTGTGGTCGGGTAGGAACGTAGAGGTACTCAGTTGCCGGCCTCCAACACGATCCGGTAACGCGCCTTGCCCGCTTCAAGGTGGGCGAGTGCGTCGTTGACCTTCGACATCGGGAACATCTCCACCTGCGGGCGGATGTCGTGGCGTGCGGCGAAAGCCAGCATGCGGGCGATGTCGACCGGCGAGCCGGTGGGCGAGCCGGAGACTTCGCGCTGCTTGCCGATCAGTGCGAATGCCGGCACCGGGATCGGCTCCAGCACCGCACCGACCACGTGCATGCGGCCCTTCGGCGCGAGGGTATTGAGCAGGGCGCTCCAGTCCATCGGCACATTGACGGTCACTAGCAGCAGGTCGAGCGTGCCGGCGATCGCCTTGATCGCCACAGCGTCGCGGCTTGCGACGACGTGGTGCGCACCGAAGCCACGCGCCTCGTCCGCCTTGGCTGCGGTGGAGGTGAACGCGGTGACCTCGCAGCCCCAGGCGGCGGCGAACTTGACCGCCATGTGGCCGAGTCCACCGATGCCGACCACACCGACGCGTGCAGTCGGTTTGATGTCGTAGGCGAGGAAAGGCTTGAGCACGGTGATGCCGCCGCACAGCAGCGGACCGGCGCTGGCGAGGTCGATGCCTTCGGGCAGCGGGATCGTCCATGCCCAGTGCGCGCGCAGCTTGTCGGCGAAGCCACCATGGTGGGCGCCGATCGTGGCCACCGACTGCGCACAGAGGTTCTGGTCGCCGGACAGGCACGGCTGGCAGTGCATGCAGCTCTCCGCGGTCCAGCCGATGCCGACGCGCTGGCCGAGCGTCAGTCCCTTCGCCTGCGCGCCCAGCGCGGTGACCCGGCCGATCACCTCATGGCCGGGGATGAACGGGTAACGCGAGCCACCCCATTCGTTGTGGATCATCGACAGATCGGAGTGACAGATGCCGCAGTAGTCGACGGCGACTTCGACTTCCTCGGCACCCAGCGCGCCCACATCGAACGTGGTCAGTTCGAGCGGTTGGTTGGCCGCGGTGGCAGCCCATCCGGTGATCTGTGACATGGCGGCTCTTCCATCGTGCAAGAAGCGAAGAGTACGCTTTTCCGCATATCGAACAACCCGCGACTTGTCGTCATTTCAGTGAAGGCCGGAAGAGCTCTCAAGCAGCGAAGCTGGTCATCGCCTCACAATAGGGAGCCTCGAAAAACCTTTCAATGGCGAAAGAAAACGGGCTTTTCGAGCCTGCGCGCACCGTCCAAGTTGATCACCTGAACCAAGAGTTCTGCATCAGGAAACCGCCAAATCGATCACCGGATAGCGTCCGCCACCCATACGGGCCTTACTCTGAAGGCGCTTCAATACGAAGCTTGAGGCGGTTATCAGGCCTCATTACCCATCAACTGATATTCCGATCGCTTGGGGCGAATATGGTCTGCGTCTCCAGATACGACTGAAGACCGTATGTACCGAATTCGCGACCAATGCCCGACTGCTTGAAGCCGCCGGCCGGTGCCCCGGCCTCGTCGAACAGGTCATACACCTCGTTGACCATGACCACCCCGGCCTCGATCTGCTCTGCCACGACTTTCCCGTGTGCCGAGTTGGACGTGCTGATCCAGCCTTGCAATCCGTAGGGCGAGTCATTGGCGATAGCGATCGCTTCGGCTTCGCTCGCGTAAGAGATGACGGATAGCACCGGCCCAAAGATTTCTTCACGGGCAATGGTCATGTTGTTTTTGACGTTGATGAAGATCGTCGGCTTCGTGAAATAGCCCGACGCCAGCCCTTCCGGGTGACCTTCGCCGCCGACGAGGATCTCGGCGCCCTCTTCGATGCCTTGGCGAATGTAGCTTTGCACGCGGCTGTACTGCTTTTCGGTTACCGCAGGACCGATCATGGTGTCCTGGTGAGCCGGGTCACCCACCTTCCAGATGGCGGCAGCCTTCCGCAGTGCTTCCTTCACCGCCTCGAGTTTACGTTCTGGAACAATGATTCGCGTACCGGCGATGCAGACTTGGCCATTGTTCATGAAGCCCGCTGCCAGCGCGAAGGGAATGGCTTTTTCAAGGTCCGCATCGTCGAGAATGATATGCGCAGATTTTCCACCGAGCTCCAGCGTAACGCGCTTCATGGTCTCGGCAGCATTGCGCATGATGGTCTTCCCGACTGCCGTTGAGCCGGTAAAGGAAACCTTGGCAACGTCAGCATGCGTGGTGATCTCGTTGCCAACCACCTCGCCCCGGCCATTGACGATATTGATCACGCCCGGCGCCAGACCAGCCGCGTCAATGCATTCCATCAACAGCTGGGTTTGCAACGCGCTCAACTCACTAGGCTTGATGACGACCGTGCAACCGGCCGCCAGCGCGGGTGCGAGTTTGTTGCAAACCATGAAGAGGGCAGAGTTCCACGGTGTGATCAGCGCAGCGACCCCGATCGGTTTGAGCGTAACCACCGATTGGCCCAGCGTTTTGCGGAAAGGCACGTCATCGAGGCTCTTCTTCATATTGAGGAAGACCTTTGCCGCACCATCGATGGAAAACCGGGAGTGCCGCGAGACCCCGCCGTATTCCTGCGCCCGAATGGCGATGTGTTCATCGGCTCGCGCTGCTATGGCATCGTGCAACTTCTGCAGGTAGTGACGGCGTTCTTCCAAAGACGACTGGGAGTAAGGCTTGAAGGTTGTCTTGGCGGCTCGGATGGCAGCGCGGGCGTCTTCTTCGTCGCCGAGCGTGACGCGGCCGATGATGGCTTTGTTGGCCGGATTGACAAGGTCGAGTACTTCGGTGCCGTGCGAGTCGACGAAGCGTCCGTTGATGTAATGCTGGGTAATGGATTTCATGGTTTGTTTCCAATAGCTGTGCCGCAGGCATCCCTTGAAGAGACGCCGCAGTGAAGAGGAGTATTTGCCAAAGGGCCGCCAGTCCTGCGTGTGGCTGGCGTTACCGCAATGCGCAGATATGCGCTGCCCGCCAGGCCTGATCGATCAAGAAGTCACCGGCAGGCGCCCGAATGTTCAAGGCCGAGCAATTGTTCGCTCAAGGTCCAAAGCTTGTCGGCTGCATGCGGATCGACCGCATAGGGCATGACACCCGGACGAGTCAGCGAATCGCCAATTTTCCAGTCTCCGAATTTTTCCGTCTCGAGCGGTGCCACGTCGACGTTTTCACAGTACAGACCACCCAGGCTGTCGAGCTGCGGGCTTGTCGCGCACCACACGCTGGTCGCAGCGCCTTGCTCGACTGTCTTGCGATTCTTGCTCGGGTCATACACCGGGTTGCCAGCCTCGTCGATCGAGCCCGCTTGACGAAGCTCGTCCTT
Source organism: Rhodanobacter sp. (assembly GCA_050737735.1). GTDB lineage: Bacteria > Pseudomonadota > Gammaproteobacteria > Xanthomonadales > Rhodanobacteraceae > Rhodanobacter. The sequence continues at coordinate 35,495 of JBOHYM010000005.1, read as the reverse complement.
CGAGAGGTGTTTCCCAAGCCCCGTTCCCGCAATGTTCCCTGGGTGGAGGGAGAAAGCCCGGACTCTTTTCGATTTTCCGCGTGCATCCAGTGCCAAGGCGAACAGAATGTTGGCGGTCTTGGACTGACCGTAGCCCAGCCACGGTTTGTAGTCGCGGCGTTCGAAGTTGACGTCATCGAATACGACGGGGGAGAAATGGTGGCCCCAGGACGACACCGAGACCACTCTTGCGCCGTGAGCTTTGACCAAAGCGGGCCACAGCCGTGCGGTGAGATGGAAGTGTCCCAGATGATTTGTCGCGAACTGCGATTCATGACCCCGCGCATCACGAGCCAGGGGACACGCCATGATGCCGGCGCTGTTGACCAGGATATGCAACGCACGGCCGCCGGCCAGGATCCCGTCGGCAAAGGCATCAATCGAGGCGGGATCAAGCAAGTCCATCGCACCGATCTCCACGTCGATGCCTTGCAGGGTGCGCAGCGCTTTATCGCGATCCCTTGCCGGCACGATGACCGTAGCGCCGGCGGAACGCAGTACCCGCGCCGTTTCCACGCCGATGCCGGAATAACCACCGGTAACGATGGCGAGCTTTCCAGACAGATCGACGCTCTTGATCACCTCGTCCGCCGTGGTCGCGGCGCCGAAGCCCGAACCTATAGGGTGTTGCATCGCAGCCATGTCGGAAGCCTCGTCACGCCAGGGAAGGATCACAATCTACGCCAGCTCGTTCGGACGATGAATGCTTGAAAGTCCGAAATACTTGCGCGATATTGCTTTCGTGATCGACGATCTCTTTACTGACGTGCTTCGCATGGCTCGTGCCCAGCCGAGGGTTTCCGGCGGTTTTACGGCGGGCGGCGAGTGGGCGATCCAGTTTCCCCCGCCCGAAGGCATCAAATTCTTCGGTCTCATCAAAGGGCAATGTTGGCTGGCGCTGGAGGGCGCGGACACGCCCGTACGCGTCAACGCCGGGGATGTCTTTCTGGTTTGCACATCTCGCCCCTATGTACTGGCCAGCGACCTGCGCATGCCTCCCGTCGATGCGCTGGGGCTTTTCGTCGGCGAGGGCTACAAGACCGCCACCTTGGGTGATGGCACCGACTGCATCCAGGTCGGGGGACATGTCCGCCTGGATGCAGTAAACGGGGGCTTGTTGACCGATGTGCTTCCGCCGTTGATTCACGTACAGGAGACCATGCCGGAAGCGGCGATCTTGCAGTGGCTCGTGACGCAGCTCGGGCGCGAATGTGCGGACAAACGATTGGGAGCAAGAGTTGCCGCGGAACAACTCGCACAGCTCATTTTCGTACAGATCATGCGCGTGTATGTGGAGACCCATGGCGATTCATTAACCGGCTGGCTTCGCGCGATCAACGACAAGCGACTGGCTCCCGCCCTTCAGCTGATGCACGGTGATCCCAGCCAAAACTGGCGGCTCGATCAACTAGCCCATGCCGTTGCGATGTCCAGAACGAGTTTCGCGCATCATTTCAAGGAAGTAGCCGGTGTGGCGCCATTAACGTATCTGACGCAGTGGCGCATGCGGCTTGCGACCCAGGCCCTACGGGATGGCGGCAGTCAGGTTGCCGAGATATCCCGCTCACTGGGATACACCTCAGAAAGCGCGTTTAGTAATGCTTTCAAACGGGTGATCGGCCAAGCGCCCCGGCAATATCGCTCCGCGATGGCCGATCAGAGCCCGGCCCAATAGAGCGTGTTGCGACCGAACTGAGGGGTGGGCAGGCATGCTCGTCTGAATGGTAAATGGTACGGTGATCAAAGAGCGTCGGTTTTGTGATCACCCTAGTCCGGCGCACGCATTGAGCCAGCAACACCGATCCCTGCATACGCCGAGATGACGTCATTGGAAGGTTTCGAGACTCATTCTTGCGAGGGCAGCGGCTGGCGCGATTGGACGCGGTCCGGCGAGTGTTGGCATGCTGGTGGTCTTTCCCGCTACTGGAGCATCCCCATGCTTTATCGCCGTCTTGGCCGGACTGGCCTGCAACTTTCCGCGCTGTCGTTCGGCGCCTGGGTCACCTTCGGCAAACAAGTGGGCCGCTCGCAGGCGCGTGACCTGCTTGCGCTGGCGCATGAGCGCGGCGTCAATTTCTTCGACAACGCCGAGGTTTATAACCACGGCGTGGCCGAGCAGGTGATGGGTGACGTGCTGGCCGATCTGCGTTTTCCGCGCGACAGCTATTGCGTCTCCAGCAAGGTGTTCTTCGGCGCGGTCGACAAGCCGCTGCCGACCCAGCGCGGGCTGTCGCGCAAGCATGTGATGGAGGCCTGTACGCAGGCGCTGCAGCGTCTGCGTGTCGACTATCTGGATCTGTATTTCTGTCATCGCCCCGATCCGGAGTCACCGATCGAGGAAACCGTGGCGGCGATGGATACGCTGATCCGCCAGGGCAAGGTGCTGTACTGGGGCACCAGCGAGTGGCCGGCCGAGGCGATCCACGAGGCGCACCGGATCGCGAAGAAAAATCATCTCTACGCGCCAGTGATGGAGCAGCCGGAGTACAACCTGCTGCATCGCGAGCGGGTGGAGGTGGAATACGCGCCGCTGTACGCCGCCTACGGCATGGGCACCACGATCTGGTCGCCGCTGGCGTCCGGTTTGTTGAGCGGCAAATACAACGACGGCGTGCCGGCCGATTCGCGATTGACCCAGCCGGGCTACGAATGGCTGCGCGAAAGCGTGCTGGGTCATGGCAATGAACGCATCGACAAGGTGCGCGCGTTGCAGCCGATCGCCGACGAGTTGGGCACCAGTCTGGCGAAACTGGCGATCGCCTGGTGCCTGCTCAACGAGCATGTTTCCACCGTGATGCTTGGCGCCAGCCGGCGCGAGCAGCTGGAGCAGAACCTGGATGCGCTGGATGTTCTGCCGCGGCTGGACGCAGGCATCGGGCAACGCATCCTGCGGGCGGTTGGTGCGGTCTGACTGAGTAGCTGGGGTGGGTCACGACACGGAACGATTGACAGTTAAATGAGAATCATTATTATTTGACTGTCACCGACTTCTTGCGGAATCTGCCATGTCGACGCCCGTGCTCTCGTTATCCCCGCCATTGCAATCGCCGGCCGTGTCGCGGCGACCTGCGGCCATCGCCGCGGCAACGCGGCACATCACCAGCCAGTCGCTGCTGGCTGGTGGTCGCGAGCTGGTGATCCAGCATCAAGGTGGCGAATACCACCTGCGGCTGACCCGCAATGACAAGCTGATCCTGACCAAGTAGGCGGTCGCCATTCCATGCCGTGGCTGCCAGGCGGCGTCGCGGTTTCACCGGGCCTGTCGCCAGTGCAATCCGCGAGGATGCCAGCTGGGCTGCATCGATCGGAGGTTCCGATGTTCAGTCCGTTGATCCACCGGCTGCAAAAGCTCTGCCTGCCTGCCAACACCGCAACGATCAGCCGGCGTTGGCTGCAGTTGGCGCCGGCATGGTTGGCCAGGAGCCTGCCGGCACTAAGCAGCGTGCTGTACGAGCCGATGCAGCCGAGTGGGGCGGCAACGTGGGAGCTGCCGCGCGGCCTGCTGGTCGAGTCGATGCCACTGGTGCCGCTGCTGCAGGGCAGGCGACTGGCCGCCGTCAGCACGATTACCGTCGAGGGACCGCGCGAGTGGATCGAGTGCGTGGATGGTGATGATCGCCTTCGCGCACGACTGCATCTGCTGCCGGATACCGATTACCTCGCCTGGGATGCGCTGCTGGATCGTGCCGAACCGGCCAGTGCGCCCACATCGACAGGTTGGTCGTATGCGTGTCCTGCGGCCGGTGCGCAACTGTTGCGCTTCCATCTGCGCAGGCTGGCCGGGCTGGATGTGCTGGGTGGTGAGGTAGTCGTGCGGGTGTCGCCACTGAGCCGGCAGCTGGCCGGGCAGATTGCGCGTGTCGAAACGCGGGCGTGGCGGCCGGCAGCGAACGGCTGAACCGCCATCGGGGCTGTACGTCCGGCTGTCCGTGCAGTGTCCGCGGACACTGGGCTGCACTCGGATATTCATCGCAAATCATTGAAAATACGTGAATATGGTCAGCCATTCCGGCTGGCACACGGATTGCAATCGTCCCTGTGCAACCGCGCTGTCCGCGGCCAGGAACGGCATGATGATTCGCGATACCTCTGCGCAAGACCGCATAGTCGAGGTCAAACCCAACCGCAAACGCCGGCTGATCCTGCTGGGTGTCGGCGTCGCCGTGCTGGCGTTGCTGGCATGGCTGGCACCGGGCATTGGCCGGCTGTTTTCCGCCTCCGCTTCGGTCAGCAGTTCACGGCTGGCATTCGCCACCGTCGAACGCGGCCCGTTCGTGCGCGACATCGCCGCCGAGGGCAAGGTGGTCGCGGCGGTCAGTCCCACCTTGTATGCCACCTACGGTGGTGCGGTGACCTTGGAGGTGCACGCGGGCGACACGGTGAAGAAGGGGCAGGTGCTTGCCGTGATCGACAGCCCGGAGCTGCGCAACAAGCTGGCGCAGGAGCAGTCCAAGGCCGATGCCATGCAGGTCGATTACCTGCAGGCGCAGGTCGACGCACGCACCAAGCGCAGCGAACTGCAGAAAGCGGTCGACAACGCGCAGATCGACGAGAAGAGCGCGGAAACCAACATGAGCCGCGAGCAGAAGGCGTTCGCTGCCGGTGCCGCCACCGGGGTGGAGGTCGACCAGGCCAAGGACGTGCTGGAGAAGGCACGTATCACGCTGACGCATGCTACGTCCGATCTGGGCATGAGCAACGACAGCCTCAAGTTCAACATCCAGTCCAAGAAGCTGGCCCACAACAATCAGCTGCTGGTGGTGCAGGACCTGCAGCGCCAGGTCGACGACCTCAACGTGAAGTCGCCGGTCGACGGCCAGGTCGGCCAGCTGTTCATTGCCGAACGCGCCACCGTGGCCAAGGACGCCCAGCTGCTCAGCGTGATCGACCTGTCCGCGCTGCAGGTGGAGATGCAGGTGCCGGAGAGTTTTGCGCGTGACCTCGGCATCGGCATGTCCGGCGAGATCAGCGGCAACGGCAATGTCTGGAAGGGCCTGGTCAGTGCGATTTCGCCCGAGGTCGTCAACGGCGAAGTGGCGGCACGGCTGCGCTTCGATGGCCAGACGCCGAAGCAGTTGCGCCAGAACCAGCGCCTGTCGGTGCGCGTGCTGCTGGACAAGCGCGACAACGTGCTGACCGTGCAGCGCGGCTCGTTCGTCGACGAATCCGGCGGTAGCTACGCCTATGTGGTGCGCAACGGCATTGCCACCAAGACCCCGATCCGCGTCGGTGCCAGCAGTATCGACAAGGTGGAGATCCTTGATGGCCTGAAGGAAGGCGACCGCATCGTGATCTCCGGCACCGACAGCTTCAAGAACGCACAGACGGTTGCGATCAGTAATTGAGTGCGGGGAATGGGGAATCGGGAATCAAAGCCCGCTTCCCGCCGCTTCCCGATTCCTGATTCCCGATTCTCCATTCACAACTTCAACCACCGAGGAACAACCATGCTGAAGATGACCCACCTGTCCAAGGTCTACCGCACTGAAGTGGTGGAGACCTATGCGCTGCGCGATTTCAACATCGACGTGAAAGAGGGCGAGTTCGTCGCCGTCACCGGTCCGTCCGGTTCGGGCAAGACCACCTTCCTGACCATCGCCGGCCTGCTGGAAACCTTCAGTGGTGGCGAGTACCACCTCGACGGCATCGAGGTGAGCAACCTCAATGACAACGCACGCTCGAAGATCCGCAACGAGAAGATCGGCTTCATCTTCCAGGCGTTCAACCTGATCCCCGACCTCAACGTGTTCGACAACATCGAGGTGCCGCTACGCTACCGCGGCATGAAGGCGGCCGAGCGCAAGCAGCGGATCATGGAGTCGCTCGAACGCGTGGGCCTGGCCTCGCGCGCCAAGCATTACCCGGCCGAACTGTCCGGCGGCCAGCAGCAGCGCGTGGCGATCGCGCGTGCGCTGGCCGGTTCGCCGCGCCTGTTGCTGGCGGATGAGCCGACCGGCAACCTGGACACGCAGATGGCGCGCAGCGTGCTCGAACTGCTTGAGGACATCCATCGCGAAGGCGCGACCATCGTGATGGTCACGCACGATCCGGAACTGGCCGCCCGCGCGCAGCGCAACGTGCACATCATCGATGGCCAGGTGGTGGATCTGTCCGAGGATCCGCGTTTCCACGCTGCCGTGCAGCAGCACGGCGAAGCCCATTCGGGCTGATGCCTTTCGCCCGCACCGAGCCATTCATCGACAGCGAGAACCATTCATGCGTGTGAAGTTGCTGCCCCTGTTGCTTTGCATGGTCCTGGCGCCGCTGCCGGGCCATGCCGAGGACCTGATGGATACCTATCGTCAGGCCATCGCCAACGATCCGGTGCTGGCCAATGCCGACGCCACCCGGCTGGTGATCGCCGAGCAGGTGCCGCAGGCGCGTTCGGCCCTGCTGCCGCAACTGTCGGCCGGGCTCAGCCTGAACCAGATCAGCGGGGGCAGCGGCACCAGCACCGACAGCAGCGGCAACATCATATCGGCCAGCGCGGGCGGGCATACCCGTGACCGGGATCTAAACGGTTCGCTGACCCAGCCGATCATCGACCTGGCCAGCATCGCCAATCTGCGTGCGGCGCATTCCACGGTCGATTCGCAAGAGGAAACCTACCGGGCAGCCCTGCAGAATCTCTACGTGCGCGTGGCCGCCGCTTATTTCAATGTGCTGCAGGCGGAAGATCAGCTGGAGATCAACAAGGCCTACGAGGACGCCTACAAGCTGGAGTTCGACCAGACCAGTGCGCGCTTCAAGAATGGCCTGTCGATGGAGGCCGACGTGACGCAGGCGCAGGCGTTCTACCTGGTCATCAAGTCGGAGCGGATCAGCGCGCAGGATGCACTCAAGGACGCCAATCGCGCGCTGGAGCAGATCACCGGCAAACCCACCGGCACGCTGAAAAGACTGCGCGACGATTTGCCGATGCAACTGCCCACGCCAAACGATGCCCAGGCCTGGGCCGATGCCGCGGAGCAGGCCAACCCAACCATCCTGGCCGGGCGCTACGCAGTCAAGGCGGACGAGCACAAGGTTTCGGCGGCCCGCGCCGGTCACCTGCCCACCTTGAGTGCCGGTGTGGCGTACGACAAGTTCGGCCTGTGGAACAACCGCATGCCGGGCACCAGTGCGTATGGTCCCCGCACCACCACGGTCGGGCTGACCCTCACGGTGCCGCTGTTCAGCGGCGGCCTCACCCAGTCGCAGGTGCGTCAGGCGATCCACCAGCGTGATGCCGATGCGGACACGCTGGAAAGCCAGCGGCGGCAGGCGGTGCGCGACGCGCACAACTATTTCAACCTGGTGGTGGATGGCATCGAGCAGGTACAGACCGGACGCGACTCGGTCACGGCCGCGGAGAAGTCGCTCGCCTCGCTCAAGGCCGGCTACGAAATCGGCACGCAGCCGCTGTACTACGTGGTGCAGGCCATCCAGATCCTGGCCCAGTCCCGCTTCACCTATACGACACAGCGTTACCAGTTCCTGCTCAACAAGCTGCTGCTGAAGCAGGCTGCCGGCAGCATCGACATTCACGATCTGGAAGACGTGAACCGGTTGCTGCAATGAAGGCCCGTCCATCCAGCAGCGCATCGCGCATCGATTGCCCGTACCCACGCGGAGGCATGAGCCATGTTCGGCTACTACCTTGAACTGGGCCTGCGCAGCCTCAAGCGCAACCCGGCGCTCACTGCGCTGATGGTGATGGCGATCGCTTTCGGCGTGGCCGCGTCGATGATCACCTGGTCGGTGTTCCGGGCGGTGTCGGGTAATCCGATTCCGGACAAGTCCGGGCAGCTGTTCACCCCGCAGGTCGACAGCTGGGGCCCGCAACTGAACAACAAGGGCGAGCCGCCCGAAGCGTTGAACTATGTCGATGCGATGGCCTTGATGCGCGCGCAGCAGGCGAAGCGGCAGACCTTGCTGTATGCGGTGCAACTGTCGGTGTCGCCGGGCGGCAACCGCAGCCTGCCGATCGCGGCGAATGGTTATGCGGTATACGGCGATTTCTTTCCAATGTTCGAGGTGCCGTTTCTGTACGGCAGTGGCTGGAACGCGACCGACGACCAAGGGCGCGATGCGGTGGTGGTGCTCAGCGCGGAGTTCAACCAGAAACTGTTCGACGGCGCCAACAGCGTAGGGCGCGAAGTCACCCTGCAAGGTCACGACTACCGCGTCGTCGGCGTGACCCAGTCCTGGAATCCGAAGCCGCGCTTCTTCGCGTTGTTCGGTGGCAGCGGACCGTTCTCCGACCCCACGGATTTCTACCTGCCGTTCACCCGTGCGCTGGATCTGCAGATCGATACCGCGGGCAACAACAGCTGCCGCGGCGCGCTGACCTTCACGGACCGGAACGACTGGCTGCAGAGCAATTGCGTGTGGATCAGTCCGTGGGTGGAACTGGACAATGCGGCGGAAGTCGCCCGCTACCGCAGTTTCCTCGAAGCCTATGCCGCCGACCAGCAGCGCGCCGGGCGTTTTGCCTGGGCGCCCAGCGTGCGCCTGCGCGACGTGACGCAATGGCTCGACTACGAACATGTGGTGCCACCGGAGAGCAGCATCGCGTTGCTGGTCTCGCTGGGCTTCTTCGTGATCTGCCTGATCAACACCATCGGCCTGTTGCTGGCCAAGTTCCTGCGCCGCGCGGCTGAGATCGGCGTGCGCCGTGCGCTAGGCGCCTCGCGCCGCGAGATCTACACGCAATACCTGATCGAGGCGGCCACGGTGGGTCTGGCCGGCGGCGTGCTGGGCTTGCTGTTCACCGCGGTGGGTGTGTCCGGCGTGGGTCTGTTGTTTCCCCCGCAGATCGCACGGCTGGCGCATCTGGATCTGTCGCTGGTCGGGCTGACCCTGCTGGTCGCGATCCTCGCCACCGTGGCGGCGGCGTTCTATCCCGCCTGGCGCGCGGCGAAAGTGCAGCCGGCCTGGCAACTGAAGTCCAATTGAGAGGAGGGACCTGAAGTGCAGATCAAACCCATCCTCACCGCACTGCGTCGCCACAGGGCCGGCACCGTGCTGATCGCACTGCAGATCGCGCTGACCCTGGCGATCGTGTGCAACGCGCTGTTCATCATCCACCAGCGACTGGTGCACCTGTCCGAACCTACTGGCGTCGACGAGGCCAACCTGTTCGTGATCGACAACCAGTGGGCGGGCCAGACGTCGAATCCGCAGATCGACGCGCAGATCCAGGCCGACCTCATCGCGTTGCGGCAATTGCCGGGTGTGCGCGACGCGACGCCTTCGAACTCCTACCCCTTGCGTGGCAGCGGCTGGGACAACTTCATCACGCTGACGCCGGAGCAGGTTCAGCCGACCACCGATGCAGCTGTTTATATAGGCGACGAGCATCTGCTCGACACCCTGGGTGTGAAGCTGGTCGCCGGGCGCAATTTCCGGGCTGACGAAGTCAGCAGCGTCGGTTTGCATCAGTACCTGGTTCCGCCGGTGGTCATCGTGACCCGGGCGCTGGCCGAGCGGTTGTATCCGGGCGGTTCGGTGCTGGGCAAACCGCTCTATGCGATGACGCCGACGCCAAGCACCATCATCGGCGTGGTCGATCGGTTGCAGCGGCAACAGGTCGATACATGGTCGGACACCTATGCCTATCAGTCGATGGTGTGGCCGCAACGCCTGGACATGCCGAAAGGCATCTTCTACATCGTGCGTGCCAAGCCGGGTCAATTGGCGGCCGCGATGCGCGAGGCGCCCGCTGCGCTGTACGCGCAGAACCGCATGCGCATCATCGATCCGAAGGACGGCGTGCTGAGCTTTGCCCAGGTGCGCGCGCGCGCCTATGACAGCGACCGCGGCATGGCGATCCTGATGGGCATCATCAGCGTGGTGCTGCTGGCGATCACCGCCGCCGGCATCGTCGGTCTCACCAGCTTCTGGGTCGGCCAGCGACGCAAGCAGATCGGCATCCGCCGCGCACTCGGCGCGACGCGGAGCGACATCCTCAACTATTTCCTCACCGAGAACCTGCTGATCGGAGCGATGGGCGTGCTGATCGGCGCGGTGCTGGCGCTAGTCATCAACCTCTGGATGATCACCCACGTCGAGATGGCGCGATTGCCGCTGGGCTATGTGCTGGCCGGCGTGGTCATGCTGCTGCTGCTCGGCCAGAGCGCGGTGCTGGCACCGGCGCTGCGCGCATCGCACGTATCGCCGGTGGAGGCAACAAGGTCGGTATGAAGACGAATCCCCGTAGGAGCGCACCCTGTGCGCGAAGCGAACCTGGCGTCGATACAACATCTTTCGCGCACAGGGTGCGCTCCTACACGCACGCAGCAACGGAGTGAATGCAATGTTTGGCTATTACCTCGAACTGGCCCTGCGCAGCCTGAAACGCAGCCCCGGACTGACCGCGCTGATGGTGCTGACGATTGCTTTCGGCGTGGCGGCGTCGATGACCACCTACTCGGTGTTCCGTGCGGTATCCGGCGATCCGATCCCGTGGAAGTCGGCCAAGCTGTTCGTGCCGCAGATCGACAGCTGGGGGCCGAACGGGCGCGGCAGCGACGGCGAGCCGCCGAACGCGATGGACTACAACGACGCGGTCACCCTGATGCGTGACCACCGCGCCAAGCTGCAGTCGGCGATGTACCAGATTTCGCCGTCGATCGTGCCGGCAGATGCCGGCAAGCATCCGATCAATGTCAGCGGCCACGCGGTGTACAGCGAGTTCTTTCCGATGCTGGACGTGCCGTTCCTGTACGGCAGCGGCTGGAGTGCCGACGACGATACGCAGCGCGCCGCCGTGGCGGTGATCAGCAGCAAGCTCAACCAGAAGCTGTTCGGCGGCAGTAACAGCGTGGGCAAGACGGTCAACATCGAGGGCAAGGACTACCGCGTGGTCGGCGTGCTGAACGACTGGAATCCGCAGCCGCGTTTCTTCGACGTGGTCAACAGCGGCGGATTCTCCACCGGCGTGGAGGACGTGTTCCTGCCGTTCCAGCGGGCCATCACGGTAGGCATACCCAATGACGGCAACACCAATTGCAACGCGGTTCCTGCCGAGTCGGGCTTCGTCGGGTTGCAGCATTCCAATTGCGTGTGGATCGCCTACATGGCCGAGCTGGACGATGCAGCCGCAGTGACGGCTTACAAGCAATACCTCGACGGCTATGCGCGCGACATGCAGCAGTCCGGCCGTTTCGGCTGGGCGCCGAACAACCGCCTGCGTGACCTGCCGGCATGGCTGGACAACCAGCACGTCGTGCCCAGTGATACCAAGGTGTCGCTGCTGGTGGCGCTGGGTTTGCTGCTCGCATGCCTGGTCAACACGGCGGGTCTGCTGTTGGCGAAATTCCTGCGCCGCAGTAGCGAGATCGGCGTGCGGCGTGCGCTGGGGGCGCCGCGCATGGCGATCTATGCGCAGTTCCTTACCGAGGCCAGCATGATCGGTATGGCCGGCGGTGTGCTTGGCCTGCTGTTGACCGGCGTCGGCGTGGCCAGCGTGGGTTGGGTACTGCCGAAGGACATCGCCGCGCTGGCGCGGGTGGACTTCTCGCTGTTGCTGATCACCCTGCTGGTGGCCGTTATCGCCACCACGCTGGCCGGGCTCTATCCCACCTTCCGTGCTTCACGCGTGCAACCCGCGTGGCAGCTGAAATCGAACTGAGGGGCGCATTGTGACCCTGCACCCCATCATCGCGGCATTGCGCAAGCACAAGGCCGGCGTCGTGTTGATCTCGCTGCAGATCGCATTGACCCTGGCGATCGTCTGCAATGCGATCTTCATCATCGGCCAGCGCATCGAGCGGGTGAACCAGCCTACCGGCATGCACGAAGAGAACGATCTGTTCCTGATCACCCAGCACTGGGTGGGTGCGCCCAGTGCGGACGATCCGGCCGGGGTGGAAATGCTTGACAGCATGCAGCAGGCGGATCTGGCCGCCTTGCGCAACCTGCCGGACGTAGCTTCGGCAGCGCCGATCCGTTCGCTGCCATTGCTTCATTCCGGCTCGGTCGGAGGGATCGGATTGAAGCCGTTGCAACAAAAGGACACCATCGACTCGAATTTCTACTATGGCGACGAGCAGGCGCTGCCAACCTTGGGCCTGCAGTTGATCGCGGGCCGTGCATTTACCGCTGCCGATGTTCAGCACAAGCCCATGCGCGACCAGAGCGAGCCAGTGCTGGCTATCATCACCAAGCCGATTGCAGACAAACTGTTCCCGCAGGGCGACGCCGTCGGCAAGGTGATCTATCTCGACAGCAGCAGCACGCCGACCACCATCGTCGGCGTGGTCGCGCGACTGCAGAGCGCGGTGGATACCGAGGGCGGCAGCCTCACCTGGTATTCGGCCCTGTTCCCGGTCCGGCAAGATGCAAATTTCTCGCGCACCGTGGTGCGTGCCAAACCGGGGCGACTGGAAGCCGCGATGCACGCGGTACTGCCCGCGCTGTATGCGGTCAATCCCATGCGCGTGATAGATGGTGAGCAGGGCGTGCGCTCCTTCTCGGATATCCGTGCCGATGCCTATCGGGCCGATCTGGGGATGGCGATATTGATGAGTGTGGTCTGCGTGATTCTGCTCGCCATCACGGCTGCAGGCATCGTTGGCCTAACCAGTTTCTGGGTCGGTCAGCGGCAACGGCAGATCGGCGTGCGGCGCGCATTGGGCGCGCGCAAGATCGACATCCTGCATTACTTCCAGCTGGAGAACCTGCTGATTGCCGGTATCGGCGCGGTGGTCGGCATCGTGCTGGCAGTGGGGCTCAACCTGTGGCTGATCACCCGCTATGAGATGGATCGCATGCCGGTGATCTATGTGCTGGTTGGCGTGCTGGCGGTGCTGACATTGGGCCAGGCCGCGGTGTTTGTGCCGGCGCGTCGCGCCTCCAACGTGTCGCCCGTAGTGGCGACTCGGTCGGTTTGATGATTTTCCCTGCTCCCTTTTGTCGCTGACAGAGGCGGGTTTCATGCACAGGAGTAATGGATACATGTGCGGTTATTACCTTAAACAGGCTACGAGGGGCGCGCCATGACCCTGCATCCCATTCTTGCGGCATTGCGCAAGCACAAGGCTGGCGTCGTGCTCATCGCGCTGCAGATCGCGCTGACCCTGGCGATCGTCTGCAATGCGGTGTTCATCATCGGCCAGCGTATCGAGCGGGTGAACCGGCCCACCGGTCTCAATGAGAACGACCTGTTCCTGGTCTCCCAGCAATGGGTAGGCGCGCCCAGCGGAGACGATCCGGCCGGCGTGGAGAAGCTTGATGTCATGCAGCGGGAAGATCTGGCCGCGCTGCGCAATCTGCCCGACGTGGCCTCGGTGGCGCCCAGCAATTCGATACCGCTGCTCAATTCTTCGTGGACGGGTTCGGTGTCGATCAAGCCCGGGCAGGAGCTAGGCGACAAGAGCGGTACGCGCACGGCGTATTACTTCACCGACGAGCAGGCATTCGCCACACTGGGTTTGCACCTGGTGGCTGGTCGCGCCTTCACTGCCGGCGATGTGCAACATCAGGGTGCCCGCGATCAGCGCGATCGGCCGGTCATCATCGTGACCCAGGCGCTGGCCGACAAGCTGTTCCCGCAGGGCAGTGCGGTGGGCAAGGTGATCTATTCGGATGGGAGTAGCGTGCCGAGCACCATCATCGGTGTGGTCGCACGCCTGCAGACTCCCAGCAGCGGAAGCTGGGGCAATGACTTCGCCTGGTACTCGACCTTGGTGCCGACCCGGCTGGATGCGAACTTCGCCCGCTACGTGGTGCGCGCCAAGCCGGGCCGGCGTGATGCGGCGATGCACGCCGTACCCGCGGCGCTGTATGCAGTCAATCCGATGCGCGTGCTCGATGACGATGAAAGCGTCAAGTCATTCGCCGATATCCGCGCCAGCGCCTACCGTGCCGACGTCGGCATGGCAATCCTGATGGGCGTGGTGTGCCTGATCCTGCTCTGCGTCACCGCCGCCGGCATCGTCGGCCTCACCAGTTTCTGGGTCGGCCAGCGCCATCGGCAGATCGGCGTGCGCCGCGCGCTGGGCGCGCGCAAGATCGACATCCTGCATTACTTCCAGATCGAGAACCTACTGATTGCCGGCGTGGGCGTGGTGCTGGGCGTGCTGATGGCGGTGGGCCTCAACATGTGGCTGATGACGCATTACGAAATGACGCGCATCCCGCTGCTGTACGTGCTGACCGGTGTACTGGCGATGCTCGCGATCGGCCAGGCCGCGGTGTTCGTGCCGGCGCGCCGCGCTTCCAACGTGCCGCCGGTGGAGGCGACACGAGCAGCTTGATTCTGATCCCGCTTCCTTTCGCGGGAGGCGGGATTCCAAGGGGAGCCTGACGCATGTTTACGTATTACCTGGATCTCGCCCTGCGCAGCCTCAGGCGCAACAAGGCGCTCACCGCGCTGATGGTGCTGGCGATCGCGCTGGGCATCGGCGCGAGCATGACCACGCTGACCGTGCTGCATGTGCTGTCCGGCGATCCGCTGCCGGGACGCAGCGGACAGCTGTATTACCCGCAGGTTGATCCGCAGGACATCAAGGGCATGTCACCGAGCAAGGAGCCGCCGGATCAGGTCACCCTGATCGATGGCATGAACCTGCTGCATGCGCAGCGGGCAGATCGCCAGGCGCTGATGGCCGGGGGCAATGTGGCGATCGTGCCGGCGCAGTCGACGCTTGATCCGTTCTACGTGGATGCGCGCTACACCACAGCGGATTTCTTTCCGATGTTTGGTGCGCCCTTCCTCTACGGTCATGCTTGGAATGTGGCCGATGAGGAGGCCAAGGCGCGCGATGTGGTGATCACGCGTGAGCTGAATCAAAAACTGTTTGCCGGCGCCAACAGCGTGGGTCAGGCCTTGCGCGTGGCTGATACCTCCTTCCGCATCGTCGGGGTGCTCGACGGCTGGCAGCCGAACCCGCATTTCTATGACCTCAACACCGGCTCCTATGCGTACGCCGAGCAGGTATTCGTGCCGCTGCAAACCATGCTGGAACTGGGCCTGGATCGCAGCGGCTCCAATGATTGCTGGGGCAATGGTGGTGGCGGTATTGGCAAGATCCTGCCTTCGGACAGCTGTGTGTGGCTGCAGTTCTGGGTGGAACTGGACACCCCGGCGAAAGCGGCGGCGTACCAGCAGTTCCTCGTGCACTACTCACAGGATCAGAAGGCGCTTGGCCGCTTCCAGCGCAATCCGAACGTGCGCCTGCGCAATGTCATGTAGTGGCTGGACTACAACATGGTGGTGCCTGACGACGTGCGCCTGCAGACCGGGCTGGCGTTCGGCTTCCTGCTGGTGTGCCTGGTCAATACGGTAGGCCTGATGCTGGCGAAATTCATGCGCCGCGCTGCCGAGCTCGGCGTGCGCCGTGCGCTGGGCGCCTCGCGGCGTGCGTTGTTCACGCAGTTGCTGATCGAGTCGGGCGTGATCGGCCTGGTGGGTGGTGCCGGTGGCCTGCTGCTGGCGCTGCTCGGGCTGTGGCTGGTGCGACAGCGGCCATCTGACTATGCCGCGCTGGCGCATCTGGACATCAGCATGCTGTTCACCACGTTCGCCCTGGCACTCTGCGCCACCTTGCTGGCCGGTCTGCTGCCTGCGTGGCGTGCATGCCAGATCGCACCTGCTCTGCAACTGAAGAGCAACTGAGGTCATCATGGACATCCTCCCGATTATTTCCACGCTGCGCCGGCACAAGCTCACCTCCTGGCTGCTGATCCTGGAGATCGCACTGACCTGCGCGATCGTCTGCAACGCGGTCTTCCTGATCGGCCAGCGCCTGCAGCGCATGGACATACCCAGCGGTGTCGCCGAGCACGAGTTGCTGCAGATCCAGCTGGCCGACATCGTGCCGCCGTCGAATCCTTACGCGCGCGCCCAGGAGGATCTGGCCTTGTTGCGACAGCTGCCTGGCGTGCAGTCGGTGGCTACATCCAACCAGATTCCGTTTGGCAACTCGTCTTCGAATGGCAACATCCGGCTCGATCCTGCACAGCAGGAGCGGACACTTAACGCCACCACCTATTTCGGCGAAAACCTGGTGCAGACGCTGGGCACCCAGCTGATTTCCGGACGCGATCTGCAGTCCGATGACTTTGTCGATGTGGAAGCAGCGCTGAAAGGGCTCAGCACCGGCGACAGCAAGAGCCTGCCGCACGTGACGCTCATCACGAAGACGCTGGCGGAACGCCTGTGGCCAGGGCAGAACCCGTTGGGCCGGATCATCTACCTGACCCCCGAAGTGGGGTTGCGCGTGGTCGGTGTGCTCGCCAGCCTGGCGCGGCCGAATGCCTACGATGCCGGCAAGGCGCAATACACCACGGTCGTGCCGATACGGATGGGCGCGAGCAAGGACCAGAGCTACCTGATCCGTACCCGACCGGAGGATCGCGCGAACGTACTGGCTGCCGCGCTGGCCGCCTTGAAGAAGTCCCATCCACAGTGCGTGATAACCACCAAGCGCAGCTTCGACGAAGTGCGCCGGAAGTTCTTCCAGGATGATCGCGCGATGGCCGGCATGCTGGTCGGCGTGATCGTGGCGCTGCTGATTGTCACCGCACTCGGCATCGTGGGTCTGGCCAGCTTCTGGGTGGCGCAGCGACGCCGCACCATCGGCGTACGCCGCGCGCTCGGTGCCACCCGCGCGAACATCCTGCATTACTTCCAAGCCGAGAATTTCGTGCTCGCCACGATCGGCATCGCGCTGGGCATGGTGCTGGCCTACGGCATCAACCTGTTCCTGATGACGCATTACGAATTGCCGCGGTTGCCGGCCGTCTATTTCCCGGTCGGTGCGATCGCGCTGTGGGTGATCGGCCAGATCGCGGTATTCGGCCCGGCCATGCGCGCGGCAGCAGTACCACCGGTGGTGGCGACAAGGTCGGTATGAGGAATCACATCACAGGTTCTGTGGGAGCGACTTCAGTCGCGACGCTCTTCACCATGCCAGCTAAACGGCATCGCGGCTGAAGCCGCTCCCACAAGCGTTATCAAGGAGGGATCAACCCATGTTTGCCTACTACTTCGACCTGGCCTTGCGCAGCCTGAAGCGCAACAAGGTACTGACCGCACTGATGGTGATCGCGATCGCGGTCGGTATCGGCGCCAGCATGACGACGTTGACGGTGATGCATCTGCTGTCCGGTGATCCGTTGCCGGGCAAGAGCAGCACGCTGTTCTTCCCGCAGGTGAACCCGGATCCCAGTCCGAAGATGAAACACCCCTACGACATGATGGACTACCGTTCGGCGGTAGACCTGTGGAGCGCCCATCGCGCCGACCGTCAGGCACTGGTCACCAGCAGCCAGTTGCGGCTGACCGCGCCGCAGGTGAACCTGCCGCCGCTGATGGCGCAGATGCTGTCGACCACCAGCGATTTCTTTCCGATGTTTGACGTGCCGTTCCGCTATGGCAACGGCTGGACCGCGCAGGACGATGCCGGTCGTGCACGGGTTGCGGTGATCTCGTCGGATCTCAACGACAAGCTGTTCAACGGTGCCAACAGCGTGGGGCACACGCTGCGCTTGAAGGACAGCGACGTACGCATCATCGGCGTGCTGGCACCGTGGCGTCCGTCGCCACAGTTCTACGACGTGGCGGGCGGGCGCTATTCCAACGGTGATACGGCTGGCTTCTACACCAGGCCGGAAGACGTGTTCGTACCGTTCGAGAGCTCGCTGGAGATCAATGCCGGCGGCCTGCAGCCGTTCACTTGCTGGGCCATGCCAAATGACATGACGCACCTGCAGAACTCGCCCTGCGTATGGGTGATGCTGTGGGTGCAGCTCAACGATGCGGCCAAGGTCGACAGCTATCGACGTTTCGTGGCTGATTACGCGGCCCAGCAGAAAGCCCTGGGCCGCTTCGTGCATGCCGATGACACCCAGTTGCGCAGCCTGATGGGGTGGCTCGACTACAACCAGGTGGTGCCCAGTGACGTGCGCCTGCAGACCTGGCTGGCCTTCGCGTTTCTGGTCATCTGCCTGTTCAACACGGTCGGCCTGCTGCTGGCGAAGTTCCTGCGCCGTGCCGGCGAGATCGGCGTGCGCCGTGCGCTGGGTGCCAGCCGTGCGGCGGTGTTTGCGCAATGCCTGGTCGAGGCCGGCTTGATCGGGCTGCTCGGTGGCGTTGGTGGCCTCCTGCTGACCTTGTTCGGCCTGTGGCTGGTACGTCGCCAGCCGATCGAATATGCCGATCTGGTGCATCTGGATACGGCGATGTTCCTGCTCACGTTCGCACTGGCGATTGCTGCCAGCCTGCTCGCCGGTGTGCTGCCGGCCATGCGCGCCAGCCGCATGGCGCCCAGCCTGCAACTGAAGACGTTGTAAGGAGAACTTGCTCATGCAAATCCAGCCCATTCTGGCCGCACTGCGCAAGCATCGCCTCGCCACCCTCCTGATCGCGATGGAGATTGCCCTGGCCTGCGCGGTGCTGTGCAACGCCTTTTTCCTGATCGTTACCCGCGTGCAGCAGACCCAGGTCAACAGCGGCGTCGACGAGAGCGCATTGGCGGCACTGAAACTGACCGGCTATGACGAAACGAAGAGTGTCGATCTCAACGCGCGCGTAACCAGCGGCCTCGCCAAGCTTCCCGGTGTGCAGTCAGTGAGTGTGATCAACGCAGTGCCGTTCGGTGACCATGCCGGTACCGCCGGCATCTCGCTGGACCCGGAAGGCAAGCAACGCCGCGGTGTGGTGGACCTGTATGTCGCCGGCCCGGGCAGCTTCAAGGCGCTTGGCCTGCAACTGGTCGCCGGCAGTGCGCCGCAGGCCGGCGACTACCAGCCTATCCACCACTTCGTGCCGGATAACGCCACCGTGTGGGTAACGCGTGCGCTGGCCGCACACCTGTGGCCGGGCGTCGATCCGCTCGGCAAGGAATTCTGGAGTGGCGAACTCCATTTCCGCGTGGCCGGGGTCGTGGCGCATCTGGCGCGCCCCTATGGCGGCGAGGGCGGTCCGAGCACGATCGAATGGTCGGTATATGTGCCAGCGCAGCCAGGCGCTCAGCTTGCCGGCGTCTACCTGCTGCGCGCCGATCCCGCGCAGTTGCCGCGAGTGCTGCGTGATGCGCGAGCGGCGATGGCCACCATCGCGCCCGATGCGGTGGTCGACGCCAAGCAAAGCCAGACCATCACCAGCCTGCGCGAGGTTTATTTCCGGCAGGATCGCGTCATGGCCGGCATCCTGGTCGGCGTGATCGCCTCGCTGCTGTTGGTCACCGCGCTGGGCATTGTCGGCCTCGCCAGCTTCTGGGTGGCGCAGCGACGGCGGCAGATCGGCATACGTCGCGCGCTGGGTGCCACTCGCGGCGACATCCTGCACTACTTCCAGACCGAGAACTTCCTGATTGTCGGCATCGGCATCGTGCTGGGTATGGTTCTGGCATTCGTCGTGAACATCGCCTTGATGACGCATTACGAATTGCCGCGGCTGCCGCTGTACTACTTGCCGATCGGTGCGCTGCTGCTATGGGGGCTGGGCCAACTGGCGGTGCTCGGCCCCGCGCTGCGCGCGGCAGCGGTGCCGCCGGTAGTGGCGACGAGGTCGGTGTGATGAATCACATTACAGGTTTTGTGGGGGCAACTTCAGTCGCGATGCTGTTCCCCATGTCGTTCAAACAGCGTCGCGGCTGAAGCCGCTCCCACAGGTTCAGCACAGGCAACCATGAACAAGGGATCGATGCATGTTCACCTATTACCTTGAACTGGCCCTGCGCAGCCTGAAGCGCAGTCTCGGTCTCACCGCGCTGATGATGCTGGCGATCGGCTTCGGCGTGGCATCGTCAATGACGACGTATGCGGTATTCCGTGGTGTGTCAGGTGATCCGATTCCGTGGAAGTCGTCGAAGCTGTTCGTGCCGCAGATCGACATGTGGGGGCCGGTGCAGATGTCCGCGCCGGGCTCGAGCAATGATACGCACGAGCCGCCGGATGCGCTGGACTACGCCGATGCCATGGCGCTCATGCACGACCATCGTGCCACCCACCAGTCGGCCATCTTTGCGGTAGGGCCGACCGTGTTGCCGGCGGGAGCAGGACGCAGTCCGATCCCGGTGTTCGGGTTCGCGGTCTATGACGAATTTTTTCCCATGCTGGACGTGCCGTTCCAGTACGGCAGCGGCTGGAACGCCGACGACGACGCGCAGGGTGCACCGGTGGTCGTGATCAGCAACACGCTCAATCAGCAGGTCTTCGGCGGCGGCGACAGCGTCGGTCGCAGCATCGACCTGGACGGCAAGGACTACCGCGTGATCGGCGTAATGAAGCCGTGGAACCCGCAACCGATGTTCTTCGACGTGGTGGACACTGGCGGTTTCAGTAGCGATGGCCCGGCGGTTTTCCTGCCCTTGCAGCGCGCCATCGCCAGCGGCATGGAAAATGCCGGCGCGGTCAATTGCCCGAAGGGCAAACAGCCCGACGTGGGTTATGCCGGCCTGCAGCAGTCGGATTGCGTATGGATGGCATATATGGTCGAGCTGGAAGACGTAGCCGCGGTGCAAGGCTATCGGCAGTATCTCGACAATTACGCGCGCAGCCAGCAACAGATCGGACGCTTCGCCTGGGCGCCCAACAATCACCTGCGCAACGTGCTGGCCTTCCTCGATTACGAGCACGTGGTCCCCAACGACACCCGGGTGTCGCTGCTGGTGGCGCTCGGTCTGCTGCTGGTCTGCCTGATCAATACGGTAGGCCTGCTGCTGGCCAAGTTCCTGCACCGCAGCGGCGAGATCGGGGTACGCCGCGCACTCGGTGCATCGCGCCGCGCGATCCATGCGCAGTATCTCACCGAGGCCGCGGTGATCGGCGCCGGTGGCGGCGCGCTCGGTCTGCTGCTGACCGGTATCGGCGTGTTCAGCGTCAACCGGATGCTGCCGCCGCGGCTTGCCGACCTGGCGCACATCGATCCGGCGCTGCTGTTGCTCACCGTGCTGGTGTCGGTGGTCGCCAGTGTGCTGGCCGGTGTGTATCCCGCTTTTCGCGCTTCGCGTGTGCTGCCCGCGTGGCAGTTGAAGACTAATTGAGGATGCCACGATGAGCCTGCATCCCATCATCTCGGCGCTGCGACGGCACAAGGCGGGCGTGCTGCTGATCGTGTTGCAGATCGCACTGACGCTGGCGATCGTGTGCAATGCCATCTTCCTCATCCATCAGCGCATCGAGCGGGTGAGCCGCCCCACCGGCGCGGTCGAGGATGGCCTGATCCGCATCTCGCAGACTTGGTTCGGCGCGCCCACCGGCGAGGACGCAGCCGCCGTCGAAAAACTCGACGCGATGCAGCGCACGGACCTGGCCACGCTGCGCGCGCTGCCCGACGTGGAGGACGCGGCAGCGTCGCTGAGCATGCCGTTGCAGGGCATGCTCTACAGCGGCAATCTCAGCCTGAACCCACAGCAAAGCGGCCTGAGCGTGACCGCCGCCTATTACTACGGCGACGAGCACCTGCGTTCCACGTTGGGCGTACGCCTGATCGCCGGCCGCGATTTCAAGGCCGATGAAATCCTGCATCACACCATCGGCAGCGATGCCGTGTCGCCGGTGATCATCGTCAGCAAGCCGGTGGCCGACAAGTTGTTCCCGCAAGGCGACGCGCTGGGCAAGACGATCTACCAGGACGGCAAGCCAGCCATCATCGTCGGTATCGTGGAGCGTCTGCAGACGCCAACTACCCAGGCGTGGGGCAGCAGGTGGGACTACAACTCGGTGCTCGAACCGGTCCGTCTCGACGGTGCCTCCGCCAGCTATGCGGTACGTGCACGGCCTGGACGCGAACAGGTGGTGATGCGCGAAGCGCGCAAGGCGCTGCTGGCGGTCGATCCGATGCGGGTAATGCCCGACAGCTGGGGCATTCAGTCGCTGTCGCAGATCCGCAGCAAGATCTATCGCGCCGACCACGCCATGGCGCTGCTGATGGGGGTGGTCTGCGTGATCCTGCTGGGCGTCACCGCGGCCGGCATTGTCGGATTGACCAGTTTCTGGGTGGGACAGCGGCGCAAGCAGATCGGCGTGCGCCGTGCGCTGGGCGCGCGCAAGGTCGACATCCTGCGCTACTTCCAGATCGAGAACCTGCTGATCGCGGGCATCGGCGTGCTACTTGGCGTGCTGCTGGCGCTGGGTCTCAACCTGTGGCTGATGGCGCATTACGAGATGCTGCGCCTGCCACTGGGATACATGGTGACAGGCGTGTTGGTGATGCTTGCGCTCGGGCAGGCCGCGGTCTTCGTGCCGGCGCGGCGTGCCTCCAACGTGCCGCCAGTCGTGGCGACGAGGGCCGCATGATGAGCGCGGGCAGCGAGCGACGATTCGTGAGGGATGCATACGCTAAAACCATACCCCCGTTCGGTCATGCGATAGAGCGGACTTGTCCCTGCGCTACGCATACCTCGTTGCTTTTTCCTCATCCATCGACTGGAAGCTGACCCATGTTCGCCTACTACCTGGATCTCGCCTTGCGCAGCCTCAGGCGCAACAAGGTGCTCACTACGCTGATGGTGCTCGCGCTGGCGCTGGGCATCGGCGCCACGATCACTACACTGACCGTGCTCAAGCTGCTGTCGGGTGATCCGTTGCCGCAGAAGAGCACGCAGTTGTTCTATCCGCAGATCGATCCTTATCCCAAGGATCAGCCTTTCTCGCGCAGCGGGAAAAAGTTGCCATGGCTCATGAGCTATGTCGATGCGATGAATCTGCTGCATGCCCGCAAGGCCGAACGGCAGGCAGTGATGGCGTTGTCGCAGGTCAAGGTGACGCCACAGGCGCAGGACGGAAAACCGTTCTATGCGGATGGGGTGATGACCACATCCGACTTCTTTCCGATGTTCGACGCGCCATTCCAGTACGGCGCAGGCTGGGCCTCGGCGGACGACGAAAGCCGCGAGCAGGTCGTGGTGATCGCGGCTTTCCTCAACGACAAGCTGTTCGGAGGGGCGAACAGCGTGGGGCGCACGATCCGCATCGAGGAGCACGACTTCCGCATCATCGGCGTGCTGCGGCCCTGGGCGCCGCAGCCGCGCTTCTACGCGGTGCATCTGGGCGGGCGTGATTATGGCAAGGGCGAGGCGGTGTTCATGCCTTTACAAGGTGCGCGCGCCGACGGCATGACGCCGAGCACGGTCATGTCGTACGGGCCGGATCATACCGACATGCAGCATCTGGAGACTGCCCAGAGCATCTGGCTGGGCTTGTGGGTGCAGTTGTCCAGCGCTGACGAGGCACCGGCCTACAAGCTGTTCCTGGGCAACTACGCGCAGCAGCAGGTGGCGCTGGGGCGGTTCCAGCTGTCCAGGGTCGCCTTGTGGGATCTCATGTCATGGCTGCGCAACGAACAGGTGGTGCCCGACGATGCGCGCCTGCAGGCCGGCCTGGCACTCGGCTTCCTGCTGATCTGCGTGGTGAACACGGTGGGCCTGCTGTTGGCCAAGTGCCTGCGCCGCTCGCCCGAGATCGGCGTGCGCCGTGCGCTGGGCGCTTCGCGCGGCGCGATCTTCGCGCAGTTCATGGTCGAGGCCGGCATCGTCGGCCTGGCCGGGGGCGTGCTGGGTCTGGGTTTCGCCGAGCTGGGGTTGTGGGGCATCCGCCACCAGCCAGCGCAGTACGCCAGCCTCGCGCATCTGGATCTGTCGATGTTCCTGTTTACCTTCGTGGTCGCGCTGGTTTCCAGCCTGGTCGCCGGCCTGCTGCCCGCATGGCGCGCCTGCGTGGTCGCCCCCGCTCCGCAACTGAAAGCCGCCTGAGGGGAGTCATCATGGAAATCCGTCCGATACTCGCCAGCCTGCGCAAGCACCGCATCCCAGCCGTTCTGATCGTGCTGGAGATCGCGCTGGCCTGCGCCGTGCTCTGCAATGCCGTCTTCATGATCGGTCAGCGCATGGCCAGCATCCACTGGTCGAATGCGATCGACGAACAGGGCGTCTCGGTGGTCACCGTGAATGGCGCCGATCCGAAACTCGCCGCCAGCGACATCCCGCGCAATCTTGCCGCCTTGCGCGGCATCGCCGGCGTCACCGCGGCGGCCGCGGCAACCAGCATGCCGCTGGACCAGAATCCGGCCCTGTCGCCCTTCGTCGCCAAGCCGGATGCGCAAACCACGGTGAACACCTCGGTGTATTTCATCGGCAGCGATGGCGAGCGGGCCATGGGACTGCGCTTGCTGCAGGGCCGATGGTTCAATGCGGATGAATACGCCGGCAGTGGTTTCAGGAATTTCAGCTCCACCGGTCACGTCGCGCTGGTCACGCAGAGTGACGCGAACAGGTTGTGGCCAGGACAGAGCGCGCTGGGCAAGACCTTGTATAGCGGCGCCACGGGCTGGACAGTTGTGGGTGTGGTCGCCGATGTACTGGCACAGGATCCCAAGTTCAGCGGTCCCGGCGGCATGTATTCCAGCGTGTTCTATCCGTTGCAACCCGACGGGGTGATGGGCGACTACGTGTTGCGCAGCACCGCGCAGGATCGCGAGCGTGTCATGCGCGAGGCGGTGCAGGTGCTGGGCAAGCTGCAGCCGGGTGCCGTTGTGGAAGGGAAAGCCTACGCCGGAATGCGTTCCGACTATTTCGCCGATACCAACAGCATGGTGTGGATGCTGGTGCTGGTATGCGTAGTGATGCTGGCGGTGACCGCGTTCGGCATCGTCGGCCTGACCAGCTTCTGGGTGCAGCAGCGGCGGCGGCAGATCGGCATACGCCGCGCTGTGGGTGCCACGCGCGGGCATATCCTCAGCTACTTCCGCACCGAGAACTTCCTGCTCAGCACGGCCGGCGTGGTCACCGGCATGGCGCTGGCATTCGGCATCAACCTGTACCTGATGCAGCACTACGAGATGAGCCGCATGCCCTGGTATTACCTGCCGGGCGGCGCGATTGCGTTGTGGCTGATCGGCCAGCTTGCGGTGCTCGGCCCCGCGCTGCGCGCGGCGGCGGTGCCACCGGTGGTGGCGACGAGGTCAGTGTGAAAACCGTGCAATCTGGCACGGGAGGATGCGCGTCGCTGCCGTCACAATGAAGCTTCATGACCCTGGGAGGATGAGCCTGATGAAGACCTTGCCGTTGCTGATCTGTGCGAGCCTGTTGGGCTCGGTGACCGTGGTTTCCTCCGTGCAGGCGGCGCCGGTGGCGCAGGCTGCTCAGACGGATGTGGCTGCCCGGGTGAAGGCGCTCAATGCGCTGCTGGCCGAGCAGTGGCAGCACACGCTGCAGAACAGCCCCGAGTTCGCCACGATCCTGGGCGACCTGCGTTACAACGACCGCTGGAGCGACCTGTCGCTGACGCATGCGGCGGCCGAGAACAAGGTGACCGCGGATTTCCTCAAGCGCTTCGAGGCGATCGATACCACCGGCTTCCCCGATACCGACAAGCTCAACCAGCAGTTGATGGTGCGCCAGCTCAAGGACAGCCTGAAAAGCTACGACCTGAAGCTGTACGAGATGCCGCTGGACCAGATGAGCGGTGTGCATATCCAGTTGGCCGGCTTTGTCAGCTCGATCCCGTTCGACAATACGAAGGAATACGAGGATTATGCGGCGCGTCTCAAGGCGGTACCGAAAGCCTTCGATCAGGTGATCGGCGTGGCGAAGCAGGGCATGCGCGACAAGATGATGCCGCCGAAATACCTGCTGGAGAAGGTGGTCACGCAGATCGACAGCATCGAGAAGTCGGCCGGCATGGACAGCGTGTTTGCCGAACCGCTGAAGCATTTTCCTAAGTCGATGTCGGCGGCTGACCAGAAGCGCGTGCATGACGAGATCCTTGCAGCGATCGAGCAGGACGTGCGCCCGGCCTATCGCAAGCTGAGCGAGTTCGTGGCGAAGGATTACGCGCCGCATGGACGTGCCGAGCCGGGGGTATGGAATCTGCCAAATGGCGATGCGATCTATCGCTTCGATGTAGAGCAGATAACCACCACCAACAAGACACCGGACGAGATCCATGCGCTGGGTCTGGCCGAGGTCAAACGGATCGAAGGTGACATGACGAAGATCGCCAAGCAGCAAGGCTTTGCCGATCTGGCCAGCTTCCGTGCCTCGTTGAAGACCAACCCGAAGACCCACGCCACCTCGCGCGAGGACATCCTCAATCGCTATCGCGGCTATCTGGCGCAGATGCAGCCAGAGTTGCCCAAGCTGTTCGGCATGTTGCCGAAGACCAGGGTCGAGGTGGTGCCGGTTGAGGCCTTCCGCGAGAAGGAGGCCGCTGCTGCCGAATACCACCAGGGCACGCCGGATGGTTCGCGGCCCGGGCAGATCTTCGTCAATACAGGCGACTTCAAGAACCGCAGCGTGCTGACGATCGAATCGACGGCGTATCACGAAGGCGTGCCTGGCCATCACCTGCAGATCTCGATCGCGCAGACGCTGCCCAAGCTGCCGCCATTCCGCCAGCAGGCCGGCTATACCGCCTACATCGAGGGCTGGGCACTGTACTCGGAGCAGCTGGGCAAGGACATCGGTTTCTACCAGGATCCGCTGTCCGACTACGGCCGCCTGTCCGACGAGCTGCTGCGTGCCGACCGCCTGGTGCTGGACACCGGTGTGCACGACAAGCACTGGACGCGTCAGCAGATGGTGGATTTCTTCCACGCCCATTCCAGCGAGGATGAGCCCGATGTGCAGGCCGAGACCGACCGTTACATCACCTGGCCGGCTCAGGCGCTGGCCTACAAGACCGGCGAGCTGAAGATCCTCGAACTGCGTGCACGGGCTAAGAAGGCGCTGGGCGACCAGTTCGATATCCGCGCGTTCCACGACGAGATCCTCGGTGGCGGCGCGCTGCCGCTGGACGTGCTGGATACCCGCGTCAACGACTGGATTGCCGCGGTGAAGGCAGGCAAGGCACCGGCGCACCCGGTGGCGTCGTGAGGCTTCCAGGGTCACGCTTCGTAGGGCGGGCACTGCCCGCCGCTCTGGTCCTGGCCGAGATGTTTCGAAAGGTCGGCGGGCGGAGCCCGCCCTACGGAGCTGAGGCAGAATGGGCCATGTCGTCGATATAGTCCGCAAGTCATGGCAACCTTTGTGTCCGGAGCGGCATCCATGTCCGCATGTGCAGAAGAAAAATGCGAACCGTCCTGATCATCGATGACAACCCGGCCGTGGGCGAGGCGCTGTCGCTGGCGCTCTCGCTGCACGAGATCCGCCCGCTCAGCGCACTGACGCCGGAGGACGGATTGGCGTTGCTGCAGCATGAAGCGGTCGACGTGGTGATCCAGGACATGAACTTCACCGCCGACACCACCTCGGGCGAGGAGGGCGTGGCGCTGTTCCGCGCGATCCGTGACCGTCATCCGGATCTGCCCGTCATCCTGCTTACCGCCTGGACGCATCTGGAAACCGCGGTGGAACTGGTCAAGGCCGGCGCGGCCGACTACCTGGGCAAGCCGTGGGACGACCACAAGCTGCTCGCCACGGTGGAAAACCTGCTGGAGCTGTCCGAATCCACCCGCGAAGTGACGCGCGGCCGGCGCGAGCGCCGCCAGCGGCGCGAGCAGCTGCAGCACAAGTACGACCTGGACGGGCTGGTGTTCGCCTCCGAGGCGATGGCGCGCACGCTGGAGCTGGCCTGCCAGATCGCCCGCTCGGACGTGCCGGTGCTGATCACCGGCCCGAACGGTACCGGCAAGGAGCGCATCGCATCGATCGTGCATGCGAACTCGGCGGTGAAGCGCGGCGCGTTCGTCGCGGTGAACTGTGGTGCGCTGCCGGGCGAACTGATCGAGGCCGAACTGTTCGGTGCCGATGCCGGTGCCTATACCGGGGCGAACAAGGCGCGCGAGGGTCGTTTCGAACTGGCTGACGGTGGCACCTTGTTCCTCGACGAGATCGGCAATCTGCCGTTGCCGGGCCAAATGAAATTGCTGCGGGTGCTTGAAACCGGGCAGTTCGAACGGCTCGGCTCCGGTCGCACGCGGCAGGTGAAGGTGCGCGTGCTTTCCGCCACCAATGCCGATCTCAAGGCGATGATCCGCGCCGGCACGTTCCGCGAGGATCTGTACTACCGGCTCAACGTGATCGAGGTGAACCTGCCACCGCTGGCCGAGCGCAGCGACGACATCCTGCCGCTGGCGGAATTCTTCCTGGACGGTCGCGCCGAACTCGGCGACGCCGCGCGGGAGGCGTTGCTGGGCTATCCCTGGCCGGGCAATGTGCGCGAGCTGAAGAACGCGATCGAACGTGCCGCGCTGCTTACCAGCGATGGCTCGATCACGCCGGAGCTGCTCAATCTGCCGCAGCATGTCGCGGCCGCGGCACGCAATCTCGACGAACCCAGCCGGGAAGCGGTGGAAACGGCCTTGCACAAGGCCGACGGCGTGGTCAGTCGTGCCGCGCAGAACTTGGGCCTGTCACGCCAGGCGTTGTACCGGCGGATGGAGCGGTACGGCCTGGCGACACCGGCCTGACCGTCTTGACGCACCCGTGCTTGCCGTGACCGCGGTAGCGTAGAAAGATGCTTGCATCCAGCAGGAGTGGCGCCGTGCGTTCTCACACTCACGTGTTTGTTCTGATAGTGATGATCGTTGCGGGGAGTGTCTGATGTGGCGTCGCCTGAATTCACTGCAAGGGCGGCTGACCCTGCTGCTCGCCGTCGCGGGTCTGGCTGGCGCCTGCATTTATGCAGGCATCACCCAGTGGCCGCTGCCGCAACTGCTGCAGTGGCTGCATAAGGACCTTGCCGTATCGATACGCGCGCCGATGCAGCTGGGCATCTACGGCGGCCTGCTGGTCAGCCTGATCGTGCTGCTGCCGCTGGCGTTCTGGCTGGCCGGCCTGGTGATGGCGCCGGTGAGCCGCCTGCTGCGCGCACTGGAAGGCGCGGTGGCCAGTTATCGCGACGGCGACTTCAGCTTTTCGATCGCGGCCAACCGGCGCGACGAGCTGGGCGAACTGATCCGCATGCACAACGCACTGGGGCAGACCTTGCGCGAGCAGCGCCAGCATCTGGTGCAGCGCGAGCTGCTGCTGGACACGGTGGTGCAGAACACGCCGGTGGCGCTGGTGCTGACCGATGCCGCCGGTCGCGTCGCCTACTCGAACATCGCCTCGCGGCATCTGTTCAACGAGGGGCGCAGCCTGAATGGGCTGGATTTTGCCAAGCTGCTGGCGGATTCGCCGGAAGCGCTGCGTCATGCAGTGGAAAGCGGCGAGGATGCCCTGCTCAGCGTGGAGATGGACGGCAGCGAGGAAACCTTCCACCTGTCACAGCGCGCATTCCGCCTGCAGGGCCGGCCGCATCGGTTGCAGCTGTTCCGGCGCATGACGCGCGAGTTGTCGCGGCAGGAAGTGGCGACCTGGAAGCGGGTGATCCGGGTGATCAGCCACGAGCTCAACAATTCGCTGGCGCCGATCTCCTCGCTGGCGCATTCCGGCGCCGAACTGGCCCGGCGCGGTCAGGCCGAGCGCTTGCCCAGCGTGTTTGCCACGATCAGCGAACGTGCATTGCATCTGCACGGTTTCATCGCCGGTTACGCCAGTTTCGCCAAGCTGCCCACGCCGCAACCGGTGGCGGTGGCATGGGCACGGTTCCTGGAGGGGCTGGCCCTGCATTGC
Source organism: Rhodanobacter sp. (assembly GCA_050737735.1). Taxonomy (GTDB): domain Bacteria; phylum Pseudomonadota; class Gammaproteobacteria; order Xanthomonadales; family Rhodanobacteraceae; genus Rhodanobacter. The sequence continues at coordinate 5,970 of JBOHYM010000005.1, read as the reverse complement.
CGCTTTCGGCTGGCCACGCCGGTGCCGGCCGAGCCGGGGCATTTCGATGCGGCGCAGATCGAACAGGTGCTGATCAACCTGATCAAGAACGCACACGAAGCGGGCGGCGCCGACGACGAGGTCACACTGTCCATCCTGGACCTTGGCCGCGAGCTGCGCATCGAGGTGGCCGACCGCGGCCCAGGCATGAGTGAAACCGTGCTGGCGCAGGCGCTGCTGCCGTTCTATTCGACCAAGCGCTCCGGCACCGGTCTTGGCCTGGCGCTGGCGCGCGAGATCAGCGAGGCACATGGCGGCCGGATCCTGCTGGCCAACCGCGAGGGCGGCGGGTTGCGGGTCAGCCTGCTGCTGCCGCAGGGAGCACCGAGATAGCGGCTGGCTCGCGTAGGAGCCTGTCGAACTTGAGTGGCCGGGCTGCAAAACCGTCTGCGCGGTCCATATTTCCGTCGCTTCTTGGCCCATAGAACCATTATGGGCCGGCGAAGCGTCGTTGTCTGTCCTCACGCAGCCGGCTTTTCGCCTCGACCACTCAAGTCCGACAGGCCCCTATACTCCAGTCTTCATCAGGGAATGGAGTTGGTCATGGGACAGTTGCTCGCGTTGGTCATCGTGTTCGTCGTGGTCGTTGGCATCGCCAAGCTGGTGCGCATCGTGCCGCAGGGCTTCGAGTGGACGGTGGAAACCTTCGGCAAGTACACCCGCACGCTCAGCCCGGGGCTGCATTTCCTGATCCCGATCTACCAGGCGGTCGGGCGCAAGATCAACATGATGGAGCAGGTGCTCGACGTGCCGTCGCAGGACGTGATCACCAAAGACAACGCGGTGGTGCGTGTCGACGGCGTGGTGTTCTACCAGGTGCTGGATGCGTCCAAGGCGGCGTATGAGGTATCCAACCTGGAACAGGCGTCGCTGGCGCTGGTAATGACCAATATCCGTACTGTGCTGGGCTCGATGGATCTGGATGAAAGCCTGAGCCAGCGCGACGCGATCAATGCGAAGCTGCTCAAGGTGGTCGACGAGGCGACTCATCCGTGGGGCGTCAAGGTCAACCGCATCGAGATCAAGGACATCGCGCCGCCGCGTGATTTGATCGACGCGATGGCGCGGCAGATGAAGGCCGAGCGCGAGAAGCGCGCCAACATCCTCGACGCCGAAGGTTTCCGCCAGGCCGCGATCCTGAAGGCCGAGGGCGAGAAGCAGTCGGTGATCCTTGCTGCCGAAGGCGAGAAGGAAGCCGCGTTCCGTGCCGCCGAAGCGCGCGAGCGTTCGGCCGAGGCCGAGGCGAAGGCGACCACGATGGTCTCCGAGTCGATCGCCAACGGCAACGTCAACGCGCTGAATTACTTCGTCGCCAACAATTACGTCGATGCGCTGAAGGAAATGGCGAAGTCGCCGAACCAGAAAATGCTGCTGCTGCCGATCGAGGCCACCGGCATTCTCGGTTCGCTGGCTGGCATTGCCGAGCTGGCGAAGGAGTCGCTGGGCCAGCAGCAGAAGGCGGCGGTGATCCAGCCGCCGCTGCGTTGAGGTGAGCGCCATGTGGGAGCTTTCCGCGCATTATCTGTGGTGGATTCTCGCGTTGCTGCTGATCGCCGGCGAGGTGTTGCTGCCGGGTTATTTCATGCTGTGGATCGGCCTGGCGGCCGCGGCGATGGGCGTGGTGCTGTGGGTCGTGCCATCACTTGGACTGTTGGCGCAGGCGGTGCTGTTTGCCTTGCTGGCGGTGGCCGCCTGCGTGCTGTACGCGCGCGTGCTGCGGCGGAAGCTGGAGCGGCGCGAGCCGGGTAACGATCGCCTGAATCGCCGTGGCGAGCAGATGATCGGCCAGCGTTACGAGTTGATCGAGCCGATCGTCAACGGCCGCGGCAAGGCCTGCGTCGGCGATGGCCAGTGGCTGGTCAGCGGCCCGGATCTGCCGCTGGGTACCACGGTGGAAGTGCTCGCGGTCGACGGCACCACGCTGAAGGTACGTGCCGCGACATGAGTGCCGGCGATTCCATTGGCGGACGGCAGTTCGCCACCACGGCACTGAATACCCGCATGGCGTTCCTGCTCGAGCTGGCGCGCCGGCTGCATCAGTACGGCACTTCCGCGCCACGGCTGGAGATGGCGATCGGCCGTGCCGCGCAGCGGATGGGGCTGGCCGCGGATGTGTGGTCCAGCCCAACCGCGATCATCATTTCCTTTGCCGACCTGGCCCAGGGCGAGGAGGGTGTGGCGCAGAGCACCCAGGTGATGCGGCTGGCGCCAGGCGAGGTGAATCTGGCGAGGTTGTGCGAAGCCGACGAGATCGCCGACCGTGCAATTGCCGGTGAACTGGATCTGCGCGAGGGTTTCCATCGGCTGCGTGCGCTGGGCCGGCCAGATACGCGCCGCGACAAGATCGGCTTGATTGCCAGTTATGGACTGTCTGCTGCCAGCATTGCAGCGCTGTTCCTGCACAGCTCGTGGGTGGACGTGGTGATCGCCGGTGTGATCGGCGTGATCATCGGCGGCATCACCGTGCTGGCGGGCAGCCGGCCGCGGCTGGCGGTGGCCAGCGACGCGATCTGTGCGCTGGTGGCCACCGCGGTGACGATCGTGGTGAGTGCGTTCGTGGTGCCGCTGGCGATCAAGTCGGTGGTGCTGGCCAGCCTGATCGTGTTGATTCCGGGCATGTCGCTGACCACCGCAGTGCGCGAGATTTCCAGCCAGCATCTGGTTTCCGGCATGGCGCGCATGGGCGGCGCCATGGCAACCCTGCTCAAGCTGACCTTCGGTACCATCGCGGCCACCCAGCTATGCGCCGCGCTGGGCATCCATGCGCGCGATTTCGCGTTGCCGGCACTGCCGACATGGACCGATTACCCGGCCCTGCTGGTGGCGGCGATCGCGTTTGCGATCCTGTTCCGTGCGGCCCGGCGCGACTGGCCGGTGGTCATCGTGGCGGTGATCGTGGGTTATCTGGCCACGCGCTGGGGCGGCGAGATTTCCGGTTCGCTGCCGGCAGCGCCGTTTGGTGTGTTCCTCGGTGGATTATTGCTGAGCGCCTTCGCCAATATCTATGCGCGGTTCGCGCAGCGGCCGGGCGCGGTGATTCGCGAACCGGGCATCCTGTTGCTGGTGCCTGGCAGTGTCGGTTTCCGCAGCATGTCCTTCATGCTTGAACGCGATACCTCCCTGGGCATGGATACCGGGCTGCTGCTGCTGACCTTGCTGGTATCGCTGGTGGCCGGGCTGATGTTCGGCGAACTGCTGGTTTCCCCGCGGCGGTCTCTCTGACAAACCGCTCCTGCAGGGAGCCTCGAAAACCTCCCCATGACGTCATCCTGACGAAGGCCCACAGCTGTCCGGAATAAATCCCACCTCATCCCACCCTCGTCATGCCAGCGTAGGCCGGCATCGCACTGTGCGGTATGACAACGCAGCAAGGCGGCGTGTTCGAGCGTGATGGCGACGTGCCAACGCTCGACCCTCCGCGTATCAAGAGGCCACCAGGCGCGACGTCAACAGCGATGCCGGCCTACGCCGGCATGACGGCAAAAAGGCGGATTATTCGAGGTGCCACCTGCAGGTGATTCTGGGGGCACGTTGATACAAACCAAAAAAAGCGCCGGCACAAGGCCGGCGCTTTTCGTGGAGCGGCAGGAATGAAGCGGCGATCAGATCGCCAGATCCTTTTCCTTCTTGCCAGCCTTCAGCGCGTCGCTGAACCAGTGCGGACGCTTGCCGCGGCCGGACCAGGTCTGGGCGGGGTTGGCCGGGTTGCGGTATTTCGGCGGGACCGTGCCGGTGCTGCGCTTGGCCTTGCCGCGCGTGCTGCCGAAAATGTCCTCGAAGGTATAACCCTCGGCCTTGATCAGCGCGTGTACTTTCTCACGCAGCTTGACGACCTTTTCCTTGCGCAGCTCATTCTGGCGAACCTGCGCCTTGCTGATCAGGTCATTGAGCTGGGTGTGATTGAGATTCTTGATATCGACGGCCATGATGGACTCCCGGGGGTATCGGTGTGAATTGAATGGTCTGGCTCGGGTTTCACTATTTATTCGGGGGAGTTGAGCCCGGCGCAGTGAAGCGAAGCCGATTCTCGCTGATTTGCGGAATAGTTGTAAAGCATTAAGCCGAGACAAAAGTTACTTTCACATTAAACGCAGTTAATCACGAACCGTGATTTTAATAAGCGATGCCGGGATTACGCAGTCTGTTATTGCCGGATACGGAAACGGCCGCACGCGGCGGCCGTTTCATGGGATAAAGCGGACGCGACAGTTATTCAATCCAGCAGGGCAAACAACTCCTCCTCGCTGACCGAGCGGCTTTCGCTTTCGTCGCGGGCGCGGTATTCCAGCGTGCCGGCAGCCACGCCGCGTTCGCTCACCACCACGCGGTGCGGAATGCCGATCAGCTCCATGTCGGCAAACATGCCGCCCGGGCGCAGGCCGCGGTCGTCCAGCGCGGCCTCGATGCCGTGCTGGCTGAGCTTCTGGTACAAGGCTTCGGCCGCCTCGTTCACCGCCGGTACGTTGCGCTGGTTGATCACGCATACCACGACGCGCCATGGCGCCATCGCCTCGGGCCAGCGGATGCCGGCTTCGTCATGGCGCTGCTCGATCGCGGCGGCGACGATACGGCTGACGCCGATGCCGTAGCAGCCCATGGTCATCAGCTGAGCCTTGCCCTGGTCATCGAGCACCGTGGCCTTGAGCGCCTCGGCGTATTTCTGGCCGAGCTGGAATACATGGCCGACCTCGATGCCACGCGCGATGTGCAGCACGCCCTGGCCATCCGGCGACAGGTCGCCCTCGACCACATTGCGCAGATCGGCAATGCGGGTGACCCGCGCATCGCGATCCCAGTTCGCGCCGGTGTAATGGCTGCCATCGGTATTGCCGCCGCAGACGAAATCGGCAAGCACGGCGGCATCGCGGTCGACGATGACGGGAATGGCGTTCGGCAGGCCGACTGGGCCGATGAAGCCGGGACGGGTGCCGGTGGCGGCGAGGATTTCCTCCTCGCTGGCCAGCACCGACTCGTCCGGCAGTTCGGCCAGCTTGCCGGCCTTGACCTCGTTGATCTCGTGATCACCGCGCAGGCACAGCGCGACCAGGCCGTCGCGGCCACGCACCAGCAGGGTTTTCACGCATTGCTGCGGCGATAGCTTGAGGAAACCGGCGACTTCATCGATGGTTTTCTGGGTGGGGGTGTCGACCCGCTGCAAGGCAGCGGCGGGGGCCGGGCGCGCGATGGTCGGTGCCAGGGCATCTGCCTTTTCGATATTCGCGGCGTAATCGGAGCCGTCGGAAAATGCGATGGCGTCTTCGCCGGAATCGGCCAATACCTGGAATTCATGGCTGGCATTGCCGCCAATCGCACCGGTATCCGCCTGCACGGCGCGGAAGGTCAGCCCAAGCCGGGTGAAAATCCGCGTATAGGCCTGATACATCGCTGCATAGGTCTCGGCCAGTGATTCCTGGGTGAGATGAAAGGAATAGGCATCCTTCATCAGGAATTCGCGTGCGCGCATTACGCCGAAACGCGGGCGGATCTCGTCACGGAACTTGGTTTGAATCTGGTAGAAGTTGACCGGCAGCTGTTTGTAGCTTTTCAGCTCGTTGCGGGCGAAGTCGGTAATCACTTCCTCATGGGTCGGCCCGTAGCAGAACTCCTGCTGCTTGCGATCCTTGATTTTCAGCAACTGGCCGCCGAATTTCTGCCAGCGGCCGGTTTCCTCCCACAATTCCTTCGGCTGGATCGACGGCATCAGCATTTCGATCGCGCCGGCGCGGTTCATTTCCTCGCGCACGATCGCTTCCACCTTGCGCAGCACGCGCAGGCCCAGCGGCGACCAGGTGTACAGGCCCGAGGCGAGTTTGCGGATCATGCCGGCACGCAGCATCAGCCGATGACTGGCGATCTCCGCATCGGCGGGAATTTCCTTGACCGTCGCAAGGTGAAAGCGGGAAAGTCGCATGGAATACCGCTGCGTGGGGA
>JBOHYM010000004.1:0-44795 GCA_050737735.1 Rhodanobacter sp. | reverse complement strand
GTCGCGGCTGAAGCCGCTCCCACAGTAGGCACCATGACTTCTGGCCTAAGCGATACCTGACAGCGGCGCCATAATCGGGGTTTACCTGCGGAGTCACCCGATGCGCCGTCTTCCCCTCACCACGCTCGCTGCCAGCCTGCTGCTGGCCACCGGCATCGCCAGCGCCGCCAGTACCACCACCACGATTCCCGCCGCAGCCGTAAAGACGGCCGAACAGCTGCGCGACAAGGCGATGCATGACGACACCGGCTACCGGATCGTGGCATCGCTGACCACCGAGATCGGCCCGCGCATGGCCGGCAGCGACGCCGATCAGCGCGCGCGTGACTGGGCCATCGCCAAGTTCAAGGCACTCGGCTATGACAAGGTCTATACCGAGGCGGTGACCTATCCGTTGTGGGTACGCCACAGCGAACACGGCGCGATCGTCGCGCCGTTCCCGCAACCGCTGGTGCTGACCGCGCTTGGTTATTCGCCCGGCACGCCGAAAGGCGGGCTCACCGCGCAGGTGGTGAAGTTCGACAGTCTGGCTGCGCTCAAGAGCGCCGATCCGGCCAGCGTGAAAGGCAAGATCGTCTACATCGGCTACCGCATGCAGCGCGCGAAGGACGGCCACGATTACGGCATGGGCTCGGCCGTGCGCACCGCCGGCCCGGTGATCGCCGCTGCAAAGGGGGCAGCCGGCTACCTGCTGCGCTCCGCTGGCACCGATGCGCACCAGCGCATCGCACATACCGGCGTCACCGGCTTCACTGACCCGGCCACGGCCATTCCCGCCGCGGCACTGTCCAACCCCGATGCCGATCAGCTTGAACGCGTGCTGGCCTATGCCAAGCCGGTGACGGTGAAGCTGGATCTGGATTGCGGCATCGTCGGCCAGTACACCGGCGCCAACGTGATCGGCGAGATCACCGGCAAGAAATATCCCGACCAGGTGGTCGCGATCGGCGGCCATCTCGATTCATGGGATCCGGGTACGGGCGCGATCGACGATGGCGCCGGCGTGGCGATCGCGATGGCGGCCGGCAAGCTGATCCACGACCTGCCGCAGCGACCCGACCGCACGATCCGCGTGATCGCGTTCGCCAACGAAGAGATGGGCCTATGGGGCGGCAAGGCCTATGCCGAGAAGCACGCGGCCGAGGTCGGCCAGTTCCAGCTCGGCACGGAATCCGATTTCGGCGCCGGCCCGGTCTGGCGCATGAGTGCCAGCGTGAAACCCGCCGCGCGCGATGCGATCGGCCAGATCGCGAAGGTGCTGGCACCGATCGGCGTGGCCTACGACGCCCAAAAACCAGGTGGCGGTGGCTCCGATCTGTCGCAGATGCACGGCAAGGGCATGGCGGCGTTGTCGCTGACCCAGGACGGCACGAACTACTTCGACTGGCACCACACCGCCAACGACACGCTCGACAAGATCGACCCGAAGCAACTGGCGCAGAACGTGGCCGTGTACGCCACCTTCTCCTACATGGCCGCGCAGGCCGACGGCGATTTTGGTTCAGCCCCCGGCGCCTTCGCCCAGGACGGTGCCGGCGAGTAGGCCCTTGATCACGCAGCAACAATGTTGCGATCTCGCGTAGGGCGGGCACGGCCCGCCGGCTTCCCGATACGTCGCCATGTGCCTCCCAAGTGCGACGGGCCGTGCCCGCCCTACGAAGCTGCCCAAGATCGACCCGAAGGAGCTGGCGCAGAACGTGGTGGCGTATGCCACCTTCTCGTACATGGTCGCACAGGCCGATGGTGACTTTGGCTCGGCACCCGGAGAGCATTCACCGGCGGCGGCGCCGACGAATGATCGCTACTGCCACTTGAGCAGCAGATGAAGAAGGCGGCCCGAGGGCCGCCTTCTTCATCTGGGATCACGCAGGGACAGGCCCCGTGAAGATCAGTCGACCTGTACTTCCAACGGCTGGCCATGCGGGCGGGCGAAACGCCGCTGCAACCGATCCATATACAGGTAGATCACCGGCGTCAGGTACAGCGTGAGCACCTGCGAGACGACCAGTCCGCCAACCACCGCAAGACCCAGCGAGCGCCGTGTATCCGCACCGGCGCCAATACCCAGCGCGATCGGCAAGGTGCCGGCGAAGGCCGCCATCGTCGTCATCATGATCGGACGGAAGCGCACCTTGCAGGCTTCGAAGATCGCATCGGCCGGCGCCATGTTCTCGACCTTCTGCCGTTCCAGCGCGAAGTCGATCAGCATGATCGCGTTCTTCTTGACGATGCCGACCAGCATCACGATACCGACGAAGGCGAACAGGTCCAGCGAGGCATGGAACAGCACCAGGGTAAGCAAGGCACCCACGCCGGCGGCGGGCAGGCCGGAGAGAATGGTCAGCGGATGGATGAAACTCTCGTACAGGATGCCCAGCACCAGATAGATCACGAACACCGCCAGCAGCAGCAACAGGCCCATGCCCTGCATGGATTGCTGGAAGGCCTGGGCGGTGCCCTGCACGCTGCCGGTGATCGTCGCCGGCAGGCCGATCCTGCTCATCGCGCCATTCATGCTGGCTACCGCCTCGCTCAGCGAGACGCCCGCGGCAAGGTTGAATGACACCGTCACCGCCGGCAGCTGACCCTGGTGGTTCACCGTGAGCACCTGCGCCTGGCGATCGAACTTGGCCACTGCGGACAGCGGCACCAGCGTGCCGCTGCTCGATGTCACATACAGCTTGGACAGTACCGCCGGATCACTCTGCATCGACCGGTCGACCTGCATGATCACCCAGTACTGGGTGGCTGCACCGTAGATCGTGGAAATCTGGTTGGCGCCGAAAGCGGCGCCGAGTGCCGACTGCACCTGTGCCATGGTCAGGCCGAGCGGCGCCAGCTTCTCGCGGTTCACCTTGACGTCGATGGATGGACTGTTGACGTCCAGGTCGCTGGAAACATCGCGGAATCCGGGCAGTTGCTGGAACGCCGCTGTCACCTTGTCGCTCCAGCTGTACAGCGCATCCAGATCGGTCGACTGCAGGGTGTACTGGTATTGCGAGTTGGACTGACGCCCACCGATCTGGATCGCTGGTGGATTCTGGATGTAGGCCTTGATGCCGGGCACCTGGGCGAATTTCCTGCGCAGCTCGCTGATGACCTCGTCGAGTGCCAGACGCTCGTTCGTCGGCTTCAGCACCAGCAACAGCGAGCCATTGTTGACCGTGGCGCGCGGGCCGCCGGCACCGACCGACGACATGTACGAATCGACGTTCGGATCCTTGCTGGCAATCTCCGCCAACCGCTGCTGCAGCACTACCATTTCGTCGAACGAGGCACCATCCGCAGCCTGCGTGTTCACCCGCAGCTGGCCGCTGTCGCCGGCCGGAATGAAATCCATCGGCGTCACATAGAACAACAGCACGGTCACGCCGATACTCAGCGCAAACAGCGCCATGACCGCGCGCGGACGTTGCATGCTCCAGCGCAGACTGCGCGTATAGCTATCCTGTACGGCGCTGAAGCCGCGATCGAAGCCAGCAATCAGCCAGGTTTTTTTCTGGTGGTCGTGCACCTTGAAGAAGCGGCTGCACAGCATCGGCGTCAGCGTCACCGCCACCACGCCGGAAACCAGGATGGCCACGCTAATGGTCACCGCGAACTCGTGGAACAGGCGTCCGACGATGCCGCCCATGAACATCACCGGGATGAACACGGCCACCAGCGACAAGGTCATCGAGATGATCGTGAAGCTGACTTCGTTGGCTCCCTTCACCGAGGCCTCGAACGGGGTCAAGCCGGTTTCCATGTGACGGATGATGTTCTCCAGCATCACGATCGCATCGTCCACCACGAAACCCACCGCCAGCGTCAATGCCAGCAGCGAGAGATTGTCGAGGCTGTAGCCCAGCGCGAACATCACGCCGAACGTGCCGATCACCGAGATCGGCAGCGCCACTGCCGGAATCAGCGTGGCGGAGAGATTGCCGAGGAACAGGTAGATCACCAGCACCACCAGCACGCCGGCCAGCAGCAGGGTGAACTGCACGTCGTCCACCGAGGCGCGGATCGACTGCGAGCGGTCGTACAGCACGTCGAGCTTGACCGAGGGCGGCAGGCTGGCACTGAAGCCAGGCAACAGTGCCTGGATCTTGTCCACGGTCGTGACCGTGTTCGCGCCCGGCTGGCGCTGTATCGCCAGCAGGATCGAGCGCTGCCCGTTGTACCAGCTGGCCACCTGGTCGTTCTGCACGCTGTCGGCGGCGTGCCCGAGGTTGCCCAGCCGCACCGGCGAGCCGTTGCGATAGGCCACGACGACGTCGTTGTAGGCCGCCGCGCGCATCAGCTGGCCGTCGCTGCTGACCGGCAGCTGCTGCCGGGTACCGTACAGCGAGCCGGTCGACTGGTTGACGTTGGCTGCTGCAATCGCGTTCTGCACCTGATCGATGCCGATGCCTGCCGCCGCGAGCTTGTCCGGATTGACGTTGATGCGCACGGCATACTTCTGCGAACCGTAGACGCTCACCTGCGCCACGCCATCGACCATCGACAATTGCTGGGCCAGTTCGGTCTCGCCGTATTCGTCGACGGTCGACAGCGGCAGCGTCGACGAGGTCACCGCGATGAACAGGATCGGCGCATCGGCCGGATTCACCTTGCGGAACGTGGGCGGTGTCGGCATCTGCGTCGGCAACTGGCGCTGTGCCGCCGAGATGGCCGCCTGCACGTCCTGCGCCGCACCGTCGATGCTGCGGTCCAGTTCGAACGTGAGCGTGATCGAGGTGGAGCCCAGCGCGCTGGTCGAGCTCATCGAGCTGATGCCGGCGATGCTCGACAGCTGCGCCTCCAGCGGTGTCGCCACGGCCGAGGCCATGGTCTGCGGTGAAGCGCCGGGCAGGCTGGCCGAAATGCTGATGGTCGGGAAATCGACGTTCGGCAGTTCGTTCACCGGCAGCTGCGGATACGACACGATGCCGAACACCAGCAGCGCCGCCATCAGCAGCGTGGTCATCACCGGGCGGCGAATGCAGAGTTCCGGCAGGTTCACGGGCAGCCCCCTCAGTTGGCGCTGACGCGCGCGTGGCTGCCGTCGACCAGCAACATCTGGCCTTCCGTAACCACCTCCTCGCCTGCGGCCAGACCCTTGTCGATCACCACCTGGTCGACCGTGCTGGTGCCGGCGCTCACCGGACGTTGTTCGATCGTGCCATCCGGCTTGAGCACGAACACGAAGGTGCCGGCACTGGAATTCTGCAAGGCAATCACCGGCACCGAGATGACATTGGCGATGCGCGTCGTCGGCAGCGTCACGTTGACGAATTGTCCGGGCGTCAGCTGATTATCCGCGTTGTCGAAACGCGCCTTGAGCGTGATCGTGCTGGTGGTGGCGTCGACCGCGTTGTTGATGAATTCCAGCGCGCCGCTGAGCAGCTGGCTGCCGTCGCCATCCAGCTGCGCCTGCACGCTGACCGCGCCGCGCGCCTGCGCCTTTCGTACTGCAGGCAGGCTGTCCTGCGGCAGCGCGAACGTCACCCGGATCGGTTCGACCTGGTTGAGCACCACGATGCCGGTGGTGTTGGCCGTGACCACGGCGCCGGGATACACCAGCGGCGCGCCGAGCACACCGTCGAACGGCGCGACGATCCGCGTGTAATTGAGCTGGGTCCGCGCCAGTTCCTGCGCGGCGCGATCGGACTGCAGTGCCGCGGCGGCGACACCGAGATTGGCCTGGTAGGTGTCGATGTCAGTCTGCGCGACATAGCCCTTCGGGAGCAGCGGGGTATAGCGTTCCAGGTCGGCCCTGGCCTTGATCAGGTTGGCCTGGTCGCGCGCCACGTTGCCGACGGCCTGATCGAGCTGCGCCTGCAGCGGTCGCGGATCGATCTGTGCAAGCAGGTCACCCTTGCGCACGCGCGCACCCGGGGTAAACGCCAGCGACTGGATCTGGCCATCCACCTGCGGGCTTACCGTGACGGTCGAATACGCCTCGACGCTGCCGATCTGCCTGAGCGAAAGGTCGACATCGCCCTGTATGGCCGTGGCCACCTTGACCGGTACTGCCACCGGCGCGGCCGGATGCTTGCCTGCAGACTCGCGCTGATGCGAGTACCAGAATACCGACAGGGCAACCAGACCAAGCACCACGACCATCAGCAAGAGTTTTTTCAAGGACATGCGTCTGCTACTCGTCGTCTGGTTCCGCGAATCCGCGGCAACATCACGCGACATGTGGATGGTGGATCAAGGTGGTGTGACCGACCGGCGGTGGTATTCGGCAGTCCGGACGACACCCAACGTCCCGGCCTGCCCGTCACGACACAAGTCTGCACTATGCCGTCTGCGGACGCCGTCCGGAGCGGGACCGATGGCACTGGTCAACCAGCATATTATGTCAGATGGCCTGACTGCCCGGCTTCGTCCGGCAGCTGCTCGAGCGCCAGCAGGTTGTCCTTGATCCGGTTGATCACCGCCAGCGCCTGCTGCAGCTCGTCATAGTCGATGCCACGGGTAGCGTCCTTGCGCAGGTCGCGCGCAATCAATTCCATGTCGTCGACGATCACGCGCGCCTGCTCGGTGGTATGCAGGCGCCAGGCGCGGCGATCCTTCGGGTCGGGGCGGCGCTCGACAAAGCCGGCGGCCTGCAAGCGGTCGATCACGCGACCCACGGCGATCGGCTCCATTTCCAGAAACTCGGCCAGCTCGGTTTGCCGCAGACCCTCGCGGTGATACAACACCTTGGTCGCGCGCCACTGCGCGCGGGTCAGTCCAAATTTCACCGCACGCCGGTCGAAGTGCTTGCGGAACAGCAAGGTCACGTCGCTGAGCAGATAGCCGAAGGAAATGTCTTCCGTTTTCGCCATGATCCGTTGGAACCTCCCCGCAGCCCGAACATTCGTCTGAAGCATACGGCGCAGCCATCCGTGAAGCCATGCCCCTCCAGATCACCACCGCCGATATCACCAAGCTGAGCGTGGACGCCATCGTCAACGCGGCCAACCCCGGCCTGCTCGGCGGCGGCGGCGTGGATGGGGCGATCCACCGCGCCGCCGGTGCGGCCTTGCTGCAGGCCTGTCGTACCCTGCCCGAATCCACGCCCGGCGTGCGCTGCCCGACCGGCGAGGCACGCATCACGCCCGGTTTCGCGCTGCCCGCGCGTTACGTGATCCACACGGTCGGACCGGTCTGGCACGGTGGCGGCCACGGCGAGGCGTTGCTGCTGGAGTACTGCTATCGCAACGCCATGCGTCTGCTGCGCGAATACGGACTGCACACGATGGCGTTCCCTGCGATCAGTTGCGGTGTGTACGGCTATCCGCCTGCAGAGGCCGCCAGGGTGGCCGTGAACACGTTACGGGATGAACGGGTCGATGATGCCTCCATCGATGTCACCTTGTGCTGCTTCAGCGACGCCATGCGCGTGGTGTTCCAGCATGCGCTCGCGACAGCTTGAAGCACGCTCGATCTGAAGCACGCTCAGTGCAGTTTGAACGGGTATAGCGGCGGCAGGCTTGCGTCCACGCCGGCGGCACCGGCGGAGCGCCACACGAAGCCACGACGGAATACCTCGACCAGTACCGCGCCACCCTCGGTTATCGATGCATTCGCGTAATGGCGCTGCTGCAGGGCAGCGATCGCTGCGCGCTGCGGTTCGTCGCCCAGCGCGGCGGCCAGTTCACCCAGATGCTGGATCGCCGGGCGCTCGGCGCGTGCCCATGCCAGCAAGCTGTGTACCTGGGCCGCCACATCACTGCCGCGTGCCGCGGCGAGGAAGGCCAGCTGGCATTGCCGCGCCGAAGTGCGCGTCGCCACCGGTGCAGTGGGCACCACCGTGGCCGCGCGTCGCCGCCACAGCCACCACGCCAGCATGCTGAGCAGCCACAGGCCGATGCTGGCCAGCGCCACCCAGCGCCACGGCATGGGCGATCTGGCGGTCGCCGCCGGTGCGACACCCGTGCCACCTGCGGCAGGAGCGGCTGCCGCGGCAGCCGGCGGAGCCGCGACGGCACCGACTGCCGGCAGGACGGTGATGCTGTGCGCCGGAATCTGCGCCACCTCCATGCGATCGGTCAGCACGTTCCACCATTTCAGGGTGGTCGCGGGGATGGTCAGCGTGCCGGCACGCTCCGGCACGATCGCGAACGCCTGCTGCCGCCAGCCGCTGGTCCACTGGCCATCCTGCCGATTGCCAGTGGCCGGCTTGTCCGGATACACCGTGGCGCCATCCAGCGGCGGCAGGCTCAGCGCGGGCAGCACCTCGTACGACAGGCCGGTCGCCTCCAGCCGCATGGTGAGGTTCAACGGCTGGCCTACCCGCGGTGAATCCTGCGCCGTCGGCAGACCATCGAGGGTCAGCGTCAATTGGCGCGCTGGCAACCATGCGCTCTTGCCCCAGTCGGCCGGCGGCGCCTGCACATCGATGGCCAGTGCTGGAGCACTGGCCGAGACCGGCGTGCTGGCGCCGAAGAAACTGTTCGGGTCATTCGGATCGATCGCGGCGCCCTGGAAATCCATGGCGGGAATGTCGAGGTGTCCCGCGCGCTGCGGCACCAAGGCATAGCGCCGTTCCAGCACATGGTAGTCGCGGTCGCCACGCTGGTCCGCGTAGTTGCGGTCGCTGCCGACCTGACTCACTTCCGCGCCATCGACCTGCGGCGCATTCAGCGCACCATTGCTGATGTTGATGGCGTAGTACAGCCGCACCACATAGCTCAGTTGCTGGCCGACGTAGCCGTGCGCCGGTTCGACCTGCGCTTCCATGAAGACATCCTTGCCCGTGGCCGCAGCCGTCGCCGGGTCGGGCGCATCCACCTGCAACTGCAGTGGCGCGGTCTGGCTGCCGGCCACCGACAGCGCGGGGATCTGCAGGCTGCCGGTGTGCCTGGGACGCAAGGCGATACCGAACGTCACCGCCGAGCTGGCCGTGCCGTTGACGATGCTGAGATTGCTGCTCTGCGAGGTGCCCAGGACCTGGAAATCCCTGTTCAACGCACCGAGGTCAGGGGCATCGACATTGCCGGCGCGGCCGTTGACGCGCACGTTCAGCGTCACCGTCTCGCCCAGCTGCACGCGGTTGCGGTCCAGGTTGGCCGTCACGTCGGCGCCATGGACGAGTGAGGGAATCAGCAGGCAAGCAAGCAGCCACGCTGCAATGAGTCGTCGAAACATCACGGCTGATCATCCTCGTTCGGTACGCCGCCGTGGCGCTGCAGATATTCCAGTTGGAACTTGCGCCGCAGCAACGCGCCAGGATCGTCCGGCACCCGCTGCAAGGCCTGGCGCAGATCGGCCGGCAGCTTCGATTGCGGATCGTCCTTCGC
Source organism: Rhodanobacter sp. (assembly GCA_050737735.1). Taxonomy (GTDB): domain Bacteria; phylum Pseudomonadota; class Gammaproteobacteria; order Xanthomonadales; family Rhodanobacteraceae; genus Rhodanobacter. The sequence goes on along the minus strand of JBOHYM010000004.1, from coordinate 35,538 downwards.
CATCGCGCCGAGCTGATGGGTCGGCTTACCCTGCTGATCTTTCGGCTGGCCGGCCAGGGCCTGATCCATCTGTTGCTGCAAGGCCTTCTGCGCCTGCTCGGTCTGCGCCTTCTGTTCGGCCTGCTGCTGTGGTGTCAGCGGCTTGGGCTGATCGCCGGCCTGATCCTTGCCGGAGCGATCCTTGCCCTGCTGATCCTGCGCCTGCGATTGATCATCCTTGCCGCCCTGGTCGGACGGCTTGCCGGCATCCTGCTTCGACGGCTGATCCTGCGGCTTGCCGCTCTTGTTGTCCTTGCCCTGCCCATCGGACGAGGACTCGCCCTTGTCGCCGTGCTGGCCCGACTGCTTCTGATCCTGCTGTTGTTGCTTGTCCTGTTGCTGCTTCTGCTGTTGCTGGCGCAACCAGTCCTCGACTGCCTGACGATTCGCCTTGGCATCGGCATTGCCCGGATCGAGTTTCAACGCACGATCGTAGGTGGCGATGGCCTGCGGATACTGGCCTTGCCTGGCCAGCGCGTTGCCGAGGTTGTAGACCGCATCACCACCGTGCGCCTGCTGCAAGTCCTGCGCCGCGCTGGCGTAATCGCCGGCGCGGTACGCCGCCGCACCGCGCCAGGCCGGATCCTGGGCGAGCTGTTGCGCCTGCTTCGCATCACCGCTGCGCAACGCGTGTGCTGCCTGCTGATCGGAGCGCTGCCACAGGTCATGCCAGCTCATCGCCTCGGCGCTGGCCGGCATCAGCGGCAACAGCACCAGCGGCAGCAGTAACAGCCAGCCGCGCCGGAACGCCAGCGCCACGATCGGCAGCAGCGGCAGCAGCAGCCACGGGCCGCGATCCCGCCATTCGTCACCCGTCTGTCCGCTCACCGTGGCCGCCGGTCCAGCACGCAACTGCGCATGCAGCGCGTCGATATCGCCGTGATCCGCCTGCATCGGCACGTAGCGGCCGCCGCCAGTCGCCGCCAGCGCGGCGAGCGCGCTGTCATCCCGGCGGGCCAGCGTCATCTGGCCTTGTGCGTCGCGCAGAAAGCCGCCATCGGCCAGCGGCACCGGACCACCCTGCGGCGTGCCGACACCGAGCACCGACACCCGCACGCCGGCCGCGTTCGCCTTGCGCGCCGCGGCATCGGCGGCGGCATCGGCCTGATCGGTGATCAGCACCAGCGAGCCACCGTTGACCTTGGCATCGTGGATCAGCGCGACGCCACGCTCGATCGCCAGCGCCGCGTTGTTGCCATCCACCGGCATGGTATCCGGCGCCATCGCATCGAGCAGGTCGTCGAGACTGTTCGCATCGGAAGTCAGCGGCGCCACCACGAACGCTTCGCCGGCATAGCCGATCAGCGCATTCAACCCATCGCGATTGCTGGCCAGCAGGTCGTGCGCCTTGTAACGCGCGCGATCGAGCCGGCTCGGCGCCATGTCACGTGCCAGCATGTCCTGCGATAGCGAAATCGCCACCACCTGCGCGGCACGGCTCGCATACAGCGGCTGCATGACACGACTCCAGCTCGGGCCGGCCAGCGCCAACGCGCACAACGTCCAGCCCAGTGCGAACAGCCACAGCGGCAAGGTACGGCTGCCGGCACGACCACGCAGCAGATGCGGCAACAAGTCGGCATCGACCAGCCGCAGCAGCTCCTGTTGTGCCACATCGCGCCGCGTGCCCAACCAGCCCAGCAACGGCAGCAGGATCAGTGCGAGCAGCCACCACGGCCGCAGGAAATGGAACTGTTGCAGCGCGTCGCTCATGCGGGCTGCTCCGATGCACCGCCGAACCGGCGCGGCACGATCACCAGCAACAGCAGCACGATCGCGGCCAGCAGCGGCCAGCGGAACAGCTCATGCCGCGGGCGCAGTGTCGGCCCGTGCTGTGGCATCGGTTCCAACGCATCGATCGCGCGATAGGCATCGGCCAGTTGATGGCTGTCGGTGGCGCGGAAGAACTGGCCACCGGTTTCCTTGGCGATCGTGGTGAGCATGTCCGCATCCAGATCCGCCGAAGGATTGACCAGCTGGCTGCCGAAGAATCCCGGCACGCGCATCTGGGTAGCGCCGATGCCGATGGTGTAGATGCGCACGCCGGCGGCCTTCGCCGCGCGGGCCGCCTCGCGCGGCGAAATGCTGCCGGCATTGTTGACGCCGTCGGTCAGCAGGACCAGCACGCGCGCCTGTTGCGGCAGCACCGACAGCCGCTTCACCGCCACCGCAATGGCATCGCCGATCGCCGTCTCGGTACCGGCCAGCCCCACCACCGCGCCCTGCAACTGTGCCTGCACCGCGGACAGATCGTAGGTTAGCGGCGTCACCAGGAAGGCCTGGCTGCCGAACAGGACCAGTCCCATCTCGTCGCCGCTGCGGCGATGGATGAAGTCACCGGCAATCGCCTCGACCGCACCGAACCGGCTAACCGGATGACCGGCCAGTTCCATGTCCTCGGTGCGCATGCTGCCGGACAGATCCACCGCCAGCATCACGGCGCGCCCGCTGCGCTGCTGCGCCTGTGGCGGCCCGATCCATTGCGGACGTGCCGCCGCGCCCAGCAGGCACAGCCACGCCAGCGCCAGCAGCCACGGCACGATGCCGTGTGCGGCGTTACCGCTCACCGTGGCCAGACGCAGTCCCGGTTGCGGCAGATGCAGGGCCTGCCCCGGTGCCGCCGGCCGCAGCCAGCGCCGCAGCAGCCACGGCAGCGGCAACAACACGATCACCCAGGGCCATGCAAACTCAGGCATGGGCTCCCTCCGTCGCAGCGGGTTTCCACGCCGCCGGCTTCAACGCCAGTGACAGCCACTGCCGCACGGCCGCCACGGTGGCGGCGTGATCGAACGACGGCTGCGGACGATAAATCACTTGTTCCAGCGTCAGCAGGCGGTCCAGTGTGACCGCATCGATCGGCACCCGTGCCAGCGTCTGCCGCCATGCATCGCCGCGCTGCTGTGTCGCCATGACATCGTGCCGGCGCGCCACCCGTCGCAGCAGCTGGTGCAGGCCACTCGCCAGCGCCGACTGATCGCTATCGAGCTGATATTGGCGCGCGAGTCCATCGAGCTCGTACAGCACCCGTTCGCGCTGCCGGACCGCATGGCGATGCCGTCGCCACCACCAGGCACCCAGCAGCAGCGCCAGCAGCAGCAAGACGGCCAACCCCCACCAGCCTGGCGCCGGCGGCCACCACGAAGGCGCGGGAGGTAGATGGATATCGCGCAGGCTAGGACCCGCTGGCGCGGCAGCTGCAGCGGGCGGCGTGGGCAAGGTGTTCATCGTGCCGCTCTCGCGACGCCGAACAGGCCGGTGATCGCCGTCAGCGGATCGGCCACGGTATCGATCCGGCTGCAACGCAGATTCAACGATTGCGCCAGCTCGCCCAGTCGAGCAGGACCGGCGCCGAGCGCGCGCTGGAAATCGTGGCGCTGGCGGTCGGACTGCAGCACCACCTCGCTGCGCTCACCCGCGTGTTCCAGCGGATAACGTCCAGGCGGTGCCAGCGCGAGCTCCAGCGCATCGGCGACCACCAGCACGCTGACGCCGGCATGGCGGGTGAGGTCGAGCAGTCGCTGTCGGGCCGACGCATCACAACTGAAGCCGTCGCTGATCAGCAGCACGCGGCTGGCGCCATGCAGCACTCTGCCCGCACGGGTCAGCGCATCGGCCAGCGTCTCGATCTTGCCCGATGAAGGCAGCGCATCCCATTCGGCCAGCGCACCGCATACGGCCAGCGCACCGCGCGGACCGGCCTGCGGGCGCAGCAATTGCTCGGCGTGACCGAACGCCATCACCCCGACGCGCTCGCCCGCACGCACGGCATACCAGGCCGCACAGGCCGCCGCGCGTGCCGCCTGCACCGACTTGAAGCGCACCTGCGTGCCGAAACGCATGCTGGCGTGGGTATCCAGCAGGATCAGCAAACAGCCCTCGCGCTCCTCCTGGAACAACTTGGTGTGCAACTTGCCGCTGCGCGCCGTGAGCCGCCAGTCGAGCCGACGCACGTCATCGCCGGCCTGGTAGACGCGCGATTCGGCGTAATCCATGCCACGGCCGTAAAGACGGCTGGATTGCTGACCACTGCGTGCCGCACGGCTGAGCAGCGGCACCATGCGGACACGACCGACCCGCGCACGCAGCGCAATCAGTTCGGCCAGCGACACCTGGCCACGGCCATCGCCATCCATCCGGGGTTGCACGACAGCGTTCACGGCAGCGGCACGAGATCCAGCAGGCGGTCGATCACCTGATCCGGCCGCACACCCTCGGCTTCCGCCTCGTAACTGAGCAACACGCGGTGGCGCAACACCTCGTGGACGATCACATGCACGTCCTCTGGCAGCACGTAATCGCGCCCGGACAGCCAGGCCTGCGCACGGGAGCAACGATCCAGCGCGATGGTCGCGCGCGGGCTGCCACCCCAGGCGATCCAGCGCTTCAGTTCAGGGCCGTAGCGGCCGGCATCGCGCGTGGCCAGCACCAGCTGGGTCAGGTATTCCTCCAGCGCCGGTGCCATGTGCACGGCCATCGCCGCATCGCGCGCGGCGAACACATCGGCCTGACTCAGCAGCGCCTGCGGGGCAGCCACTGGATGCGCACGCTGACTGGCCTGCTCGCGCGCCAGCCGCAGGATGGCCAGTTCGGCGACGGCATCGGGATAGCCGATCGTCACGTGCATCAGAAAACGGTCAAGCTGGGCTTCCGGCAGCGTGAAGGTGCCTTCCTGCTCGATCGGATTCTGCGTCGCCATCACCATGAACAACTCGGGCAGCTGCCAGGTGCTGCGGCCGACCGTGATCTGCTGTTCGGCCATCGCCTCCAGCAAGGCCGACTGCACTTTCGCCGGCGCGCGGTTGATCTCGTCGGCCAGCACGATGTTGTGGAACAGCGGTCCACGCTCGAACTCAAAGCTGCCGGACTGCGGGCGGAACACATCGGTACCGGTGAGATCGGCCGGCAACAGGTCCGGGGTGAACTGCACGCGGTGGAAATCCGCCTTGATCCGCGCCGCCAGCGCCTTCACCGCCGTGGTCTTGGCCAGTCCGGGCGCGCCCTCGACCAGCAGATGGCCGTCTGCCAACAGCGCCACCAACAGACATTCGATCAAGTGCGGCTGACCGATGACGCAGGCTTGCAGCTCGTCGCGCAATCGCCCGAAGATCTGCTGCAAGTGGCTCTGGGACGGAGTTTGGGGCATATCCATGATCGGTTTCCGTGGTCGGCGTGGCGCTGACCGGATGCGGCATGTCATTCGGGATGCCGGCGCCGGTCGCGTGCTACTGACCATAACCGGCGCTGGAAGTTTAACCAGCACGCGATCTCATCCGGGCCGCATGAAACAAAGAGGCGGCCGAAGCCGCCTCCTTGATGCCTTGCAAGCTGCGACTTACTGCAGCGTGTCGCTGAGGACTCGCGGCGTCACGAAGATCAGCAGTTCGGCCTTGGTGTCGCCACGCGACGTCTGCCGGAACAGAATGCCGATGCCGGGGATATCGCCCAAGCCAGGCACCTTGGTGATCGTGTTGGTCTTGTTAACCTCGTAGATACCGCCCAGCACCACGGTTTGTCCGTTGTCCACCAGCACCGAGGTGTTGATCGAACGGGTGTCGATGTTCGGCACCTGGCCGCTGCCGGGCACGATGGTATAGCCGGCCAGCGCATCCTTGGTCACGTTGATCGCCAGGTACACGCGGCCGTCGGCCGTGATCGTCGGGGTCACCTTCAACTCCAGCACGGCGTCCTTGAAGGCCACCGTGGCGGTACCGCTGCCGGGGGCACTGCCGCTGCTGTTCTGGAACGTGACGTAGCCGATTTCCTGACCCTGGCGGATCACGGCTTCGACATTGTTGGCGGTGATCACGCGCGGGCTGGAGATGACTTCACTGCGGCCCTCGGTCTGCGCCGCGGAAAGCTCCAGATCCAGCGAGTAGTTGGCGCCGAGAATGGCCAGACCAATGCTTCCGGCCTGTGGAGCAGCAGCGGGCAGGTTGACGTTGAGGCCACCGGCACCGGATGCGTTGACCCCGGTCGAGGTACTAGCACCGTTATTTCCGGGCACACCGCCGATTGTGCCGCCGGTCTGCAGTATCTGACCACTGGGATTGGTGCGGGTGCCATTGACGCCGAACTTGGCACCCAGCTCGCGGGTGAAATCATCCGTGGCCACCACGATGCGCGACTCGATCAGCACCTGCTGCACCGGCTTGTCCAGCACCGCGATCAGATCGCGCAACTGCTTGATCTTGTCCGGGGTGTCGTTCAGCAGCAACGTGTTGGTACGTACGTCGAAGGAGGCGCTGCCGCGCGCCGACAGGAAGCCTTTGGCGGTGTTGGCACTCGTGCTGCCGCCGGTGGCCTGGGACTGCAGGCTGCCGGTGGTCAGCAGTTTGGCAATGTCGGCCGCCTTACCGTAGCTGACCGGGACATAGGCGGTTTCCAGTTCAGCGGTGTCCTGCGCCTTCTGCTGGGCGTCGGCAATATCCTGTTCGTACTTGGCCAGCTCCTGCTGTGGCGCGACCCAGATCACGTTGCCGTTGCGGCGCTTGTCCAGGGTCTTCGCACGCAGGATCACGTCCAGCGCCTGATCCCATGGCACGTTGACCAGCCGCAGGGTGACGCTGCCGCCGACGCTGTCCGAAGCGACCAGGTTGAGCCCTGATACGTCGGCGATCAGCTGCAGTGCCGAGCGCACCGGAATGTCCTGGAAATTGAAGGTGACGCGCTTGCCGTTGTAGCTCGGTTCCTGGCCTGCCTTGGCCAGCTGGGCAACCTTGGCGTCCACTTTCTTGGGCGCCACTTCGACCACGTACTGGTCGGGAGTCTGATAAGCCGAGGTATCGACATCACCCTTGATCGCAATTTCGATGCGTGCGCCGCCACCTATACCAGCACGGGTGACGATGGACTGCACCGGCGTGGCGAAGTCCAGCGTGTCGAGGCGCTGCGCGAGATTGGCCGGCAGGTTCGCGTGGTCGATCGTGACCAGCAGCTTGTCACCCTTGCGGCTCATCTGGGCATTCGCACCGCTGCCGCTGAAGCTGATCAGCACACGCCCTTCGCCGTTCGTGCCGCGACGGAAGTCGATATTGGCGATCGACGGACCATTCGAGGCCGACGGCAAGGCCTTGCTCGGATCGACGCTGGCAGCGGTGGTCACGGACTGGTCCGACGGACCGTTGTTGATGGTCAGCACCAAGCTGTTGCCTTCGACGCGGGAGCGGTAACTCGACTCGCGCATCAACTCGACCACCACGCGGGTGCGGCCGCCGGCCGCGATCGCCGAGACCCCGGAAGTCGAGCCCTGGCCGATGTCCAGATGGCGCGCGGCCGCATTGTCGGTATCGGCGAAATCAATTGCGATGCGCGGCGGATTGCCGGTGGTGAATATCTTCGGTTGCGGCACCGGGCCACTGCCGAAATCCATGTGCAGCTGCACCTTGCCGCCTGGCAAGGTGTCGAAGCTGATGTTCTTGAGCGTACTGCTGGCCGCCATCGCGACGCTGCTCCAGGTGGCGGCAGCGAGCAACAGGCCCATCAGCATGTAACGGCTTGCATGGCGCATGACACGGCCCCGGACGGATTGGATTTGGTTGGTCATTGCATCAGCCCCTGTCTACCTATTTCGCGGCAAGCGCGATGCTGGCCGGACGTTCCATCCAGCCGCCATTACCGTTGGATACCAGCTCGACCAGATCGATGTGGTCGTCGCTGATGGCCGTGATGTGCCCGTAATTCAGGCCTATGTATTCGCCGACACGGACGCGATGGATCACGCCACCCGGATCCTTCACCAACACCTCCAGACCGGACCCGGCACCAAGTGTGCCGACCATCTTCAAGGTGTCGAGGGCGAACATCTCCAGCGGCTGCTTCGCACGATTGGCGTCCGGCCGCGGACCACTGTTGCTGGTGTTGGCCTGCAGTTCGGCCGTACTCGGACTGAACGGGTCACGCCGGTCCTGATCGTCGTACTTGAACGTCTCGAACGTCTTGATCACCGGCAACGGGGGAATCGGCGCACCCTTCTTGGCTTTTTCCTGGGCGACCCAGTCGCGCAGATCCGACATGCCGCGGGTGCAGCCACCCAGGACCAGGGCGGCCCCCACGATCAAGAACACGCGCATCACATGGGCGGGCCTGATGGCAGCAAACTTGTTCATTTCTGCCCCCCTGCCTTGGCGTTCTTCTTGGTCTCGGCCGCGCTCTCTTCGTCGTCCAGATAGCGGTAGGTCTTCACCGTGCCCTGCAGCACCAGTTGTCCATCCGTAGCAGCATTGCTGCCCTTGGCGGGTGTCGCCGGCGTCAGCGAGACGTCGTGCAGGGTCAGGATCACAACCCGCGGCAACGAGGCCACGCCGCTGATGAACGTACCGAATTGATGATAGGTGCCGGTCATGCGCAAGGTGATGGGCTTCTCCGCATAGAAGTCCTTGGGCACTTCCGGACCCGGCTGGAACAGATCACTCTGCAGGCCCGCCGACAAGGCGGTCTGCGAGATATCAATCAGCAACTCGGGCATTTCGGTCTTGCTGGGCAGCTGGCGCAGCAGCTGGCGCAGCATGTCCTGCATCTCGTCGAGCTGCTGCTGCAGGGCTTCGAGGTTGACCGACTTGGCCTGCTTGGTCGAGAACTCCTGCTTGAGGCCTTCTTCCTTGCTGGTCAGCGAGGTCAGGCTTTCCTGCTGGTCGCTGACGAAGAAGTACCAGCCAATCAGCAGCACGACCGCAAACACCAGCACGGTGAAGAAGATCTTGACCGATTGCGGCCAGCCACCGACGTTGTTGCGATCCAGACTGCGGATGTCGTCGAGGAACTTCATGGCGTGGTCCCTCCCGTGGCAGTCGCACTTCCCGGTTTGGTTTCGGGCCTGGCTTCCGGCTTGACCGCTGCGGCCGCGCTACCTGATTTTGCCGGAGTGCCCGCGATGGCCTTGGCCGCCGCCCCGAGTGCAGGCGGCACGGAAGCTGCGGAAGGACTCGCGGCGCTGCCGGCTGCGGCAGGCGCCGCACCGTCTCCACTCATCGCATCGTCCGCCTTCGGTCGGCTCAGCGTCACGTCCAGGCCAAAGGTGTAAGGCATGCGGGAGGCGTCATGGCTGTTTTCGGTCTTGCGCAGGTCGGCATGCCCCATCCACGGCGAGGACTCCACGTTACGCATGTATTCGGCGACGCTGGCATTGGACTGCGCCACGCCGTCGAGCGTCATCGACTGGCCGTTCTGCTTGAGTCCGGTCAGGCGCGCGCTCGAGGGAATCGTCTTCACCAGTTCGTCGAACAGGTGCACCATCTGCGAGCGGTCCGCCTGCAACTGCTCGATGATCTGCTTGCGCGCGAGCAGGTGTTCGCGCACCTTTTCCAGATCCTTGATCTTGGCGATGCGCACGTCGAGTTGCTTGATCTCGGTCTGCAGGTAGGTGTTGCGGTCGTTCTGGTTGTCGATGCGCTGGTTCATCCAGAACACCCACAGCAGCAAAACACCGAGCGATGCCACGAACGCAGCGATCAGCTGCATGTAGAACTCGCGTTCGCGCTGTTTGCGGCGCTCGGCGCGCCACGGAAGTAGGTTGACGTGTGCCATCAGTCGAAGCTCCTCATGGCGAGGCCGACCGCGATCATCAGGGCGGGCGCGTCCTGGGCCAGCGACTGCGCCTGCACCCTTGGCGAAAGCGACATGCGGGCCAGCGGATTGGCGACGACGCAGGGAACGCCGACCTGCTCTTCCAGCATCGGACCCAGCCCCTCGATCGAGGCGCAACCGCCCGCCAGCACCACTTGGTCGACCTTGCTGTATTCACTGCCGGCAAAGAAGAACTGCAGCAGGCGGCTGATCTGCTGGATCAGCGACTCCTTGAACGGCTCCAGCGCCTCGGTTTCGTACGACTCGGGCAAACCGCCCTTGCGCTTGGCGCGACCGGCTTCCTCGTAGGAGAGCCCGAAGCGGCGCATGATCTCGTCGGTCAACTGCTTGCCGCCGAAGACCTGCTCGCGCGAATAGATGGTGCGCTGGTTGCGCAGTACCGACAGCGTGGTCATGGTGGCGCCGATGTCGACCACTGCCACCAGCGCGTCGCGCCCGACATTGAGCTGGTCGGCGACCATCGCGAACGCGTTCTCCATCGCGAAGGCCTCGACGTCGATCACGCTGGCGGTGAGCCCGCCCAGATCGAGCGCCGCCACGCGCATGTCGACGTTCTCGGTACGCGAGGCCGCCAGCAGCACGTTGTTCATGTCGGGGTTGTCGCGCACCGGCCCGATCACCTCGTAGTCGAGGCTGACTTCGTCGATCGGATACGGAATGTACTGGTTCGCCTCGACCTGGATCTGGCCTTCCAGATCGTCGTCGGAAAGCTCACTGGTCATCGGGATGACGCGGGTGATCACCGCCGACCCGGCCACCGCGGCCGACGCGTGCTTGAGCTTGGAGCCCGAGCGCGCCAGTGCGCGGCGGATCGCATCGCCCACCGCCTCGACTTCGACGATGTTCTTTTCGACCACGGCATTGGGTGGCAATGGCTCGACCGCGTAATGCTCCACGCGATAGCGGCCACCCGCTTGGCTTAGCTGCAGCAGCTTGACGGCAGTCGAACTGATGTCGACACCAATCAGCGCCGGCTTCTTGGGTGTAAAGAGCCCCACGGTGTTTCCCCCTTGCCGCTGACGCCCGTACCAGAATCCTGGCGGGATGCGCAGTGGCATTAAATCGAAAAATTAACGCAATGGCAACGGTCTACAGAAACTTTCTCAAGTAATTGACGTGATGTCCAACACATTTACGCAAGCACCCCTTTGGCGCAACCCTTGCTTTGGCCGACCACGCCGCATGCAGTGGATACTGCTACATCTATACTCTGGCATGTTTTGACTCAGGTCTCGCTATCCCCACACCATGCGAATTTTCAAGCGTTTGTTGCGCTGGGCATTGATCCTGGCCTTTAGCGGGTTGCTGCTGGCAGTTATCGCGATTGGTGTGGCGTACTGGCTGGTCGCCCCACGACTTCCCTCGGTGGCCGTCCTCAAGGACTACCACATGCAGGTGCCGCTGCGCGTACTGAGCGCCGACGGCAAGCTGATCGCCAGCTTCGGCGAGACGCGGCGCATCCCGGTGGCCATCAGCAATGTGCCGGATCTGCTCAAGCATGCCGTGCTGTCGGCCGAGGATGCGGAGTTCTACCATCATCCTGGCGTGGACTGGCGCGGCATCGTCCGCGCCGGCTGGCATGTGGTGGTGACCGGTGGCGACAAGGGACCCGGTGGCTCGACGATCACCCAGCAGGTGGCACGCAACATCTTCCTGAGTCCGGAAAAACTGTATTCGCGCAAGCTCACCGAGATCTTCATCGCGCTGCGTATCGAGCATGAGCTCAGCAAGGATCAGATCCTCGAGCTGTATCTCAACAAGATGTTCCTCGGCCATCGCTCCTATGGCGTGGCCGCCGCCGCCGAGTATTACTACGGCAAGACGCTGGACCAGCTGAGCGTGGCCGAATGCGCGCTGATCGCCTCGACCTTCCAGCTGCCCTCGGTGGTCAATCCGATCAACAGCCCCAAGCGCGCGATTGCCCGGCGCAATTGGGTGTTGGGTGAGATGCTCCGGCACGGCTACATCACCAGACCGGTGTACGAGCAGGCGATCGCCGAACCGAACCATGCCTACCCGCATGAGCAGCCGATCGAGGTGGACGCACCCTATCTGGCGGAAATGGTGCGCCGGCAGGTGCTCGACCGGCTGGGCAACGAGGCACTGACCGAGGGTTACGTGGTCAAGACCACGCTGCAGAGCAGCCGCCAGCAGGCTGCGGTGGAGGCGCTGCGCAATGGCCTGATGATCTACGATCATCGGCATGGCTGGCGCGGGCCGGAAGCGCACCAGGATCTGCCTGCCGACGCCAGCGACGATGACTACGACAACCTGCTGTCCAGCTACACCGTCGTCTCGGGCCTGCAGCCGGGCCTGGTCACGGCCAGCAACGCGAAGGAGGCCACGGTCTACCTGTCCAGCCACGAAAACGTGGAACTCGACCTGGCCGCGATCAGCTGGGCGCGGCCGCGGATCGATGATGACCGTGTCGGCGCCACCCCGCGCAGCGTCGACAGCGTGCTGAAACGCGGCGATGTCGTGCGGCTGTCGCGCGACGACAAGGGCAACTGGCAACTGGATCAGATCCCCGCCGCCCAGGCCGCGCTGACCTCGATCAATCCGGAGGACGGCTCGATCCAGGCGCTGGTCGGCGGCTTCAATTTTGCACGCAGCAAATTCAATCGTGCGGTGATGGCGGCGCGCCAGCCCGGATCGAGCTTCAAGCCGTACCTGTACTCGGCGGCCTTCGACCGCGGCTTCACGCCGTCCTCGATCATCAACGACGCGCCGCTGGCGCTGCCCGATCCGTCACGCCCTGGCGGCCTCTGGACACCTTCCAACGACGACGGCAAATTTGCTGGTCCGATGCGTTTGCGGGAAGCACTCGTGCAGTCGAAGAACCTGGTCTCGGTGCGCCTGCTCGATGCCATGGGTATGCGCTACGCGCGCGAGTACGCCACCCGTTTCGGCTTCCCGCTCGACGCACTGCCGGCCAACCTGTCGCTGGCGCTGGGCACGGCCTCGGTGTCGCCGATGAGCATGGCCCGCGGCTATGCCGTGTTCGCCAACGGCGGCTACCTGGTCACGCCGTATTTCATCAGCGAGATCGACGACCGCAACGGCAAGCCGGTGTATCTCGCCAATCCGGCGCGCGCCTGCAGCGACTGCCAGGAGCGTCTGCTCGACACGCGGCCGCCCGGTCCACCGCCAGCCGACATGCTCAAGACCCCGGCCAACGATGTCGCCACGGCGACCAGCGCTGCACCGGCGCAGGCCAGCAGCGTCGATGGTGTGGGCGTGGCGGTGCTGCCCGCGGACGTGCATGGCGAGAGCGCCCATCCGCCCGTACTCGCGCCACGCGTCATCGACCCGCGCAACGATTACCTGATCACTTCGCTGATGAAGGACGTGGTCCTGCGCGGCACCGGCTCGGCGGTGAAAGCGCTGAATCGCCCCGACCTGGCTGGCAAGACCGGCTCCACCAACGACCATCGCGATGCCTGGTTCGTCGGTTTCAACGGCGACCTGTCCACCGCGGTATGGGTGGGCTACGACAATTACGCCTCGCTGGGGCACGGCGAATTCGGCGCCAAGGCAGCGCTGCCGATCTGGATGGACTACATGGGCGCCGTGCTGAAAGGCCTGCCCGAGAACACGCTACCGATGCCACCCGGGATCAGCACCGTGCTGATCAACCGCCAGAACGGCCTGCCCACCTCGGCGGGCGATCCGGACAGCATGAACGAGATCTTCAAGGTGGAGGATGTCGATCGCCTGCGTGCCCAGGCCACCCAGCAGAACGAGCAGGATCAGCAGCACGCCTACGATATCTTCTGACCCCTGATCTCCTGACTTTTGGCCGGCCGCTTCGGGTAAGGTGGAGGCGGCTAGTTACCGAACGACGAGGAGCGCGCCATGTCGCGAGGCGAACATCACCGCATCCATGCGCATGACCGACTGCAGCGCAATCGGTTGCGCATCGCCCAGGAGGCTGCACGCCTGATGAGCGAGCACGGTATCCGCGATTTTCATCACGCCAAGCTGAAAGCCGCCGAGCGGCTCGGCATCCTCGACACCCAGGCGTTGCCGCGCAATCTGGAAATCGAACAGGCGCTGCGCGAGCACCAGCGCCTGTTCCTGGCGAACAGTCAGCCGCAGTTGCTGCGCCAGCGGCGCGAGGCAGCCATCGAGGCGATGCGCTTCCTTGCCGCCTTCGAACCGCGCCTGGTCGGCGCCGTACTCGAAGGCACCGCCGACGCACATTCGGCGGTATGCCTGCATGTGTTCAGCGATGATCCCGATGCGGTCGAACTGTACCTGCGCGAACACGGCGTGCCGGTCGAGGCACAAACCCGGCGTCTGCGCTACAGCCGCGACGAGCAGCCCGAGTACCCGGTGCTGCTGTTTGCCGCCGACGAGTTGCCATTCGACCTGACCGTGTTGCCGCGTGACGCCCAGCGCCGGGCACCGCTGGACCGGGCCGACGACCGGCCGATGCGACGCGGCGCACTGGCGCAGGTGGAGATCCTGCTGGCGGAAGAGGCCGACGACGATGGATTCGAGCAGCGCCTCGCCAGCGCGCTGCGCTGAACTGGTAGGTCAACGTGACAGACAAAACGCCCCGGCCGAAACCGGGGCGTTTTTCATTACGCCAGGAGAGCTGAAGGTCAGCGCTTGGCCGTCGGCGTGTAATCGCGCACGTCGGCACCGGTATAGATCTGGCGCGGGCGACCGATGCGCGATCCCGGGGTCTCGTGCTGCTCGATCCAGTGTGCGATCCAGCCGGAAGTACGCGCGATCGCGAACATCACGGTGAACATCTCGGTGGGAATGCCCAACGCCTTGTAGATGATGCCGGAATAGAAATCGACGTTCGGATACAGCTTGCGCTCGACAAAGTAGTCGTCCTTCAGTGCCGCCTCTTCCAGCTTCATCGCCACGTCGAGCAGCGGATCGTTGACACCCAGCTCGGCCAGCACCTTGTGGCACATCTCGCGGATGATCTTCGCGCGCGGGTCGAAGTTCTTGTACACGCGATGGCCGAAGCCCATCAGGCGGAAACTGTCGTTCTTGTCCTTCGCACGCTTGACCGCCGTCTCGACGTTGTCCGGCGTGCCGATTTCCTTGAGCTGCTTGAGCACCGCCTCGTTGGCACCGCCATGCGCCGGGCCCCACAGTGCCGTGATGCCGGCGGCGATCGACGCATACGGGTTGGCACCGGTGGAACCGACCAGGCGTACGGTCGAGGTGGACGCGTTCTGCTCATGATCGGCGTGCAGGATGAACAGCAGGTCCAGCGCCTTGGCGGCTACCGGATTCAGCTGCAGCGGCTCGCTCGGCACCTCGAACATCATGTGCAGGAAGCGGGTGACGTATTCGAGATTGTTGCGCGGATAGCGCACCGGCCAACCGACCGAATAACGGAAGCAGGCTGCGGCAATCGTCGGCATCTTCGCGATCAGGCGGATCGCCGCCATCTTGCGATCAGCAGGATCGTCCACGTTCAGGTCGTCGTGATAGAACGCCGACAGCGAAGCGACCGCCGCGGCGAGCATCGCCATCGGATGTGCATCGTGGTGGAAGCCCTGAAAGAAGTTCTTCTGTGCCTCGTGCATCATCGTGTGATGCGTGATGTCGTGCTCGAACGTGGCGAACTCGGCCGGTTTCGGCAGTTCGCCATTGAGCAGCAGGTAAGCCACCTCGAGGAAACTGGACTTCTCCGCCAGCTGCTCGATCGGGTAGCCGCGGTACAGCAGCACGCCCTCGTCACCATCGATATAGGTGATCGCACTCTTGGTGCTGGCGGTGCTGCCGTAGCCGGGATCGTAAGTGAAGTGGCCGGTGTCCTTGTACAGCGTGCCGATATCGATGCAGGCGGGGCCCAGCGTGCCGCTGATCAGCGGCAGCTCACTGCTGCGTTTGCTCGACTCATCCACCAGCTTGACGATTTTGGGATCGGACACGGGAACCTCCTCACATGTGGGTCACCACCAGCGGCAACCGTGATGACGGTGCCGTCCGGCGAGGGAATGCCTGGCATCGCATGCCGGGGAAAGTTGCGATGCAACGGACGCCGATGGCGTCTGACACTCACCATTATCGCACAAGGCTCCGTGCGCATTCGATGGCGAATGGTCGAACGACGGCCACGAAAAAACACGGGGCAAGCCTGCGCTCGCCCCGTGTCTTGAATCGGACCCGTCTTTCGACGGTTTCTCGCCGGCCATCGGAACGATGGTCCGGCAGCCGCTTATTCCTTGGCAGCGCCCGCGTAACGACGGCGGAACTTGTCGACGCGACCACCCACGTCCAGCGACTTTTGCTTGCCGGTGTAGAACGGGTGCGAATGGCTGGAGATATCCACCTTGATCAGCGGGTACTCATTGCCGTCTGCCCACTTGATGGTTTCCTTGCTGGACATGGTCGACTTGGTCAGGAACGAGAAGTCGGACGACAGGTCCTGGAACACCACCGGGTTGTAGTTCGGATGGATATCAGGCTTCATGACAGGCTCTAAAGCGGTGGTGAAAAGAGCGGCATTGTAGCGAGTAATCGACCGCCGCCGCAAGTCTGGGGCCATTCGGATGCGGGACGACCGTTCGTGGGGCGACCACTGCTTGCCGATACAAACCCGGGATCAGCCTTGCGCGCCCAAGGCGCGTCGCACCATCGCGGCAAAACGGGTCTGATCCACTTCCAGCACGATGTTCGCCTGCGCCGACTGGCCCAGCCGCGCCGCCCAGTCAACCACGGTGGCCCCGCGGGTCAGCCGGCCGTCCAGTTCCACGGCGACAGCGCGCGTCTCGCTGCGGGTGACGATCGAGGGGTCGATTGCCACCGCCATCGCCAGCGCATCGGCGGCGATCACCCCGCTGCGGTCATGCTTCGCGTTGTAGCGTCGCGCGGTGGCGACGATCCGCCCGAAGAACTCCGCGCGCCGGTCACCCGCTGCCAGCCAGCCGTCGAATTCGGCATCGTCGAACGCATGCCGCAAGGTGGCTTCCCAGTCGACCAGATCGAACGAAGGGAATGCCTCGAACACCACGTGCGCCGCCTCCGGGTCGAAGCCGACGTTGAACTCCGCCGGCACCTTGCCGGTGTTGCCGCGGCCGGTCACCGCGCCGCCCATCACCACCAGTCGGGCGACCCGCTCGGGCAGCGTGGGATCCAGCCGCAACGCCAGCGCCAGATTGGTCAGTGGCGCCAGCGCCACCAGGGTCAGCTCGCCGGGGCGCTCGCGGGTCAATCGCAGCAGTGCGAGGGCGGCCGATTCGTCCGATAGCGCGGCCGTCGGCTCGGGAAAGCCGATATCACCGAAACCATCCGCGCCATGCACGAACGCGGCGTCCTCCTCCGGCGCACGTACCAGCGGAGTGGCGCAGCCGGCAAACACCGGCGTGGCGGCGCCGAGCAGGTCGACCAGGGTGCGCGCATTGCGCACGGTATGTCCAAGCCCCACGTTGCCGGCGGCGATGCTCAGGCCGGCAATATCAGCATGCGCATGCGCCATCAGGATGGCCAGCGCATCGTCCACGCCAGGGTCGGTATCAATCAGCAATTGCGGTCGGGTCATGACTTGTCGTCGCTATCGAATCGTTCAGTGTATGGGACGGGGATCAGGAATGGGAACCGAAAGTCCACGGATCATGGCGCCAAGCCGGCCCTGGCGACTCCCGACTCCCGACTCCCCAATCCCAGCCACTCAGGCATTCACGTAACGCGCGGCACCGCCGATCCAGCGCTCGATCAGCCGCTCGGTCTGGCGCGGCTGCTTCGCCAGCATCCGTTCGCCGACCAGCTGCACGGCCGGCAGCAAGTGCGCATCGCGGGTCAGGTCGGCGATGCGGAACGCGAGCTGGCCGGTCTGGCGGGTACCCAGCACCTCGCCGGGGCCACGCAGCTCCAGATCCTTCTCGGCGATGCGGAAGCCGTCGCTGGTCTCGCGCATCACCTGCAGCCGCTCGCGCGCCAGCTGACCCATCGGTGGCTGGTACAGCAGCACGCAGTTGGAGGCGAGCGCCCCACGACCGACCCGGCCACGCAACTGATGCAGCTGGGCCAGCCCCAGCCGCTCGCTGTTCTCGATCACCATCAGGCTGGCATTGGGCACATCCACACCGACCTCGATCACGGTGGTCGCGACCAGCACCGACAACTCACCGGCCTTGAATGCATCCATCACCGCCTGCTTTTCCTTCGGCTTCATGCGGCCGTGAATCAGGCCCACCCTGAAACCATCCAGGGCAGCGGACAATTCGGCATGCGCCACCTCGGCCGCCTGTGCGCGCAACTGCTCGGATTCCTCGATCAAGGTGCACACCCAGTACACCTGTCGCCCCTCGCCGCAGGCCGCATGGATGCGTTCGATCACCTCGAGCCGGCGCGCGTTGGAGATCGCGATGGTCTGCACCGGCGTGCGGCCGGGCGGCAGTTCGTCGATGGAAGACACGTCCAGATCGGCATACGCACTCATCGCCAGCGTGCGCGGGATCGGCGTGGCCGTCAGCACCAGCTGATGCGGCACCAGTTCGCCGTCCCTGCCCTTGTCACGCAACGCCAGACGCTGCTGCACGCCGAAGCGGTGCTGCTCGTCGACGATCACCAGGCCGAGTCGCGCAAACGCGACGCCTTCCTGCATCAGGGCATGCGTGCCGATCACTACCGATGCACCGGCAGCGACCCGCTCCAGTGCCAGCTTGCGCGCCTTGCCGCCCACCTTGCCGGCCAGCCATGCCACCTCGATGCCGAGCGGTTGCAGCCAGTGCCGAAAATTGTGCAGATGCTGTTCGGCCAGCAACTCGGTCGGCGCCATCAGCGCGACCTGGTAATCCGACTCCACGGCAGCCAGTGCGGCCAGCGCGGCGACCACCGTCTTGCCGCTGCCGACATCGCCCTGCACCAGCCGCAGCATCGGCTGCGACTGCGCCAGATCCCGCGCCACTTCCTCGCTGACCCGCCGCTGTGCCGCAGTCAGCGCAAACGGCAACCCGGCCAGCAGTTGTCCGCGCAGATCGCCCGCACCGCCCAGCCCGGGGGCGTGCCGGCGACGCACCACCGCACGCATGCGCTTCAGGCTCAGGTGCTGGGCCAGCAACTCCTCGAACGCCAGCCGCTGCTGCGCGGGATGGCGCCCCAGCGTGAGCTGCCCCAGATGCGCATCCGGCGGTGGCCGGTGCACGTACAGCAAGGCGTCGCGCAACGACGTCAGCCCGTGCCCGGCACACAGTTCGGGCGGGATCAGTTCCAGCTGTTCCGCTGTCGGCAGCAACGCCAGCGCCTTGCCGATCACGGTCGACAACCGCTTCTGACCGAGCCCCTCGGTGGCGGGATAGACCGGACTGAGCAGGTCATCGACGACGGCGGCATCCGCGCCACTCAGGCGCTGATACTGCGGATGCACCATCTCCAGACCCTGCGCACCGTGGCGTACCTCGCCGTAGCAAAGCAGGCGCGTGCCCGGCAGCAACTGCTCGGCCTGCGCACGATTGAAATGAAAGAAGCGCAGCAGCAGGGTGTGCTGGCTGGCATCGCCGATCGCCACCTTCAACTGCGGGCGATAACGGAAACCACGCTCGACCGCTTCGACCACGCCCTCGACCTGTGCCCGTTCGCCGACACGCAGATCCGCGATGGCGGTAACCCGGGTCCGGTCCTCGTAGCGCAGCGGCAGGTGGAACCACAGATCCTGCACCCGCTCGAGTCCGAGCTTGGCCAGTGCCGCGACCAGCGCCGGGCCGACACCGGGCAGCGCGCTGACTGGCGTGATGCCTGGATCAGCGCCAGCGGCGGGAACGGGACGGGCGGTGCGGGCGGCCATGACGTGCAAGCCTAACCGAGCACCGTCTCCTGTCGTAAGCCACGCACCGACGACGCCTGTCAGCGTCGGTCGCGTGGGGCGATCAGTTCAGACCCATCACGGCAGCACCATCACCGCATCGACCTCGACCTGGGCCGCCTTCGGCAACCCCGACACTTCGATGGTGGAGCGTGCCGGATACGGCGGCTGGAAGTATTCGGCCATCACCGCATTGACCGCGGCGAAGTTCGCCAGGTCGGTGACATAGATGCCGACGCGCACGATCTGCGCCAGCGAACCACCGGCGGCCTGCGCCACCGCGGTGAGGTTGTCGAACACGCGTCGTGTCTGCACCGTGATGTCGCCATCGACCAGCGCGGCCGTGGCCGGATCGAGCGGAATCTGCCCCGAAAAGTACACAGTATTGCCGGCACGCACGGCCTGTGAATACGGGCCGATCGCGGCCGGTGCCTGGTTGGTGGCGATGATACTGCGGGACATGGGAGGACCTCGGGAATCGGGAATCGGGAATCGGGAATCGGGAATCGGGAGGTTATCGCGCCACCGTGAATGTGCAAACACTCAGGAGTGTCGGAGGCTCTAACCATTCCCGACTCCCCATTCTCCATTCCCGGCTCACAGCGGATAGCGATATGCCCCGCTGACCACGCCGGTGCGGCGCACGCGGCGGATCACGTCGGCCAGGTGCTTGCGGTTCCTCACTTCCAGCGCAAACAACAGGGTCGCTGCCGCCGCATCGCGCTCGACGTATTCCACGTTCTCGATGTTCGAGTCCGCGGCGGCGATCGCCGCGGCCACGGTGGCCAGCACGCCGGGGCGGTTGGTCACCTCGATGCGCAGTTCGGCGCGATAATCGCCTTCCACGTCGTGATCCCACTCGATCGCCACGCAACGCTCCGGCGACTTGCGCAGCTCGACCACGTTCGGGCACTCCTCGCGATGCACCACGATGCCCTTGCCCGAGGACAGGTAGCCGATGATGTCGTCCCCTGGCAACGGATGACAGCAGTTGGCGAAACTCAGCACGCCGCGTTCGGCGCCGGTGATGCGGATCTTCTCGTGCACATGCGCGGATGCCTGTGCCGGGGTGCCGCCGCGCCGCTTGCCGCGTGACGCCAGCAATTGGCTGGCCACCACGTCGGGCATGCGATTGCCCAGGGCAATGTCGGACAGCAGCTCCTCCAGCCGCTTGAGCTTGGAGGCCTCCAGGAAACGATCCAGCACCGCAGCCGGAATGGCATCCAGACTGCTGCCCTGCGCATCCAGCGCACGATCGAGCATGCGGTGACCGAAGTCGACCGCGTCCTCGTGCTGCAGATGTTTCAGGTACTGGCGGATTGCCGTACGCGCCTTGCCGGTGACCACCACTTCCAGCCAGGCCGGATTCGGCACCGCCGACGGCGCCGTGATGATCTCCACCAATTGGCCCGACTCCAGCCGCGTGCGCAGTGGCAGCAGCTTCTTGTCGACACGTGCCGCCACCGCGTGATCGCCGACATCGGTGTGCACGGCGTAGGCGAAATCCAGCGCGGTGGCGTTGCGTGGCAGCGACAGGATGTCCCCACGCGGGGTGAACAGATAAACCTCGTCCGGAAACAGGTCGATCTTGACGTTTTCGATGAACTCCGACGACGAGGCCGTGTTCGCCGAGCTGTCGGCCAGCGATGACAGCCACTCGCGCGCGCGCGCCTGTGCGCTGTTCGCCGGGCCGCTGTCCGTCTTGTACGCCCAGTGTGCGGCGACGCCGCTTTCCGCCACCGAGTCCATCTCGGCGGTGCGGATCTGCACCTCGATCGGTGCGCCGAACGGCCCCAGCAGCACGGTATGCAGCGACTGGTAACCGTTCGCCTTGGGGATCGCGATGAAGTCCTTGAAGCGCTTGTCCACTGGCTTGTACAGCGCATGCACGGCGCCCAGCGCCATGTAGCAGCTCATCGCGTTGTCGACGACCACACGGAAACCGTAGACGTCCATCAGCTGGGTGAAACTCTTGTGCTCGCCACGCATCTTCGAATAGATGCTCCACGGCGACTTGATCCGCCCGACCACGCGGGATGCCAGGTGATCGGCCGCCAGCCGCGCGGTCAACGCCGTTTCGATCTTGCCCATTGCTTCGCGACGGTTGCCCAGCGCGGCGCGGATGCGCTCGCTGATGACGCGGTAGCGGTCCGGATACAGCGCGCGGAAACCCAGGTCCTGCAGCTCCGCCTTGAACTTGTTCATGCCCAGGCGTTGCGCGATCGGCGCGTAGATCTCCAGCGTCTCGCGCGCGATGCGGCGGCGCGAGGGCGCGTCCTTGGCACCGAGCGTGCGCATGTTGTGCAGACGATCGGCCAGCTTGATCAGGATCACGCGCAGGTCACGCGCCATCGCCAGCAGCATCTTGCGGAAGCTTTCCGCATCCGCCTCCTGGCGCGTGCCGAAGCGCATCTTGTCGAGCTTGGTGACGCCATCGACCAGTTCAGCGACGACCTCGCCAAATTCGGTGGCGAGTGCCTCGCGGGTGAGTTCGGTGTCTTCCAAGGTGTCGTGCAGGATCGCGGCGATGATCGTTTCGGCATCCAGCCGCAATTCGGCGAGGATGCCGGCCACCGCCACGGGATGGGTGATGTACGGTTCGCCGCTCTTGCGTTCCTGCCCTGCGTGCGCCTCGGCGCCGGTCAGGAATGCACGCAGCACGCGCTCGATCTGCGCTTCCGGCAGATAGGCAATGCGTTCTTTCAGTGCCAGCACATACGGCGGCAACGCGGACAACTCGGCGGAGGTGACGGGCACGACCACGGTCATCGTCGCTGGCGCCGTTTCAGGCACCCACCCCATTATCAGCGAAGCGGTTCCGGCCCTCGCCCCCTTTTTGGGGTACGCCGGAATGACGACGGTTGACGGCTGGACGCGCGCATCCCCTCACGCCGGGCACGCCGGCGTGGTGGGCACGCGTTCTACAGCAGCCGCCGCCATCCATATCAGTCGTCGCCACCCTTGGAGAGGTCGTCGTCCACTTCGGCCGCGGCCCATTCCAGCGCCTCGCGCTCGGCGCGCTCACGCTCGGCCTTGTCGATCTGGTCGATCGTGGCCTGGTCGATGCGGCGCGCGGCGATTTCGCGCAGCGCCAGCACGGTCGGCTTGTCATGGTCGGGATTGACGGCCGGCTCGGCACCCTTTTCCAGCTGACGTGCGCGCTTGGTCGCCATCAGCACCAACTCGAAACGGTTGTCGACTACCTCGAGGCAGTCTTCCACGGTAATGCGTGCCATGCGAAATCCTTAGGGAATAAATAACTTATATGGTCAGACAGTGTAGATGAGCGGGTGCTTGGCTGGCAATGCGACCGGCGCGTATGATGGCCGGCTGCGGCGCCCCGGCACACCGCCGGCGAAAGCGAACCGAAAGCCGTGACAAGATATAAAACCAGCCGGTACAATTATACTGCTCCCGCCCCCGCCGCGAACCCCTGCAACCCATGTCCCCATTGCCGCGCTTCCCTGCCCTGAGCCGCTGCCTGCCCCTGCTCGCCCTTGCGCTGCTGGCAGGTTGCACGATCGCCAAGCCGCGTACCGACGATCCGCTGGAGAAGGTCAACCGCAAGGTCTACGCATTCAACAATTCGCTGGACAAGGCGATCATCCGCCCGGTGGCGGTGGGCTACCGCAAGGTGACCAACGAACCGGTACGCAACTCGGTCAGCGACTTCTTCAGCAACATCCACATGCCGATCACGATCGCCAACGATCTGCTGCAGGCGCGGCCGAAGCAGGCCCTGCAGAGCAGTGGCCGTTTCCTGGTCAACCTGACGCTGGGCATCGGTGGCATTTTCGATCCGGCCAGCAAGATGGGCATACCGCAGGACAAGAACGACTTCGGCATCACACTGGCCCGCTGGGGCGTCCCGGATGGCGACTTCGTGATGCTTCCATTCTTCGGGCCGTCCACTTTCCGCGACGTGTGGCAGCTGCCGGTCGACGGCTACTTCTTCGATCCGCTGTCCTACTTCGAACGCGACCACTCCTTCAGGTACGGCCAGTACTACATCCCCCAGGTGTTGTATCTGGTGTCACTGCGCTCCCAGTACATCGATGCCGAAAATTTCCTGCAATCCGCCTACGATCCCTACGCGTTCATGCGCGATGCCTATCGCCAGCAACGGCTCTACCAGCTGTATGACGGCCACGTGCCGAACTCGGTCATCGAGCAGATGCAGGGGCTCAACAACAAGGACTTCGACCCCGATCAATTGCTGGATCAGCAGCATCAGTGGGAAAACAAGCACCCGAATCAAGGCACCCAACAGTAGCGGACAGTTTCGGCGACTTGATGTACGACACGAACAAGGGGCCCGCAGGCCCCTTCTTTCGTTACTGCCATCGTTATGCGGATCAGCCGATCAGGCGATCGACCTCACAGACCTGTGCCAGCACCTGCATGCCGGCCGGCATGTGAATGACCTGCACGGCATGCCCGCGCCGGGCGGCCTCGGCCACCACGGCAAGCACGCACGACAGACCTGCACTGTCGCTATACCGCACACCGGCCAGATCGAGCTGAGCCACCTTGTTTTCGGCCAGCGCGGTCTGTATCGCCCGCAAGGCCGACGCCGCCGTATCGAAGCTCAGTACGCCGTTCACGCCGAGCGTTCCCGGCGTACTCGTGATCAGTTGAACATCATGTTCGGCTGCGCTCGTCACTTCCCGGCCTTACTGTCCTGTTCCATCGTTTTCAGGGCATTCTCGCCCTGGGTCTCGAGGTTCTTGATCAGCTGATCGATGCCCACCTTGCGGATCTCGGCATCTACCTGGTTGCGATAGTTGGTGATGTAGGAGATGCCCTCGATGATCACGTCGTAGGCCTTCCAGTCACCCGTGCGGCTCTTGCGGAACGCGTAGTCGATCGACACCGACTTGCCGTCGTCCATCAGCACCTGGGTACGCACCACGGTGCGCTTGTCGTTGAGGTCGCCGTTGAACGGCAACACCTTGACGCGGCCGCGGGTGTAGTCGAGCAGGCCCGAGGCGTAACGGTGGGTGATCGAGTTGTAGAACGCCTTGGAGAAACGGTTGCGCTGCTCCGGCGTCGCCTCACGGGCGTGCTGGCCGAGCACCAGGATCGAGGCATAATCGACGTCGAAGTGCGGCAGGAACACCTCGTCGATGATGTTGACCAACTTGTCCTGATTGTGCTGCAGCTCCTGACGGTGGCCGTCGATGTCATTGGCCAGCTGATCGGCAATCGACTGCACGATCTGTTCGGGGCTTTGCTGGGAAGCAGGCGCACTCGTTGGGGCCGCGTCCTGGGCAAACACGGGGGCTGCGACGATGCAGCCCATTGCAATGGCGGTGGCAAGAGCCAGTCTGCGCAACATGGGGAACTCCTTGGGCATGACCGGCTCAATGCTTGCCGGCGGGGGCGGGGGTATCTGACGGTTTGCTGTCGCCGGCATCTTTCTTGTCGCTCGACGAAGACGAACCATTGACCATGAACTTGCCGATCAGATCCTCCAGCTGCATCGCGGACTGGGTCAGGATCATCTCGTCGCCGTCCTTGAGCGCGTCGGGCGAACCGCCGGGCTGGATCGCAACATACTGGCTGCCGATCAAACCGCTGGTGAACACCGCGGCGGACGAATCATCGGGAATCGCGTTGAAACGCTTGTCGATCGCCAGCGTGACCTTCGCATCCAGCTTGACCGGATCGGCGACCACCGTCTGCACCGTGCCGATCACCACGCCGGCCATCTTCACCGGCGCACCCACGGAAAGCGAGCCGACGTTGGTGAAGTCGGCCTTCACTGTATAGGTGCCGCCGATGTTGTCCGCTACGCCGCCGGCGCCAAAGAACTTGCCCAGCATCTCCTCCAGCGGCTGCGAGGACTTGGTCCGCGCCAGCGTGCCCCCCGCCGCCACGACCTGCTTCGAGCTGCCGTAATCGATACCGACGTACTGGTCGCCGAGCAGGCCGCTGGTGAAGATGGTCACCACCGAATCCTGTGGGATATGGTCGTAGTGCTTGTCGATCGTCAGCTTCACGTCGGCCACTTCCTGGCCTGGCGCCAGCGTGATCGATTGCACGCTGCCAATCCGCACGCCGGCGACCTTCACCGGTGCACGTTCCTTCAACTGACCGATATTGGTGAAGTGCGCATCGACGGTGTAGCTGGCGCCCTGATGCACGTTCGCGACCGAACTGGTCTGGGTTGCCAGATAGGCCAGCGCGGCGAAACCCAGCACGATGAACAGGCCGGTGCTGACGGCATAGGAACTTCTGGGTTGGCTCACAGCACGATCCTCAATGGGGTACGGATATTCAAAAGGAAATTCATGGCAGTCACATCAGGAAGGCGGTCAACACGAAGTCCAGCGCCAGGATCGCGATCGACGAGGCGACCACAGTGCGGGTGGTGGCATAGGCCACGCCTTCGCTGGTCGGCGGCGTGGTGAAGCCCTGGAATACTGCAATCAGCGACACCACGGCACCAAACACCAGGCTCTTGAACAGCACGCCGTTGACGATGTCGGTGTGCACGACCACCACCGCGGTCATGTTCGACCAGAACGTGCCGTTGTCGATGCCGAGCCAGGTCACGCCAACCAGATGGCCACCGAAGATCGCCATCGCGCAGAACACGCAGCACAGCAGCGGCATCGCGATAAGCCCGGCCAGGAAACGCGGCGTGGCGACGTAGGCCATCGGATCGACCGCCATCATCTCCATCGCGTCGATCTGGTCGGTGGCGCGCATCAGGCCAATTTCGGCGGTGATCGAGGTACCGGCGCGACCGGCGAACAACAGCGCCGTCACCACCGGCCCCAATTCGCGATAGACCGCCAGCGCCACCACCATGCCGCTGGCCGAGGTGCTGCCGAAAATCGACAGCACGTTGTACAGCTGCAGCATCAGCACCATGCCGATGAACAGGCCGCAGACCATGATGATGGCCAGGCTCATCGCGCCGACAAACCACAACTGGCGGAGGGTTTCGCGGATGTAGCGCATGCTGCGTGGGATCGACGCCAGCAAGGTGAGCAGGAACAGGCCACAGTTGCCGATCTGCGCCAGTGACTGGATCACCACGTTGTTGCTATGTGGTGCGCGCACGTTCATTTCGCCGCTCCCGCAAAGCCCAGCGCCTGGGCCAGGTCGCCGGCGGGATACTGGAACGGCACCGGGCCGTCCGCCTCACCGCCGAAGAACTGCCGCGTCCACGGCGAACCGTCATTCGCGATGGTTTTAGGATCGCCCTGCGCCACCACCTTGCCGTTGGCGATCAGGAACACATGATCGGCCACCTGCTTGATCGCCTCGAGCTCGTGCGCCACCAGCACACTGGTGATGCCAAGGATCTGATTGAGCGTGCGGATCAGTTTCAACACCTGATTCAGCGCCACCGGATCGAGCCCGACGAAGGGCTCGTCATACAGGATCAGCATCGGATCGAACACGATCGCGCGCGCCAGCGCCACGCGCCGCGCCATGCCGCCGGAGAGTTCGTTCGGCATCAGCTGCGCGGCGCCACGCAACCCCACCGCCTGCAGCTTCAGCAGCACCAGGTTGCGGATCAGCACTTCCGGCAGCCGCGTATGCTGGCGCAGTGGGAACGCCACGTTCTCGAACACGTCAAAGTCGGTCAGCAGGGCCGAGTTCTGGAACAGGTAACCGATCCCCTCGCGCAGCTTGTACAGTCCTTCGCGCGATAGCCCGGGCACGTTCTTGCCATCGATCAGAATCTCGCCTGCATCAGGGCGCATCTGCCCGGTGATGTGCTTGAGCAGGGTGGTCTTGCCGGTACCGCTGGGGCCCATGATCGCGGTGACCTTGCCGCGCGGGATATCCAGATCCAGCGCGTCGAAGATGGTTTTGCCGTTGAGCACCGTGGTCAGCCCACGGATCCGCACCAGGGTGCTGTCATCAGGCGTGGCGCGAACGGTGTCGATCATGGGCGGAGATAGCCAGGGGGAAGCGGACAAGGTAGCCGAAGCGCGCTGTGAAGGCCATGCGGGACGCATCTCCGCCTGGCCTTCGCTCAGGCCTCGGCGGCCAGCAGTTCGACGATCAAGACCTCATGCCGCTGCCACTGCAGGGCACTGCGCAGGCGCACCGCCCGTACGATCGCCTGCAGGTCGGCCAGCGCCTCCTCGAACACGTCGTTGACCAGGATGTAGTCGAACTCGTGCGCATGGGCTATTTCGCCGCGCGAATTGCGCAGGCGGCGCTCGATCACCTCGGTACTGTCGGAACCTCGGCCGCGCAGCCGGCGCTCGAGTTCCGCCCGCGACGGCGGCAGGATGAACACGCTGACGCAGTCGGGCTTGGCGCGGCGGATCTGCTCGGCCCCCTGCCAGTCGATCTCCAGCAAGACGTCGCGCCCCTGCGTCAGCAGGGTCTGCACCGACGTACTGGAGGTTCCGTACAGGTTGCCGTGCACCTCGGCGTGTTCGAGAAAGATGCCCTCGGCAATCTCGCGCTCGAACTCGCCGCGCTCGACGAAGTAGTAGTGCCGCCCATACAGCTCGCCGGTGCGTGGCGGCCGCGTCGTGTGCGACACCGACAGCGAAATCGCCGGCTCGCGCTCGAGCAGCGCGTTGACCAGGGTGGACTTGCCGGCACCCGAAGGCGCGGCGATCACGAACAAGGTGCCTTCGATCGGCTTGCTGCTGGGGTCGGCCGCGCTCATTCGATCTTGTGCCTACATTCCGGGCACAGCACGCAAATCGCACCACGCAAGAGCCGCGCCTCTTCGATTTTCAGCGTGGGTAACAGCATGAGTGCAGGGACCTGGCAGGCATGATTTCATCCGGCAAGTATAGCGGTTTCTCAACGGCCCTCTCATTTCGACGCTGCTTCCCATGGCAACTCTGCGATGGCGTATCCAGGCCGGCATCCGACACGGCGGCTACGGCAACCATGCAGTAGCCGTCGACAATCGGCCACTTCAGCCAGCCCAGGCATTTGGTTCTGCACAAATCACCGATGGCTTCCCCCCTGACACGGTGGCCGGCAACATTTATGCCTACCTCGTCACAGTGCGCTGGTTGCCTCATCTTTATCTTTGCTGGCATCCTCACTCCAGCCGCTCATGACGACCAACTCAAGAATCAATAGCCGGAACGAGTGGAACAGGGGGAAATGTGAATCAGAAGGTGCCCGTGCAGTTGCGCGAGAGCGATCCTGCGTTCAAAGCAGCGCGCTCGCCTGTAACGGCTGATTTGCCCTCCGGGTCTCAGCATGATGCCTTGGTCGCCAGTGATGCCGCCGGAACATCCGGCAACCGTTCCGCTCACAACACAGGAGATGGCACGGCTCCGGCAGACCCACGACACTCCCGCAACAGCCGCATGAAAATCTTTGACAAGAACAACCACGTCACCTGGCTGGTGGTCTGTATCGTGCTCGCCGGCATCGTCGGCTGGGTACTCATGTTTACAGGGGTGATCCAGTGAGTGCCCCGCATCGGGTACATCCGTTCCGCTGAATTCCAGCGCAGGCTGGCAGGACAGCACCGGACGACAGCGGTCAACCAATAGCGGATTGACGCGGGTTTATCGGGCTTTGCCGCGTGACGCGGGGCATTACTCGATGTTCTGCACCTGTTCGCGCATCTGCTCGATCAGCACCTTCAGCTCAACCGCGGCATTGGTGCTTCGCGCATCGACCGACTTGGAACCGAGCGTATTCGCCTCGCGGTTGAATTCCTGCATCAGGAAGTCGAGGCGACGGCCGACCGGCTCCTTGAGTCCCAGCACGCGGCGCGTCTCGCCGATATGCGTGGTGAGCCGATCCAGCTCCTCGTCCACGTCGGTGCGGGTGATCTGCAGCACCAGCTCCTGTTCCAGCCGGCCCGGCTCGACCGGCTGCTTGAGATCGGCCAGCCGCGTTTCCAGTCGCGTGCGCAGGGCCGCACGGATTTCCGGCATCCAGCCGCGCACATCGGTGACCACGCGCTCGATGCCATCCAGCTTGTCACGCAGGATCTCGCCCAGCTTCGCGCCCTCGCGTTCACGCGTGGCGGTGAGCGCGTCCAGCGCGCGATCAAGCACGTCGAACAGGGTGGTCTGCTGGGCTTCCGGATCCGTCTCGGCCTGCTGCATCACACCGGGGAAGCGCAGCAACTCGGTGAACTGTACCTGCAGGCCGGGAAACAGTGCGGCCATGTCCAGATTCAGCTCCGACAAGCGGGACAGCAGCGCATGGTTGATCTGCAGCGATTCGCTGCGCGCATCACTGGTGCGACGCACCGTGATGTCGAGTTTCCCGCGCGACAACTTCGCTGCGATCCGCTCGCGCAACTGCGATTCGAAACTGCGCAGATCGTCCGGCAGGCGCGGACTGAGCTCCAGGTAACGGTGGTTGACCGTGCGCAGCTCACAACCGAGCGTGCCGGCGGGGCCGGTGGTTTCGGCACTGGCGTAGGCCGTCATGCTGCGGATCATCGGGGTTGTCCGGACGTGGGGAAAGGACGCAATGGTAAACTCTCCCGTCCCGCCTTGCCCAATCCGGCCAAGCGACGTCAGGAACCACCCCATGAATCCCGTCACCCGCCCCAGTGGCCGCGCCAGCGACCAGCTGCGTACCGTCAGCATCGAACGCCATTACACCCGCCATGCCGAGGGTTCGGTGCTGGTGAGCTTTGGCGACACCCGCGTACTGTGCACCGCCAGCATCGAGGATCGCGCGCCGGCCTGGCTGCGCGGCAAGGGCGAAGGCTGGGTCACCGCCGAATATGGCATGCTGCCGCGCGCCACCAACACCCGCATGCAGCGCGAGGCCGCGCGCGGCGGCCAGGGCGGCCGCACCATGGAAATCCAGCGGCTGATCGGCCGCAGCCTGCGCGCCTGCGTCAACCGCCAGGCACTGGGCGAGCGCGTCATCACGCTCGATTGCGACGTACTGCAGGCCGACGGCGGTACCCGCACCGCGGCGATCACCGGCGCCTATGTGGCGCTGGTCGATGCGGTGAACCTGCTGATGAAACGCGAGAACCTCAAGCGCAATCCGGTGGTCGGTGCGATCGCCGCCGTCTCGGTCGGTATTTACCAAGGCATGCCGGTACTCGATCTCGATTATGCCGAGGATTCCAGCTGCGACACCGACATGAACGTGGTGATGAACGACGGCGGCGGCTTCATCGAGGTGCAAGGCACCGCCGAAGGCCATGCGTTCCGCCGCGACGAGATGGATGCGCTGCTGGCGTTGGCCGGGAAAGGCATCGGCGAACTGGTCGCAGCGCAGCGCGCGGCACTGGCGCAATAAGACATGCGCTGCCACGTAGGGCGGGCACTGCCCGCCGGCTTTGGCCTTTGTGCTGACGCGATGTCGTGGAGAACGGCGGGCAGTGCGCGCCCTACGCGGTACGGAGCGGATACATGACACAACGCATCGTCCTGGCCAGCAGCAACCCGGGCAAGCTGAAGGAATTCGGCGCGCTGTTCGCCGACAGCGGGCTCGACGTCGTGCCCCAGGCCAGTCTGGGCATCAGCGACGCCGAGGAGACCGGCCTGACCTTCGTCGAGAATGCCCTGCTCAAGGCACGCCACGCCGCCCACGCCAGCGGCCTGCCCGCGCTGGCGGACGACTCGGGCCTGTGCGTGGATCATCTGCACGGCGCGCCAGGCCTGTATTCGGCGCGCTACAGCGGCGGCCACGGCGACGCGGTGGCGAACAACGGCAAGCTGCTGCGCGAACTCGACGGCGTGCCCACCGAACAGCGCGGCGCATTCTTCATCTGCGTGCTGGTGTTGCTACAGCACGCCAATGACCCGGCTCCGCTGATCGCCGAAGCGCGCTGGCACGGCCGCATCCTCACCGAGGGCCGCGGCACGGGCGGCTTCGGCTACAACCCGGTGTTCCTGCCGGACGGCTACGCGCAAAGCGTGGCCGAGATGGACGATGCGCTGAAAAACCGGCTCAGCCATCGCGGCCAGGCGCTGGCCTTGCTGCACGAGCGCCTGCGCGAATTGCCCCACGCATGAGCCTGCTCGCACCACCGCTGGCGCTGTACGTGCACATGCCATGGTGCGTGAAGAAATGCCCGTACTGCGATTTCAACTCGCACGGCCTTCGCAGCGAGCCGCCACCGTATGCCGAATACACCGAGTTGCTGCTGGCCGACCTTGACGCCGACCTGCGCGACTTCGGGGGCTCACTGGCGGGGCGCCCCATCATCAGCGTGTTCTTCGGTGGCGGCACGCCAAGCCTGTTTGCGCCAGAGCTGATCGCCCGTTTCCTCGACGGCGCACGCGAGCGGCTAGCCTTCGCCACTGACGCCGAAATCACCCTGGAGACGAATCCCGGCACGGTCGAACACGGCCGCTTCGACGGCTATCTGGCGGCCGGCGTCAACCGCATCTCCTTCGGCGTGCAGAGCTTCGACGACGACAAGCTGAAGCGTCTGGGCCGCATCCATTCCGCCAGCGAAGCGGAAGCCGCGGTGAAGTCGGCGCAGGATGCCGGCTACGCCAACATCAACCTCGACCTGATGTACGCACTGCCGCAGCAGCTGCTGGACGGCGCACTGACCGACGTGGAGCACGCGGTCGCGCTCAAGCCCACCCACATCTCGCATTACCAACTGACCCTGGAACCGAACACCGTGTTCGCCGCGAACCCGCCGCCGCTGCCGGATGACGACCATGCCTGGGCGATGCAGGAAGCCTGTGAAGCCCATCTTGCCGATGCCGGCTATGGCCAGTACGAAATCTCCGCCTATGCGCAGCCGGGCCGGCGCTGCACGCACAATCTCAACTACTGGCAGTTCGGCGACTACCTCGGCATCGGCGCCGGGGCCCACGGCAAGCTCAGCGATCCCGCCAACGGCCAGGTGCACCGGCGCTGGAAAACCCGTCATCCGCGCGCGTACATGGAGGCGGCCGGCGGTGCAGCGCGGATCGGCGGTGACAGCGTGATCAGTACCGCCGAACTGCCATTCGAGTACATGCTGAATGCGTTGCGCCTGATCGACGGCGTGCCGATGGCGGATTTTGCCGAGCGCACCGGCCTGCCGCCCGAACGCATCGCGGCGACACTGGTCGCGGCCCGTCAGCGCGGCTGGCTGCATGACGATCCGCAACGACTGCGCACTACCGTGCTGGGCCAGCGTTTTCTCAACGACGTGATTGCCAGTTTTCTCGATTGAACCGGCTGCCGGCAGCGATGGCATCCCCGTGACAACCGGCATAGACTGGCGGCATCGGGGGATTAGACAGGTTCTTTCATGGATGTCGGACAGGATCGGCGCGGTTCGCTTGCGTCCCATCAGGCTGCCCGCCTGAACAGCGGACACTGGCCCGCGCGTGCGCAGCGGCTGCTTGAGGCTGGTTACAGACTTTGCGTGGATGGCCTGCACGAGCCGTTGCGACGCTGCCTGGGCGATTTCGAACAACAGCTGTTCGCACAGTCCGAGCGTGCGCATAACCATGTCCAGCAGCAGGACTTCTACAGCAGCCGGCAACGCGTGCTGCAGGATCGGGCCCAGTTCGAACAGCGATTCATCGTTCGGCTCGGCGAGGCCTTCAACGCACTGGACGACACCACCGCCCAACCTGACGCTGCTGACACCAGCGCGAGCGGAGCCACCGCATGGCAGTCGCTCGAATTACTCGATCCGGCCGAGCAAGAGCAGACGATGGCGGTGGCTCAGCTGGGTGCGCGGGGCGAAATGCGCCACAGCAGCGTCTTGTATGAACTGGGGTATCGGCTGGCCGCCCTGATCGGCACACCACCACTGGAAGGGATCAAGCTGCCACTGGGACCGCATGCGCTGACCCTGGCCTTTCACGAGGCCAGTGCCGAGCTGCAGCTGCCGTTGGCGCATCAGTTGCTGCTGCTGCAAAGTTTTGACCAGTGGTTGATCCATTCCCTGGCCCCCTTGTACGACAGCATCAACGCGCAGCTGCAGGCCGACGGCATCCTGCCGCAACTGCGCAGCATCCCGATTCCACGGAGTATCAGCAAGCGGGCGCGTGCCCAGGCCGGAGCCGCGGAGACGACGGCCGCGGACGAAGCGGCACCCGCCGCCAGTGGCGGTGGCACCAGCGGTGGCTCCGGCAGTTCGATCGAAGTACTGGAGTCATTGCGCGACCTGCTGGCGCAGCAACGCGCCAATCAGGGTGGCCCCATCGGCCAGCCGGTCGGGCATGTCGCCAGTTCCGATGAACTGCAGGCTGCACTCGGCGCATTGCAGCAACATCTGGCCCAGGTCACCGGTCAGGCCAGTCGCGAACTGCGCAGTGCCCAGCGACTGCGCGAGGAACTGCTGATCCAGCTCAATCTCGGCAAGCCCAGCGGCGCGCCGGACACCCAACTGACCGGCGAACAGGGCGATACCGTGGAACTGGTCGCGATGCTGTTCGAACAGCTCGGCCAGCAACTGCAGCAAGGCGGCAACGCACACAACCTGCTCGGCGACCTGCAACTGCCGGTGCTGCGCATGGCCGTGGCCGACAAGGGTTTCTTCGAGAAGCGCGAGCATCCGGCGCGCAGGCTGCTGGACACCGTGACCGCCGCCGCCAACGACTGGCTCGACGGCAGCGACGACGAGAGCAACCGGCCGCTGGCAAACAAGCTGGAACAACTGGTCGCCCGTGCAAGTCAGGAACCGCCCAGCGCCGGCCTGTACACCACCTTGCTGGCCGACATCGAACACCATCTCGCCCTGCTCACGCGCAAGGCACAGGCGGCCGAACGCCGCCATGTCGAAGCCGCACAGGGGCGCGAGCGGCTGGATCAGGCACGTCATCGTGCCGGCGAACTGATGGCCGAACGCTTCGCGCAGTCGCCGCCACGCGGCCTGCTGCGCGCCCTGCTGGACCGTGCCTGGTCAGACGTGCTGGCGCTGACCCTGCTGCGCCATGGCGAGGACAGCGCGGCCTTCGGCAAGCAGCTGGCAATCACCGACCAGCTGCTCGGCCGCCTACCGGTAGGTGACCGGCTACAGTTGCAGCAGAACGTGGAAAACGGTCTGCAGCAGATCGGCATGCACGCCGAGGAAGCGGAGCAGGTGGCGCAACGGCTGCTCGGTACGGAGAAGCCCGATCCCACGTCTGATCTGCCCAGCGCCACCGACCTGGCGCTACGCCTGAAACAACACCATCGCCTTGGCGAGCAGCAGTCGACCCAGCAGCCTGCTCCTGCTCAACCTTCCGTCCAACCTTCCGCCCCGCTTCCGGCCTCGCTTCCCGCGCCGCCCCCCTCTGCGCACACCAATCCGCATGAGCAAGCCGTTGCCCGCCCGGCCAAGGTGCCAGAGCCCAGCCCGCGTGACCGGCGCATCGAAAAGCATCTGAGCGAGTTGCCATTCGGCAGCTGGTTCGAGTTCATCGACCCGACCAGCGGGCAGATCGTACGGCGCAAACTGGCCTGGTATTCGCCCATGTCCGGCCGCTGCCTGCTGGTCAGCCGGCGCGGCCAGCGCGGCGAGGAAATGAGTCTGGGCGAGCTGGCCCATCAGATCGCCATCGGCCACGTCTGCGAAGTGCCCGCGCAGCGCGAGAGCCTGCTCGACCGCGCCTGGCGCAGCCTGACCGGCAACCTGCGCCAGTCGGCCGGTGCACGACATGCCGTTCCGCAGGAGCCCGAGCGCCGATGAATCCACCAGCCAACATCAACAATCAGCGTCGCGCCGAACGCAAGCGCGCCGCCGTCACGGCCATCGTGACCGACGTGATCAGCGGCCTGCCGATCGGGCATCTGGGCAATCTCTCCAGCACCGGCATGCTGTTGATCTGTGCGCAGGCACCACGCAGCGAGGCGATCTATCAGATCAGCATGAGTTTGCCGGGAGCAGGCCGGATGCTGACGCAATCGCACCCGATCGAGATCGGCATCCAGGAACAGTGGCATGAAATCGCTGCCAGCTCCGGGCAGATCTGGGCCGGCTACCGGATCGTGGCGATCAGCGACGCCGATGCCGCCCGGCTTGGCAGCTGGCTGGCGCAAGCCTGACCCACTACTGGAAGTGACGGCGATGGCGCGCGATCATGGGCGCCATCGTCTTCCCCCACCCCACGCACCAAGCGCGGTCCAGGCCCGGCATGCAAGTGCCCTGTGCGGCAGATGGCCTAGGAGCGTGAGCGGTAGAAGCCGTCCGGGCTGCAAAGCCCTCTACGCGGTCCATTTTTCCGCCGCTTCTTGGCCCATAGAACCACTATGGGCCAAGAATCGTCGAAAAACTG
>JBOHYM010000003.1:0-13606 GCA_050737735.1 Rhodanobacter sp. | reverse complement strand
GCTCTTGTTCGTGGGGGGAGCATGGCGGGCAGTGCCCGCCCTACGGGGTGGCGCCGGGCGCTTCACTCGGCGAAACGCACCAGGACGGCGTCCGCCTCGACAAACTCGCCCTGGGTGGTGCTGATGCTCTCGATGGTGCCGGCGCGCGGTGCCTTCAAGGCCAGTTCCATCTTCATCGCCTCCATCACCAGCAATTCCTGGCCCTGTTCGACGATGTCGCCGGCTTTTGCCTTCACCAGCACGATGCGGCCGGGCATCGGCGCGATGACCTGGTTGCCGCCGGCAGCATCCTTCGACTCCCACGCGAACGCGGCGGCGCGGGTGAAGCTGTAACGCTGGCCGTTGGCGTCGTGCAGCAACACATGGGCGGCATCGGTACGCAGTGGTACGCGCAATGCTTCGCCATCGAAGCGGGCGCTCAGGCTGTCGTCGCTCTGACGCGCGCCGAGCACTTCGCAGGTCGTCTCGCCGTGGCGCAGTCGATAACTGCCATCGTGACCGTGCGCCTCGATGTCATGGCGCTGCTCGCGCAACGTCAGCGCGATGATGCGCTTGCCGGCGTGGCCGATGCGCCAGGCGTCCGCACGCGCCCACGGCGAGTGCGGGTCGGTCGCGGCGGTGCTGACGTTGCGCTCGTCGTGGAGCAGGGCCGCCGTGGCGGCAGCAAACAGCACTTGGTCAGAGGGTGTGACATCGCCGACCAGGAATTCGTCCAGATGGCGATCCAGATAACCGGTGTCGATGCGTCCTTCGACCACCGCTGGATGACGGGCCAACCGTTCGAGGAAGGCGATATTCGATTTCGGTCCGACGATCTCGCTGGCCGCCAGTGCTTCGCGCAGCCGTTGCAGCGCCTGTGTGCGGTTGGTGTCGTACACGATCAGCTTGGCGATCATCGGGTCGTAGAAGATCGTCACCGTGTCACCTTCGATCACGCCGCCGTCGAGACGCACGTGTTGCGACGGCGCGGGCAGGCGCAGGGTCTGCAGCTTGCCGGAGCCGGGCAGGAAGTTCTGGTCAGGGTCCTCCGCATACAGCCGCACTTCGATGGCATGGCCGTGTGCATGCACCTGTTCCTGCCGCAACGGTAGCGGTTCCCCGGCAGCAACGCGCAGCTGCCATTCGACCAGATCCAGTTCAAGGGTCAGTTCGGTGACCGGATGTTCGACCTGCAGGCGCGTATTCATCTCCATGAAGAAGAACGTGCCGTCCTGCGCCACGATGAATTCCACCGTGCCCGCGCCGACATAATCGACCGCCTTCGCCGCCGCCACGGCGGCTGCACCCATCGCCTTGCGGCGGGTGGCGTCGAGGAACGGCGACGGCGTTTCCTCCAGTACTTTCTGGTAGCGGCGCTGCGCCGAGCACTCGCGCTCGTTGAGATGGATCACGTTGCCGTGAGTGTCGCCAAACACCTGGAATTCGATATGCCGCGGATGCTCGACGTAACGTTCCAGGATCACCCGCGTGTCGCCGAACGAACTGGCCGACTCGCGTTGCGCCGAGGCCAGCGCATCGGCGAATTCACCGGCGCTGCGCACGATGCGCATGCCCTTGCCGCCGCCGCCGGACGCGGCCTTGATCATCAGTGGGAAGCCGGTCTTGCCGGCCTGTTCGGCGAGATAGCCGGCATCCTGGTTTTCACCGTGGAAGCCGGGCACCAACGGCACCGCGTGTTGTTCCATCAGCGCCTTGGCGGCGGCCTTGGAGCCCATCGCGTCGATGCTCTCCGGTCGCGGGCCGATGAAGGTGATGCCGGCGTCGGTACAGGCGCGAGCGAAGCCGGTGTTCTCGGACAGGAAGCCGTAGCCGGGGTGGATCGCCTGAGCACCAGTCTTCTTCGCCACGTCCAGAATGACGTCACCACGCAGGTACGAGTCGGCCGGGCGCGGGCCGCCGATCGGCCACGCCTCGTCGGCCAGCCGCACATGCTGCGCATCCTTGTCCGCTTCCGAATACACCGCAATCGTGTGGATGCCGAGTCGACGGCAGGTGCGGATCACGCGGCAGGCGATTTCGCCACGGTTGGCAATCAGTACGCGTTCGAACATGCAGGATCCTTGAAGCCGTTCGTGTCGATGCAAATCGACTCAAGTTAACAGATTGCTGTATTGCCGCCGATGGGCAGCGCAACACGACGGCGGTGTTATTCGCCGTCCCAGTAATCGAGCGAGTGTGTCTGCCGGCCCAGCACCCGGAATTTCCGTGGCTTGCCGTCCGCATCGCGCAGGCCGTCGTCGAAAACGAGGTATTTGCCAGAGTCCGGGTATTCGCAGATGTCCGGGGTTTCGTTGGTGCCCACGGCAAGGTAGCGCAGTTCAACAGTGCCGGTGTTGATGATCTGGTGCGCGGTTTCCGGGCCGCCGGGAGGGCAGGCGATGATGTCGCCGGCCCGCAGCGGCTGGCGCGTGTCGCCGTAGCGCAGCTCGCCGCTGCCTTCAAGGATGAAGAACATCTCCTCTTCCACGCGATGGTTGTGGAACGGGCAGTTGCGTTTGCCTGGCGCCACCACGGTGAGGTTGTAGCCGAGCTTGCGCGCGCCGATGCGGCTGGCGATTTCGCCCCAGCGGATGTCGTAGTCCGCGGCGTTCTTTCCCGTGGGCATCATGGCCGGATCGACTGGGCGCAGCTCGATGTCGGCGAGATTGAGAATGTGTTCAGTCATGGCAGCCTCGAAAAACCTGATCCGCAGCACGTGCATGGGTGTATCCGCGCCCTGAATGAGCCGAACTTTGTAGGGCGGGCAGTGCCCGCCGCTTCGTACCACGCGGAAGTATGCAAAAGCCGGCGGGCAGTGCCCGCCCTACGCGGGTGTCTGCGAAAATCATGATCCGGCTCCTTGCTGAGCACCGACCCATGCCGGCGCACGCTTGTCGAGGAAGGCGCCGAGGCCGTGCTGACCTTCCGGCGAGACGCGCAGGCGGGCGATCAGTTCCGCATTGGCAGCGTCGATGCGTTCGGCCTGCACCGGGTCGGCACCACCGACGCGCAGGGCCAACTGCTTCGCCTCACGCTGAGCCAGCGGGCCGGCCTTGGCGAGCAGATAGAGCTGGCGTTCGATCGCTTCGTCGAGTTCATCGCCGGATACGCTGGCATGCAGCAGGCCGATCCGTGCCGCGGTGGCGGCGTCGAACACCTCGCCGGTGATGAACAGCCGGCGGGCCTCGCGCAGGCCGATCGCGGCGATCACGTACGGCGAGATCACCGCCGGCACCAGGCCCAGCTTCACTTCGGACAGCGCGAATTTGGCAGTGTCGACGCCGATCGCGATGTCGCAGCAAGCGACCAGGCCGACGCCGCCACCGTAGGCGGCGCCGTTGACCCGCGCAATGGTCGGTTTGGACAGGAACTGCAGGTTGCGCATCAGCCGCGCCAGGCGCAGCGAATCCTCACGGTTCTCCTGCTCGCTGGCGCCGGCCATGCCGCGCATCCAATTGAGGTCGGCACCAGCGGAGAAGCAACTGCCGTTGCCGCTCAGCACCACCGCACGCACGGCCGAATCGGCGTCGGCCTGCGCCAGCGCGTCGGTCAGCGTGGCGATCAGCGCATCGTCGAACGCGTTGTGGATCTGCGGGCGGTTCAGGGTAAGCCAGGCCACGCTGCCGCGGCGTTCGCTAAGGATGGAATCGGTCATGGGTCGTTCCTGCTGCAAATATCGTGATGATAAACGCAGCGCAGGGTGGCAATCGGGTGTGATGCAGCGGAACGGACAAAGGACTACAATGCGAACAATTCTTATTTGTGAAGCCGCCCGTGCGTCTGTCCGAATTGCCCAAAGGTGCCCCCGCCGTGGTCGACCGCGTGCACGATGCGCATGCGGCGGATCCGATTGCGCAGCGCCTGCGTGACCTTGGTTTCGTCGATGGCGAGCCGGTGCGGGTGGTGGCGATCGGGCCGATGGGCGGCGATCCGGTGCTGATCCAGATTGGCTACACCCGCTTTGCGCTGCGCCGTGCCGAGGCGGCCCGGATCAGCGTGCGTACCGAGGTGGCGGCATGAGTGCCTCGACCCTGCGGATCGCCCTGGTCGGCAACCCGAACTGTGGCAAGACCGCGCTGTTCAACCTGCTCACCGGCGGCCGGCAGAAGGTGGCGAACTATGCCGGCGTCACGGTGGAGCGCAAGGAAGGTCGCTTCACCGCACCGTCTGGCCGGGTACTGCAAATTCTGGATTTGCCGGGGACCTACAGCCTGGAGGCGAACAGCCCGGACGAGCAGATCACCCGCGATGTCTGCGCCGGCAACTACCCGGGTGAGGTGGTGCCGGATCTGATCGTCTGCGTAGCCGACGCCACCAACCTGCGCCTGCACCTGCGTTTCGTGCTCGAGGTGAAACGCCTGGGCCGGCCGGTGGTGCTGGCGCTGAACATGATGGACACCGCGCGCCAGCGCGGCATCGTGATCGACGTGCCGGAAATGCAGCGCCGGCTCGGCCTGCCGGTGGTGGAAACCATTGCGGTGAAGCGGGGCGGTGCCAGGGCGCTGATCGAGCGGGTCGATGGCGAGGTGCCGATGGCGGCACCGGCGCAGCCGGATGACGCCGCCAGTCGCGCCGACCTGCATGCGCAGGTGCGCGAACTGCTGACCGCGACAGTGACGATGCCGCGCGCCACCGCTGCGCTCGACGACGCGCTCGATCGTTGGGCACTGCATCCGGTGTTCGGATTGGCGATCCTGGCGGTGGTGATGT
The DNA here is from genome assembly GCA_050737735.1 of Rhodanobacter sp. Classification (GTDB taxonomy): domain Bacteria; phylum Pseudomonadota; class Gammaproteobacteria; order Xanthomonadales; family Rhodanobacteraceae; genus Rhodanobacter. The sequence continues at coordinate 8,917 of JBOHYM010000003.1, read as the reverse complement.
TCCTGGTGTTCCAGGCGGTCTATGCAGCCGGCAAGCCGATGAGCGATGTGATCGGCGACGGCTTCGGCTGGATGGGGGGGCATGTCGCCACGCTGCTGCCGCCCGGCCCGCTGCAGAGCCTGGTCATCGATGGCCTGTTCGGTGGTCTGGGCACCGTGCTCGGCTTCTTGCCGGTCATTCTGGTGCTGTTCCTGTTCATCCTGGTGCTGGAGGAATCCGGCTACCTGCCGCGCGCGGCGTTCCTGCTCGATCGCCTGATGCTGTCGGTGGGACTGACCGGGCGGTCGTTCATTCCGTTGCTGTCGAGCTTCGCCTGCGCGATCCCCGGCATCATGGGCACGCGCAGCATCCAGGACCCGCGTGACCGTCTGGCCACGATCCTGATCGCACCACTGATGACCTGCTCGGCACGTTTGCCCGTGTACGCCTTGCTGATCGGTGCCTTCATTCCCATCCGCTACGTGTTCGGCGTGTTCAACCTGCAGGGCATCGTGCTGTTTTCGCTGTACCTGGCGGGCATCCTCGGCGCGATGGCGGTGGGTTGGGTGATGAAGCGCATCCGCCGCGACAAGAGCGAACATGCACTGCTGATGGAACTGCCGTCGTACCGGATGCCCAAGCTGCGCGACGTAGCCATCGGTCTGTATGAGCGGGGCATGATTTTCCTGAAGCGGCTGACCGGCGTGATCCTGGGCCTGACCGTGTTGATGTGGTTCATCTCCACCTTCCCATCGGCGCCGGCGGGTGCGCCCGGGCCGGCCATCGACTACAGCTTCGCCGGCTATATCGGGCGCGGCCTGCAATACATCTTTGCGCCGATCGGCTTCAACTGGCAGATCAGCCTGGCGCTGATTCCGGCGTTTGCCGCGCGCGAGACGGCGGTGGCGGCGCTGGCCACCGTTTATCTGATCGGCGGTGAGGCGACTGGCGGGCTGGGTCATGCGCTGGCGGGCCAGATCTCGCTGGCCAGCGCGCTGTCGCTGCTGGTGTGGTTCGCCTATGCGCCGCAGTGCATGTCCACGCTGGCGGTGATCCGCCGCGAGACCAACTCCTGGCGCAACGTGGCGATCTCCTTCAGTTACATGTTCGGCATGGCTTACGTCGCGTCGTTCATCGTCTACCAAGTGACCAGGATGCTGACATGAGTACTGGCCTGCTGGTGCAGTACGTGGTGATCGGCCTGATCGTGCTGGCCAGCGCGCTGATCGTGTTCCGCAAGCTGGCGCCACAGCTCACCAACCGCTGGCTGGCGGCGACCTCGATCCGCTTCAGCCAGCCCGGGCGTGCCGCATGGCTGCGTGCCTTCGGGCAGCACCTGCAGCCGAAGCAGGCCACCGGCAACTGCAGCGATGGCTGCAGCACCTGCGGCGCCTGCGGACCGAAGCCTCCGGCCGCCGCGCAACCTGGCGTGAGGCCGCTTGAGTTTCGTCCGCGGGCCAAATAAGGCGGCTTTATAGCTACAAGTATTTCGCTGTCGACAGCATGCCGGCGCCTTTTGGCGGTGCGCGCATTCCATGCGCGGAATCACCTTCAATGATTGGAGTCGCTCGGCGACGGAGCACTAGGTGAAGTGGCGGGTTTCCCCGAGTCATCCTTCCTGATCGGGATCAACGGCCCGACCGTGACCGTTCCGGTAACGTCATAATGCCGCACGAATTTCGGGTCGTACGGGTTGGTGCTTTCACGCAGTGGCTGGTAGTAGTCAAAGGTGCCATTCGCCGTGAGATTCGTTGATCCGGCGCCAACACTGATCGTCCCAGGGCAAGCTGCAGATCCCACGCGCGAACAGGTGGAGGACGCGAGAACTTCGCGCCAGCGTGCCTTGGCGCGTGCCAGCGCCACCTTGTCGCCGTAGGTGGGCAACAGTTGAGCCATGATCGCATTGGCTTCTTTGAACTGCGCATCGGTCAGGTGCCCGTTGAACAGGTTGCGCGCCTCGACGTACTTCGGATCGTTACGTTCTGCCGCGAGGGTCATCCATGCCAGGGCGCGCGGCATATCCACTAGGGTACTCTGGCCTCTGAGATACATTACGCCCAGGTTGTATTCAGCCGGTTTAAAGGCCCACGAGGCAGCGACCTTGTACATCGCCATGGCGTGCTTGTAGTCCTTGTGCTTGACCGCCCGCGCGCCCAGCAGGAAATAGTATTCGCCGGGACGGCCATCGGCTGCGGGTGTGCCATAGACGAATGGTGCCAGCCAGTCGGCGTCAGGGATTGGACCCTGGCGTGGAGTCGCTTTGAGTTGCGGCGTGGTCGTGGTGTCGCTGCTTGTCTGGGATACACCGCCAGCGCTGGCTTGCCCTGCCCCCAGGAACAGGGCGAATCCGATCGAAAGACAGCATGATGAGAACGGCAGCCGCTTGAGCGTGATCATGGCTATTCCTCCATTAGCCTGCGCGAATATGGACTGACGCTTGTCCACTCAAGCGGTGGCGTAAATGTCGGCAGAAGTGACTCTGCGTACTTCATCTGGAATTTGTGCGGTGCCTGCTGACGCCGCGGTGCTTCCCGCTCTTGCTTCCATGCCCGGTGACAATCATCGCAATCTCAGGATGGGTTGCCGGTTCCTGTCGTGGCAGGATCAGCCGATTTCTTGGTGCTGACCGCATCCTCCTTCTTGACTGGGATTAACGGTTCGACCGTGACCGTCCCGGTTGCGTCAGGATGCCGCTCGAATTTTGGGTCGTACGGGTTGTTGCTTGCGCGCAGTTGCTGGTACGCGATGGCGCCATCTGTCTGGTGGACCCCCGCCACTTCGGCTGCGTTGGTTGAGGTGTGGCCACCGTCGTGGACATCGTAGTTCGGCGACTGCATGTGGCTCGCCGCCCCTCCGGTGGCACCGACCTCCACATGACCAGCCGCCGACCCTACGCGCGAGCCGGTTTGCGCGGCACGAACCTCGCTCCAGCGTGTCTCGGCGCGGGCCAGCGCCACCTTGTCGCCGTAGGTCGGTAACAGCTGGGCCATGATCACATTGGCTTCCTTGAACTGCGCATCGTTCAGGTGCGCGTTGATCAGGTCACGCGCCTTGACGTACTGCGGATCGTTGCGCTCAGCGGCCAGGGCCATCCATGCCAGGGCGCGCGGTAGATCGACTGCTGTGCCCTGGCCGCTCAGATACATCACGCCCAGGTTGTATTCGGCCGGTTTGTAGGCCCACGATGCAGCGACCTTGTACATGGCCATGGCGTGCGCATAGTCCTGCTGTTTGGCCGCCTGCGCGCCTAGCAGGAAATAGTATTCACCGGGCCGGCCATCGGCTTCCGGTGTATTGAAGGCGGACGATTGCATCCGGCCAAGGTCGGTGTCTGAATCGTAGAGCGGCGCCACATGGCTGGTGTCAGCGGGTGGAGTGCTGTCCTGTGCCTTTCCGATGCCGGGAAGGGCAAGTACCGCGATGGCGAGAAGAAGGGGCGGGGCGGACAAGCGAATGGTCATGGCAATCACTCCCTAATTGTTGATGCGCCGGCTTGCCCGTCGACGCTACGCTTTTGCAGGAAGCTGCGCAATTAGATGCCGCCGGCAGCCCCGTCATTGGTTCGGTGGCCCAGGCGCACATCCAGAACATGTTGCCTGCTGCCGCTGGCGGCATTCTCCGGGCAAGAATCAAAGCCGGCTTGCGCCGGCCTGCATTTCATTTCACACAAAGAAAAAAGCCGGCTCGCGCCGGCTTTTCATTCAACTCGAATCGCGCCGCCGGCTTACGCCAGTTCGCGGATCTTCGCGTTGAGGCGGCTCTTGTGACGAGCGGCCTTGTTCTTGTGGATCAGGCCGCGGGCGGCGTAACGGTCCATCACCGGCTGGGCGACGGTGAACGCGGCGATGGCGCCAGCCTTGTCCTTGGCCTCGATGGCCTTGACGACCTTCTTCAGGGCGGTGCGGACCATGGAGCGGGCGCTGATGTTGCGCAGGCGGCGCTGCTCGGACTGGCGCGCGCGCTTCTTCGCGGACTTGATGTTGGCCAAGGTAGAACTCCGGAATGCAGTGTTGAGGTTGGAAAAAGACGCCAATTATGCGGGCGATTTACCGTTGCGTCAATCATTTAGACGGTCGACTGACGGCCTGTGCCCGGCCTGCGGGGGATGGAGGCGGTAACGGACCCGCATTCTGCCACATCCAGCCTTGCGATCCTGCTTTCGCCGGCAGTCGCCCCGGGTTCGCCCGCCGGGCGGCCAACTTCGCCATCACGGCTATCGGAGGCAACGGCATCACCGGCAGCTCTTGCGTGGTCGGTACTCTGTCGGCTCATGTCGTGTCCGGGTCGCCATGCAGCCTCTTAACGCCACCGTTGCGCCCGTTATACTCACGCGATGATGAGACTTTCCAGGGATGTTGCGGGCCCTTGCCTGGCGCCGCGCGGCAGCGTGATTGCGGTCGGCGCGTTTGATGGCCTGCACCGCGGGCACCAGGCGCTGCTGGCGCAGGTGCGTGAACGCGCGCAGGCGCTCGACTGCACGCCCATCGTGGTGAGTTTCGAGCCGTTGCCGCGCGCGTTCTTTTCCACCGAACCGGTGCCGCGGCTGTCCAGCGTGCGCGAAAAGCTCCGCGGTTTTGCCGCCGCCGGCATGCAGCACACCTTGTTGTTGCGCTTCAACGCGGCGTTGACTGCGATGACGGCGGAGGATTTCGTGCGACGCGTGCTGGTGGATCGGCTGGCAACGAGGGAAGTATGGGTAGGCGGCGATTTTCGCTTCGGCCACAAGCGTGCCGGAGATGTCGCCCTGCTGGAACGGATGGGCGCGCAACTGGGCTTTGCCGCCCGCACGATGCCAGCGGTACAGCTTGACGGTGCCCGCGTCTCGGCCAGCCGGGTACGCATGCTGCTGGCTGCCGGCGAGTTTGCCGGCGCCGAGCCGTTGCTGGGGCGGCCGTTCGTGATCGATGGCAAGGTCGAATACGGCAACCAGCTCGGCCGCACGCTTGGCTATCCCACCGCCAATATCCACCTGCAGCAGCGGGTCAGCCCGATCCACGGCATCTTCGCGGTGCGTGTGGGACTGGGTGAGGGCGAATGCAGCTGGCCCGGCGTGGCCAGCCTCGGTGTGCGACCGACCGTGAACGAGGTCAGCGAGCCGCTACTGGAAGTGCACCTGTTCGACTTCGACGGCAACCTGTACGGCCAGCGCATGGCGGTCGAGTTTGTCGCCAAGCTGCGCGACGAGCAGAAGTTCGACGGGCTGGAGCCGCTCAAGGTGCAGATGGCGCTGGATTCGCGTATGGCGCGCGAACTGCTGGGGATGAATCCGCGACTGGTCGAGGCGTAAGCGGCGTCGAGTGGTATTCCGGTAGAGGCGTCAAATGCATTAACTTTGAATTCTTTGTCCGCCAGCTGGCGGGCGGCAACGTTTCAGTGACGGCAATCAAGCAATGACTCACGATTACAAGAGCACGATCAACCTGCCGCAGACGGATTTCCCGATGCGCGGCGACCTGCCCAAGCGCGAGCCGGGCTGGCTGGCCGAGTGGGAGCGGATCGACCGTTACGCACAAATCCAGCAGAAGACCGCGGATCGCGAGCATGTATTCGTGCTGCACGATGGCCCGCCGTACGCCAACGGTTCGATCCATATCGGCCACGCGGTCAACAAGATCCTCAAGGACATCACGGTCAAGTCCAAGCTGTTGGCCGGTCATCGCGCGCCCTATGTGCCGGGCTGGGATTGTCACGGCCTGCCGATCGAGATCGCGGTGGAGAAGAAGTTCGGCAAGCCGGGCGACAAGCTCGATGCTGCTGCATTCCGGCAGAAGTGCCGCGAGTACGCGACCGAGCAGGTCGATGCGCAGCGCAGCGACTTCAAGCGGCTCGGCGTGCTGGGCGACTGGCAGCGGCCGTATCGCACGATGGATTTCAAGTATGAAGCGGACATGCTGCGCGCGCTGGCGCGCATCGTGTCGAACGGTCATGTGGTGCGCGGCGCCAAGCCGGTGTTCTGGTGCTTCGACTGCGCCTCGGCGCTGGCCGAGGCGGAGATCGAATACGGCGACAAGGTCTCGCCCGCGGTCGATGTGGCTTACGACGCGGTCGATGCGAAAGCGCTGGCGGCGAAGTTCGGGGTGGATGCCGGTGACGCGATCGTCGCGATACCGATCTGGACCACCACGCCATGGACGCTGCCGGAAAGCCAGGCGGTGGCGCTTGGTGCCGATCTCGAGTACGCGCTGATCGAAGGCCCGTCGCGCGACGGCAAACGGGCCTTGCTGGTGATCGCCAGCGCGCTGGTCGACAAGGTGGTCCAGCGTTATGGCCTGGAACAGGCGAGCGTGCTCGGCCACGCGGAAGGCCGCGCGCTGGAAGGCCTGCAGCTGCAGCACCCGTTCTATCCGCGCGAGGTGCCGGTGATCCTCGGCGAGCACGTGTCGTCCGAGGACGGTACTGGCGCGGTGCACACCTCGCCCGACCACGGCGTCGAGGATTTCGTGGTGGCGCGCGAATACGGCATCGGCCTGCTCAATTACATCGAGCCGCGCGGCACCTATCGGGCCGACACGCCGGTCGCGGGTGACATCGAACTCGGTGGCATGCATATCTGGAAGGCCAACGACGCGATTGTCGAGGTGCTGCGCCAGCGCGGTGTGCTGCTCGCATTCGCGAAGATCGAGCACAGCTATCCGAACTGCTGGCGCCACAAGACGCCGGTGATCTATCGCACCACACCGCAATGGTTCATCAGCATGGAGCAGGCGAAGCTGCGCGAAACCGCACTCGCCTCGATCAAGGGCGTGCGCTGGGTGCCGGGCTGGGGCGAGGAGCGTATCGCCGGCATGGTGGCGGGGCGGCCGGACTGGTGCATCTCGCGCCAGCGCACCTGGGGCGTGCCGATTACCTTGTTCGTGCACAAGGCCACGCAGGAACCGCATCCGGATTCCGTCGCACTGCTGGAACAAGTGGCGAAGAAGGTGGAGCAGGGCGGCGTCGATGCGTGGTTCGCGCTGGACGCGTTCGAGTTGCTGGGCGACCAGGCGAAGGATTACGAGAAAGTCACCGACGTGCTGGACGTCTGGTTCGATTCGGGCGTCACACACTTTGCGGTGATCGGCCAGCGGCCGGAGCTGCAGCAGGGTACGGCGTCGCACTACAAGGTGATGTATCTGGAAGGCTCCGACCAGCACCGCGGCTGGTTCCAGTCGTCCTTGCTCACTTCGTCGGCGATTCACGGCCGCGCCCCCTACGACGACGTGCTCACCCACGGCTTCGCGGTGGATGCGAACGGCCGCAAGATGTCCAAGTCGCTGGGCAATGTCGTGGCGCCGCAGAAGGTGATGGACACCTTGGGTGCCGACATTCTGCGACTGTGGGTGGCTTCCGCCGATTACCGCAACGAGATGACCGTCTCCGACGAGATCCTCAAGCGCGTGTCGGACAGCTATCGGCGCATCCGCAATACCGCGCGCTTCCTGCTCGGCAACCTGGATGGCTTCGATCCGTCCAAACATCTGGTTTCGGTGGAAGACAGCCTGCTGCTCGACCAGTGGGCGATCCAGCAGGCGTACGACGTGCAGCAAGCCGTGCTGGCCGCGTACGAGCGTTACGACTTCCCGGAAATCGTGGCGCGCGTGCAGAATTTCTGCACCAATGAACTGGGCGCGTTGTATCTGGACATCACCAAGGATCGGCTCTACACCATGCCGACCGACAGCCACGGCCGGCGCAGCGCGCAGAGCGCGATGTACCGTATCGCCGAGGCGCTGGTGCGCTGGCTGGCGCCGGTACTGAGCTTCACCGCCGAGGAAATCTGGCAGCAGCTGCCGGGTCAGCGCAGCGACAGCGTGCTGTTCGAAACCTGGTACGACGGTCTCGCTGCCTCGCAAAGCCTGCCGGAGCAGCGGCGCTACTGGGTCGACCTGCTGGCAATCCGCGACAGCGCCTCGCGCGTGCTCGAAGGCATGCGCAAGGCCGAGCAGATCGGCGCGGCGCTGGAGGCGAAGCTGGTGATCCACACCGACGAAGCCACGCAAGCCCGTCTTGCCGGCACGGCTGACGAATTGCGCTTCTTCTTTATCACGTCCGATCTCGGCGTGGCACCGCTTGCGCCGCGTCCAGACGATGCGGTCAAGGTGGAGCTCGAAGGCGCCGAAGTGTGGATATCCGCCAGCGTCAGCAACGCGACCAAATGCGTACGCTGCTGGCATCGCCGCGACGACGTCGGCAGCCATCCCGAACATCCCGAACTGTGCAGCCGCTGCATCAGCAATATCGAAGGGCCGGGCGAGAATCGCCGCTGGTTCTGACGTCTGACGTCGGAGCGTAGGGCGGCCATTGCCCGCCGGCTTGCATGGATCGCTGCATCCCGGATCCGGCCGGAGTGGCGGGCAGTGCCCGCCCTACGGCGGATTGTGTAACGAAAGATTCTCCAACTTTCCTCACTGAGTCTCCCCGGACCATGACCATCAAACCCAACGCACTCCCCTGGCTGTGGCTGTCCGCCGTGGTCATCGCGCTCGACCAGCTCAGCAAATGGTGGGCGGTGCAGGCACTGCAACCGATGGGCATGCCGCACGCGGTGATTCCCGGCTTCCTGAACTGGACGCTGGCGTTCAACCGCGGAGCTGCCTTCAGTTTCTTGAACGATGGCGGCGGCTGGCAGCGCTGGCTCTTCGTGCTGCTGGCGCTGGTGATCAGCACGGCGCTGGTGGTGTGGCTGGCACGCACGCCGCGGCGCGACTGGCGCACCGGCATGCCACTGGCGTTGATCGTGGGCGGCGCGCTCGGCAACCTGATCGACCGCCTGCATGCGGCCCAGGTCACCGACTTCATCCAGGTGTATTTCCGCCAGTGGAGCTACCCGGTTTTCAATCTCGCTGACTGCGGCATCACGGTGGGAGCTGTGTTGCTGATCGCGTTTGGGCTGTTCGCCGGCAAGCCCGCGGGCAGCGTGCGATAATCCATCGGCCCTCCCGTCTTTATGTGGGAGCGG
>JBOHYM010000002.1:0-140244 GCA_050737735.1 Rhodanobacter sp. | reverse complement strand
CCATAGATCCCCGCCGGGCAGGTGGTCGCCACCGTGGCGGTCCCACTCTGCGTAAAGCTGGTCGCCCCCGTATTCGTCATGTAGCCCGCGGGGCAGCTCGCGGTCTGCGTGACCGGAATGGTCGAGCTGCTCGGCGTGCACGTCACCGGCGGCGGCGGTGGTGGCATTAATGCGTCAGTTATGATGTAATAGGCCATCAATCCGGCCATAGTGCATCACGACTGATATGTGGCAAATCCTTTCAGACCCCAAAGTCCTGCGTGCCATCGGCGAACGGATCCGGGCCCTGCGGCTTGACCGCGACTTGAGCCAGTCGGCGCTCGCCGAGCACGCCGGTATCTCGCTCCCCACCGTACAGCGGCTGGAAGCGGGCCAGCGTCTGCAGGTCGAGAACCTGGTGCGCGTACTGCGCAGCTTGGGCAAGCTCGATGCGCTGGAAGCCATCTTCCTCGCACCGCCCGTATCGCCGATGGCCCTGGCAACTCAAGTGAAGCCTATGCGCAAGCGTGCTCCGCGGGTGAGCGTCCCCAAAGTCAGTGCCAAAGCGAAGGCACTGTCCACCAAGTAAGGAGAAGTTTCATGTTGACCAAAGACGACATGCTCGACGATTCCGTAGAGGATGTGGCGGAAGCGAGGCTGGACCACGTCGCCGAGCAGGTGGCCATTCGCATCATCGTGAATGGCACGTCCGAAGACGTGGCCGTCAGCAAGGCACTGGCCGTGCAGAACCTGCAGGATCACGCCACGATCGACCAGATCCAGTTCGACGAGAACGAGCAGCCGATCGGCTACTTCGATTCAGCCATGCAGGATCTTCCCATGCCCACGGACGAGCGCGTGAAGCGCCAGGTCATGGCCGTGGTTCCCCGTATCCGCGAGAAACTTGATCGCCTGTGAAGTGATGTCCTATGAAAATGATCAAAGCCTTGTCCTGGATTTCGATGCTTTGCGCCGTGGCCTCCGTGCTGTGGGTGGCAAACCAGCGCTATCAAAGCCACCCACGCGTCCACTCCCCGGTGAACGTCGTGGGCGGTCGATAGACCATGTACGAGGAATCGCTACGTGATCTGGTCAAGACGATGGCCGAGCGTGGCGATTCGCCGGAGTGGATTGCCACGAACGTCGTAAGGCTCAACCGGATTCGGGATCTATTGAAGGAAGCCCGGACAAAATGCGCACGGGTTGCACATGAACCCTCACCTGGAATGCAGCGATGAGCAGCCAACCATTGATTGCTCGCGTGCGACTGGGCAACCGCCTGGTCGGTGCCATCGCTGAGGTCAATGGTCAGCGACTCTTTGAGTACGCATCGGAATACCTTGCCGGCGGCGGCCCATCGATCTCTCCGGTACACCTGCCGGCACAGCCAGGTGTGTTCTCGTTTCCGCACCTGATGCGTGTGGATGCGTTCAAGGGCTTACCGGGCGTGTTCGCCGATAGCCTGCCGGATCGCTTCGGCGATCGCCTGCAGAAGATCTTCTTCGCCCGGCACGGCATCCTGCCGGATCAACTTTCGCCCGTGCAGCAGCTGCTCTACGTGGGCGAGCGAGGCATGGGTGCACTGACGTTCGAGCCCGCTGAGCCGCGGGACGCGCCTTACCAGCTCCCATTGGAACTGGCTGAGCTGCGCAGGCAGGCGAAAGCGGCGATCGAGGGCGAAACCAGCAAGGTGCTGACCGAGATCATGGAAGCTGGCAGTTCCGCCGGCGGCATGCGGGCGAAGGTGCTGGTCGGTTGGAATCGTACCGACAACACCATGGTCGCCAACATGCCCGAGCTGCCGCCCGGCTACGAGCCGTGGCTGATCAAGCTCGATGGTGTGGACAACGACGGAAAGCCTGGTCAGTTTGGCCGACTGGAATACGCTTACCACAAGATGGCAAGGGCGGCCGGCATCAGCATGTCGACGTGCCTGCTGATCGCCGAGGGTGGAGCGCACCACTTCGCGACGCGCCGCTTCGATCGATACGCCGTCCCCAGTGCTCGCCCGGGCGATTCGCACCGACTGCATTACCACAGCCTGGCGGGTCTGCAGCACGTGGACTTCAACACGCCGTTGTTGGCCAGCTACGACCTGTACTTTGCCAGCGTGCGTATGCTGGGTCTTGGCGCTGACCAACTGTCCGAGGCGTACCGTCGCATGGTCTTCAATGTTGTTGTTCGCAACCAAGATGATCACCCGAAAAATTTCGGGTTCCTGATGCAAGACGACGGCCAGTGGGCATTGGCCCCGGCCTTCGACCTGACATGGGCCCACGGCAGCGGCTACACGGCCCGTCACCAGATGCTGGTGAACGACAAGGCCGAAGACCTCGATCGCAGTGATCTGCTTGCCGTAGGCGAAGAGCAGGGCGTCCGTAACCCCGGCGAGATCATCGACCAGGTGATCGATGCAGCGGGCCAATGGTCGCGCTTTGCCGCGGATGCGGGACTACCGAAGGAATGGACCGATCGTATCCAGCAGGATCTCTTGCTCGATGCTTGTGGCCACATCGTCCACCCGCCAGGACCTTAATGAATGCTGTAAGCGGCGATGCAACCTGAATCGTCGGTCAACGAAGGTATGGCCCGCGTTGACGTATATACGCAATGCGTATATATAAATACGCAACGACCGTCATGTGGCGGCGGTGCAGGGTGTTGACGTCATGGCGAGTGCGGAAAGAATGACTGCGGCCGAATATCTGGCCCAACTATCTCAGAAGCGTTCCCGCAGCAGGACTGTCCGCGGAAGGGCGCCCAGCTTACGGGTGCTGATGACTCGCTTGCAGAGTTCACCAGGTGGTCAGGTCTATGGGAGCCTGAAAGCAGGTGAGATCCATCCCGAGTTGATCCTGCCTTGGCCTGACGGCCTCCTGTCACCGAATGAACGACCGCATTGGCGCGACAAGCACCCGGTAGTGAAGGCGGCACGGGAACAAGCATGGGGACATGCCCGGCTGGCCGGATGGCATCACCTGAAGCTGCCGGAGGGCCGGCTTCACCTGTGGCTGGATTTCTACCCGCCGACGCTTGGACGTCGGGACGACGACAACTTGGTGGGTTCGATGAAGCCGGCAAGGGACGGGATTGCCCAGGCTCTGGGCATTGATGATTCTCGATTCAAGACACACCCCGACCTTAAAAAAGAAGTGCGCAAAGGCGGCGAGGTGCGGATCCGGATCACAGCTGAATCCGAAGCACTGAATGGTGACGTATGCGTTGACACGCGCTTACACGACTTCTAATCTATTTGCAACGTCAAAGGAGTGGGCCATGAGTGATTTCTCGTACGGCATGCTGGTCGCAGATAGCAACCACGCGATGGCACATCGCCGCAGTGCAGCTGCTTTGGCGGAAACCCATGGGACTGCTGTTGACTGGATCAACTATGCCCGTCAGCTGGAGAGCAAGCTGCAGGCGCAGACACAGGCACTGCATGAGGCGAAGGGTGGACAGGTTGTCTCCCATGGCTTGGCGGACGGACGCCTGGAGGTCGTTCGTTTGCTCAAGGATGCACTCAAGGAATCCAACCCGAATCATCCTCTGCTCCAAAGGGGCATGACCGCAGGCATCGAGCAGGACATGGCGAGTGCGTATGCTGAGTCGCAGGGTTGGCTCTTCAATAAGGAGACCTACGGCGTTAGACGCGTGCGATGAAGAGCACACTCAAGACTGTATAAACGACGAAGCCCTCGGAGATCCCGAGGGCTTCGTCGTTATGGGAGTTACAGATCTAGATTTATTCTGACTCCGGCGGCGGAGGTGTCTGTGTGCGCACCTCGCCCACGGGGAACTCAGCCTTCTCCCCGCCACCACCACTGTTACCACCGCCAGCGCCACCACCTCCGCCGCCACCACTGTTACCACCACCGGTCGGGCTCGGCAATTTATTGCCGCCCATGCCGCCGGCACCCATGAGGCGCGTGTTACCGCCGTGGATGAAGGCACCCACGTTCTGTTTCATCTCGCCGGCTTCCTGATCCCCCACGCCATGGGCCTGCAAGCCGCCACCGATCCAGCGCAGGACGTTGTCCGGTATCCAGTTGATCAGGGAGAACACCGAATGCATGACGGTGGTCATCATCACGACGTAGATACCCACGTAGGCCAGGAGCGCGACGAAGCCGGTCATGCTGTCCGATTCGGCACCCATCACGGCGTTGCCGTAGGTGACGTTGATGAGATCGGCAACCGGCTGGGCGACGATGATGGAGAGATAGAAGCCCATCACGATCAACGCGGGACGCAGGATAAGGCCCAAGGCAAGCATCCAGCCCGGGCCAGCCCGGCCGGTGACCTCGTGCCCTTCCGGGAAGGCATGCGCCGCCGCGAAGATGGGCGCGGCGATCATGGACTCGATCACCAGGATCAACCATTTCACGAACGCGATGGTGCCGTAGATGAAGGGGATTAGTGGGATGTAGAAGGCGGCCAGACCGCCAAAAACCATCAGCGCGAGCACCACCGACGTGACGAAACCGCCGATCGATTGAATCGCCGACGAGATGCCGGTCATGGAACCGAAGGTGTTGCCAGTGGCTCCGGACACCAGGAAGTTCGCCATCAACAAGCCGGAGCCCACGTCGATGATCGTGTCGCCAATGTGCTTGATGTGGACGATGTGATTGAGGTTGCCGCCCATCAGATCGTTGGTGAACGCGAAAAGGGCACGCCGTGGGATGACCGACAGGCACTGCTCGATCGGTTTGTAGGCGTCCTCGACGCTGGAGTTGGCAACCGCGGCCTCCTTGGCTTTCGCCACGTCGGCCGACTTGGCGATGCAATGCTCCTTCATGTCCTCGATCGCGCTCTTGCTCATGTCGATACCGCCGACCTGCTGCGCGTTGTTCTGGATCAGCTGGCCCGGCGTCATCAGGTATTCGTCAAGGCGCGTCATCGCGTCCTGATAGTTGGTCTGCTGCATGTCGCTGGCTAGCGACGTCACGCGGGCGTAGGAAAAGGATGGCAGCGCGTTGAGGGCCATCTGCATGTTGTCGTTCACGCGGATGAGCTGGTTGTAGTAGCTGGGGAGATAGGCCCAGCCCGTCTGTTTCATCGTGGACGTGAAGCTCTGCCAGTCAGTGTCAGACATGCCCGTGATGCCGCCGGCGTTCTGGATGGTCTGCACCATCGCACCGGAGTAGGTGTTGGACAGTTGCTGGATTGCCTGGTGAATCGTGGCACGTTCGTTGTCCGAGTTCCCTTTGGCGGCAACGATGTCGTTGGCAATCGTCTGCAACTGCGACGACTGCAGGATCGATTGCACCGCATTGGCCTGCGCTGCCACGATCGGCTGCGTGATGCTGCCTTCGGCCATGTTGTCCGACGTGGGATTGGAGAAGCTGAAAGAGCCGCAGATGCCTTCGGGATTGGTAAGGTCGCTACCCTGTGCATCGAAGGAATAACGGTAGGCGGTGTAGGTGTGCGCCTGCTCCCACTGCTGACGCGCTGTGTTGTAGTTCTGGACGTTGGAGAACATCTGCCCCACCGAGAAGATGGGCAGCGTGTTCAGGATGGGGTGCTCGGACATGTCGGCAGCGTCGTACTTGGCCTGGCCGACGGCACGAGACCACCATCCCTGATCGGCAGGTTTGAGCTGGTACGTCGACGACTTCATGGCGATGGTCGTGCTGTCGCCGGCATCGCTGTATTGCTTGTTCATCGCTGCCATGCAGACGTACGCGCGCAGGGCGCTGCGCACGAAGGTTTCGGCGCTGGGCACCTGCGGCGTCGTGATCATGTTGGCCTTGTGGCTCGACATGTAGTCCAGCGCGGCACTGTTGACGGCGTTGGCGGCACCGGCGCCCTGCAGAGCCCACCACATCATGCCGTACTGGATCAGGCTGTAGCCGCTGCCTAGCGGCACGAGCAGTCCGATGCCCAACATGATGCGGGCAATGACGTAGTGAGAGGTTTCCTTCTGCCGGCCCATAAACTCACCGGATCCGGCGGTATCGATCAACGTGCGCACCGTCGCGTAGCCGGCGAAGATCATGGTGATGGTGAGCACCATGGAGTTGAAAGGCACCATCATCGCTCCAAGCGCTGAATCCTGTGAACCGGACTGGGGCGTGGTGCCGCCAATGATGGTGTCCACGATGCCACCGAAGATTTCGCGCAGCGCATTGACGCTGGGATCGGTGGAATCAGGCGTGAAATCGTGGATACCAAAAGGGCCGGCATGGGCGGTGCTGGAAAGGAGCACGCCCACGATGACCACCACCGCAATGACGGTGGCCACCGCGCGCTTGAATACCACGTTGCTCCGTGTCCATTGCTGGAATCCGTAGAGTTCACGGTCGTGCACCTGACACGCGCGAAAGTACCACGCGGTGGCGCGGGTGAGGCAGAAGAAAACGACACCCAGCGCGGCCATGGCATGGAGAAAGGGGCGCGGCGAAATCGGTGCGAACATCAGCGAGACCATGGCAAAGGCCATGGCGAGACACCACCATGAAGCCCGCAGTCGGAGCTGGGATTCCATGGTCGCGAGCTTGCGGTCGTCCAATCGGAAGCGAATGGCGGATGCTGCGAACGTCTCAGGCAAGCCTCCGCGATCGCCGAACTGCGTGGCGTCGAAGACACCCTTGAGATTTCGTTTGGATTCGCCCAGCGTGGAGCCGAGCCCCTTCCATGCCGACCAGCCGAAGAATACGTTTTTCCAGCCGAAGATGTCGTGACGCGCTCGCTGCGCCTCTTCCTTCCAGTTCAACATGAGGGAACTCCAACGCAATAAGGGTTAGCGGGGGCCTGACTTGGGCGCGTTGGGCGCCACCGCGGGAAGGGGAGTCGATCCGGGAAGGGTCTGCGCCGCCGTGGTCAGGCGATCCTGCAGCTTGTTGCGCAAATCACTCCAGCCCGGCGCAGGCGTTGCGGCCACGGGAGCGGGAACCGGTGCAGCCGAGTCCGGTGTGGCGGGAGCTGCCGAAACGGGTTCCTCCGAAGGCTCGGGAGGTGCCGGTCGCGTCGGGGAGATGCGATTAAGGATGCGCAGCACGGGACGGCCTCGGCGTATGGATGTGTCTTGACCCGGATGGTGCTTGAACTATACTCGTCTCCGATACTACAACAAAAGTCTAACCACGATCATGCTTGATTTGGCGGCCGACGAAGTCCGTGCGTACTGGGTACAAACCGAACCGGCTATCGTCGGATTGCTGGATCGTATCGAGCGAACCGAAGACTGGACGCTGGACGATGCGCCGGGCATGACCCAGCGCCTGACGGCTTTGGGCGAACAGATTTCCCTACCGGGCAGTGCAGATCGATTGGCTGCGGCCGACCGTGAATCGCTGCTCTTTTTTTTCGCCTATCTGAGTACGTCCCGTGCCTTCCGCCTGATCCGCTGGCTGGACGAACACCACGACCTCTTGGGCACTCGTCTGCTCGAACGTCTTCTGACGACTGACGGACAGACGCTGGTCGCGGAGTTGATCGACCCGACGCTGTCGGGCGTGATGGTGCAGCGCCTGCGTGTGCTCCAGAACACCCCTTACTTCACCCGTCTTCTGGCTCCGTCCTTGCTGGATAGCATCGAGCGGGTGATCGAACGCTACCGCGAGGAGGCACCCCATGAAATCTAAGTCCTGGTGGACGGCACTGGCCGTACTGTTCCTGTGGTTGCCTTCGCATCAGGCTCACGCGCTTGATCCACAGGCGGCCCAGTCCTATTGCACCGCCGTCCAACAGTCGGCGTTGAATGCCCAGAAGAACTACATCCAGAACTACACACCGCAGCAGGATCCGCAGCAGACCTTCATGGATGCGACCAACAGCTGCATGAGCACGATAGCGAACTTCACGATCACGGTGCCGCCCAACCTGCAGGCGATCCAACCCATCATCCAGAGGGTGGCCCAGCAGCTGCTGATGCAAGCCTGCCAAGCCGCTCAACAGCAGTTCCAGAGCGCGGTCAATCGTGCGTTGCAGTCGGTAACTTCTTCGACGCCGCAAATCGGATTGGACGTGAACTTGAACAGCAGCAGTGGCCCCACGCTCAATACCTCGGGCACCAATATCGGAAACGTAGTGGTGCCGCCAAGCGGTATTCCGCTGGGAGTGCAGTGACATGCGTACCCTTCCTCTACTTCCCCTGCGCCTGTTGGCGCTGCTATTGCTCTTCGTGGGCACTGGTCTCTACAGCACTCGCGCGTCGGCCTGCTGCGGTGACGGTGCGATCGCCGCACAAGGTGCCACGCAGGCCGGCAGCACCGTCTCGAATACCGTCACCCAGGCTACGTCGACGCTGCAGAGCTGGCTCCAGCAAATTGACAACCACATCCAGCAGGGATTCGGTCAACTCCAGGTTGAGTTGCAGCGCCAGACGGCGGAGCAACGAACGATCCAGCAGGGCTCGATTGCGGTGCAGTCGCAGCTCTACATGGAGAAGGCGAGGGCGGATGCGGCAGACAAGTTTGCCGTCTCACCCCGAGCGTGTTTTGAGACCGCCGGAGGGGCGGCTGTGGCCACTGCGGCCGATGAAACCGCGCAGAACGTCAATGACCTCAACCGCAATGCCACATCCCGCACACTGTTCACCGCCAACACTTCGGCGGCCGTGAACCAGATGGTTCAGAACCACATGAACCAGTATTGCTCCGCACAGGACGCTGCACTGGGTCGCTGCTCAGCCGTGTCCTCGGACATGCAGAACGCCGACGTTCGCGCCGATACGCTGCTTTCGCACTCCAGCCTGAGCCCGAGTCAGATCACAGCGGCCCAAGCGCTGCAGGCCAACCTGGTCGATCCGATGCCGACGCAGAACATCCCGCAGGGTCTGGAGAATACCCAGGCGGGCAAAATGTTCGTCGCCGGCCAGTATATCGAGCAGGCGGGCCTGTCGGTCGCACAGAACTCGTTGAGCCAAGCTATCGCCGTGCGTACGCCGGTGCAGGGGCTGGGTTCGTCCGCGATGATGAACACGCCGGATATCAGCGAAATGGGCTTGATGGAAGCGCAGGTGCAGGGCCGGTTTGAGTCCCCACAGTGGTATCAGATGGTTGCCGGCATGTCCGACACCAATCTGCTGCGCGAGATGAACAAGCAGATGGCGTTGAAACTCTGGATGGATCTACGCACCTACAAGCAGCAGGAGCGCATCGAAACGTCCATTGCCACCATCTTGGCGCTGGACGTGCGTCGCGATTCGCAGACCAACCTGAAAGAGGCTCGCGCCCAGGTCTTGAGGTCGAACTGATGCGTCGCCTCGCTGTCTTCGTACCGCTGATGCTGGTTGCGACCGTGGCGATTGCAGCCTACTGCTGTGATCCGTGGGGAGCGCCGACCCAGCAGGTCTTCATCCAGGTCGGCCAATCGGTTGCGAAGGTGTTCGATACGTCGGCCCAGAGTCTTGAGAAGTCGCTGGAGAAGATAGACGCTGACTGGCAGCAAGGCACCGGCCAGCAAACGGGCGAGTTGACCCGCCAGACAGCACAGCAGAGGCAGATGACCCAAGGCATGCTGTCCACGCAAACGTCGGACTATGCACAGAGTGTCGTTGCTGCCTCGCAAGAGCGGGCAAAGCCCGCGGCCCAGCAGGACACCACAGTGACCGATGCGGTCCTCGCCCAAGAGATGGAGCCGATTCTCGACGACAAAGTGACATCCTACGACCAAGCTTGGTCGAATGCCTTCTTGAGTCCCAGGGCGGTGGATGTTGGGCATGCCGTGATCGCCCGACATCAGCCTTACTGTTCACCGCAGGATGTGGTTGCGCAGATCTGCACGCAGGCGTCGATTCCTGCGCTGCAGAACGCCGATCTCACCGTCAACAGCATCTACCAGCCGGGCGCTGGTCAATACGACACGCTCTCCGATCAGGAACACGCGGCAGCAATCGCATTTGTCCAGAACCTGACGCAGCCGACGTCCTACCAGCCACCCACGGCCAAGATGACCGGCGTAGCTAGCCAGCTGAGCGCGGAACTGGCGTCCGATCAGGCTGTTGAGGCGCTGGTAGCCCATAGTTTCAACGCACAAATTGCCGAACGTACCCGGAGACACGAATGAAGAAGACCCTGATTCAACGCTTCGCCGTGCGTGCTTTGCTACTGGGCCTTGTGAGTCCCGCCCTTACGTGGGCGTCCACCCAGCCGGTCGACAGCACGCAGTTAACGGTGCAGGCGATCGAGAAGGCCTACGAAGCGAAGCTGTCCAGCATGGAGATGCCACCGGCGAAGGCCGTGGCCCAGTTGAGCGGCATCCTGATGCGGCAATACGGTGCGAAAGGTGCGATGAGCGCCGAGCCCGATGCTGGCCTCAAGGCGCTCTATTATCCGGCCGCCACCTTGCTGATGAACGGGTATCCGATTGCCGGCGGCACGCTGGTGAATGCCGCGCGTCACCAGCCTGCCAGCGCCCACAGTCCGTCGGGCGAAGCCTTGGGGGCGTTCGTCAACACGATGCTTCAGCCCACGGACGAAGGCGACGATGACCTGGTGGTGTACCAGACCCGTACCAAGCAAGCGCTGGCCCACCTCACGGCGTTGCCGTCCTACCTGCAGCTCCCGGCACAGGTCACGGTGGTGGGCGAGATCTATCACGACTCGATTGCCGTCGACGCTGGCAAGCAGACGTTGGACACCCTCCATGCGGACGAAGCGCAACTACGCGTGGTGGACGATGCCCGCAAGGCGTCGGCTGAACCGACGGGGCATTGACCATGCGTGTTCGCGCTCGCTCTCTCAGCATCCTGGGCGTGCTGTTGGCCCTGTCCAGTACGTCTGCCTTCGCCTGCCTGACGACACCGGCGCCGTCCAACTTTATTACCAGCCTCTACGGGTGGCGTTTCCACCCGGTGTACAAGCGTTGGCGACTGCACGAAGGCGCGGATTTCCGTGCCCAGTTGGACGCCAGCGGACAGGGTACGCAACTTGTAGCCGCGCAAGCGGGAACGGTACAGATCGCCTCGTCCGCGTCCGGCGGCAACGAGCTGCGCATCGTTGGCAGTGGTGGTGTGCTGGTGCGTTACCTGCATCTCACGAAGCCGATGGTGAAACCCGGCGCACAAGTGAGTGCCGGACAGACCGTCGCTGTGAGCGGTGGCACGGGCGAGGCCAGTACCGCACCGCATCTTCACTTCGAGACCTGGGTCAACAAGCACGTCGTCAATCCGGAATCGTTGCTCTGCAACGCCGCCCAGCACAAGTCCGGATCGGAAACCAGTGATGGGTTCCCAATCCTTCAATGTGACCCGCAGGGAGGCCAGTCCTGCCCGGGCAGCACGGGCACGCCGGGAAGCGCGGGCGGTAGCAGTTCGGGTGGCGGAACGTCAGGCTCAGGCAACGGTTCATCTGGCGGTACGGATGGTGGCAGTAGTGGTACGCCGCCGACCCCGAGCGTTCCTACCGATAGCGATCCGCCCCCGTCACCGGATACGGCCGCGTGGGATGACATGTCCACCATCGAGCTGATCACCACCGAGGTGTACAAGCGTTTCGGCAACCCGGACTGGTTCCGCGAGACGTCGGAGCGCTCTTCCGGTCCGCTGCTGCAGGAATACATGCAGATGATGGCGCTGGACAACTACATGAACATGCGTCGGCAACTCTCCGTCGAGCGCACCGATCAGTTGTGGTCGGTCAAATCTGCTCGTGATGTGCAGCGCGAAATGCGGGAACGCTTGAAGCGCCAACGCGACGTGGTCAATCGCTCGCCGTAGGGCACGATATACCTTGAGAGTGTTATCTCGTGTCTTTATACTCTAGCGAAAGTCGCAGAGGGAAAAGGCCACGACCATGGGCATTCTCGGTTCCTTGTACGATCCCGCTGCGGCGGCCCGTGAGGCCGCGCAATCCGGGCAGCCACCTGTTCAGCAGACCCTGACTCCCACCGATCAGGACATGGCGACGATCACACAGACCGCGCCGGATCCCGATGTCGATCGTGCTCAGGCACGATCGGTATTGGAAAGCGATCTGCCGGTGGCGGCTTCCGCCGCCGCGGTGGTTGCCGCCCTCGCCGATCAGTCATCGATGGATGCTGTCACCGATGACGGCGATGCGGCGCACGGTTTCGTACGCGTCGAGTCCGAAGGGGCGTCTCACGACGCGTTGCTCACCCAGTCCCTACTCAAGCGCATGAACTGGCGTGATCTGGAATCGGACGATCCCGACCAGCGCAGCAAGGCGATGGCGGCCAATTTCTATCTGCGGCGCGTTGTATCGACCGGTGTGGCTCGCGGCAACGAAGCCGAGCTGGCGCGGGTATGGCAGGCGTATGCCGGCTCGGATGCGCCGTCGTTTGAGGACATGGTGCGTCGCCGGCGCAGCAAGCCGTTGCCGCCCGTCCCCAGCATCGTCATTGCGCCGAAGGTGGAGGCCAAGCCGACTCCGGATTCGGCGCGCGCGACCAGCGATCTGGCGGTGCGTCCGCCGTCGTCGTTCGAGCCGACGCCTTCGCCGGTCTTCCCGAAGCGACCCGACCCACCGGCCGCTGCAAAGAACTCACCGGTCTCGCCGGCACAGGCGCCCGCCAGGCCCACACCGCAGGGCGGCGGCGGTGGTGGCGTCGGCTTCTCCGATCTGGTCAAGATGCCGTTCGTGATGGCCGGCTCCGCCGGCAGCATGGTGCTGGCGGGATTGGGCAAGGCCGGGCAAGCGGCCCAAGGCGCGTATGTGCGCTCCCGCGTCAACGGCCATGAAGTGCTGGGCACGCAGGTCAACGCGCATGCACAAGCCGTGGTGAACCTGTCCGAGAAGCTGCGCAGCCAGGGCATGGGCGAGCTGGTCGAGTTTATCCGTCGAACCGGTGCGCCGCCGGCCGAGGTGTTCGCCGGCATGCATGAAGGTGGCAAGTACGACGTGCTGGGCAAGAAGTACGACCGGTTGATGAAGCAGCAGGAGGTTGCCAAGACCTTCGGGGATCTGCAGTCGCACATGACGAAGTTCGATCACGCGGCACGGCGCTACGCCCGTACGGGCGCGGATCTGAATCTGGACTTCGACACCCCGGTGCGCAGCGGAACCGAGGCGATGATGAAGGCCACCGAAGGCCTGCCTATCAAGGAAGGAGGTGCGTTCAAGCATCTGCAGGACCGGTTGCAGGAGATGACCGCACGCATCGTCGAAATGATCGAGCGGCTTTTCAGCAAGCTGATGCCGGGGCGCGCGTGAGCCAATCACTTCTCATGCCCTACGCCACGCTCGGCCACGCGTCCGTGCCAGACAGCGCCTTCCGCGAAATAGCCAAGACCCTTGCCGCCGCGAAGGCGGTACGCATGGCACTGTCCGGAGAACCGCTGCATGCGCGTCACGCGATCGAGGCTGAACTGTCCCGTGGCCGCGAACTGGCCCAGATGGATCGTCCGACGCTGATACACGAACTGGTTCAGGAGTTCGGTATCGACCAGTGCGTGCGTGCGCTGGCCCACCTGGGTCATGCGCCGCCAGGTGTGGAGCTGCCAGAGCGCGTGCGCCAGTTGGGCGAGCAAGCGTCGCTTCAGTGGGACGGTCGGGAGATCTACCGCGAGCGTCCCCATCTGGTGCGGCACGTCTACGACGTGCTGGCAGCGATCGACCCCGTGTCCGAAGCGACGCGTCAGGACGTGGCCCGACTGATCGGTCTTGATGAGGGCGGTGGACGCCTGTCGCTCCACCGTGAGGATGGGGCGCAAGTGGAGGATGCGTGGGTCGCTGCCTGGCACGCGGAAGCACTTCCCAGCCCCGGGCCATAATCATGGCCCGGGATCTGGTGGTGATCGAGGCGTCCGGCAAGTTGCGTGGGACGCACCAATGTCTGGCCGCCCTCGGCTACGAGGCGTCTGTCGTGGCGACGCTGGGTCACCTCTACGACTACCCGCCGGATCTGCGCGACATCGCACTGGCGTGGCAGGACGGCGAGCTGGTGGAAACCGACCGGCGTTCTGCCCGACCGACGAGCTTCACCTACCTTTGCGACCAGCTGAAGGCCTGCACAGGACGTCTGGTGCTGGCCACCGACGACGATGCCGAAGGGCATGTGATCGCCGGCGATGTCGCCGCATTGGCCTTGACGCTGGGATGCCGAGTGCCGGCGATGCGCGTCCTCCCCCATGCGCTGACACCCGACGGGTGGCGATCTGCGCTCGATCATGCCAAACCGTGGGATCCGGCCTTGGCGTCGGCAGGCACGGCGCGACGGATCGCCGATCGTCTGATCGCTGCCGTGTTCAGTGATCCGGACAAAGGGCGTGTCGTCGGACGCGTGCAAAGCGCGTTGCTGGGGTTGGCCGAACGTCAGGCCATCCCGTCCGAACGGGTGACGATGCGTTGCCCCGCCGAAGACGGCCAAGGCGACTTTGTCGCGACGGTTGCGTGGGCTTCCTCGGCAACACGCGGTGCCGCGCTCAGCGCGGTGCCGGTGGCCTCGCAAGGCGCCGAACCGTTGACCCAGCCATGGCATGGAGGTGATGCGCTGTTGGCGCTCAATGACCAGCTCCAGTTACCGATCGAGGATGTCAGCGAACTTCTTCAGGCGATGTACGAAGCGGGTGACATCAGCTACCCGCGCAGTCCCGCGCGGGGTCTACGGGCCGCCGGCGCCGAAGCCATTGCCATGCTGGCCCGCAAGAAAGGTGTGCGTCCCTTCCATGTCGAGGCGCTACCGCGCCTTCCTGAAACAGAAGGGCCGGCGCACGAGGCGATTCACCTGCAGCCCGGCGCCCTGATGGATCACCTGGATCTTGGCCTTCCGCTACGGCTGTGCCGTGATCGCCGCGAAGCGGCGGCCACGGTCATTGCACGGCACGACATCGAGTGCGGCGTCACGGTGGCCAGTGCCCGGCCGGTCGTGGAGCGCCTGCCCGCGTGGGCACAAGATCTGCCGTGGAAACGCGAAGGGCGTGCCCCGGTGTTGCCGTGGCGACGTTCGCTTGCCATGGACGGGCCGTTGGATACCCGGGCGGCGCTCGTGGAAGCCCAGATGCACTACGGCGTGGGTAGGCCCAGTACGTGGGCGAGCCATGCTGTACGTCTGGATACCACCCAGTGGTTGAATCCGGATGGGACGCCGAGTGTGCTCGGGCGACTGCAGTTGCGCGTTGTTCCGCCGACGCTGCGCGATCCGACGACGGCACGCACGATCGAAACGATTCTCCAGGACGCACAGACCTCAGTAACCCAACGGGTGTTGGATGTCATGCGGCTGGCCTTCGACGGTGACGGCAGCGCCGTCGACCGTTTGCTTGATTCTCTTGCCTCCGACGAGGTGGCCGATGAACTTCCCACGCCTTTCCCTGCCTTTTGACGTTACTGCACCACGGGTTCACCGGTGGATTGGCGTGGCCGCGATCCTCTTGATCGCCTTGGCACTGGGCGTGATGGCAGCACGCCGGGCATTGCAATGGGAGCAGGGCCGACGTCCGTTGGATGCGGCACAGACGCAATCCATCGAAGTGCTCGCCCGTGGCACGCAGTCGCCGGCGGTGTGGGCGCTGTACCAATCCGAAGCCGCCGGTGGACTCACCCGGGCCGGTGCCGAGCGCGTACGCAATGCCGCCAAGTCGGCATCACCCCCGGACGGTTTGCTCGCCAATCCGTAAGTCCCGCAACATTGCGCGGCGGTGCATAATCGTGTTTACTACCGTTTGTGTATGTCATGGCTAGAAGTGAGTCGATCAACATGGATGCACCTGCACAAGCCGCGTTGTCCTGCATGGTCAGCTACGAAGATTGGGAGCAGCTGATGGTGCTGCTGGCCCAGGACAGGGGCTGGGAATTTTCGTTCGACCACGAATACGTGCCGGTCGATGCCGTGTTCAATGCGGCCACCTATGGGCCGGTGTTGCTGACGGCGGCGGCGACCGAGTTGCGTATGCGGCAGATCGGTAGCGACATGGCCATTACCTTGCACGGGGACGCCAAGTCCCTGTTCGGTGCCCGTGTCGAGTTCGAGAACGAGCACAACACCATCGACGCCCAGATGTGGCGACTGCATGCCACTTCCGTGTTGATCGAATCGCTGCCGCGCGAAGGGCGCGTATACCAGCTCGATGCTCTGCCGGGCGTTCTGCCGCCGATCTTTCGTTCCTACCTGAGTGCGGATCCGGAGCAATGACCAAGCTGCGCCGATTCTCGGAGGCGGAACACGCGCGAGTTCATGAGGAACCCGCGCCTTCGGCGTTGCCGGAGTCCTCGACAGTCGAACCCGTCGGCGAGATGGATCTGTCCTCGATCATTCCGGGGCTTGATGCCGAGCCCGCATCGACGGTGGAAAGGCCGGTAGCTGTCGCCGCCGAAGCGTCCCCCGTCTTGGAAACCGAGACACCGACGGTGGAGGATGTACCGAGCACCGTCCTCGCCGAACCCTCGCCGAAGCGCGGCGTCCTCGCCGAACAACTGTTGCGACCGGCACCCGCGGCCACTCGTCCCATGCGGGACATGCTGGTGTTGCTCAAGTCCCTGTCGCCAGTCTTGCGGGCAGGGCTGCTGTTCCCCGGCCCGGAAGCGGCGCCAGAAGAATACGCCGATGCCGTGCGTCGGATGTCCGCCAGCGTGAAGTCATTGGCTGACACCATGACGCAGGCCCTGCAGGAGCGCGATCCCCTCGAACTGGACACGCGCTGGGCTCGCAAGGCCGTGCAGGAAGTCGCGGCGGATCTGGTCTCGAACCACTGGGTCGCCACCGTACTGGCCCGCGGGGGCGCAGGCACGGGCGAGGAACCCGCAGCTGGCGTTCCGATGCTGGCCGCCGGCGTGCGTGAAGCGCTCGCCGTGGCCTTTGCGGTCGGTGGTCGATCCGAGGCGCCGCAGCTCTCGCACAACGGCGCCGTGCGCTTGAGCTTCCTGAAAGCGTTCGCGCCGCTCGCGATCGAAATCGACAAGTATGCCCATACGATCAACGGCAAGCTCGACGCCTCGATCGTGGATGCGACGGTGCTGCAGACACACATCGGTGAGCTGCTGATGGCGCAGGCCACGGACATCCACCAGGCCCTGATGGAGGGGCAGATGACCACGGAAGACGATCAGCGCATGGCCTTGCAAGCCTGTCTGAGTCACGTCGGTGCCGTGCTGATGGCCTTGTGGGAGCCTACGCGCGGCGATGCATTAGGCACACTGGTAGATGCTCCTACCGTGGACGCCGGTCGAGAGGCCCTTTCCAGCGCACCCTTCGAGTACGGATTCCCCCTCGGGATCTATCAGGAGCGGGTCGGCGAGGCGGTGCGCCGCTTGACCGGTACGGTGCTTGCCTCGATGGCGCTGGTGCGTTCGGCCAGTCCACGGCAGGAGGGTGACGCATGCCCGTGATGACTCCCCCCGCACCGCCGACGCAGGCGGCCGTGATACAGCGAGAGCAGGTATCACGCACGCAACGCTTACTGAGTGAGCGTTGCATCCAGGGCGCGGCGCAGCATTACCAGGTGCGTACGGATGTGCTGCGGGCCGTGATGCATCAGGAGGCGGGCACCGTCGGTCAAGTCCGTTGGAATACCGATGGCTCGTACGACATGGGCCCCATGCAAATCAACAGCAAAAATCTGTCGATGCTGGCCCCTTACGGTATCAACGCACAGAATCTGACCAACAACGTCTGTCTGAACATCTACATCGGTGCCTGGTTCCTGAAATCGGGGATCCTCAAGCGCGGTGACCTCTGGCAGGGCATCGGCGACTACCACTCACATACACCTTCCAAGAACGTGGCGTATCAGTGGCGGGTGTACGCCCAGCTGCAACACCTCGGGCAGCAGGGCGAACCATGACCGGATCTCCTGGCGGCGGCGCTCCGCAGCGCGACAGCGTGTCCGAATCGGTGGTGTTCGCCGTCGGCCTGCTGTTAGCGCCCATCTTGCTGTGGCTGACTGCACATGCGGCGATCTCCGAGTTCGTGATGTCGCTGCGCAGTCTGGAAGCCTATCTGGTGCCCTACGACCCGGCGGCGCAGGTCGCCATCCGTCACTGGTCGGCGCATGCGGCGGCGTCGAACGTCACGCTGGATCAGTTGGCCAATTCCGGTTCGATTCTGGGCGATGGGTTGCGCTGGGGAGTCGTAGGCTTCCTCGCTTTACTCGCAGCCTTCCTGCTTTACCGCTCGCCGGAATGGCCCGGTCGCTTCACCCAGCGCTACACCATGGACAGTCTGGCCCGACAGGAGTCGTCGCTGTGGCCGACGATCACGCCGGTGTTGGGTTTGGGGCTGGTCGACGTGCCGATAGATGATCCGGTGCAAGGCATGCGCATGCTGCCGCGCGACTACGGTTACAAGTACAAGTTCATCGAGAAGGCGGCGACCCTCAAGACCTTCCCGGACGATGCCGAGACGATCAATCCGCGTGAAGTCCTCCTGGTCGGGCGGGCTCGCGAAGTGTTCACCAAACAGCTGGGTCGTCGGTGGACAGGTATCGACAGCCTGCAGCCCCACGAAAAGGCACTCTTCGCGGCCTTCGCGGCGCAAGCCAATTACGATGCCGATGCCGCGCAGCAGCTGATCGACACACTGCCCAAGCACTACCTCAAGGCCGTCAAGGCGAAGAATCCGAAACTGATCACGACGCCCAGCGTGGTGCCGCTGTTGGCGAAGTATGGCGACACCGACGTGGTCAAGCAGGTGCTCAAGCGGCACCACTACGTGCGCACGGTGCTGATGGCCTTGCTGATGGCCGCACGCAAGAACGGCATCCTGCCGCCGGGCTGGTTCCGCTGGCTCAAGACGGTGGATCGCATTACCTGGTATGCCCTGAACGATCTGGGCACCGAGAACGCCAGCATCGAGGCCGGTGGCGTGCGCTGCCACTACAACGCCGAACGATTGATTCGAGCCCCGATGGACGCTCCTGAAGTGGAAGCGGCCATCGACGGACTACGTGATTACCTGCAGGAGATATTGGATGAAAACCCCGAAGCTGACTAAAGTCACCGCTGCGGCCAAACGCGCGGTGATGAGCGTGTTCCATACCCTGTTCGAAGCCATTCGTACGCGCTTTGCGCGTGGCTACCGACTGCGCTTCTCCCAAAAGACCATCGTGGTCAGCATCAGGGCCACGAGCCTGCAGGACGAGGCGGAAAGAGTCTTGTCTGGAACCCTGAAAGCGGCCGAGATTGCGGCCGCATGCAGCCTTGATGACCATCTGTCCCCACATCTGAAACTCGCCATGGCTTCGGAGCCAACTGGCGGCGTGTTCGTCATTACCCGCGTCAACAAGTTGTCGGTGTCTCGCCTGGGGCCTGTATTGGTCTTCCGCTCACCCGAAGCCACGTACAGTACCGAGATCCAGACCATGTTCGTTCCATTCGCATCGGAAAGCGACGCGAACGATGCCTTGTACCGTATCCAGAAGCGATTGCTCTCCAACCGTCCGCTGGTCTGGGCGACACGGCTGGTGGCCTTGGGCATCGTCTGGCTGTTTGTGTCCAGTTACCTGCAGGTGAAGGCACGTGAAAACGCGGCCGCCCAACAGACGATCGCCAGCAACAGCGGCGAGGCACTGGCGCCGTTGCCGGGAGCGCAGTCGGATCTTCAGGCCTTCCCCGGGGCGACGTCGGATTCGGCGCCGCTCCCGATGGGTTCGTCCGAACCGGATCCTGTCCTGCCCTCGGCGTCTCCTGCACCGTCACCAGCGGCCGCCACCACCATCGCCTCGCCGTCAGCCAGTGGCTTGGCAGGCTTTGGTCTGGACACGTCGGCTTCGACGCCGTCGAACGCCACCACGGTACCGACGGCGGCGGTGCCACCGCAAGCAGCCGCCGAAGTCGCGGCCAGCGGTATCCCCGCCAAAGGCCCGGGGTGCGATCCGGCGCTGGCCTTCAAGGCCCCAGTACGCTGACTGATAACGAACCGACCTCATGGCGATTCAAGGGCTGTCCCAGCAGGATGAAATATCGCGGCAACGCATACGCCGCGATACCCGCACGCTGGGCGAAAAGACGCTGGAGTTCCTGCGCAGCATGCCGGGCATCGGCGGCGTCTACATGGGACTGATCGGCTGGATCGTGATGTGCCCGTGGGCTTTTGACATCGGCCTGGTGCTCGGTCTTGGTTTCGCCATCATTCCCCTGACGCAGCGCTCGGTAGCGCCGTTTCGGGTACGCAAGTCGCTGGGCCTGCTGGATACCAACGACACGATTCCCGGCACACGCAAGGCGCGCAAGGGCCGTGGCATCTTCTTCCTCGGCAACCGCATGGAAGATGGCGCGGAGATCTGGGCTGGCAACGAGGACATGCGCACGCATGCCTTTATTCTGGGCTCGACCGGTGCGGGTAAGACCGAAGGCCTGATCTCGCTCTTCTACAACGCCCTGGTGCAGTGTTCGGGTGCGGTCTACCTCGACGGCAAGGCCGACGTGAAGCTCTGGGCGCAGTTCTGGTCGATGTGCCGTTCCCGCGGCCGCGAGGATGATCTTCTCGCGATCAACTACATGACGGGCAATGCGGATACCACACAGCGCCGTTCGACGAAGCTCTCCAATACCACCAATCCCTTCACCAACGGCAACGCGGAATCCAACACCCAACTGCTGGTGGATCTGATGGATGCCGCCGGTTCCGGCGGTGACATGTGGAAGGGCCGCGCCATTTCGTGGCTGTCCTCGCTGATGCCGCCGCTGCATGAGCTGCGCGATCAGGGATACATCAACCTGCATGTTGGCCTGATCCGTGACTCGGCGCCGCCGCTCAAGTATTTCGAGATGATGGAGCATCCGGCCATCTCCGAGCGCAGTCGCGATGGCATGAAGGCTTTCCTGTCCACGGTACCGGGCTACAACCCGGCCAAGAAGCCGGAGCAGCAGAGTTCGAGCTTTCTGGATCAGTACGGCTTCCAGACGATGCAGTTCACCCGCATCCTGGGCAGCCTCGCCGACACCTACGGGCACATCTACTCCACCGCTGCGGGCGAGGTGGTTTACAGGGACGTGGTGCTCAACCGTCGCATTCTGCTGGTGTTGCTGCCGGCTCTCGAAAAGTCACGCCCCGAACTCGGCAACCTCGGCAAGATCAACGTGGCTGCGCTCAAGTCGATGATGGGTACGGAGCTGGGCGGCCAGCTCGAAGGCACCAAGCGCGACCTGTTGGATGCGCGCTCGACCAACGCCCCGATGCCGTTCCTCGCGATCTTCGACGAGTTCGGCTACTTCATGCCGGACGGTGCCGCGCTGATGTGGGCGCAGGCCCGTGGTCTGGGCTTTGGTCTGGTGGCAGCCGGCCAGGATCTGCAGGCATTCTTCCGCACGTCGCGCGAAGAGACGATGGCCATCGTCTCCAACTGCAACATCAAGATTGTGGGCAAGCTGGAAGATCCCGACGCCACCTACGACATGGTGCGCAAGATCGCGGGTGAAGCCTTCACCGCGGAACATGAAGGTTTCGACACGAACCTTGAAGGCATGGGCGGCTACAAGGCACGCCTGGGTGTGCGCGTGAACCGCACTGACCGTATCACCTTGCAAGATCTCAAGGACCAGGTCGAAGGCGACATCCACATCTTCGTCAAGTCGAGCATCATCCGCGGACGCACGTTCTACTCGGCACCGAAGCTCGCCAAGGCCTACCGGCTCAATCACTACATCAAGGTGCTGCCGCCCAACGCGGACATCATCCGCGCCCGTCGCCTCGACGTGCGCCACTTGATCCAGTCGCTGCAGATCGAACCGTTCGCCACGATGGACGCCGTGAACGATCGGCTGTCAGTTCTGACGTCCCTGCAGATGGATGCGCTCTACCTCGATCACGCGAAAAACAAGAAGGGCAAGGAGCGCGGCATCTTCCTCTTCGAGCGTCTGGCCGCCACGGAAGACGTCGTGGGCGAGGAAGGGCAGGCCGCGGGCAGTGCCGGCGGGCTGGCGAACAAGCCCGTGAACGAACCCGCGCTCGCCACCCTCGCACCGGCACCGGCGTCGGATGGCACGCTCGCCGGGTTGGCTGACATGATGGGCGTGGCCGACACACCCGCCGCAGTCGAGCCGGCGCCAGTCGTCGAGACGTTCGACGGGGCGAACCTCGCGGCGGCGGATCTCGCGACCACGAATCTCTTCGGCACGACGGCCAAGGTGTCGCTGGTCGACGCCATGGCATCGATCACTGCCGCCGCCCAGCCCTTGATCGAAGGGCTGTTCGACCTGTCGCCGACCGAACATGAAACGCCGGCCGAGCAGGGCAGCACCGGCAAGGGTGACCTCGATCGCGGCGAGACCGCGGTGCGGCTCAACCGCATCGCGCTCGGTCTCGGTGCCGATTCGATCGAAGCGCAGGCTGCCGCCGAATCCATCCTCGCGGCGGCCATCGAAGGCACGGAGTATCCCAAGCCGCCGAAGCCAGCCGCGACGCCGGACAAGTGCGAGACGATGGAAAGCGTGATGGACGATCTGGCCGCCTTGATGGCCGGCGTCGGCGGGGGAGGCCAGGGATGACCGCTTCACTGGCCCAACTGCGTTCCCGTCGCGCCTTCCTCACGAAAGCGATCGTGGCGGGTGCGACCGCCATGGGTGCCTGCACCGCGACGCGCCCGTTGCGCGCAGCAACGGGTCTGCTGTTGCCCACGCATTACGCCGATGCGGCGACGGCGGCGGCGTTCTGGGCCAAACCCCGCGTCCTCAATCTGTACCGGCCATCGACCGGCGAACATCAACGCCTGTGTTACTGGCAGGACGGTGGTCTCGATCGCTCCGGTTACCTGGGCATCTGCCGGCTGCTGCGCGACGCCAAGGCCGAACGGGCGGTAACGATCGACCTGCGCCTGCTCAACCTGCTGCGCGGCATGACAGGCTGGCTGGAAACTGTGTACGGCTTGAGCGAGCCATACCAGATCAATTCGGGCTACCGCACGGTCACCACCAATGCGATGACCGAAGGCGCGGCCCGCAATTCCTTCCATATCCGTGGCATGGCCGTCGACGGACGCATGCCCGGTCTTCCCGAAGCCTATCTCGGTCGCCTCTTTGCCGCATTCCAGGGCGGCGGCGTGGGCTTCTACCTCAATCAACAACACTTCATCCACACCGATGTCGGGAGGGTACGCTTTTGGATACGCTGATGAAACGCACTGGGATGGGCCTGGCCCTGCTGCTGGCCAGCACGGCCGGCATGGCAACAAATACGCCCGCGACGCCGGCGCCGGCGCCGAACACGCCGGCAGAGCAGCATCTGGTCGACAGCGGCTCGAAGATCCTCCTACGGATGCCGGCGGTGTCGGGCCTGACCGCCCTCGTGGCCGACAACGGCAAGGAACAACGGCTCTTCTACGAGACCTCGGACGGTGCGCACCTGATCGTCGGTGCGATCTTCGATGCGCAGGGCCACGACGTCACGACGCAGGACATGCAGCGCCTGGCGGCGGCACCGACGGCGCCGGAGCATGCAACGCCCAATGCGTTGTTCGCTCGCGCCAGTCGGCTGCAGTGGATTGCCGACGGGCACCAGGGCCGTGTGATCTACGCCATCTTTGACCCCAACTGCCCGTATTGCCATGGCCTCTATAGCGCCCTGCGTCCAGCCGTGCAGGCAGGCAAGGTGCAGGTGCGATGGATCCCCGTCAATCTTCTGGCGCCCTCCGGCGCCGGCATGATCACCTCCATCTACGCGTCCTCCGATCCCGCATCCGCGCTGGGCGAAGCATTCCTGCACGTGCTGAAACCCACGGCTGTGACCAAGGCATCGGATCTCGCCATGTCGTACAACTTGCTGCTGATGCGCGACACCGGCCATACCGGCGTACCGTTGCTGCTGTACCAGCAGGGCAACGACACGGTGGTCCATGAAGGGGCACTGGATGCGCCGGGGCTCGCGGCTATCGGTGCGATGTAGCGCTGGCACGGTGCTTGCTGAAAACCAATCGCATTGCGCCATGTAAAGTAAGGTAAATCTGTTCACCATCGTGAAGGGAAGGACGTCCATGTCAACACCGTTGCGCGCAGCGCCTGGCGAAGCCCATGCCAATGAAACGTATCTCGCGCGTCTCAAGCAGGCGCGCGTCGATGAAAGCGTCCTGATGGATGCGATCGAAGCGTATGCCCGTGAGCGGTACGCGGATGAGGACGAGCGCGATGATCTGGTCGAGCACCTGACCATGCCGCCACAGGTGGAGCTGTGCCGAAAGGCGGTGCTCGATGTGGTGTTCTCGGTGATTGCGGCCACTGAGCTGCCGACCGAGGAAGCGTTCCGTGCGGTGGTGGATCTGATGGCCGTCGAAGAAGGCGACGACGATGTGAAGGCGTTGAAGCACACCTTCCTGCGCACGATGCTGGACAACGATGAACTGGGTAGTCAGGTGGCTGAGCGCATGGTCTACGTCGAAACGCGCATCGACGCTGGTTAAACCCTGATCAATCTGTACGAGCGCCTGAAGGGGCTGGCTTGCGCTGGCCCCTTCAGCGTTTTATCCACAGCACTTTGTGGATGGTTTCCGGGTACAGGAGTGACGTGATACGTCGCCATCGATCGGCAGAAACTGTCCCGTTCGTTAAGTTTTGCTACCTAGAAACAGTTAAGTTCACTCTATATACTCTAGCGAAAGTCACTAGAGGATGCGTACCATGCAACGAGCCCCACTCGACATCAACGACCCCAACGTCATGTCCGACACCGATGTGGCTCTGTACGGTGTTCTTCCCGTGACTCGCGAAGAAGCGGGCGACGACGCTGATGAGGACTGATCGATGAGCATGCTCCGTCGCTTCGATCGATCGCCGGCCCCGACTGCCGAACCCCCGATGCAGGAATCACGCCCTCCGGCCCAAGTGCCGGCGCCACCGGCCCGTCCCAGCCGACCAGCTGCCAAGGTGACGGCCTCGCGGCCGCACAGCGAACCTGTCGGCACGCGGCCCAGCCATTGGGAAGCGATGACGAATCGTATCCTGCAATGCCTGGACGAAGGCCGAATGCCCTGGCGCAGTGATGCGTCCAGTCCGCCGATCCTGCCAAAGAACGGGATCTCCGGCCGCCAGTACCATGGCGTCAATATCCCGTTGCTCCTGGCGCAGTCCTTTGATGACGAGCGGTGGACGACCATCCTGATGGCGAACAAGGAGGGATGGCGGGTACGTCGCGGCGAGAAGGGCACGCCGCTCTACGCCCATCGCATGCGCGACGTGCAGACCGGCGAGGATCCGGCGACCGGCGAGCCGGTCCTGTCCAAACGCCCGGTGCTTTGCCGCCATGTCCTGTTCAATTTCTCACAGATCGAGGGTGCACCCGCCAAGGTGCGTTCCGAATCTCCCGGAGGCGACATCTCTGCGGACACAGCGGCCCGCATCGACGCCCTCCTGGAGTCCATGGGCGTCACCATCGAGTGTCGCAAGGGCGTCCCGCGGTTTGCGATCGAGGAAGACACGATCCACATGCCGGCGCCGGAGTCCTATCCATCGCTGGGCGCTTACTACAACCGCCTTCTGCATGAAACGGCCCATTGGACGGGTCACCCTGACCGCATGAACCGTGCGGTGGGACGCGACCACGCGAGCCCGGACTACGTGAAGGAAGAACTGGTCGCCGATCTCACCACCACCATGCTCTGCGCCAAGCTCGGCGTACCCTGCGCGCTGGAAGACCATCCGTCGTTCGCCGAGGGGTATCGTGAGCTTCTGTCGGGCAGCAAGCGTGCCCTATGGATGGCCACGCGCGAAGCGGAACGAGTCGCCAATCAGATTCTGGGCCACGACGTGTCGTGTCGTGAGGAAATTCGCGAGGAAGCCGCTGCCAT
Organism: Rhodanobacter sp.; assembly: GCA_050737735.1. GTDB lineage: Bacteria > Pseudomonadota > Gammaproteobacteria > Xanthomonadales > Rhodanobacteraceae > Rhodanobacter. The sequence continues at coordinate 114,653 of JBOHYM010000002.1, read as the reverse complement.
GGCGGCAGATGCATCCGCTGGCGAGTTCGGCGAAACCTTCGATGCCTCGGAGTTCGAGTTCAACGAAGAGTTGATGATCGACGCTCATGCGGCGACCGCCGGCTACCAACCTTGATAAATCTGGAAAGGGCTTCCCAGCCGAAGCCCTAGACGCAAGGTTGCTGCCACTGCCTCCGGCGCCCACGGGCGCCGACGATCAGGGGCGCAGTGAGGATCCCAGCCGCACGTCCTCGGCGGCTGCATAAATGTCTTCCGCGACCATCTCACCGGGCTTGGGCGGGGATGGCTGGTCGCGCGTCTCCAGTACCTGCACCCTGAGTCGTTGCAGCAGCGAGGCCAAGGATGGTGGTGGTGTGGCGGGCGAAAGGATGTCCATTCAGGAGTCTCTGGGCGCAAATGGGAACACTGGGTAGGACGTTGGCCGATACATGTAACCGTGGAAAAGTGCCAAAAGTTCAACCATTCGAGTCTGCACCGTGCCAGACTTAGGTTGTAGTATAAAGCGGTCACTTGATTCCGGCGATGCCTAGTTGTTCACGATTGTGAACATCCCTGTTCCAATTCATCGGGCTCGGCACACACCATGCTTGAGCCTGGCTGAACCCTCTTCAACCAATGTAAACCGTTCCCCGTCAGGAGCCGCCATGTCCCGTCAGGGTCACGAAATTGACCTCTTCATTGTTGGGTTGAACATCGACAAGCATGAAGGTCATTTCGGCCGCCGGGAGGGTTCGCTTGTCTCCTTGGCGCATGGCGTGTACATGCGTGCAGGCGCGGATCTGGGTGAGACCTTCCGCACCTACGGTGTGCGCATCGCGAACTGGAAGTACCAAAATGCGGCGATCACCCACAGCTGCGCCTGGTATCGCCGTCCGATCGAGCTGGTCGTCCGAAAGAAGGTGCAATCGATCAAGCTCTTCATCGGCGGCGACTTCGACTACAAGATCTATATTGGCGACCCGCCGGCCAAGAAAGAGAAGGTCGGTGCTGCGGTCAAGAAACCGAAGCCTGCGGCCCCCAAGGGCCCGGTGTGCCTGATCAGTCAGACCCGGGTGAACCCGGATTTCCATGATCCGTCGCTGTACGTGCCCCAGACGTTCTCCGATCCACTGGGCGAGTTCCAGATGTACTGCGCGACGCCGGAAATGACGGCCATCCACATGATGGAAGTCAACAAGCGCCATCCCGAAAAGCGGCTGGAAGGCGAGGATCTGGACGCCTTCGTGAAAGTTCTGCTGGAACGTCACGGCGGCGATCCCTACGCTGTGATGGCCGCTGTCGACGCCATCAGCCGGCGCACTGACGCCAGCGGCGAGTTCGACCGCTTCGTCAAGCACATCTTCCCGATGATGCGTGCGTCTTAACCCGTAGAACGGCCGGAGCCACGTTTCGCCGTGGCCGGTTTCGGCACGGACTTGTTCGCCGCTGGTTTCGGCCGCGGTGCGCGGGATGCGTCCCGCTCTCTCACGTGCTCCGCCAACCGATGCAGGAAATCCTTGGACGGGGTGAAGCCGACCTTCGGCGGCTTACCCTCACGTTCTTCCACGACGAAGGCACCGAAGCCGACGAAGGTCACCCGTCCCGTGGACAGGACGACGCGCTCGATGCCGTCGAGGACAAGATCCACGGCGTTCAGGGCCTGCGCCTTCGTGAGGCCCAGGTGTTCGGTCAGCCTGCTGGCGACAGCGGCCTTGGTCATCGGAGATCTCCGGTTCCGGAAGTAACGCCGAGCATTGTCCGGAGCATGTCGTTGGTGTGTCAAATCGTGGTTTTGGTGGCGTATTGTGTCGTCTTGACTTTGGTTCTAGTATTCGATCACGTCAAAGACCAAACAAGCACTTACGATGCCCGCCACGAACCGTCTGAACCCTGCTCGCGAGCGCGCCACACGGCGCGGCGAGACGGTATTGCCGGTCGACGTCGCGGTGAAGCCTACGGTCGAATCCGCCCGCCAGGTGTTGCGCTACCCGGGCGGCAAGGCAGGCATCAAGGAAGGGATCGTGCGTCACTTCGTGCCGCACACCACGTATGTCGAGCCCTTCGCCGGCGGCGCTTCCGTGCTGCTGCACAAGCCGCCGTCGCCGGTGGAATACCTCAACGACCTCGATGGCGCGGTCTCCGATTTCTTCGCGATCCTGCGTGAGGGCGGCGAGGCACTCGACGCGCTGATCGATGCGGTCGAGTGCACGCCCTATGCCCGTGTCGAACTGGCACGCGCCCGCCGGACGCTGCGCCAGGGCGATCGCTCGGGCAAGCCCGCGGGACGCGTGGAGTACAACCGTTGTCTGCTGGTTACCAGCTGGATGTCGCGCATGGCCTTCAGCCATGCCCGGGCCAGTGGCTGGATGTCGAGCAAGACTCAGCCCCGTGAACTGGATCGCTGGAACCGGCTGCCCGAGCGCCTTGCGCAGGCAGCCCGGCGCTTAAAGGGCGTCTTCATCGAGAACCGACCGGCGCTCCATCTGCTCACGCACCTGGACGGGCCGGAAACGCTGTTCTACCTCGACCCCCCGTTCCCCAGTGTGGCAGGAGATCGCAGCCCCACGGGCGGGAATGCCTATTACCGCTTCGACATGTCGCCGGAGCAGCACGTCGAGTTGCTCGACGCCATGACGGGCCTGGTAGGCAAGTGCCTCATCTCCGGTGTCCGCAGCCGCCTCTACGACAGCCGTTTGAAAGGGTGGCACCGCGTTGACCTTGGCGAGGTCGTCGCCGGCGGTCGCCGTCGCAGGGAGTGCCTATGGATGAACTACGCACCACCAGCCCAACTCACGTTATGGCCGACTGACAGCGAGGACGTCTTGTCATGACGCCGCAGCACCTGGTCAGCGTGTCCGGCGGCAAGGATTCGACTGCGGTCTATCTGCTCGCGATGGAATCCGGTCGACCGTTTCGCGCTGTCTTCGCGGATACGGGCAACGAACATGAGCTGACCTACGAATACGTCGACCGCCTGCACGAACGCACCGGTGGCCCCAAGGTCGAGAGAGTTCATGCCGACTTTTCGGCTGCGCTGGCCAAGCACAAGGCCTTCGTGTTGAGCGAATGGCCCAAGCAGGGCATCCCGGACAACATCGTGCAAGAGGCAGCTGCCTTGCACGAACCCACGGGGAATCCTTACTTGGATCTCTGCATCAGCAAGGGGCGATTCCCCAGTCGGATGGCGCAGTTCTGCACGGGCGAGCTGAAAGAGATTCCGATCACAACCCAGATCGTCGGGCCGATGCTTCGCAACGGTCCCGTCCTGCAATGGCTGGGTATCCGTGCCGACGAAAGCCTCAACCGTGCTCGGCAGCCGCGTTACAACCGCCACGAATCCGGATCGATGCTATGGCGTCCGATTTTTCGCTGGGACGTCGAGGACGTTTGGGCGCAGCACCGCAAGCACGGGCTTCGACCGAACCCTCTCTACGCAATGGGCATGAGCCGCGTGGGATGCATGCCTTGTGTCAACTGTCGCAAGTCAGAGCTGCGGACCATCGCCGGACAGTTCCCCGAACACATTGATCGAATCGAACGATGGGAAGCGATTGTTGCTGCGACTAGCAAAGTTCGCTCGGCGACATTCTTTGCAGCGAAGACCGACAACACCGATCCGGATCGGCCGGGAACGTATTCGGGCATCCGTACGCTGGTCGAGTGGAGCAAGACCGCACGAGGTGGCCGCCAGTACGACATGTTCTTCGATCAGCAGCAAGGCAGTGGCTGTACGTCGGATCTGGCCTTGTGTGAGCGGAGCGCCGCATGACTACGGCTCTCTATCCCGACATCCTGCCTGTCCTGAACCACGTGGCTCTCGCCGCGTTCGATCGGTTCTTCGAGCACCCACTGGATCGTGACAGCCGGCATCGCATCCTTCATCGTGGTGACGACGCAGCATGCCGGTACGGGCCGTTGACCCGCGAGATTGCCCGCAGCTACGGCCAGCCTTTGGCCGTCACGCGCCGGCAATTGAGTCGCGCAGCCCGGAAAGGACATGTGGTCGTGGAGCGTTGTGCTGGCGGCATGAGTCGCTGGTGGCCGGCGGGACTGGCTGCCCAGCTGCGAGATGCGCCGTGAGTGCGTCCATGGCCGATGTGCTTCGGCTGCCGGTGCTGCGATTGCGCGAGCTGGCGGGCCACCTGCGTGGCTATGCCTATCGCTACAGCGATGAAGTGCAGCTCCACGGGACTCTTGAAAACATCCTTCTGCAGGCTGGCGAGAAGGACTTCGTGCGCGAGCACGCCATCGACCGTAAGAACCGCTTCGATTTCTGGTTCCCGAATGAAGGTCTGGTGATCGAGGTGAAGGTCGACGGGACACTGTCGGAGGCCTTGCGCCAAATCGACCGCTACACGGCGCTGCCTGGTGTACGCGGGGTGTTGCTGGCCAGCACCCCGCGCTGGGCAAACATCGAGTTGTCGTCCTTACACGGCATCCCGGTGCATGGCGTGCACCTGCAGAGGCAATGCCTGTGACGGCCGCATCCTACGGTTCCGTCTCATTCGCTCAAGGTCAATGGCTGATCGAGTGCGAACCCCATGTACGTGGGCGCTTGAAACGTGTGTTTCCGCGGGTGGCGCAGCACGCCGCCGATCGGATCCTGTTGTCGGCAACACCGGAGAACACTCGCGATCTGGAGTGGTTCCTGCAGCGCTATCCCATGGCCGTAAGCCACGCCGACGAGTTGCGCACCCGGTCGGCTCAGCACGAGGACATGGAGCGTCGACTGGCTGACATGCTGGCACAGCGCACGCCGCTGCCGGCGTTCGAGCTGGCCTTGCCACCGCGTGAATACCAGCGAGAAGCCGCTGGCATGCTTGCCGTCCGGCATGGACTGTTGCTGGGCGACGATGTTGGCCTCGGTAAGACCGTGTCGGGCATTTGCTCGATGACGCAGGAAGCCAACTTGCCGGCGTTAGTGGTCTGCCAGACCAACCTTCCGGGCCAGTGGGCCGCGGAGATCGCGAAGTTCGCGCCGAACCTGCGCACACATGTCATTCGCGGTGGCAAGCCGTATCCACTCGTGCGATCCGGTCGATCCCGGCAAGCGGATCTGTGGGACGAACCACCGGACGTCCTGATTATCAACTACCACAAGCTGCGCGGCTGGGCCGAAGAGCTGGCCGGGGTCATCCGCTACGTGATCTTCGACGAATGCCAGCAGTTGCGAACCGGCGATTCACAGATCTACCACGCGGCGCGACACGTCGCCCGCAAGGCACGCCTGAATCTGGGGCTCTCGGCGACCCCGATCTATAACTACGGTTCCGAGTTCTACTGGGTCGTCGACGCGCTGTTGCCGGAGGCGTTGGGAACGCGAGATGAGTTCCTGCGCGAATGGTGCACGCCGGAGCGCAATGGCAAAAGCAGTATCACCGATACGGAACGCTTCGGCGCGTTCCTGCGTCGCGAAGGCATCCTTTTACGCCGCACGCGTGCCGACGTCGGTCGCGAGCTGCCGAAACTCTCCAAGATCGTCCAGACGGTCGAGAACGATGCGGCCGTACTCGATCGCATCAGTGGCGATGCCGCGGCACTGGCTCGCACCATCCTCGCCCACAACGAGCGCTATCGCGGCGAGAAGATGCAGGCCGCCGGCCAGTTCGATCTTCTCGTCCGCCAAGCCACCGGTATTGCGAAAGCGCCCTACGTGGCTGACTTCGTGCGCATGCTGGCCGAGAGCGGTCAGCGGGTGCTCCTGTTCGGTTGGCATCGCGAGGTCTACAGCATCTGGATGGAGAAGCTCGCGGACCTGAACCCGGTACTGTACTCCGGCAGCGAAAGCCCCAAACAAAAGGAAGCGGCCAAAAAAGCTTTCGAGTCGGGCGAGTCTCGCGTCCTGATCATGTCGCTGCGCTCCGGTGCCGGACTGGATGGTCTGCAGCACTGCTGCTCGACCGTGGTCTTCGGCGAACTCGACTGGTCGCCGGGCGTCCACGAGCAATGCATCGGACGTCCGCACCGTGACGGCCAGCTGGATCCCGTGTTCGCGTACTACCTGGTCTCCGAGGAAGGCAGCGACCCCGTCGTCTCCGACGTGCTGGGCGTCAAACGTGAGCAGATCGAGGGCGTGCGTAACCCGGGCATCGGCATGGCCGAACGCATCGAGCCCGCCGATGGTCATGTCCGTCGCCTGGCCGAAGCCTTCCTGACCCGGCAGGGCGAAGCGGTGCAACCAGCACCGAACGTCATCGTGCCACTGCCGTCCCTTACCCGTGCCCTTGCGCCCGAGGCAATGGCATGAACACACATCACCACCCCATTCGTTTTCCGGCCAGCGGCCGGCCATTGTGGGCATGCCCACAGCACATCACGAGGTAACACCATGTCACTCAACTCTGTTCACTTGATCGGCTATGTGGGCCAGGATCCTTCCATTCGCTACATGCCCAATGGCGATCCCGTTGCCGAACTTTCCCTGGCGACTACCGACACCTGGACGGACAAGGAATCCGGTGAACGTAAGGAAGCCACCGAATGGCACCGTATCAAGCTCTACGGCAAGAACCTGATCGAGAACTTCGTCAGCAAGTACGTCAAGAAGGGCAGCCTGGTACATATCGAAGGCAAGCTGCGCACCCGCGACTACGAGGACAAGAACGACAAGATCCGTCGCTGGGTTACCGAGATCCGTGCGAACGAGATCCAGCTGCTCGATCGCAAGCCGAAGGATGCGGCGCCGCCGAGCGACTTGCCTGCGGGACAGGAGATCCCGTTCTAGAGAACGTACCTTGGACCACTGCCACACCGAAGTGTGGCAGTGGTCGTTCTTCGCTTCCCAGGGAGCTTCAAACCATGCCTGCACCTCAAGAATCCGTCCTGTCACGAGATGAAAGGCCGTCGACAGTGGCGAACGAACAGTTGCTACGAGCGACTGCCCTCGGTGTCGCTGCTTTCCGCGAAGGGCGTGAATCTGCACCGTGCTTGAGCAAGGAACTGTTGGCGATGTTTACCGGGCGTCCCGTTGGTGAACACCCACCCCACGAAGCGTCGACCGTGGCGTTGATGGATGCGTACTCGAATGCCTGGATGCAGGCGCAGCGCGCTGAAGTGGACAAGGGGATGGCGCTCACTGTAGGTTCGGCCCTTGTGGCGGCACAGGATGCCGCCGATTACCTGCGGAATGGACGCTCATGGCTCGCCCTCGATGCGCTCAAGCAGGGGGCGGAGAGTGCGCCGCGCCCTGCCGATCAAAGCGCCTTCGCGGTCCTGGCGGAGGCGGTCGAACGCTGGCGTCCTGTCATGCTCAACTGCAAGGACGGGGATCCGTCCGGGCGGGAGGAGCTGGCCGCCGATGTCCAGAAACTGCATGACGACATGATGGCGTGGGTCGATCGCACGCTAGGTTCTGCAGGCCAACGGCCCCCATCCGTTGATGACGCAGACGAATTGGGCGAGGCGGAATCCCTGGAACAAGCCCAATTCAGCGGGCCTTGAAGCCGGCCGGCTGGTATGATGGCATCCCAGATCCTTACACCTCACATCAGCAAGGGCTTTCCCATGGCAAACAACCCACCGGCGCTAACGATCGTGACCGAAGGTCTACTCGATATCGAGGTGCGCGGCTCGAATATCTCCGAAGAAGCGATGAGAGACCGGCTCGATTCGCCTGGTGTGTTTCATGCCATCGATCAGTCCGGTCGAGTGATCGAACTGAGCATCGACATGGACATGGAAAGCTTGGCGGCGGAACTGATTACCTTCAAGCGGACGGCGCCGCCCTTCGTCGTCGGCACCTATCACAACCCGGAACACCTGGATGTCCTGGTAGCGGGTGAGCCGGTTATTACTGACCCGAACCAGATCCGAACCTTCGATGGTCACATTCGTAACGTCATCGGACGCGAGCCCTTTGATGCACTTGTCCATGCGCACCTGCTTCCCGACATCGCCCAGGCTCAGTGCATTCGCCTTCCGGATGACCGACGGGAGCTAGTCGACTTGCTGCAGGAGCATGGTCGATTGAATCTTCCTCTTGCGGTCTCGTTGGAAGAGCATCTGGTCGACATGGCGACCCAGCACCGCTGGCTTTGTGCTGCCGACATAGCGACCGGCTTGAGTGATGCCCAGAAGCAGGCTCAGCAAGCCCTTGAGGATCGGCTCGAAACCTTTGCCACGGAACTCGACGGGATCACTGGTGCCTACCTCAACGGTGATCCGCGGGGTACGACGATGGGACTTCGGTTTGAATCGGGCATCTCAAACAGCTTGACGGGTGCCTACAAGATCCCCAGCGACCCGGTCATTTATAAACTGCTCGACAAGCGAGCCTTCTGGGATGAGATCGTGGCGACCATGCTCGTCGATCACGTCGACCTTCCCTCTCCCTGAGACAACGACGTCCATGAGAAATCACAGCGAAGAGATGCTGAAGGTGCCGCCGCACTCGGTCGATGCCGAACAGGCCGTGTTGGGCGGCTTGATGCTCGTTCCCGATGCCCTCGACCTGGTGATGGATCGGATCAACGAGAACGATTTCTACCGCCGTGATCACCGATTGATCTGGCGGGCGATCACCGAGCTGTCCGGCCGAAATATGTTGTGCGATGCCGTGACGCTGGGTGATTGGTTCGAGACCAATGGACTGGCCGAAATGATCGGCGGAGCGGGTTACCTCATCGAGCTGGCCAACGCCACACCCAGCGCCGCGAATATCCAGGCTTACGCCGACATCGTGCGGGAGAAGTCTGTCTTCCGTCAGATGATTGATGCGGCTTCCACGATTGCCACCGAGAGCTTCGACCCCAAGGGACAAAGCAGCACGGAAGTGCTGGATACCGCCGAACAACGCATCTTCCGGATCGCCGAGTCCGGTGCACGCGGCCGTCGCGGATTCATGTCGATGACGGCAGCGATGGGTGAGGCGTTCAAGCAAATTGTCGAGCGCACCAACAATCCGGACACGCTGACGGGCGTCACGACGGGATTCGCCGACCTGGATAAAATCCTGTGCGGCTTGCAGCCGACCGATCTGATCATCGTGGCCGCACGACCCTCCATGGGAAAAACGGCCTTCGCCACCCAGTTGGCGGAGGCCGCGGCGATCCAGGCCAAGAAATCGGTGGCCTTGTTCTCGATGGAAATGAACGTCGCACAGGTGTCGATGCGACTGATCGCCTCCCGCGGACGCATCGATCAGCAACGCTTGCGAACGGGCAAGCTGCAGGAAGAAGACTGGCCGCGTGTCTCCAACGCCATTGCCCAACTGACTGCTGCGAAACTATTCATTGACGATGCCGGCGCACTCTCGCCGGCGGAACTGCGTTCACGTGCTCGCCGGCTTCACCGCGAGCAGGGCGGGCTGGGACTGATCGTCATCGACTATCTGCAACTGATGACGGTTCCGGGGAGCAAGGAAAACCGTGCCACTGAAATCGCCGAGATCTCCCGCTCGCTGAAATCGCTGGCCAAGGAATTGAATGTACCGGTCGTGGCACTGTCGCAGCTCAATCGGTCGGTGGAACAGCGTGCCGACAAACGGCCGCTGATGTCCGATCTGCGCGAGTCCGGCGGCATCGAGCAGGATGCCGACGTGATCATGTTTATCTACCGCGATGAGTATTACAACAAGGAATCGCCCGACAAGGGCGTCGCAGAAATCATCATCGGCAAACAGCGCATGGGCCCCACGGATACCGTGAAGCTGGCTTTCATCGGCCCTTACGTGGCGTTTGCGGACTTGGCGTACTCCTATCCTTCGATGGACGACTGACATGCTGGAACCCATCACCGCCGCTGCCGATGCCTCCCACCTAACGAAACACGTGGCCCACGATCAAGCGCTTGATACCTACGATCGGGTCGCGGCGAAGTTCGCTTCGGCCCGCGACTTCCTTTCGGCGCTCCTGCAGACACGGTTACTTGATACCGCGACCGCATCGTGGAAGGAACTCGTCCACGACAGCGAGGACGCGTTCAACTACCTCTCGCTCTCGATGGTCGTGCCCGACTATGGCATCACGACCATGGCAACGATCGAGTTCGGCGTGCGCGATACCGATCAGCGGCATGCCGTCGGCATCCTTCTGGCCGACTGGCACCACGATGACGGCCGTCTGGGCCCCATCCAGGTGATGACGCTGGATGGTGAGGCCACGGACATCGCGACCTTCACGGCGAAGCTGCGCCGTCTGCTTAATCTGCCGGCGACGTTCGTCGACAGTGCGGACGCCGGCGACGAGTAAGGGAAAGGACACGCCATGCCACGCTGGGTCGATCTGTCGCGTTTCGGTGCCTCGCTCAAAATCCTTCCCGCCACACCGTTGCGCGGTGGTGCCGCCACGGTGCTGGAGGTGAGCGATCGACTCAGCTTCGCAAGTCACCGGCATCTACCGGATAACTTGCCGCTGGAGCGCGTGCACGAAGAACGTGCACGGCTCCGCGAAGATTTGGCGCATCTTGGATTCGCCGAAGAGCCCCGGAGTGGCAACTATCAGGAAAGTACAAACACCACGTCCCTGATCTGGTACGGCTCCCGTACGCAGTTTGCGTTGGCAGATCTCCAGCGCCTGTACCCGGATGTCGCGGCAGGCGACTTCAAAGACATGCCGCTGGAAGCCATCGTGGGTGCCAGGCGGCCCGATCCGGCGTTCGCCAAGGCATGGGCTGCCTTTACCGACGAGGCGTTGCCCGGCGATGCCAAGGCAGTCTGGACGCCGCGTGTGAATCCCTATGATAAGCCGCTGGCCGAGAGCCCCGACATCTGTAGGGCGGATCCGCTACGCACGGGCAACCTTGCTCCCACCCAGTCCATCCTACGAAACATCCCACTCTCACCCGACTATGTTGTTCATCACTTGTCGCGAGCGCATTACCGCACGAACGTGTTGGTGCCGTACTACGCGGACGAAGCCGCGGCGCTGGCTGATGGATGGACAGCCAAGCAGCTGGAGGTGTGTGATTTCCCTCACGCACTGCCGCTTTGGATCACCGGCAAGGGCAAGATCATCGCTGTACGCGATGTGCGCTACGCCACGGAACTGATGTTCGAGACGCCGCGCTCGATGATTGGTCGCTCGCCAGCCCCCGTGCAGGCCCTGCGTTTCTTCCCGGGGCTTACCGCCTCGCTGGAATCGGCGTGGCAGTCCATCGTTGGATGGGCGAAGGATCCCGCTTCTCTTCCTGACGTCGAGGCGTTGCCGAAGGTTCTGCAGCAACTAGCGACAACGCTTCGGGATGCCGAAGTGCGCATCTATGGGGAACGTATCCGTCGCTTGAATGCGCCGTTCTGGGATGAACCTTCCGGTCTGATCGCCCCCTTGGGGCATTGGACACCCCACAAGATCGACAACGCAGCAGGCGTGCTCGCTGCCTACGGGGTCGCCGGCGGAGACAGCCGTACCCTACTTGCCCAGCTCACCGCTGCCTTCGACGCAACGAAGACACTGGGTCATGCGCAGGCCCTCACGGCCGCGCAGACACAGCTGCGCACCATGGCTGGGCGCGTGCAACGCGAGGACGCGGCAGAAGAACGCGCAAGCCATGTCGACGCCGGTGAGAAGATCGGCGGAGCCCGCAAGGATTTCGCCCGACAAGCGTTGAGGCACGAAGACCTCGATGCGATGAACGACCAGGAACGGACGGCTTTGGTGGTCAAAAAGAATGTCTGGCCCCCACTGGACTATGCGGCGATGCGCGACGCCGGCGTGACCTCGCACGCGGCGATGGCGATCAAGGTGCTCAAGGATGCGTTGAACACGCAGCCCGATCGCCGGCGTGGCGATCCTGATGCGGAGAGCCATTACATCCGTTCAATCGCCCATGTACGCGATGTCATGGCCGACGTGACCACGCTGGAAGACTTCGGCAAAGCCCTGACCGGGCTCTACGAGTATGGCATTACGATTCCCGGCACGGATCACAAGCATGAAAACGGCATCACCGGATGCACGTCCACGCAGGTGCAATGGGGGTCCAAGGTCAGCGAACTGATCTGGCGCGGAAATAATGGCTACCTCCCCCATGCCATCACGGGGCCGATACGTCGCAAGCTTGGCGAGGACGCCAACGAGTGGGGACCGCTCATACCGGCCAAGAAGATCCGCACGGAAGACGAGACCGACGCGACCAAGAAAAAGGACGCCATCGATCGCGAACTGCACCGCCCGCACCTCGACCACGTCGAGCGCATCGGTGCCGCCTGGCGGAAGGGCCGCGACATCGGCGCCGATGACCTGATCCAGCACTTCGGGTTCCGCGCCGTCGAGTTCGGGAACTGGCTGCCGCAGGATGAGCGTCAACAGGTGCTCAACATGGCTTTCGACAGCTTCTGCGATCTGGCCGATGCGCTGGATCTCCCGCCAGCGGCGGTGTCGCTAGGCGGCGAGCTGGCGATCGCCTTCGGCTCCCGCGGTCGCGGCGGTCGACACGCGGCGCTGGCCCACTACGAGTCCGCTCGCCGCGTCATCAACCTGACCCGCATGAACGGCGCCGGCGCCCTCGCTCACGAGTGGTGCCATGGTTTGGACTTCCAGTGGGGCGAGGGCAAGTTCGCTTCGGAGACATTCAAGGAAAACACGACCATGGGCAGCCTGGCACAGGCCATGCAGCGTCGACCGGCGGCGGCCGACCAGCTGCGCGACACCGCGCAGGCCAATGCCGAACGTGGGCGAGACAACGCCACGTCGTGGCTGTACCTGCAGCCCGCAGAGTCGCGTGGCCTGCTTAAAGACATCAACGACGCAGCATTCGGCCGTGTCCAGGAACAGTTCCTTGCCGCCGCCATGCGCGCGTTCGAGCGCGAACCGGTCTTCTGCCAGTCGGCGTATGGCGCACTTCACGTCACCGACGTGACCGATGCACAGGAGGACATCTGCGACCGTCTCAAGAAGGCATGTCCCAGCAAGCCGGGCTTCACCAAGGTCAGGGCCAAGATCGAGAGTAACCTTGCCTTCGCGCTGCGCAACCTCGCGGTGATGTGCACCATCCAAGCGGCCGAGCAAGCCGGCAAGCCGGTGCCGGCGACCCTTCTGTGCGGCCACAATGCCGAACTCACCGACTTCCTCAAGGAAGCGAAAAAACTCGACGCCATGCGGTCATCTCCGTACTGGGCCACCACGCGCGAGCTGTTCGCCCGCGCCGGTGCGGCATACGTCGGCGATCGTCTGACCGTAAAAGGTGTGCGCAGCGACTACCTGGTGTATGGCTCCGACGAAGTGCGTTATGCCGACCACCCCGTGGGCAATCCCAACCCGACCGGCGAAGATCGCCGCGCGTTGGCCGAGTGCTTTGACGCGCTGATCGCCGACGTGCGCCTGCGCTTCACGGCCGAGGACACGCCGCAGCTTGCGCAGGCGTAGTGGCGTATCACTCCAAGGTCAGGGGAAACTCGCGATCGCCGTGCCGATCGTAGATGTGGACGTGGACCATGGCATCGGCGCGTATCAATTCCATGTCTGCCACCGCACGTGTCGGAGCGAACATCAACGCCGCTGTATGGAGGTGCGACGTGGTGAAGCTGATGGCGATCCAAGGCAGACCGTTCGCATGGCGCTTTCCCTTGCGATAACACTGCAACAGCACCCGTTCCTCACGCTTCAGTTCGCCCAAGGGGCGGCCATGTAGCGCTTTCAGCTGCTCGATCGAAGGGGTGGACATACGACCATCGTGTCACCGGACGAGTCGACATCATAACCAAACGAGTGTCGGGCACGGCGAAGGCTTGATGGGGGCGGGTGTACCCGGACCACCGTCATTCCCATCGGCATCCGGCCTGTGCCGTCCGAGATGTAGATACAGCCCTTCGTCGGACAGCGCTACGAGCTGCATCTTTGCCGCCTCGCCGCCCGTCATCGCGTAGCGCAGCCAGTGTCGCTTGGCAAGATCCCAGTCGATCAGCAGCCTTGGAGGCGCCGGCGAGGTGGCGCGATCCCAGATGCTATGGAAGCCATCGACGAAAGTCTCCCATGTGCAGCAAGTGCGCATCACCCACTCCCATATCATGAGGATACGGTACTATAACAAAACGATAGTCATAACATGATACGAGGTGCAGCGTGACCAGTTTGGCGGATCTTCGGCAGGCACCGCGTGAAGCTATCTTCGGTGTGCACTCCGATGGATTCCGGCTTGGCCTGCAGACGGTCTATGCCCCGTGGCTCACGGATTTCTTCCGTGACAACGGCGGTGCCTGGCATGCGCAAGGGCGGATGTGGGTGTTCCCCCGCACCGCGGTGAACGGCACGTTCGCGCAACGCCTGGCGACCGAAGCCCCTGGCGGCGTGGTGCTCACGGTGTCCAGCACCGTTGCGCTGATCAAACAGGCTATCGAGTGCCCCGAGCCGGATCTGTTCGCCGAAGGGCTCGATGTCCAGCTTTTCCCGGTCGCCGGCGGCGGGAGCGTACTGGTCTTCAAACGCGACGCGCTGCTCGACCAGCTGCTGCCGGTGATGGGCGGCAAGCTGCTGCAGGCGCGAACCGGATGGTTCCTGGACCTGTCTACGACAGGCGCGCTGGAATTGCTGGCCGCACGCGGCGGCGTGGCTCGCGCCTACGTGTACGTGCACGACACCGAGATCGTGCTGGCCGAGACCAGTGTCGGCCTTGCCGAGGATCGGCCCTCGCTGGGTGTCGGGGGCAGCATCCCCGAGTCATCGGGTGCAGCGATCGAGGTGGAGCAGACCGGCACGGTGCTGAGCGTCGTAACGACACCCCTGCAGCGGTTGCCGGTGTCAGCCGCAGCGCTGAAAGCCATCGAAACGAACTATGGCTTATTTGATTACCAGCAACACGGTACCGGTTGGATGTTGGGACTCTCCGGTTGTTTGCTTGCCGACGACATGGGTCTGGGCAAGAGCCGCCAAGCGGCTGTCGCTGCCGATCTGGTTGAAGGGGAGGGCGTAGTGCTGGTGATTTGCCCGGCCAGCCTGCGCATCAACTGGACGCGCGAGATCGCGACCATCGCGCCGAACGCTCGCGCCGCCATCGCTGGCGAAGAGGCGAACTGGGAGTCCGCGGAATGGATCGTCGTCAACTACGAACGGCTGGGTGCAGTCGTCCAGGCCGTCAACGACAAGAAGGTCACCTTCCGGGTCATGCTGGTCGACGAGGCGCACTACCTGAAAGAGCCGGCCAGCGGACGCACGCGTAATGCGTTCCTGCTGGCCCGTAACATTGCCCGCCGCTTTCTGCTGACAGCGACGCCCGTGCTCAATCGCGAGAGCGAGATCCATACGCTCTTGCGATTGACGGGCCATCCGATTGGCGAGCTCCCGATGTCAGAGTTCGCCAAGCAGTTCGCGGGTTCGCCCGAGGTACGCCGTGCGCTCAAGGATCGTCTGTCCGAATGGATGCTGCGCCGGCCCAAGGCCGTCGTAAAGGGGCTCAAGGGTAAGTCGCATCAGCTCCAGTACGTCGAGATGGGTGCCGACGACCAGCGCCGCTATCGCCATATCGTGGCCGATAGCGAAATGCCGCCACTGGTGAAAGTCGGTGCGTTGCGGCAACTCATGGAACGGGCCAAGAGCGCGTGGCTCATCGAGACGCTGGGCGCCATGGCGCCCGAAGACAAGGTGATCGTCTTCTGCGAGTACCTGGAGATCGTCCCGATCCTTGCCGATGAACTGGCCGCTGCCGGTGTTCGATGCGTAACCTACACCGGCGCTCAGTCCAGCACCAAGAAGCAAGCGGCGGTCGACACGTTCCAGCAGGATCCAGAGGTGAAGGTATTCATCGGCCTGCGTCGCGCCGCCGGCGTCGGGCTGACATTGACGGCCGCCAACTACGTGATTCCCGTCTCCCTGCCGTGGAATGCCGCGCAGCGGCGACAGGCTGAAGATCGCGCGTACCGCAACGGCCAGACGCGTCACGTCACAGTGCTGATTCCTATCATGCCGGGAACGATCGACGAAAAAGTTCTGGATCTGAATCGCTACAAGGAAGCGATCGAGCAGGATTTACTCGACGACGATCCCGAAGCCATGCCCAACCCGCTCGATCTTCTCGCGGTGTCGAGTGAATAATTGATGAATATATACGCGCGGCGTATGTACGCAATGCGTATTGACTGTTACGCTGCTGTCATTCGATTGAGTTGAATGTCATGCCGCACGAACACCCTCAGAACGAACTAGCTGCTGCCATGCGCTGGCACGAAGTGATGAACGCCGGTGGCGTGAAGGGTTCGCGATTGGTGTGCGAGTGGGATCGTCTCTTGACCCGCCATGCGGCACCCGGTCGTTATCGTTCAGGCCTCCTCTTTCAGCCCACCGAAGCGTTCGGAACCGCCATCGTCTCTATGCATGCGGGGCAGTTGCAGACCCATGCCACTGTGATGCACAACACGACACCGATGTCTGTGCGTGTGACGTTATCCAAAGCGCCTCCTCTGTCCTACTTGGTGCTCGATGCCGTACACGTCGAGGATCTGCGGCGCTGGTTGCAAGTCGAGTTGATGTCCACCGGTCAGCAGACGATTTACCGCACGGCGTTAGCCCTTCTGGAAAGCGAAGCAGCACTTCGCATGACCGTGGCGAAAGCCATGCAAGCTGATGCACCCCAGCCGTATTCGTTGGAAGCCATCGCGGACGCGTTACGCCGATGGCAGGAACGCCAGCGACGTGAGCCGCTGCCCGCCATCGGCAGCGACGCGTTCCATGCCTTGGCGCGACAGATTTTCCTGCGGTTGAAGCGTCAGATCGCACCTGATGCTGTCCAAGCAGCCGTCGCCCTGGTCGAACGCATGGGGCATTCACTGGGTCATCAGCCCTTACGGCTGCAATCCACGGCCGCCGACCGCGTCGAGGTCTGGATGACGATGCAGGACAGCGCACAGGATGATCAACTGGCACCGTGGGTCTGGTGTGAGCGCTGGCCATTGAAAGCCACTCAGGATGCCGGCTGGCAAGTAAACTCCGGGCGCAGCTTCGTTCACGAAGTGCTGCCGGCATCACCCGCCGCTGGCGTCACGATCCTGCACGAATGGGAAGCTGCGGCGTCGTGGCGTGATCGCCATGTGCCCGGCGGCCTCAACCCCGAGCAGCGCGAACTTTTGATGGCGCTGGTCGACGACAGCGCCGCCGCGTTGCGAGATGGCGATCTCTGGGGCGATCCGTCTGCCCTGTTCGAGCGTGCCAGTGCTATTGCCGAACGACCAGCCGCTCAACTGGATATGCGACTTCTGGGTACGGTGTACCGCCCTTCGCTGGATCATCTGTACGCGATCGTGGCAATGCTTCCGCTGCCGTGGCTCCATGCGTATGCACAAAGCCGTGGCACACCGTTACATGCCACGATCGCGGCATGGGCCAAGCAACAGCAGCTCGACGTCCAGCGCGCCGCACCGAAGGCAGAGATCGGCCTGGTGCTGGCCAGCCAAGCGCTGCGCATCTTCAAGGGCAATCCGGTGCATGCCCTCGTCAGCGGGCGTCCGTCACCAACGGTGCCGCGGCTGCTGGGCATCGAACACCGACTGGGCCTGGATGAGCCCGGGGCGATAACCTACCTCCCCACCCACTTTCGCCACTGGCTCGAAGGTTTCAAGCCTTGATCCGCTAACAGGAGACGTAGCTGAATCCACGTGCGGAGTAATCTACTGGGACCATTCGTAGTCTCTTCACCGAGGTGACGCCAGAGCTTATCCTGCATCGTGCTGCCGAGGCCGGTGCTGAAGTGAGCATGTCGACCGACTGTATCAATAAGATCCACAAGATTTGAGGGCGACTCAAAAGCGGGTTCACCGTGAATAGGTTTGGGCGAAGAGTAGGGAAGACCAGGTGCAGCCCGCGGGAGCGGACTGTGGGGACGTTACCGCTTTACCGACAGCCGAAGAGCGTGTTCGGCTGGGGGGGTAACCAAGGCTTGATGGATACGGGCCGCCGCCGGCGGCATGGAGAATGGAAGATGTTGATATTAACGAGGCGCGTGAGCGAAACGCTGATGGTCGGCGAGGATGTGCAGATCACTGTCCTGGGCGTAAAAGGGAATCAGGTTCGCATTGGCATCAACGCACCTTCACACGTTCCCGTTCATCGCGAAGAAATCTACGACCGCATCCATCAGAAGAAACCGCGCGAAGAACGCGGCAATTGATGGGGGATAGGGGCGTTCGGTACCTGTCATTTCCTACAGGTACGCGCGGGATTGTCTCGTAATTTTCCCAATACACTTTTCTCTGTACTACAGCCATAGTCATGCCTGTTATCAGCAAGAGTAGGCATGCTCGTTGTAAAACAAGGGGAAGGAATGATGGCTGCGGTAGAAATTCCAATGGAACAGGGGCCTGCGCAGGCGTTGGAAACCTACATGGGACATCTGAAGGCAGCTCGCGTGAGCGAGCAGATCCTTGACGATGCGGTGGAGGTGTATGCGCGAACGCACTCGGACAGCGACGACGAGTGCGACGATTTGATGTCGCAGTTGGATGAACCCGCACGCAAGGCTCACGTGCGCAAGGCCATCCTTGACGTGATTTTTTCGGTGATCGCTGCAACAGAACTTCCGTTCGAGGCAGCGTTCCGGGCTATCGTCGATCGACTGGATGTTCACGAAGACGAGATCGTCGTGCGTTCCCTCAAACAGTCGTTCCTGCAGCGGATGGCCACCGACATCGATGGTGAGGGGAAAAGCCCCCTATCAGTTGCAGATATACAGCGCCGACTCGTTTATGTCGGCTGGTGTATCGATCACCCAAGAACGGGGCTGCACGCCCTATGAGAGGGTGCGATAGGCGAGCCTTGCTAGGCGGAAGCGGGGAGGGTAGGGCTCTAGGCCGACATGGACGGGTCCGCATCCAGCTCGCAAATCAGGCCGTTGGCATAAAGATAGGGCAGCAGGTCCACGTCATGACGCAATCCGAGCTTGTTGAGCCCGTTGTACTTGTGCGTGGTGACCGTGCTGTAACTGCGGCCCGTGGTCGCGACGATGTCAGATGCTTTCTCGCCACGGCAAACCGCGAGCAGCACGGCCCGCTCGCTGTCCGTCAAGGACGTCCAGGGGTGCGCATGAAGGGCCTGAAGGTCGATCCGTGCATCAACGTACTGGCGGCCGTGGCTGACGGCCACCATGGCATCCACCAGCTCCGTGGTGGGGCTGCTCTTCGCGACGTAGCCCATGGCTCCCGCGTTGAGGATGGATGTCGCCAGGAAAGGGCTTTCGTCCGCCGAGTAGGCCACCACGCGAGCGGAGGGATCGGCTCGCCGAACCACCTCTACCAGAGCGGCACGTTTCCACTCTCCCGGCATCACCATGTCCAGCACGACGATCCGGTTCGAGCTGCTGGGGGTCGCACAAACGGCCAGCAGCTCGCCGCTGGAATGCGCCGTCGCGATCGAGGTTCCCTCGATCCCTAACAAGTCGGCACAAATCTGACTCACCGCCAGTGATACCGACGGATGGTCATCAGCCACTAGGATCGAGAACGCGCCACCGAGCTGGCGCGGCGCGTTCATGGGAGCGAGTGGACGGGACGGACGGTGCACGGCAGCTAGGCGCGATGGAGCGATTTCAGCGCATCGATCCGGGCATCCCAAGCGGAGCGCTTGGGCCGCCAGCCCAGTTCCCGGGCCGCTTTTTCGCAGGAAGCGGTCGATGTCGTATCCAGCATGGAAATCAGTGTAAGCAAGTCTTTCTGAATGAACAGGCGACCGACCTTCGCTACGGCGCGAACCACGCCGAAGCGCATGCGACGGATCTTCCGCCCTTCCTCCTGGCCCTTGCGGATGTAGTCTCCGCCGAGCTGGATGATGTCAGGCGCGGCGAGGTTGTAGAGCCCGCTGACGTTCTGCTGCAGGCCGGCCACAACAGCGTCGACCACGTCGTCCTCGTGGACGACTTGTTGCTTGGGCGGCTTGGCCCCGAAGTCGAGCCAGACCGGCAGCAAGAAGATCTCGCGCATGAATTTCCGCGCCTTCGCGCCTTCGACCAGGTGCGCACGGAACTGGATCGCTTCGGGAAGGTTCTGCTGGATGTACTGCTCAAGAGCCAACTTGTGCTGCGCGTAGGGAAACCATGTCGGTGGTTGCGGCACTAGGGTTTCGGCCATGTTCTCGCCGCTGCCGTAGACGCTGATACTGCTCATGTTGATGAACTTGGCGATGCCGGCGGCACGTGCCGCGTTGACCACGTTGATGCTCCCATCTACGTTGACGCTGCGCATCTCCGCCTCGGAGAGCTTTTCCTGGGCGACCACGAAGGCGAGATGCACCACGGCGTCATGGCCCTCCATCACGCTCTTCATTTGTGCATCGCGAATATCGAGAGGAACGTGCTTGAACTTCTCGTGCACGAAGCTGCCAGGCTTCCAATCGACGCCGGTAACCGATTCCACAAACGGCTGGGCGCACAGCGTGGGGAGGAGTGCCGAGGCGATACAGCCGGAGGAACCAGTAACGAGAATTTTCATAGAGGGAAACTCTTCGGTAGGGTGAAGTGGGAATGGAATCACTGGGCTTGCCGTGCCGGCCGAAGGTACTCAACCGTCGACAGCAACGTGCTGGGGTGTAAAGGCTTTTGCAGGGCGCCGTCGAGCAGGCGCTGATCAAGCGCTCGCGTGAAGATCGAGGGCTTGTCGTCCAGCTTGTCCGCACTGATGGCGATCAGCCGCATCGCGGGCTGCCGCTCGCGAATGGCCGACGCCAATTCAATGCCGTTCATGCCGGGCATGCGGTAATCCAGCACGCAGATGTCATACCGATTGCCCGCATCGATCGCGGCCAGCGCCTCGGCGCCTGACGCCGACGAATGCACGCTGTAGCCCGCTTCGCGCAGGACACCCGACCAAGCATTGCGGCTCTGGAACTCGTCGTCGACGAAGAGCACGGCCGCCGACTGGGTGACCGCTGATTGCGCCGGCGAGGTCACCGCGGTGACCAAGGGTGGTGCCGGTCGCTCGGCCAGTGTCACGGGCGCGTACAGACGGAAGACCGAACCGACGTCCGAGCTGTCCAGTTCGACGCGACCGCCTATCCTTTCGATGGTGTCCTTCACGATGGCCAGACCCAGGCCCAGGCCATCGGTGTCGGGCGTCGACCCACGATGGAACCGATCGAAGATGCGCTTCTGCTGGGCCGGCGAAATGCCGACCCCGTTATCCTTCACCTCGAATACCAGTCCGCCTGGTTCCTCCGATACAGAGAGTGTCACCAGTGACCCTGCCGAATGCTTGGCCGCGTTGTTGACCAGGTTCATAAGGCAAATCGAGAGCGAATGGTAGGGGCCGTGGAACATGCCGAGCATTCGCTGGTTCACCACGTCAATCCGGATGCCCCGACTTTCCGCCAGCGGTTTGACGATGGTGGCGACTTGCTTCAACAGATCGGCTGGAATGAATGACTCATCGGGTTCGTCGTAACTCAGATCCTCGGTGGCCGAACGACCAATGATCGCTCGAATCTGCCGTGTGAGCTGGTAGGCATTGATGCGGATACCGTCGATCGAGGGCGGCGAGAGCTGACAGTTCCCGATGATGGAACTCACCGGGGTGAGAAGATCATGCGACACGTCCGAAATGAACCGGGTTTTCGTCCGATTCGCTTCGTCTAGCAACTTGTTCGCAGCGTCCAGTCGCTCCAGCAGCTGGATCATTTCCGTCATCGGCCGCATCAAGGCCAATGGAATGATGATCAGGGTGAACAGCAGCGTGAGGAACACGCCAAGCTGCTGCCAGTGGGTTACCAGCGCGGACACGATGAACGTCGCGCTGGTGAGGAACATGCCTAGCTTCAGGTACAGCGGGCTGCGGTAACGCAGGCCATAGCCGATCGACACCCACAGCAGGACGGAGAACATGCCCATCATGCCGCTGCCGAAGCCGATCATGACCAGGCCGATGATGATGCAGTCGTAGGCCAGGGCGCCGACGTGGCGTACACGGTCAGGGCCGACACGTCGCCACGCCATTACAAGCCAGAACAAGGTCGCCAGGAACGCAAAGAACGTGATCGCTAGCAGATAATGGGTGTCGTACTGCGAAAAGCAGTAGATCATGCAAACGATGAAGATGGGCACACGGAGGTAGGCTTGAGCCAGCTCGCGTCGATCCTCATTGATGCAAACCTTGCCTTCCAGTTGGCTTAAAATATTCATTCCCTAACCCCGCGTATTGAACGGTGCAGCATGTGGGTCTTAGTCATTGACGACGCTGAATCGAACGCATTTTTCATTACCGAAACCTTGAAATTGCTCAACCACCGCGGGGTGGTGTCTCACGATGCCGTGGCGGCTCTCACCTTGCTCGATCAGGTGGCGTTCGACTGCATCATCGTTGACTTCTATATGCCGAACATCAACGGTTCTGCCTTCCTGACGGCACTGCAAGCCAAGCTGGCGATCTCCGATCGAACGATTCCCGTGCTGGTGATGACCGCAGATCCATCGCCCGACCTGGTGGCCGAAGTAACGAAACTCGGCGCCGTGTCCGTTCTGCACAAACCCATTGGCATCAGCGCGCTCGCAGACGCGCTGAGTAGCCTTTGATCTTTGCTGGATCGCCCCTTGTCCCTCGCGATCGCGCGCGGGAACGGTCAATAATACCTCAACCCGCCACGTTGCCCGTACGCAGGCGTACCGCACGCCTTCCACCCAGCCTGCTATTTTACTTTATCGGGGGATGGGCACATCTAGCCCAAAACCAAGGATGCGTTCGGTGGATCCTGCATTTCCCAGCTTCACCTTCGGCCGTGACCAGGCGATCACGCCGGGTTCGCAGCTCGACACCCTGGCTCGCCTGAACCCGGGCGCCTGCAACCAGTACGCCCAGGTGTTATTGAAGGATCTCGATCGCGCGATGGTAAAGTGCCCCCTTGGCGAGCCCTCGACCTCATTGGCCGAGCGCTTCGAGCAGATCCACGCCTTGAAGAACGTAGTGATCCCGACGGGATCCACGTCCCTCCTGGCCGCCTGCGCGACGCTGCAGACCTACGCTACCCGGGCGGTACGCCCGGAAGACCTACAGGGCGGATTCAATGCCATCGCACAGGCGACCCGGCGCCTGATCGTTGCCTATCAGGCTTCGGTCTCGTCGATCAAATAAAATACAAGCCGATCGAAGCCCCGAGTCCAATGACCCACACGATAGAACGCGCAGTTGCCCAATTCGCGAGATATGTTCCGATGTAGCCTATCCGTGCCGCGATAAATAACAGTGCCAGATCGTCAACATGCGTCTGTGGTGCATGTAGTCGTTCTGCGATGAGCACACCAGCAATAAAGATGGGTAACGCCTCGAAACTATTTTGTTGGGCCGCATGGGCACGCGCTTGCCAACCCGCAAGGCTCGCTAGCCATTGACGCGGATGGTTGTTATCGAAGCCGCCTTCTCGACGTGGTCGCCCGAACCCCATCGACTTGGCAATGCCAGCGCAGACGATAGGAAGCAAGCAAGACACCAGGGTACACATCTCAGCAATCGTCATTCAGTGCTCCAAAAATAGGCATATCGAGTGAAGTGGACCGGCGGCGACTCGGTCCGCTTGAATGAGTGGTTGTGTGTCGCACCAATCAGGCTTCGGGCTCGTCAATCGAATACTGATAGAAGGCCTCGATCGGGTCTTCCAGGATGGCGAATTGCGCCGCCAAGTTCTGCGGATCCGGATTCAACCAGGCGTCGACGTGCTCGGGGCGAATCGGAATGATGCAGCGGTTGTGGCCGGCGGCCTGTACCTCGGGCGGCGGATCACGGGTGACGGCCGCGAAGCCGTAGAAACCCGGTGTTTCGCCTTCGGCCTCGACGTACCGCCACAGGCAAGCCAGCAATAGTGCTTGCGGCGGCTCGGGTGAGAACACGATCTCGATGGACTGCTCCGTCTCACCCGGCGTAAGCGATCGCTGCTGGTTTTCATGCAACAGCACGCTTTCGTAGAAGCGGCTCGCCACCACCAGACCGTGTGTGTGCCCGAAGATCCCGCGCCACGCCGTCCGCAAACTCGACTTGCGCGCGTTGTAGCAGCCTGGCTTGGCCAGCTCATCCTTGAGCGTCCACCCGAGCGGCCGGGCGCGGTAGCGCATCGGCCGGATCATGCGCTCGGCCGTGACCGGATCGCGCACGAGCACAGGCACGTAGTGACCTGGCCAGATGCGGCTCCACCCATCGACCTGCGCATGCTCGACCAGGGCAGCGAGCTTCGCCTTCGCCCCCACGATTTTAGCCGTGGCCACCCGTTGCTCGTTGGCTGCAGTCTTCGTGGGCTTGCTGGCCAACTTGTCCTCGGCCGCCGCCAGACGTAGCGCCTGCTCTGCGATGGTCTGTTCGCAGACCATCGACGCCGCACGGTAGGCATCGAGCAAGGCGCGTCGCACGTCGCGCTCGCCGGCGTTCTCTGGTGCCGCGAATGCATCGCGCACCGAGCGGGGGATGAGCTGGGCGACCGCACCTTGCTGGCCCAGAGCGCCGAACAGTTCTACGAAGGCGCGCACGTCCAGCGTGCCGCCCATGCGTTCGTACTGGCGGAAGTCGGCCCAGACCTCGGCGGAATAGCACATAGCTGGCGAAGCCTCTCAAAATCTTTAAGATCACAACAAATATCAACAGCTTACCAGTCACATCGCCTTACGGCCTGCCGGACGTTCTCATCCGGTGAGATTCGGCCAGTGGTAGGCTATTTATTGTCCCAATAATTCAGACCGCCCGTGAACTCGCACTCTAACCCACCTATGCGCCAACGCGGCCGCCCCGTCAGCGAGCCCACCGCGCGAGTGCGCGTGCCTGAAAGCCAGCTTCCCGCCGTGGTGGCGTACCTCAATGCCTACCGGCAGCCCACCCGTGCCCACACCCCTCGGCCGGTCAGCCTCACGCCATCCACCGTCGGCCTGATCGCCTTCACCAGTCGCGTCCCCGCCGGTTTCCCGTCGCCGGCGGACGACTATATCGAAGACGTCATCGACCTCAACCGGCATCTGATCCGGGCTGGCCACGAGGAAGCGACGTACATCCTGCGCGTGGAAGGATGGTCCATGATCGGTTTAGGGATTCACCATGGCGATGAAGTCGTGGTGGATCGATCGCTTACGCCGAAGGAAGGCAGCACCGTCGTCGCGATCGTCAACGGCGAGCTGACGATCAAGACACTGCGGTTTCGCGATGGCGTGCCGGTGCTGGTCGCGGCGAATCCGCACTTCTCGGACAAGACCTTTGCCGAAGGCGAGGAATTGCTTATTTGGGGCGTGGTCACTTACGCGTTGCATCGGGTATGACTCGTCGGATATGCCTGGCGGACGTAAACAGTTACTTTTGCTCGGCGGAACGTGTGTTCCAGCCGCGCTACGAAGACGTGCCCATTGTCGTGTTATCGAACAACGACAGCTGCGTGGTGTCACGCAGCGCTGAAGTGAAGGCGCTCGGCGTGGCCATAGGAACGCCCTGGTTCGAGCTGCAGGATCTCGCCAGCAAGCATGGCATCGTGGCGTTCTCGTCGAACTACACCTTGTACGGGGATCTGTCGGCGCGCTGCATGCGCGTGCTCGGCCAGTTCGCGGCGCCGGAAGATCAGGAATGCTATTCCATTGACGAAATGTTTCTCGATTTCACCGCGCAACCGCAGCTCGATCTGACAGCAACAGGCCACGCCATGCGACAGCGCGTGAAGCAATGGGTCGGACTTCCGATCAGTGTGGGATTTCATAGTTCCAAAACGGGAGCAAAGCTCGCGAATTTTCTTGCTAAGAAGCGCCCGGAGTGGTCTGGGGTGTGTGACCTCACCGCGCTGTCATCGTCAGCGCTCGATGCGCAGCTGGCCGCTGTCGACGTCGGCGATGTGTGGGGCATAGGGCGACGCTACGCGGCCAGACTCACCGCGCAGGGCATTACGACGGCCGCACACTTGCGCGACGCCGATCCACGCCGCTTGCGCGAGCAGTTCGGCGTGGTGATGGAGCGCACGGTGCGCGAACTGCAGGGCGTCGCATGCATGGAACTCGACGATGTGCAGCCTAAGCAGCAGATCATCGCGAGCCGCGCTTTCGGTGCGCCCGTGTTCGCGCTAGATGGCCTGGCCGAGTCCATCCGCGAATACGTGATGCGAGCGGTGCGCAAGCTGCGCCGGCAGGGCAGCGTCGCCGGCGCAGTCGGTCTCTGGTTCGAGACCAGCCGCTTTCGTGCGCAGGACGCGCAATACGCACCCAGCGCCACGCTCACGTTGCCGGCGCCGACCGATGACATCGCCGCCATCACGCAGGTTGCCGTGGCGATGCTCAAGCAGCTCTACCGGCCCGGCTATCGCTACGTGAAGTCGGGCGTGATGCTGCTGGATCTCCGCGATCGCAATGTGCAGCAAGGGCAACTGTTCGACACCGGCGTGCTGACGGTCGACGCACGGCGCGAAACTTTGCTGACGACGCTCGATCGCGCGAACAGCCGCTGGGGCAGCGGCACGATCGCGATCGGATCGGCCGGTATCAAACGCCCACGTGCGTGGACGATGCAACGCGGCAATCTCTCGCCGGCGTTCACCACCCGCTGGCAAGAACTGGCAACAGTACGCTGACGGTGATCGCGGGCGGGGATACCAGAGGTGCCGGCGGGATGGTTCTCCGCTCATCGCTCTGTTCATAACAAACGAATTGTTACTGATTTGCCCGGAGGAATTGCAGCTCGCATTCAACGCCAACGCCATCGCCAGTTGCCTATCGCGGTCACCAGGCCGATTAGACACCGCCGAACAAGGCCTCGATATCGCCTTCGTCGAGTCGAAGCCGTTTACTGGTGCTGCAAAGTATTTGCATCGAAGACGGCTCTCCACGCGCGCCTTTCCAGCCATACGCCTACCCCATTGATGTCGATGTTTGCCATTAAGTGAGATGCCCTCTACATGTGCTTGCAATTTATTGCAACATCTCGCCGTTGTATACGCTGCGCGTATATATAGGCAGGTACCAACTACGGCATCAGCGTGCCGGTCGGATTGTTCTCCACCTCGATCTCGCCGAGGTAGTGATCCTTCACCGTCTTGAAATCACGGTGATCCGACAGGGCCATCGCATCGAGGACGTCCAGCCCGTCGCGATGCGCCTGCGTGATGAAGCCACCCCGAAGACTGTGCGCCGTCAGTGCTGGATCCAAGCCGGCCTGTGTGGCACGTCCCTTGAGGATGTCGTTGATGGCGTGCCCGGAGAGCTTGTCACCGATCCAAACCTTCTTCAATCCTCGCACTGGACGGAAGATCGGCCCGTCCTGTGGCTTCTTCGCCGCCTGCAGGATCGCAACCCACGCCTCCAGTGCCCGAGCAGCGCGACCACGCACGGGCTTGGGGCGCCGCTCGCCGGCGGCCTGCCGTTTGGCACCCGTGAGGTAATAAAGGAAGTAGATCGCGCCGTCCGGATCCACGCGGTGTTCCAACTGCTGGAAGATTGCGCCGGCAACCTCGCTGCGTCGACGGCCACCGGAGGCGAACGCGAAGAGCAGCAAGGCACGATCACGTACGCCCGTAGGCGAATCATCGCAAACGTCAAGCATCGCCTCGATCGCCTCGCGCATCGCCGGCGGATGCCGCTGGGGAAGCAGCCCGTGCTCTTCGGCCGGCGTCTTGGCCAGCCGCACCAGATCTGACACTGCCGCCTCGCGGCAGGGATTAGGTAGTCCGATCATGCCGTGGGCTCTCGACAGCATAGATAGCCGCTGCGACCAGGTCGCAAACCGTGGCGGCCCTTTGCGACGCTTGGCGCCGCAAGCGAGCAGCGTCCGTTCAACCTTTGCCGGCATGTTGAACACCTGGCGCCCGTCGGCGGATTTCAACACCGTGTGATCGGCGATGTAGGTGAGCACGGTAGCGAGCGGCACCGGTTCACTTGGCAGCGGCAGCGGCTCACCGTAACGCGCCAGGTGCCACGCCTCCCAGTAACGCAAGGCGCTGGCCAGCGCCGCTCGGGTGTTTCCCGGCACCGATTCTTTGACCAGGGCCTGCAGCACCGCGGCCGTGGCTGCATCGATCGCCACCGGCAGCGGCACGGTGTACGCCGAAACCTTTGATATTTCCTTGCCCGTGCGCGCCAAACCGGCGTTTTCCGCTCGTTTACCACGGCTTCCGGCCCCGCCGTGCACGCTTGCCTGCTTCGTTGCCATAACGTATAAACCCTAATT
Source organism: Rhodanobacter sp. (assembly GCA_050737735.1). Classification (GTDB taxonomy): domain Bacteria; phylum Pseudomonadota; class Gammaproteobacteria; order Xanthomonadales; family Rhodanobacteraceae; genus Rhodanobacter. Next base: position 86,665 of record JBOHYM010000002.1, on the reverse strand, counting down.
AAGGTGTTTTCATTAGTATTATGTATGTCAACCTATCATAATCCCCGTTTATCGTAGGTTGACAGTCGCCGCCGCGAAACGCAAATCGAGGAGACCGAAATCATGGGCAAAGTAGGCATCGCCACGTACGACGCCGTGGCCGCAGCCGCCGACGCGCTGCTGGCCGAAGGCCGGAACCCGACCGTCGCCACCGTGCGGGCCGCGCTTGATGGCGGCAGCCCGAACACGGTGCTAAAGCACCTCAACACCTGGCGCGAGCAGCTGGGCGCCCGATTCCTGGCACTGCAGCGCAAGGACGATGTGCCGGTTGTCCTTGCCGACGGCATGCAGCGACTGTGGGACACGGCGCTAACGCAGGCCCATGAGCAGGCCCAGCGTGAGATCGCCGGCGGCCGGCAATCGTTGGCTGACGATCGCGCCCGCCTTGCCCAGGAAGCCGAGGCGCAACTGGAGCGCGAGCGGGAGCAACAGCGCGAGAACGAACGGTTGCGCCTTGCACTGGACACGGCCCAGACGCAACACGCGGAGCAGACCCAGCGCATCGAGCAAGCTCGGCGGGATCTGCAGGCGGAGCAGGAACGGACGCGTCAGGCGGCGGTCGACATCAGCCGCCTTTCCGCCGAGACGGCCACCCTGCGCTCACAAGTTGAGCACGTACAGGCTATTTTGGTCGAACACCGGCAGGCCGAAGACAAGCAGCATGGCGAGGATCTGGCCCGCATTGATACGCTGACGCAGCAACTGCAGGCGGCCCGCCAGGTGGCGGCGCAAGCGCAACGCAAGCACGAGGCGGCCGAGAAGGCCCGCGTCACACTACAGGCGCAGTCGGCCGAACTCCATGGACGGCTCAAGGCGCTGGGCGAAGCCAACGCCCAGCTGCTCAAGCAGCTGGAAGCCAGCCGAGGTGACCTCACCCGACTGGCGACGGCGGCCCAGAAGCCACGAAAATCTCCACCAGCCCGTGGACAGGTGCCTACCCGTCCCCGTCGAAAATGAACAGATAGACGATCTTTCCGTGTGTTGACTTTCGTTAGTGTATGCGAGAGCCTGACACGCGGCGACTAGAGGAAACGCCCTCGTTAGTTACTAGCTGAACGCTTACTAACTGAGGCATATCGCATCACGTATATACGCATTGCGTATCTATCGCGGCACGCCTACTCTCCTCGCCAACGAATCGCCGCGCGCAAGCGCTGATCGATTCAGTCCGCCCATGGTGGACGGACGTTGACTAGGAGATGCACCGTGGATAGAGCCACCGAAAATAAGCGCAAGCTCCCCGAACGAGCCTACATCGAGAATTTGCGCAAACTCCCTGAACGGGCTTACGTCGACAATCTCGACCACGGGCAAGGCCGCAGGGTGCCGCAATCGGACGCCCCCATTATCGGGGTCGTGCGCGGCGAATCAGGATTCAACCCTGTCTATACGCCGCTAACTGCCTATGAACTCAACGCGAGCGAAGGCGTGACGCCTGCCCAGCGCGAGGCGATGTTCTACGGCTCAGTTTTCGGCTTTGAGGTTCCGGCCGCAAACCCCGACATGTACGACGACGATGGCTCATTGCGCACCGCCGAACCGTCCGTTCATTCCTTCCTGATGGGCTGAGGAATTCATCATGCCCCAGGTCAATATTCGTACTTTCCATATGTGCGGCGCCATCGGTGGCGGAGCCAAGGGCTTCCAGCGCGCCAAAGCGCGGCTGGGCAACCTGTTCGCCCGCTGCGAAACCCTGGGCTCCGTCGACGTCGATCCCGCCGCCTGTCGCGATTTCAAGCGACTCACCGGCGTGGATGCGACGGTGCTGGATCTCTTCGATCGCGAGCAGTACGTCGCCTGGCACGGCCGCGAGCCGCCCGCTGGCTGGCGTGAAGCGACGCCCGCCGATATTCGCTGGGCTGCGCAGAACAAGCGGCCGCACATCATCTTCACCTCGCCACCGTGCAAGGGCTTCTCGGGCCTGCTGGCTCAAGCCAAGGCTGGTACTGATAAGTACAAGGCCCTCGATCGCCTCACTATCCGGACGATCTGGCTCGCCCTCGAAGCGTGGCACGACGATCCGCCGGAGTTCTTCCTGCTCGAAAACGTGCCACTCATTATGTCGCGTGGCCGTTATCTGCTGGACCAAATCGTCTCGATGCTGCAGCAGTACGGCTACGCCGTCCGCGAGTCGTGGCATGACTGCGGTGAGATCGGTGGACTGGCCCAGTCGCGCAAGCGCTTCCTGCTTGTCGCCCGCCATCAGGAGAAAGTGCCTCCGTTCCTTTACGAACCCCGCAAGCGTCCCCTGCAGGCTGTCGGGAGCGTGCTGGGTCGCATGCTGCTGCCGGGCGATCCGGCTGCCGGCCCCATGCACCGCATTCCCAATCTGCAATGGAAGACATGGGTACGCCTGGCCTTCGTGAAGGCCGGCTCGGACTGGCGATCACTGCGCGATCTGCGCGTCAGCGACGGTCACCTCAGCGATTTCGCCCTCGCTCCGGAGCGCGAGTATTACCGCGGCTGGTGTGGCGTCAACGGCTGGGAAGAGACGTCGGGCACGATCACCGGCTCCATGGCGCCGTCACGTGGCGCGTTTTCCGTCGCCGATCCTCGTTTTGATGCCAGCAAGGGAGACTACAGTCAGTACGGTGTACGTCGATGGGATCGCCCCACGGGCGCCCTCATCAATGTGAAGTCACCCGGGCAGGGACAGTTCTGCGTCGCCGATCCCCGTATCGACGAAACCAACGGCCCGCGCTTCAACAACATCTATCGCATCGTGCCGTGGGCTGACCCGGCCCGGGCAGTCACCAGCAGCAGCGATGTGGCCGTGGCCGATCCCCGCTGTCAGAGCAGCTTCGAGGGCGCGGGTAAGTACCTGGTAACCCCTTACAACCAGCCTGCCGGAACGGTCATCTCCGGCAGCACCACGGGCCACGGCGCCTTCGCCGTCGCCGATCCTCGACCGCCGGAAGGCCCGCTTTTCAGCAAGTATGCGGTCTCGGAATGGGCCGGATCCTCTGGCACCGTCATCAGCGGCAATGCGAACGGTGCCTATGGCATCGCCGATCCGCGTCCCCCGCGACCCAACGACAAGCTCGTCTGCCTGATCCGCAGCCTCGATGGCACCTGGCACCGCCCATTCACGACGCTGGAAGGGGCTGCGCTGCAAAGTCTGATCGAGCCGGAAGAACAGCTCGAACTCGACGGACTTTCTGATTCGGCATGGCGTGAGCGTGTCGGCAACGCCGTGCCACCGGCAGCGGCACAAGCCATCGCCGAAGTGATGTTCCGCACTCTGCTCGCCGCGTGGAGCGGCGAGACCTTCCTTATCGACAACGAACCCATCTGGGTACGGCCGATCGCTACCGCGATCGCCCTGCCCGGCCACGCTTACGCGTAATCAGGAGAACGACAGCATGAACGCCCAACTGAAAATCCCCTCGGCCACTTTCGATGTCGAACTGGTGCCTGGCGGTATCAAGAAGATCAAGACCGAGAACCGTCGCGCCGATGCCATGTCGTGGATGGATCCCCACTCCATCCACGTGATGGATGGCTTCAACGCCCGCATCCGCACGCCGACGTACATGGAGCACCTGCGCAGCATCGTCGAATCGATGAAAGGCGAGGATGGTTTCCTGATCGACAAACCCATCAGCGTCGACGTCGTCTACGCCGTGGGTGGCCATACCCGGCTGGAAGCGTCGATCATCGCGATCGCCGAAGGCGCTGCCTTCTCCGAAATCCCGGTGGTGCTGTTGCCCAAGTCGATGAACATGGTCGACATGACGGTCGACCTGTATCGCGGCAACACTGGTCGTCCGCTCACGCCGTACGAAACGGCGATCGTGGCCAAGCGCCTGAACCGCATGGACCTCTCCGAGGCCGAAATCGGCCGTCGTTTGGGTCTGGCGCAGTCGCACGTCAATGGCCTTTTGTTACTGGCCGCCGCGCCCCGCGCGATCGCGAACATGGTGATCGCCGACGAACTGTCTGCGTCGGAAGCGATCAACGTCCTGCGCAAGCACGGCAACAAGGCGCAGGACATCCTGCAGCAGGCCAAGCAACGCGCCGAAGACGCCGGCCAGAAGAAGGTCACCGCGGCCCACCTGCCGGGTGCTGCCTTCGCCAAGGCGATCAAGAAGTCGGCCCCGCACCTGTTCGCCGCCGCTCGCCAGATCACCGAAGACCCCGGCTACACCTTGCTGCGTGCGGAAACCCGCACGCAGCTCGACCAGCTGCTGGCCGAACTGGCGCAGCTGGAGGAACCCGACGCCGAGTCCCCGACCAAGAAGGTCGCCTGATACCCACGCGCTCACCAAGGAGACGATCGCATGCTCATTTTGACCCGCAAGCCCGGTGAAACCCTTCGCATCGGCGACCACGGCGACCTCGCCATCACCATCATGGGCGTCAAGGGAAACCAGGTACGCATCGGCATCCAGGCGCCCAAGGAAGTCCCGGTCCATCGCCAGGAGATCTACGACCGCATCCATCACGAAAGTCAGGAGGCCGACCGCAATGCGGCCGCGGTGGCCCATGACTGACCACACCTCCGCCGTAATCGTGAGCGATCGGATGACACCTGCCCAAGAAAGGGCGCTTGTCGAACTGGCCGGATCGGATGGTTTTGTCCGTACCAGCCAGGGATGGAAGACGCCAAACGGCCGATTCGTTCCATTGATCGTCGTTGCGAAGCTGCGGAAAGCAAAACTTGCCGCCCTGACCCGTGACAAACGGCGGGCTGTCATTACCGAATCAGGCCGGAGCGCAGTCCATGCGCGCTGAACGCGTCCTCATTGATTGCCACGGATGCGGCGGTAGCGGGCAAGGCGGAAGCATGAAGAAGCCTTGCGCGTGCACGACCTGCCGCGGCCGTGGCACGACGTTGCGCGCCGTACACACCCCGCCACTGGGTTTCACCGTGCGCGGCGATAACGACGGATTCGTGTCCGACCGCGAGGACTGCCCTTGCTTCGAGGGCATTTGCATCAACGCCGACGTCGCCGCTTGCCGGCACCCGAACAACAGCCATTACGAACGCGACTGCTCATCCGAAGCCTGTCCCATTGCGGTCAAGGCCAAGCATGTCGATGGAGCGTCCCATGCTTGATGAAAAGCAGATCACCGATCAGGTCGAACGCTCCTTTATCCGCGGGGCGATCTATTCCCTGCCCCGCCGATGGAAGTGGGTAGGCATGGTGCTGATCGTTGTCGGCACCGTGGCAGCCCATCACTTCGGCCTGGTCTGACGGAGATACGCCATGAACACGACCGCCATGTCCCTGGATCACGCCCTCGCACTGGCCGACCACGCGAGTCCGACGCCTGAAGAAGCACACCGTGCACTGCTGACGCTGCGCGAACACGTGCGCGATCTGGAACACCTCACCAAGACCCAGACCGACGACGCAGCAGTCGATGCCTTCGCGGTCGCCATGAAAGACAAGCTGGCCCGCGCTCGGGCGAAGGGCCGAGGCGGCTGGGCTGACCACGAACCCGGGATGCAGCAGAAGCTTTCGGACATGTTGCGCGAACACGTCGCCAAGGGTGATCCGGTCGACGTAGCCAACTTCTCCATGTTCCTGCAGCAGCGCGGGGAGTCGATCCTTCCTTCGTTGACCCGTGTGGATGATGACGTGCCGGAGACCACCATCATCGCTGCCTTGGAGGCCTACCAGGAGCGCGTCGACGACACGCATCACTCGGAAGATCCGCTCGATGCCGTGTATTCGGCGCAGCGTGCCGGCATTCGGGCCTTTCGCGGCCAGCATGAGAAAGATCGTCATGGCTGAACTCAGCTCACCACACCTGCATATCTTGCAGCATGCCTTGGGTGTCGACACATACGGCCAGGGGCGGCAATACCGCAACCACTTCGTCACAGGTGAAGGCTCCAGCGACTTCGACGCATGCGTGCAGCTGGTCAACGAAGGCCTGATGACGCGCACACGCGGCAACGCGATCACCGGTGGCGATGATGTCTTTCGCGTGACGCCCAAGGGCGTCGATTACGTCGCGCTCACCAGCCCTGCACCGCCGCCACCGAAGAAGCTCACCCGGTCGAAGCGACGCTACCAGGAATGGCTGGACGCCGATCCGGGATACAGCTTCGCCGAGTGGATCGGTGTTCCTCGATCGGGACGCCGATATGGCTGACCATTCCCGCATCGAGTGGACCGAGGCCACCTGGAATCCGCTGATTGGTTGTTCGCGGGTATCAACGGGCTGCCGAGGATGTTACGCCGAGCGTATGGCGGCACGCTTCGCTGGTGAAGGCCAACTCTACCAAGGCCTGATTCATCCTAGCACCCGCGGCTGGAACGGCACGGTGCGCCTGATGCCGGATGTGCTGACAAAACCGTTGCGCTGGAAGCGGCCTCGGCGAATATTCGTCAATTCGATGTCCGACCTGTTCCACGAATCCGTACCGGATGCATGGATCGATCAGATCTTCGCCATCATGGCGCTGTCGCCACACCATACATTCCAGATCCTGACCAAGCGTGCGGAACGGATGCGGCGCTACCTCGATGGCGTTTCACGTCACCAAGTGGCGCGTGCGGCGCTGCAGTTCACCGGCCGGAAGCATCCGAACGGCCACGACTGCGACCCGGTGGTGTGCAACACCACGTGGCCGTTGCCGAACGTCTGGCTGGGTGTGAGCGTCGAGAACCAGGAAACCGCGGACGAACGAATCCCGCTGCTCCTGCAGACACACGCCGCCGTTCGCTGGCTGTCGTGCGAGCCCTTGCTGGGCCCGGTGGATCTCACCAGCGTGGCGTGGCCCGACAAGGACAACCATTACGTCGACGTGCTGCGTGGCGGGTACTGGAACGCGGAAGGGCATCTTGCCCTTGGCCCCAGTGCGGCACTCGGTGCACAACGCGGCGGCTTCACCAACCACTCCGACATGAATCGCATTGATTGGGTCGTGGTCGGCGGTGAGTCCGGCCCGGGTGCGCGTCCCATGCACCGCAAGTGGGTGCTGTCCCTTCGCGATCAGTGCCAAGCCGATGGAGCCCATACCCCGTTCTTCTTCAAGCAATGGGGCGAGTGGGCCCCAGCCACGTCCGGCATATGGTTCTACATGATCGGCGACGACGCACCCTTTGCGCCGCGAGCCACCAGCAAAAACACGCATCGGTTCGGCGACGGCTTCGGTGCCGTCCGTATCGGAAAGAAACGCACAGGCCGTCTGCTCGACGGCGTGCTTCACAACGCTTACCCAGAGGTTTCCCATGGCTAAGTTTCTCCGCCTCGGCCGCAGAGGTTGGAACGGCATCGTGATGGCGTTCATTGCAGTGGTATTCGTTTACTCGCTGCTGATGACGTGGGTTCGGATGTCGCTCCAACCGAACGCCGACTTCATCATGGCTGTCTCGAAGGAAGACTCAACCAACGCCGGGCTGCGGGCGCTCCTGCCGTCATCGGAAAACGACCCTGCTTTCACGGCTGACGGCATGCTGGTCGACAGCGCACGAAAGGAGCGGTGCGCGCAGGCCGTTGCGGCCCTTGCCGACTTCCAACGGCGATGGCTGGATGTTTCAGTGTTTGAAGGTCACAGAGTCCAGTCGCACGTCCTGCCAGCTGTCCTGGCGTCCAACATCGAGGCCCTAGCCGTCCGGAACGGATGCGTGGATTCATCGTCACTCAACGTCTTGATCACGCGAATCCGAAACATTCGCGACAACGACCTCCGCGTTCATGGCTTCAATGATCTTGCTGCCTTCGTACCGCTCCCGATCCACGACGGTCCCTGGCCGCGCCTATACACCGTGCACATCATTGAAGCGGGCCAGTGGAGCAGAGTGCTGGATGACCGCCAACTTCGACTCTTGCATTGCAGTGCCGACATGCACTGCGATGTTTTCAAGCAGTTGGCTATCGAGAACACCCATGGCTGACCCGCTGAAAGCACTGGAACAGACATCGCGGTTGCTTTACATGCGCGATGTCATGCGCACGCATTGGGGCGACCAGTACCCCGTGCGGATCGCCGAGTGGCAAACGGCGATCACCAACGTCGCCAAGGCCAAGCAAATCACGCCGCTGGCTGCGGCGATCCTGTTGGCGAAAGAAGCCGAAGGCAGCAGCTTTGCCGTTATCGCCCTCATGGCTGCCGTCGTCGAGCTGGAAGCTCCCAGCGACGGCGTACAGCCGTCCCCATCCGAGAGGGCTGCCGCGTGAAGAAGAAACCTGACATTGCGAAGTGCGTTGGCTGCGGCTGCACGGACGTCTGTGCGTGTTTGAACGATCTTACCGGGGAAGCCTGCTACTGGCTCCGCTTGGATCGTGAGCGCGGCCAGGGCGTGTGCAGCGAATGTGGTGAGCATGTCGCACGCTGGGATGCCAGCGTGCGCGAAGCGAACGAAGAGGCAAGGCCCAACGCATGACGTTCATTTTCATTGCACATTGCTTGCATGTTGCCTATGTACGCACTGCGTATATACTCACCATCAACCCCACACCGTGAGACCAGCGCCCGTGAAATCGTTGGACGCCCTGTCGCCACAAACCTTGCTTGCGCACGTCGCCACCGCGTATGCCGACAGCGCGGACGGTCGGCTCGACAACACAAGCCTTTATCGCGCCGTCGGGGAGCGTGCTGGCATCAGCGACGCCCATCTTCGGTCCCGCACACCGATCGGTAGCGCCGGCAAGCCGTACAGCCTCGCTGAGCGTGCCATTCGCTGGCATATGCAGACGCTCAAGCACATGGGCGTCATCAAGCGCGTGGACGGCGAACGCGGCGTGTGGGAACTTGTCGAACGTACACGCAAGGGTCTGCACGTCCCCGCCGTCCCCGTGAAGCTGGTGGCGTTCTCGACCGACTTGGGCGTCGCCATTTGGGGCGACAACATGGACGTGATCACCCGGTTGGATGAACCAGTGCATCTCGTCCTGACCAGTCCGCCTTTCGCTTTGCGAAAGCCGCGCTCGTACGGTAATCCACCGCTCGCACAGTACGTCGATTTCATCGTCCGCTCGATCGAGCCCCTGGTGTGCACGCTCGCCCACGGCGGATCCATCGTTCTCAATTGCTCGAACGATCTGTTCGAGCCGGGGAGCCCCGCCCGATCGACGTACATCGAGCGCTTGATCATCGCGCTGGAAGACAACTACGGCTTGCACCTGATGGATCGCCTCCAGTGGGTAAATCCCTCGAAGGCACCGGGGCCCATTCAATGGGCCTCCAAAGAACGCATCCACCTCAACGTCGGGTTTGAACCGTTGCTTTGGCTGTGCAACGCGCCCAGGGCATGTTTCGCCGACAACCGGCGTGTGCTGGAGCCGCACACCGAGCAACATCTGAAACTGATAGCTGCAGGCGGCACAGTCGCGGAGGTCAATCACTCCGACGGTGCCTACCGCCGAAAGGCCGGCGCCTTTGCACGTCCCACCGAGGGACGTATTCCGCGGAACGTCCTGGTGCGCGGCCATCGCTGCGCCGACGCCATCCGCTATCGGCACGACGCCCGTGAGCTGGGCCTACCGGCTCACGGTGCCGTCATGCCAACCAGCGTCGCCGACTTCCTGATTCGTTACCTCACCGATGTCGGACAGCTGGTCGTGGATCCGTTCGGCGGCAAAGGCACCACCGGCCTCGCGGCGGAACGCACGGGGCGCCGATGGCTGATTTGCGACCGTGTCATGGATTACCTGCGGGCCGGTGGTGAGAGCTTCCGGCACTTCCCTGGCTACGACATGCCAGATGCTGTCCAAGCCTGGCCGAAGGTGGCCGCGTGAGCGCCATCCCCGCCAAGCCTGTCCTGCGCTACCACGGTGCGAAGTTCCGGCTGGCCCCATGGATCGTCGGCTTCTTCCCCCCGCATCGATGCTACGTCGAACCCTACGGCGGCGCTGCCGGCGTCCTGATCCAGAAGACCCGTGCGTACGCCGAAATCTACAACGACATCGACGACGACATTGTGAATGTGTTTCGGATCCTGCGTGATCCAGCGCTTGGCACGCAACTGCTCGATCAATTGCGCCTGACGCCCTATGCACGCAGTGAGTTCAAGAACGCCTACCTCACTACCGACGATCCGTTGGAACGGGCACGGCGCACTCTGGTGCGCGCCGGCATGGGCTTCGGTTCGGCCGGAGCGACCAAAGGCAGTACCGGTTTCCGCATCGATACCCGGCGCAAGTACGGTACCGCCCAGCAAATCTGGGCACAGTACCCCGAGACACTGGCGCCGATCATCCAGCGCCTGACCGGCGTGATGATCGAAAACCGTCCGGCGCTGGACTTGCTCTCCCAGCACGACAGCGAAGAAACGCTATTCTTCATCGATCCCCCATACCTGCTGGACACCCGCCAGATGCAGCGCGGGCAGCATGGGTATTACCGCCATGAGATGACGGACGCGCAGCACATCGACATGCTGCAGGCCCTGAAAAAGGTCAAGGGCATGGTCGTGCTCTCGGGCTACCCCTCGGCGCTCTATGACCAGCACCTTGAGGGCTGGACGCGCCATACCACCACCGCACGCATTGCCGCTGGTCGCGGCGCAGGCATCCGCCAGGAATGTGCGTGGCTGAACCCCCTCTGTGCAACCGCCCTGGATGCACAGGACACCGCTCTTTTCTCACGCCATTCGATGTGACCCATGAACACCAACACACTTCGTCAACAACGCCTGCAGATGATCGGTCGCGCCGCGCGTGGTGAGCCGGCGGCTGAACCCCCGCAGCGGAAGTCAGCGCCCGATCCATCACGTCCACGCCAACGCTGGGGGATGGTTCCCTTGATTCCGATGCGCAGCGAGGGGCGCCACCGCGCCCTACCGAACTCCATGTTCAAGACGCTCCGGAGTTCGCCATGAACGCCGTCCTGCACGTCGGCGCGCCGCCCCTGATTCCCATCAGCCTCGAAGCCGTGCACTGGCTTGCCCATGGCGAGCGCGGACTGAGCAGCGAGACGATCTTCTCTCATCTGACAGGTGTCGACGCCGTCGGCGACGGACACCGCTGGCACCCCTTGGATCCCGGCGACTTGGGGCGCTGCCGTCGGCTCCTGGACGAAGTCCCTGAGTTACGTGACGCATTCCCTCGCATGCGGGAGTTGTCTCCCGTCTGGAGTCGCCTCGTCGACGCGTGGGACACCCTGTGCGACCAGATGGACAGCGAAGCGCCGCAGTGGCGCGACGGCACCGGCCACTGCCGGCAAACCTATGACCACATGAAGCAGCTCGGCTGCTGAGGATTCCAGAATGCCCATCTTTAGGAATGTGTCGCTATTTCGTTTCTCGCCGGCGGTAGCCAAGGATCTGAAGCGCCTCGACGAGGTACTGGGCGAACATCGCCTGCGCCCGTGTGGGCCGCTGGAAATATTCACCAAGGGATTTGTGCCGCCGATCGGGCGCGACGAAGACTCACCGCTCACCCATACCGTCAAGCACTACACCCTGCTTACCGTCGGTGGCGAAGACAAGCTGCTTCCGTCATCGGTAGTCAATGACGAGCTGCAACGCAAGGTACAGAAGATCGCCGAGGAAGAGGGCCGCAAGGTCGGTGGTCGCGAGCGCAAGCGGATCAAGGAAGACCTGCTCACTGAACTGCTGCCGCGGGCGTTCGTTCGTAGCTCCAGGCTGTCCGCTTACGTCGACACCAAAAGCGGGTGGCTGGTAATCGACACGTCGAGCCGCAAGGCTGCCGAGAACGCGCTGACACAGGTCCGCGAAGCGCTGGGCAGCTTCCCCGCGGTGCCACTGGCGCCGGAGGAAGGCCCGCGCGTCCTGCTGACGGACTGGTTGGCCAACGGCACGCTGCCGGCGGGCCTTTCGCTCGGTGATGAGTGCGAGCTTCGCGACCCAGCGAGCGCCACCGGCGCCATCGCACGCTGTCGTCGTCAGGACATGGACGCCGAAGAAGTGAAGGAACACCTGCGCAACGGCAAGCAGGTCTTCCTGCTCGGCCTGATCTTCGACGAGCGGATCAGCTTCGTGCTGGGCGAAGACCTGGTGATCCGCAAGCTCAAGTTCCTCGATGTCGTTCTCGACGAGATGAGCGACAGCCACCAGGACGCTGGCGCCGAGTTCGACGCCACCTTCGCTCTGCTTACCGTGGAGCTGGAAAGGTTGCTGGCCAAGATGGAGGCATGGTTCGGCCTGCCGCGGCCTTCGGACGATTGATCGGCCATGAGTACCACGTCGAACTAAACCGAAATCTGGATGGCCGCCTGCCATGGAGTCCGATCATGCCTACCCCAACCCGCTACGTGACCGTCGTCCTCGAATTGCCGGCCACCCCGGCCGCCAAGAAATCCGTCCTAGAAGCCCTGCCCCTGCTTGGACATATCCAGGAAGCACGCATCACTGGCATGTACGCCGGCGACGCGATCACGGAGAACGAGCTGCTTGAGAAGTTCGTTCATCCCAGAGAAGTACGCCTGATCCGCGAAGAAACCCGCCACGATCACCCATTGCAGATGACGATCGAAGCGTGACGAGCAAGACCCAACCAGAGCACGTTGACAATGCTTATCCACATTACCCCGCGTCTACTTATGCCTCGGACCAGTTCACTTTCCTGCATCCTGGTCGATGTAACCATGCCCGAACTTGGGCTGCTACTCAAAGAAGGCTGCGAAGTAACCGCTCGCAAGCCCTATCCGAACAAGCGCTATTTGGTCGTCTGCCGGAAAGAGGGTCAAAAGGCTGTCGTCGGCCTTCTGCTCGACACCGCTACGCCTTGTAGTCCCTTCACAGTCATCACCCGATGGGCGATTGAAGGTGAAGCTGTTCTGACGCATCAGGTGCACTACGTGCTGATGGATCACGATCATGGCGCCGCGACCGACAGCATGGTGCTGTGGCATGGCACCAACGAAAGATACGGAGCATTCCCCTCTCGTTGGCCGGAGAGCTTCCCTCGGGAATGGACACCAGTCAGGGCACAGCCTCGCATGAACGTGCTTCTCGAAGAGACCGATTCCGGCCGAGTAGGCGATGTTCAGGACACCGTGTCTGCGACGGGCATGATCGTCGCTCGGCGCGAGACCTTTCAAATGCCCACGGTGGAATGCAGCAGACTATTTCATCCCGCCATGACCGAAAGTTTCACGGGAGATGGAGTTGCACGACTTCCAAGTGCGGATTCTGCGTTCAAGGCCGTTCAAAGCTTGTCGCAATAGTAAAGGTCACAACGATGCCTGCTGGCTCGCACAGTCAGGCGTCACTGTAAGAACACTTTTCAACCACCAACGAGGCAAGCCATGACAAAGACCATCCGCAGCACCCCAAAACCGATCACGACGCCCCTGACGAAGTCGGGCCTAATCGCCCACATCGCCGGCGACACAAACCTCTCAGGAAAGGATGTACGTGCCGTCCTCGCTTCGCTGGAAGACGCCATCGCTAACTCTCTGCACAAAAAGGGCACTGGTTCCTTCCTCCTGCCGGGCGTCCTCAAGGTCAGCGTCATCCAGGTGCCGGCCAAGCCGAAGCGCGAAGGCATCAATCCTTTCACCAAGGAAAAGCAGACTTTTGCCGCCAAGCCGGCATCTGTGAAAATCAAGATTCGTCCGCTTAAGAAACTCAAGGACGCGGCGGCCTGATGGAATGAGGGCGGCTACATCAGCGACCGCCCTCGCTTCCTTTCAAACGATCTCATCATGTCCGTCTACGTCGACGATGCGATCTGGCCATGGCGAGGGCGCCTCTGGGCGCACCTCATGGCCGACTCACTGGATGAGCTGCATGCATTCGCTGCGAAGCTCGGCTTGAAGCGCGCCTGGTTCCAGTCCAAGCGTGGCGGTGCCGCACACTACGACGTGACGGACACTGTTCGTGCTCAAGCGATCCGCCATGGGGCGATCGCACTCTCACGGTACGGCGATGGCGAACGCCTGCGGCCTGTCATCCAACGGGCGCGCGAGCAGCTGCGTGACCACTACACTTCTCTCGATCGCAAAACCAATGAATGAACTTTCCCTCATTGTGTGGATCGCACTCGCTGCCTCGCTCGGCCTCGGCGCTGCTCCAGTGCTGCATCGGGTGATTGCTCGCCTACCGGAGCGCTTGGCCACCCACTGGTTGCGCGAGGCACGCGAGGCGCTGGCCTTGGAAGCTGACGACACCAATGACCTAACCTCGCCTCGACCAGATCCAGCCACATTTTTTCTGGCGTCACTGATCGCACTACTCACATCGGCAGCCAGCGCCATCGTAATGTGGAAGTTCGGGCCGACATGGCAAGCCGCCGCTGGACTCACACTCACCTGGACGCTGATCATGCTCACTGGCATCGACCTGCGAACCCAGCTTCTGCCCGATCTCTTAACCCAGCCACTACTGTGGCTGGGTTTATTGCTGTCACTGAAACCACTCTTCATCAGTGCGCCGATGGCGATCCTTGGTGCGGCATTCGGCTATGGCTGTCTGTGGTCCGTGTCGTGGTTGTCCAAGATGCTCACCGGCTTGGATGGCATGGGCCAGGGCGACCTCAAATTGCTGGCCGCACTGGGCGCATGGATGGGGCCGCTATCACTGCTGCCGATCGGCCTGATGTCCGCACTGTTGGGAACCATGGTCAACGGTGCCCTGATCCTCCTTCGCCGGCAGGGTCGCAACCAACCCATGCCCTACGGCCCCTACCTCGCGATCGCCGGCTGGATCTGGCTCATCGCCGGCGAATCGCTGTGGCGGATCTTGCGATCCCTAGCCGGCATGCCCTGATGCGAAAGGTGTAGACCCATGGGATTCCACGCTTTCCCCGGTACCGCCGACACGGCTCCCCGCTTCTTCTTCAACAGCGAGGGTGAACCCTCCTGGTGCGGCAAAACCGTCCGTCAAATGACCGGCCGGGAGATCGAGGCCATGACAGCCTTCTGCCAGGACGAAGGGGAACGTCTGGGACACAACGATCGCCAGGCCGGAAGGGAGAAAAACGAGGGGCTGTTGCTCCTGTTCCACCCTGCTTTCGCGAAGGGAGTCCTGCATCAGTTCTGGCGTGAGTCCTACATCGCGGCCTTCCACGAAGGCAATGAACCAGACGATGCCCGTCCACTCCCTGTAATCCGTCCCATGGGTTAAGCTAGAACAAACCATTCGAAGACCACTACTTCACCCACGGGATTCCATGTCCACCAAGCTTCCGCCCCACCCCGGTGATGTGCTCGCCGAGCGTCTGCAGAAACTCGGCGTGTCGTCGTATAAGCTCGGCAATGACATCGGCACGACGCCGGTGGCTGCCTATCAATTGATAAGTACAGAGAAATTCGGTGGCCGCACCCGCCGCAGCTTGACCGCGCGCATGGCCATTCTCCTCGCCAAATATTTCGGCGACACCCCCGAAGATTGGATGTTGATCCAAACGCTCTACGACCTTGCGGTCGCCCGAAAGGATCCGACCTTCACCGCCCGACTGGCGAAGGTGAAACCCTTCTCGCCGAAAGACGCCAGCATGCTCACCGGTGAGGCGGCGTCCCCAGAACGCCGCCCACGCCCGGCCCCCAAGCCGAAGGCGGCCACCAAGAAGGGCCCCAAGCCCGTCGCGAAAAAGGCCGTCAAGCGTGCGGCTACCACCAAGGCCCCGGCCAAGCGCAAGAGATGAGTTTCAAAGCCATCACAGCCGCATCCAACATCGCGTGTATCCGTCACGGATTTTAGGGCGTCGGCATTGAAGGATCTTCACGACGCAGCGTCGCCATCCAGCGCTCGATGCGCGCCAGGTGTTCCGGCTCGTGCAAGTTGAACACCTCGATGTTCCGCACCGCCGCCAGGCGTACCGCCAAGCCGGTGCCACCCACCACGTCGACGACATGGCCGGCACGCAACCGGGATCCTTTTGCCCAGCACAGCACGAAGCGCACCGGATCATCCAGATTCGGACCCAGCACCTGGTGCACGTTACGAGTCATCAGCCGACGAACCATTGGAGCTAGCCGATCCCAGGCAGGATGTAACTGGCTGGCCATGTGTTCGGCCTCCGTAGCCTGCGGCAATGCACTGGCGTCGATCGCATCGGATCTGCCGCCGTAACCTGCCTCGGGCACGAAGATCTCCCTCGCCCCGTCGACACGGATAGCCCCTTCCTCGAACGCCGAGTCAGCGCCTCGCGCACCCCCGGAGCGAAGACCCCAACCGGCCATAGCCAGCTGCTCGGCCACGTCCGACATCAACGTCAGCATGTCCTCGGGCGTTTCCCGCGAACCGATGCCGGCGTACCAGCGCGGCTCCATGTCCATCGTTACGGCCGTGGCATCATAGAATGCGGGTACGCGTCGCGAAGGGAGTGTTCCAGCAGCCGCAAGCTGTCATCCAGTGGCTTGCCCTCGATCAGAACCGCCCGACCCAATGAACGCAGGTAGTCCTTGAAGTCTCCACGATCCTCATCGTCAGGCCAGTTGGGCAGGTCCAGCCTGTCCGTACCTACCCACGACGTTGTGCGATGGTTCGTGGTGTTCGCATGGCGATAGACCCAGAAAGGCTCAGGCTCCACCCGGCCATCCTCGTAGTACCCGTTGGGGTCGCGAATATCGGACACCAGTACCTTATCCCCCATCCCATAGCGTTCGCCAGGCGCGATGATCCAGCAATCCGTCTGCGCCGGCCCTTCCAGTCGCAACACCCCAGGCGCACGTGCCGCCAGCGCATCCATCAACTGATTACCGGCGGCCACGCTCATGAACACCTCGTCAAGATGTCCCTCACGATCAAGGGCATCCAGATAGCGAAACCAGTCCGGCCCGTCGAAGAAGTCGATGACGGGCTCGATACCTGGGCCGCGAGCCACCTGCACGGTTCCCTGGATACCTTCGGCAAACGGCGCGACCGACGCGCCTGCACCATTCTGCAGCACGGGTTGACCGCGCAGCACCGTGACTCCCTCAAAGTCATGTGCGTTCTCTGGAATGGGACTCACCAACACGGGCTGCATCATGCGCCCGTTGTACGTCGATGACGGCGTGGTGGCGTCATATCCGAAGATGATGGAAACCGGAGACTGGGGCATGGCGTAATCCTCAAGAAAGCGTTTGGACGTCCATCGGTAACGACGTATGGGTGTCTTGTTCGACCATCCGCGGCATCGCCTGACGATCGCGAGGATCCGCACACCAGAGATCCCTCGCCCGATGCCATGTCGTGCCATCGAAAAGGCCGGTGGCTATACGTTGCCGATCACCCGGTGCCTTAAAGGTGCCGAACAAGACATCGAACACCGGAAACACGCTGGCGAAGTTGCCTTCGCCGACCTGCGCATCGCGGGTGTGATGCACCCGGTGAACCAAGGGGCTGCACAGCAGCCACGATCCACGGCCGTAGTGCACGGGCACATCGGCGTGAGCCCAGAACTGCAGGCCTGCCGATACCAGGCTCACGATCAGGAAGCTCGCCGGCGACATCCGGAACACCAGGATCAACGGCAGGAGCAGGATGAAGGACTGGAGTACGGATTCCAGCATGTGTTGACGCAAGTAGGTCGTGCTATTCATGGCGGTATCCGAATGATGCACGGCATGGAATCGCCACAGCCAGGGGATGCAGTGCTGCGCCCTGTGGAACGCGTAGTACGCGCCGTCGTAGAGCACCATCCACGCCAGTCCGCCCAACACCGAAGCGCCCGGGTAGCCCTGATCCAGCGCCACGGGCGCTTGCGTTCGGTGCATCGCATGCAGCAGCGCAGACCAGACCACGCCCAACAGCAGCTGAGACAGGCTGATGGTGAGCAGCACCCAGCCGCCTGCGACCAGGTTCATCCACCGATCCGCCCAGCGGATTCGCGAACCCGTCAGCTGCTCGGCAACCATGGCGGCTGTACACGCTGCCGTCCACGGCAAGAGCGGCGTGTACAACACGAGCGCGAAGAGATCCATCAGGGACATGGCGATGCCGGCGGTTCGCTGTCGTGCGTCGGCTCGGCCTGGGGCGCCGGTGTTCCCCGGCTTTTCGCCATCAGGAAACGGATCGACTCGGCATCCGGTGTTGCCGGCCGCAGAAAGAGCGCGTCGTCGCTGGCCGGGAAGTTCTGCTGCGGACGCTGCCCTTCCCTGATGCCCTTCGCGATCGACTGGGCAAGCACACGCAGCTCGGCCTTGGACGTCTCACCATCCGCAAGGCGGACGGCACGCAGACCCTTGTTGATCAGGGCAAGCAGGTGATCCCATAGCTGTGCACCCGGGCCACGCGGTTGTTCGGCCACCAGTGCGAACACTTCCTCCGCGCGGGTGTCCTGGTCGCGGTCGGCATAGCGTCGATCGACCGCGTCCCAGAGCGGCTTCATCCCCGGCGCTGAACGCGACGCCAGAATCGCGTCCAGAATGGCGCGCTTGTCTTCAGGGAGGAAGGTGTTGAGTCCGTAGTGGCCGAGCAGCTCATGGCGGAGCGTGGCTTCGATACAAGCCCGATCTGGCATGCGATTCGCGGCAACGGTAAGTAGTCCCCGGGCCGGGTGGTATGCACCGGCAGTGGTCGACCCAAGGGCTTCGGTGGCTCCCGGTCCATACAGATCCTCCAGTGTCTGTCCAATACGCACGCCCACGGTCTTGAGTCCCTGCCGGTAGCTGGCTAGGAACTCCCGCGCCACCTCGGCGACGGCATCCACGGTCATGCCGGTGGCCAGCGGCAACATGGAGCCGCCGGCGACGGCCGGCCGCCGGAACATCGGCTGACCGGACAGCACGCTCTCGCGCATCGCCGGCGTGATCGCCAAGCCTTGCACTGACGCGACGGCTTCTGGCTTACCCCTGGCGGCCGACACCGGCATGTCCAACGTGGCCAGCGTGCCGCCCATGGGCTTCACGTACCGGGCCACGGCCTGCGGCAGGATGCCGTCGTAGAATGTTCGCAGGCCATCGCCCTGCAGGCGCAGATCCAGCTTTTCCAGGCGGCCATGCCGATAACCACGGACGTCATGCTGCAGGCCGACGCCGTCCACAATCTTGCCGGCCACTTCCTTGCCGACCAGCGCGACGAGTGCCGACTCGTTGAGTCCCCGGCGGTTGACCATGCCGCCATGCACCTGCTCCGCTTCGACGTCGTACACACCCTGCGGACGATGCGCCCACTGGATGGCCTCGACCTGTCCACTGAGATCGTAGCGCTCGGTTTGCAGGGTGCCGTTCGCCCACGCGATGGCCTCGCAATCGCTCTGAACCGCCATCCGCAAGGCTTGCTTGAATGCCAGCGTCGCCCAGTCGGCCGTGGCCTTGAACGGCGCGTCCGGGACGCTACCGTTCGACGCCTGATCGGCCCATGTGGGCGGATCAACCATCGCCGACTGACCATCCTTGCGCAGACGCTCGGCTACGGTATCGGCTTGGGGACGCGTTGCGAAAGGCCCTGCCAGCAACGCTCCGTCCGTGCCGGCGAGAACCTGGTAGGGATTCGATGGCCGATAACCGAAGGCGCGTCCGGCCTGATGCCAGTCGCTTTGCACTTCCTCGACGAAGAGCACCCTGCGACCCAGCGCGTCCACGCGTTGGTTCAGTCGCAGGTGTACCAGCACATTTTCCTCGTCGAAATGCGAACGACCGAATGATCCCTGCCAACCACCCTGGTCGACCAGTGTCTGGTCGCGCATGCGCGCATACAGCTGCGCTTCTTCGGCCAGCACGGCGGGATAGTCCGGCGTACCGAACGCCTGGCTACGCCGCTGCTGCATGGCATCCCATGCGTCACGGAATGCCTCACGGACATGTTCGGCGACTGGTGTATCTTCTGGCGTCGCCGGTCGTGGCAGACACACCAGTACCTCGCGGTATCCCGTACCTCCAGGCAGCACGTAGTCGCCGTAATGCGGCGCACCGGCGAAGGTGTCTCGCGTGGTCGCCAGGCCCGGCACGCCGCGTAGTGCGTCGCTCAAGGCCACTCCCACGGATTCAAGCTGACCGGACGGACGGCGGATCCGCCACAGTCCATCCGGGTCGTGATCGACACGCCAACCTTCCGGCAGCTCCACGTCGCCGACGATGGGCTCGCCCTTGACGATGACCTCCAGCTTCAAGTGCTGGCTGCGGGCGAAGGCCTGCACCGCCTCACGGCGGATCTCGGCAGGCTGACGTTCCAGCCACGCATCGAGACCGACCCACAGACGTTCGGCCTCGCGGAACTCGCCACGCCGCTGCGCACCGTCAAGCCACTGCCGCCACAGTGCGGCGGCAGCTGCCTTGGGTGCACCCTTGGCGGCTTGCAGAGAGGCTTCGAGCGCCGAATACAGTCCATCGTGCGTCATGGGGTCGGTGCCTCCTGTGTGTCGGTGGAGTCGAGTGCGTCCTGCGACAGACCGGCTTCCATGCCCTCTTCCACCGTGGGGCCCATCAGTTGCAGATGCGTCACCTGCGTCTGCGGTACGCCCTGATAGTCCCCATGTTCTTTCACCTTGAACTGGCACTCGAACCACTGTTCGGGCTTCGCCTCCCGAAAACGATCCGGTGGCAAGCTGCTGGTCTTCCACGCCAGCTTGTTGCCTTCGCGATCGCGCATGATCGCGAGCCATTGCCGACCGAACCGGGTATCGAAGATCACCATTCGCTCGACGCGTAGAACCATTGTGCTGCGTTCGCCAGCCACGCCCACGTGGCGGCGTTCGGCTGACGTGTCCAACGCAAGCGCACGCTGCCGCTGCTGCTGTCTCAGATAGCCGGGCACGGCGCCGGCGGCAAAGGCGAGGTGTTTGGGATCAAGCAGCAATGTGTCCTGCGCGAGCAGAGCACGCACGTTGGCATCGAAGCCGGTGGCGCTGGCATTCAGCGCGTACCATTCCCTCAGCGCGTCCGCCTGTGTCCCTAACCGATCAAGAGCGTCGGGGTAGGCCTCACGCAGGGCTGCGTCGTCGTGAAGCTCGCCGGCCAAGTCCATCGCAATCTGATAGGTGGCCCGCGTGCCGGGGTTGCACTTCGCCCGCGAGGACGACACGAAACCACACTGCTCGGTCAGGAACAGAACATCGATCAGAAATTGCCGGGTAGCGATCGCGTTGGGTCCACCTGAACCAAGTTCCAGGTAATCCCACGACAGGAAGGTATGCAACTTGCCAAGAAACAACGCTGCCGCGGGATCGATACCCGTGAAGTCTTCGAGACACTGTTGCCCCACTTCCTTGTATCCCCCTTCACCGGCCAGCAGGAACGACGCCTTTCGCCGTCGTTCCGTGCCGCAGTGCTCGCACTGGATGGCCTGGTGACGGTGGCCTTCGGCCGCGGCAACGTCGGCCGCATCCTCGGACACGACGAACACCAGGTTGTCGTCGGCGCCGGCGGGTTCGATCTTCGCGACCACCCGCCAGTCGCCCAGCTTGATGACCGGATACTCGATCGGGATCTGCGCCATCCGTACCAAGCCATCGCGAGTCGCCTCCGGTGGCGGCGCACTTCCCTGCGGGAGCAGGGTCACGTGTTCACCGCTACCGCTGCGGTTGGGCTCCCGATAGATCTCGTAATTTGTCAACAGCGGTTCGCCAACGCTGATGGCTTCCAGCCCGAATCGCTCGGCCTTCACGTTCAGCGCCTTGAGGCGCTTCTCGAAGGCGCCCATCTGATCGACGGGCACCACCACCTTCGCGGCATGGCGTTCCGTCCCCGCGTTCACGGCCGTGGCGACTCCGGCGCATCCTCGGCGATCGACACATTCACGTCGACCCAGTGCCGCACCATGGCCGTGAGGCCATCGACCGCCATCCGGTCGACCCCGGGAGCCACATCCCCCGACGTCGCTTCCGGAAATGCTTGGCGAAGGGCTTGCCCCAAGCTGGTCTCGCCTTCGCCAAGCACCGCATCCACGACGTCCTCGACACGATCCTGCGGTGGCTTCGCCTGGGCTTCGTGCGCCCACTTCTGTTCGCGATCGAGGCGCTGGAAGAACTCCTGCGCACTCTCGTGAATCAGCACGCTATCCCGGGTGATTCGCATCGCGAATCCGCCGAATTCGCTCTGGCGCTCTTTGTCGCACCAGTAAGCACCCTGGAAGTCCAAGTGAGGCACCGCCTCCAACGGCATGTCGGCCAACACCGTCTGCACCACTGCATCCCATCCAATCGAGGAACGCCCCTCAAAGCACCGCCGAAGCTGCTGCACGAACGGCTCGTTCGCATGGGGTTCAAGTCCGGTTTCATCGAGCATCAACGCCCAAGCTATGTCGAATGAGTCCCCGTCATAGTCATCGATGTTGAACTCCGACGTGCCGGTTTCCGCCGGGGTGTAGAGATACACCGACGCCCCTTCGTCTACGGTGCGAAAGCCGACCAGATCCAATGCCAGGGCGTGGCTTTCCTTGAAATGCTCGCTCGGAATCTTCGTTTCCAGCGTCGTCACATCATAGTTATTGGCCATAGCGGCGCGTTCCTGTGCGTCAAGGGGTTAGGGCGGGTTCGGGCGTCAAATCGTCGTCGTTGGATGGCTCCGGTGGATGTTCACCCATAAACCGATCGAGTTCGGACTTCGCGGCATCGAGACGCGCGATGTCGTAATCGCCGGTACGCATTTCGCGATCGAACTCAACACGGCGCAATGTCTTGTCCAGCCGGAGCCATTCGGCATACACCGGATCAGCCGAGTGCTTCTGATCGAAGAGGTCAATGCCGTGAAGCGCTTCGCCGTATGCCGAGCTGTCCGGAAGAAGCAGCCCTTCCCGAATGAGGCGGGCACTGTCCACCAGTTCCTTTCTTTGGTCGATCAGTGCATGCAGTTGTGCGGACATGTCGTCTCTCCTGTCAATCAATGCGGTGTCGGTGACGCTGCGGCCTTGGCATCCCGATACTCTGTGATTGCCTCGATCGCGTCTTCATCGTCCCAATCGCCGCATTGAAGATATTCATCGCCCTTCGCGATAGCGGAATGAACACGCTCAATAAGCGTTTCAACGCTCATTGCCCGGGTTTCAACAGCGTAGTCGGCATGCTTGACGCTGGCCGAGTACCAGAAATCCCCCGTTGAAGTGACCACCAATATATGGTTCTGCAGGCGAAGGTCATCTTCAATGCCATACGGTCCCCAGTCCGGACCATCCTGTACTCGCGCTTCACGGAGGTCGTTTTCAACGCAGACGGTATGCAGCCGCGTAAGGCGTTCGATAAACGCCGAATCCACCTTGAACTCCGCCAGCGTCGGTCCATCCCCGTTGTCATCCACGGCATAGGCCTCCACGTACACCGGCAGATCGAAGTCAGCGCGTGGCTTCAACAACGATGGGAGTACGCCTTCCGCTGCAGGCTGCGGAGGCGGGAAGGTGGACAGGCGCGGCAACTCCAAGAGCACCGGAGCATGCACATCCATGTCAACGGCGTCCTGCGCATGCTGCCGCAGCTCGTCGTCGATGTCGGTCTCCAAGGTGCGGTGAGCTTCGGCCAAGCCGGCATCGAGAAGCATATTCACGATGGTCCGGGCTTCTTCCTCTGGAAGGCTCGACTCGACGACAACGCAGAACGACAACGGTCGCTTACGGGCTTCACCCTGCTCCTGTTGCGCGTTCATGGGTGCATCCCCTGAACGGCGTGATCATCTTTACGCACCAAACCGTGATCGGGATGGAGCATCCACGGAGCGGCGTCCATCAAGGCCTCCACCACGCGCCACCGGGCATCGAACGTCGGTTCGGCATCCTCGCCACGCGCGGCGGCGAGCGCCATGCCCTCGTCGAGATCCTGCAGCTGGCGGTACATGCCCTCGCCCATCCGATCGGCGAATGGCAACACCGCCTCCTTCGC
This sequence comes from Rhodanobacter sp., assembly GCA_050737735.1. Classification (GTDB taxonomy): domain Bacteria; phylum Pseudomonadota; class Gammaproteobacteria; order Xanthomonadales; family Rhodanobacteraceae; genus Rhodanobacter. The sequence goes on along the minus strand of JBOHYM010000002.1, from coordinate 63,031 downwards.
CAGCTCGGGCCGCTTTCCGGCCTCGATCTGGAAGATGAGCCCGTCGTATCCCAGCCATGCCGCCGGCACCGTATCACCGGGGCCATAGAGGAACATGCCTTCATTCCCTGCTCCATAGCTTGGAGCGAATGCGAACTTCGCCATCTCTCACACCCTCACGTAGTTATCAATAACCGATCATCGGTGCCCAACGAATCAGATCCCGAATACGGGACGCGGCTCGTCATCCTCGACCTGCGCCTGCAGGTGCTGACCGATGGCTTTACCCAGAATCTGCGCGTGCGGCAGCAAGATCGACTGACCCAGCACTTCATGCGCGGTGGTGTCGCTGAGTCCATCCACGATGCCTTCGGGAATGCCCTTCACGCGGGCATGTTCCGTCGGCGTCAGCAAACGCTCCATGCCATCCTCGCGCTGTACGAACGGGTCCGTAGATCTGCGTTTGCTGTAACCCTTAGTAACCGTACCAACAACCTCGCTTTCTTCATGCACGAATTGACGGCGAAAGCCCTTGCCCGCGGCTTCGTCGCGTTCCTGTTTCACATCGAGGTAATCATGGCGACGCCACTGCGGATCGTCCGCCGGCAATCGCTCCAGTGCATCGCCGAGCACGCGGTACTGCCGTGCCCGCGATGGGAGTGCGGCCAGATCAAAGCCGGGCGCAAGCCCGTCGGAGATCGCCACGAACCACCAGCGTTCGCGCCGCTCGATCGTGCCAGCATTCTTTTCGTCCATCACTTTCTCGAACACCTGGTAACCGGCGTCCTTGAGATAGGCACGGAACAGCGCATACGTCGCGCTGTTCGCGGCGTCGGTGACATTTTCAGAAATCACCACCGATGGCTGCACCGCATCCATCAGCCGCAGAGCACCGAAAACCACCAGCGCATCGGTCGGGTGATCCTCGGCATGCGCGAGTCCCCGCTTGGCCTTACCGGACTTGCTGTGGCCCGTGCATGGCAAGCTCACCTGCAGCACGTCGACCCGGCCGATCAGCGCCGGTTCCAGCTCTTCCAATGAAGCCTCGTAGATCTTGGTCTCCGACGTCACAGCGGGATTGTTGGTCGCCGCGACTTCCAGGTATTTGCGTTCGCGATCGACAATCCACTCGACACGCGACAGCAGCCCCGATTCCTCGATGCCAGTGGCGACGCCCAGCGTCGCGATGCCGGCTCCGGCACAGAGCGTGCCTTCGGTGACGAAGCCTTCCTTCACGTGCTCGCGCACACGGGCCTCGCGCTCGGCCTTCGCCACGTCGCGAGGATGCAGCGAGAAGACGATGCGTCCCTTGCTGAGCAGAGCCCGAACCGACCCCGCTTCACCGACGATGTCGGTCACGTCGGCGCCGGCGAGATCCAGAATCGGTGTCGGCCGTTCCTGGCCAACACGACGACGGCCGGATACCTGCCGATCGCCGGCGGGGTTGATCTCCAGCGCGATCGTGCGCGTGTCCACGTCGAACACCACGTGATAGCGCGTACCCGCCTCGAAACCAGCCGCCGCCAGGCGACCACCCTCCAGCCAGAGACGCCGCTGGCCGCGGTGCTCGCCGACCTTGGTGTAGGACACCTGCAGCGGATCCACCGCGCCCTGTACCGCAGCCGCCAAGGGCTTCACTGCACTGACCGGTGCCGACTTCGCCGGCCCGGTGAATCGACGCAGCTTACTCATCGCCGACCTCCCATGGCGTGCGCCGCTTCATTGGAATCTTCGGCGTCGACATGCAGGAGCATGCCCGCCGACATGTCCGGAAAGATGATGGCCGCCGTGAGTACCGGATCGGCCTTACCCTTGCGCGGGTCGAACCACTGCCGCGCTTCCGGGGCTTCGCTGCGATAGGGCTGAGTGACCCACACCCGATCACCGTCGAAGGCGTACACGCGATCGCTCATGGCACTGGACGCCCACGGCCACGGCCACGCCTTGGGCGGCGACACCGCATCGGCGTGTTGCGCAAGGAAGGATCGCAGCAGTTCGCGATACTCCACTTCGGTACTGGCCTTGAGCAGTTCCAGACCACCCGGGGAACGCACGATGCCCGCCGGGTCACCATCCCACGCGATGCTACCGACCCATTCGGCGCGTTCACCGCGGCCCACGTAGAAATCCGCGATGGCGCCCTTGAAGGCATCGGGGCCACTCATGGCTGTGGCCCCGTAGACTCACGAGAAGCCATCATCGTGTGGTAGCCGATCACCTCGTTGCCGGCGGCGACGCTGGCATTGGCGATGTCAGTCGCGTGATCGGCAAGCCACGCCTGGGGATCGTCAGCCACGCCCTCGGGCACGTCCGCCACCGACCAAACAACGACGACATGCCCCTTGTCGCGCAGCTGCTGCACCAGTGCGGCCGTACCCGTCTCGGCGGACTGCCTGGCCTCGTAAGCGGACAAGGCCGCGTTGGCCTCCGCTACAGCCTCGTGGTCATATTCGCGGGCATCCTCTTCGTCCTGGATTTCCATCCATCCCGAGAGGCAGTCCCGGGTCTTGCGCAGGGCATCGGCCAGCGCATCTTCCAACGTCTTCGCTGGGTTGCTCACGGGCGCGGACCCTCCGGTTCACGGGCATCAAGCGCCGCGCGAATGCGCTGGCACTCCTCGGGCATGACGTCGGCCGCATACTCCTGAACGATGCACTCGCTGGTTCGCCCGTCGTCTTGCGGCATGTCGAACAGTTCATCGGCCGAGCAGCCTTCCGTGTCGTAGTCGATCACGACCACGTCCATGGGGCGATCCGTCCAGACCGACTGGATCACACCGCCTTCCATGCGAATGCCAATCTCACCCGCCGGCGGCACGGCTGCATGAGGCACATATTCTTCACGCAGCCACCGAAGAATGTCCGCATCGATATCGTTGCCCGTGTACTCCGGCGGATGCCATTTCGCCTTCGACGCCTCCGCCATGATGGCGCGGTAGGCCTCACGCTCAAGATCGATTTCGACAACATTCAAACCGCTCGCTCGATCCCCATGAGGACCGACAAAGTGCCCCGAGTCATCCAGATGCACCAGCACGGCCGTGTTACCCCGCGCGTGCTCCGGCGCACCCTTGAACGGGATCTTGAAGTTGGAATTGGCGAGTATCGCGTCCACCACGTCCTGCGGCGGTTTGGCATCCAGCCGCGTGAGGATCGCGTCGATCTGCGGAATGCCGAAATCGCGGGCCGTGAACGAGCTGGTCGCCGCATGCTGCCCAGCCTCCTGCAGGGCAGCAACCTTCTTCTCGCGGAACGCATAAAGCGCTTCCACCACCAGGTCGTATTCGTTATCTTCCACCAGTGCTACGGTCATGGCTTGAGTCCCCCTACTTCCAGATCGTCGATTTCCACATCCAGCTCGGATACGGTTTCAGATTCATCGCGCGGCGTGGCTGCGGCCTGTGTGCTGTGAAACAAGCTGTCATGCTGTTCTTGCATCGCATGCGACAGCACATACAAGACGGCTTTCAGATGCAGCTCGCTGCCCTCAAGAGCCTTCGACTCCACCATGGCTTGGGCGGCAGCATCGCGCTCCGCGCCAGCGTTGGGCATGCTGACGAACGATGCCTTGGCGTTGTCGGGAACCGCCGCAATAACCGCTGTGTGGCGATCCATTACGAGATCCCAGCCTTCGGCCTGCGCCTTCGCACTCTCGGTGAAGCTCCACGACGCGTCCCAGCTGGAGCGATCCGTGCCATCCCACAAGGGCACGTCATAGCGACGTCGATCCCAGAGTTCTGGCATCGTGTTCCCGTACCGCTTGCCGAGGGCCGTCAAGCAGGCCGCGAACTTCTCCGCATCAGCCGCGTTATCGAAATCCGCCACGTTGCGATAACCGCCCGGCGTGCGGCCGGCATAGACGCCGTAAAACGACGGCGGTTGGCCAATGCTTTCCGCCCAAGACACGCAGCCGTCGGATTCGAGGACGCAGCCCTTTACCTGGACACCACCGTTCCAGTCCAGCGGTACCGTAAAGGGCATATGGCCGGCGTGTTCCGCGCCCAACAATCCCGAGTAGTTGGTGAATACCTGCTCCAACCAATCCCCCTGCGTCGCCCTGTCACGCGTCGCAAAACAGCCCGGCACTCGGACATCGTGCAGATACAACTCCAACTTGCCGTCGGCAGCGAACACGCCGGTGACGGGTAAGTCCCGTCCATCCGGGCGGACATACCGCACCTGGAAACGCTCCCATAAACCTTCACCGTAGTCCTTTTGGATCACCTCCAGCTGGACACACAGGCCGCGGAAAGCGGCATCGTCACGAAGATGCTCCCAGGTCGCCCATGGACTGTAGCCCGGGACTCTGCTTGCATCGACTTCGCGCAGGCGACGCAGTGCTGCATCCAGTTGATTGGCGGAACCGGTCATGGCGAAAATCCCGTCACCATCGCTTCCTCCATGTCATTGCTATGGATCCGCAAGGCCTTCTCCGTAGCCTCCGAGCGATCCGTCGACGCATCCGTCCAGAGCACGGCGCTCTCTGGATGCTCGGGGATCAACCCAACGCGATAGCCGTCGACGTCGCAACCCAACATCACCCGATCGGGATACAACGTGCTCGAAACAACCTCCATCGGCGCCGGCACCAGACACAGCACTTCGGGATCGTTTTCGTCCAGGTGCAGGATGTCGCGCACCCTGTCGCGCTGGCCGATATAGGTTTCACGGCCGAGAGAGTATTCCTCGCCCCAGTAATCCCGATATCGATTCGCATTCGGGTGCTCCGAAAAATCGATTTCGTGCATCGCTGACAAATAGGCATCCAGCGCCTGCACACGCTCATGAGTGAAGGTATGCAGGCCTGCGAGAAGGTTGTAGGCATCACGGACCAGCTCGAACGCCTGCCGCTCCGGGCCGCCAGTGGACGGCGCCTGCTTGTACTGCTGCAGCGATTCGCCGGCTTCAACGACATTCGCCAGAGCACGACTCTGCCGATCGATCATTTCCGGCACCGACCACGTCCGATCGGCACTGCGCCGGGTTTCAGCCACGCGCTCTGCTGTGTCGGGCGCCGGCGCTTCCGCCTTCGCTTCGGGACGTAACGCGATCTGTACCTGCGGGTGCAACCACGCCAACAGGCGCTGATCCTGATGCCGCTGCGCTTCTGCCATCGCCGCAGTGGCATTCGGATACCGCTTCACCTCGTAATCTTCGACAACTTCACCCTCGTCATTGGCCTCTCCCATCTTGACGAACGTGGCATGCACGATGCCGTCCATGGAATCGCCTTCCGCAGCAATGCGATAGCGAAAGCCATCAAAGCCATCGGCCGAATACATCAAGTTACTCGGCGCATATTTCCAGTTCAGGGGACGCGAGAGCGTGGCAGGCGATGCGTTCATGAAAGACTCCTCAATGGCCCGGCACCGGGCCGATGGCGTCGGGCTCGGGTGCGTTGTTTCCGTAGGCATCCAGCGCGGTGGCCACAGCGTCGCGCAAGACGTCGGGTTCCACGCGTTCGCGCAGTGCGAGCGTCAACGACTCGATCGCGTCGCGAAATCCGACGGTGTAGGGATCGTCGTCCGGCTATGCTTCACTAAGGCCCGGTTCGAGATCGAACACGGTTGCATTTCGCGTCAGCTGCAACCGCAAGGCTTCCTCAGCTTGCCGGCGGATGAAGACCGCCATATCGGCCGAATCCATCGCCATGCGATCGTCGATGCGCACCAGCTCAGCGTCACCCTGCCGAACCACGTAATGCAGACCGGCCACATTCCGTCCTGCGCCGACGTTGTCGAACTCAGTCACCAGAGAGCAGGCCTCGTTATCGATATAGAGGCTGATCGCTCGCCCGGCCACGCCTTCAGGGTTGGTGTGAGAGTCGATACGACTGACGAAGGCACTTCGGATCGCGTAGAAACGGGTTTGCAGGACATGGTCGAGCACGTCCTGCCAATCAAGCTGTTTCGACTTGTCCGCACAGATGGCGCGATATCCGCCTTCGGCTTCCATCTTCTGGAACGTGTCCTGGTCGAACACGGCGCCATCGGCATTCCACGCCCGAAAGTTCGAGCGCCAATCGAGCTGATCAACGACAGAAAGGCGATAACGCGCTTCTTCGTAGATCGCGTGAAAAGCCTGCTGCTGCGTGGGTGTACTGGCAGCCAACATGGCCTTGTCTGTCGCTGGCACCAAGCGTTCGCGCAGAAAGAATGCGCACGCATCGCCATCGCTCGACGCGAGCAGCGCACGCGCGTGGTCCGCAACGCTCTGCATCGGAAAGAGGCCTCGATCAACACAGGACCGCAAGGACTCCCTCACGCCGGCAATAGCACGATCGCGCTCCGTCGGCTGGCTGGTGGCTTGTTGCATCGTCATCATTCGATTCCCTCTTACATCCTCGGCCCGGCCGAAAGCGTGTCGTCCCGATTCAGAACCGCACGAAGGCGATCCTCCAATTCGGGGGCGTATTCCAAAACGTCGCTCCACTCGGCGTCTGACCAGGTCGCCACCTCCGCCAACAACACGGAGCGGCTGGCCGCCGCTGGGGATGTCGCCGCTGGCTGCGACGGCGCAGCTTTCGCCATCACCACCTGCAGTCGATCAGCCAAATCCGGACGCAGTGCAAACACCTGCTCCCAATCCGTATCGGTTGAGGCCTCGACCGCCGACAGCAGCACACCCGTCCACTCGCCCAACGGGCACGCCGACAGATCGGTCGATGGCCTGGCGTTCGTCTTGCCGAAGACGAACTGGCCATCACGGACCAGCGGACTTTGCTCCCCGGGAACAAAGCGTCCGTTGAAGCTCAGGCACCCAAGGTGCGCTCCATCCGCCCAGACATCTCCCCCGACCCAATTACCGCCGCCCAAACCGTGGTCACCGCAGAAGTTCTCCACGAGCTTGCGTGCCAGGGACAAGTCCGCCGCCTTGGGATCCACACACTGGCCACAGTCAACCAACTGGTCGCCCGGCACACCGTACGGCGGCCGGTCTGGATCCTGTCCGTGATCAGGGTTCCCTCGCGCCGCGAGCAACACTTTGAGTTCTTGCGACATCGGCATTTCTCCTTAACCGCGTCCCGGTCGGGCCATCGGTTTGTCGTCATGGTCTGTGACCGGACCCAGCCCGCCGCCACTCCGGAGAACCGTCACGCCGGCGGCAAAATCCCGGCTCTGGGACTCCGGCCAGGCACTCGCCATGCCGCTATGGACGCGGAGGCCATCGACCCTGGTCTCGGCCTTGCCATTCATCCATACCGTGCTGGTCAGCCCGGTAGGCTTACCGTCGTTCTGCAGGTAGCGCAGAACGAAGCATTCGCGCGATACGCTGATTTCCTGCGGTGTCGGCGCCGTCGCCTGATGCGTCACCGTCGCCTGCAGGCCTGCGCTTGCCGCCAGAGCCATCAGATGGAGGCAAGTGGACTTCGGGTTGTAACCCGGCGGTGCCCATGTAGCCACTTCTTCCAGACGATGGAACGTCGCCGCATCGCCGGCTTTCAACTGTCCCTCGAAGGCGAGGCTACGGCTCCCCACTTCGCGATCGAGCGCGTCGAGCAGGCGTCCCTGGCTGACCTGCACGCTGTCCAACGCGACCAGTCGCGTGGAATGCAGATAAGCCACGGCCTTGTCTTCGTGAACCTCGAAGGTGATACCCAGGTCGCGGATGTTGGAGGCCGAGGCGATGAAGTCGCAAAAGCGCAGAAGTTCGCCCAGCGACAAGGCAGGATCGGCAGGGGGACGTTCCATGGACGCCGTGCTGGAATTCATGGCGGCGCTCATCCCATGGACGCCTGCGGCAGCGTGCGGCTGAGCTGGGCGGCGTCTTCCAGCGACTCGCCATCGAGTAGGCGACGGTAGAATTCGTTCTCGCCATCCTCCGCTTCGATATCGCGCCACATGTCGCCGGTGCCCTCGAACGACACCGGCGTTGTGCCGTCGTCGCAATGCACCTCGACCACGAAACGGATGGTTTCGCCCACTTCGGAGTGGGGATGCTCGTAGGCTTCACTGTCGACAACGGCCTCGCACACCGCGCTCTGCGTCACGCCATCCGGGTCGACCGCCATCACGGACCACCAGATTTCGCGACCATCGCTGGTTTCCAGACGCACCGACAACGCCATAGGCTTCGGAGGAATTCCTTCGGCCGCCCGATCCGCCAGCGAGGCGGCGTATTCCGCCATCTTGCGTTCGTTCTTCGCCAGCTCGACCGGATCGGCGGCACGTGCTTGCTCGCGAGCTTCCTCTTCCCGCACCCGTGCCGCCACGGCGACGGCATGCAGGTGATCGGCATGGGCGCGCTGATACGCTGACGTGAGCGCATCGAAGCCGAACGGCGAGCGGACATACTCGTGGTGCACTTCGCCGATCAACCGAGCCGCGGCCAGTGCCACGTCCACGTTCTTACGCACGGCATCCTGCCGAAGGACCGCACCGCGATAACCTTCCTCGATCGCCTCGACCAGCAAGCCGTATTCGGTCGCATCGAGGGGCCGGACAGATAGCGGAACACGCGCCCGGGCGTTCAACCAGTCGATTTCACTCTGCGAGATCGCATCCGAGCGGTGCTGCACCAGGTGCGTGGCCACCGCCATCGGCACCTTGTGCACGTCTTTGACCACATCGATCAGCTCTTCCTTCGCCAACGCCTTCGGGCGAGGTTCGCCATCTGGCTCGAACCAGCGCAGGTATTCCGGGCTGCCCGGCGTGGAGACGTCCTGACGCGGGCGACGCACGGCCGCCTCAACAAGCGTGCTGGTCAGGCGCGTGTGGATGGCCTGACCAGCATGGTCATGCGCGGCCTGCACACGCTGGAGCAGCATCTCGGCATTCGCCAGATGCTGGTGATAGGCCTCGACCTTGAACGCCGGCATGCCGGAATCGCGGCCGAGATACTGGAACCGGAATGCGGTGGAAGACGCCATCTCACGCATGACCGACTTCCTCGATCAGCGCCGCGCCGGCCCAGTCCTGCCACGCCGACAGGGGACAGCGACGCGTTGCGACCGCATCGGGATGTCCGAACACGATGCCGCGTTCGTCCACGCCCTGCACTAGTCGGCGATCACGACCCTTCGCCAGCAGATCGCCGATCTGCGGCGCCAGACGGGGATCGCGCCGCTGCCGGCGGGTGGATTTGTGGGCAGGAGATGCAGCAACGGCGACGGGGAATACGACTGACATGGCGGCGGGTACTCGCTCTGACTTTCGTTGTAGTATGAAGCGGACAGAACGAGATGACAACGGCTTGAAGCACGTTGCCATCAATCGCCTGGAGCGTTATCCGATAGGCCGTCTCGGGCATCGCGCTTTGCCCCAACACCCTCACCCACAAGCTTCTACTCGCCAGCAAGAAGGCCTCTTTTGCCATCGGAGGGTGGTCACCTCGCCAACGGGTGGATCGGAGCGGCAGCAGGCAGGAAGAACCGCCTTAGAGTTGCCGGTTTGCTTGCAGATCGCGGTTTGCCGTCAGATGAGGTTTATGGCGTCAGACAGGGGCTTCGGCCCTTGCCCGCAACACACATCATCAACAGCTCTGTTTTGGCAGTGATCGCGGGTTGCTTTGCAAGCTGGATGCGGGTTATCAGGAAGCGATCAGCCCTTCGTCTGACCGCGTCCTTCCCTGCCCGCCCGCTGAACAGGAAACCTTGGGCCCTTGCAGATCAAGGTTAGTTGTACAAATATGTACAACAAGATGAAAGCAACCGACCTCCACCATCATCTACAGTCCCTCGGGCGCCGGCACCGTTGGTGTGTCAGCGATGCCACGTTACGTTGCCTGTTCCCCGAGCCGCGGAACACGTTCTACACCGCGCTCAGCCGTCAGGTGCGGCAGGGGACGCTTAAACGCATCACGCCGGGGTTGTATCTGAATCCGTATGCCCGGCCGCCGGCGTCGGCCGCCGAAACACTGGCAGGCTATTTGCGTCCGGACGACTTCGCCTACCTCTCGCTGGAATCGGCCCTGCATGAGCACGGATGGATGTCACAGGTGCCCAACCGACTCACCTTTATGACGACGGGGGCGAGCTACGTCTACACCACGCCCGTCGGCGTCATCGAGTTCACACACACGGCACGGGACATGGCGACGTGGCGATCACGCATCACGTTCGACCGCGACAGGATGCTCTACGTCGCCGCGCCCGAGCTTGCCCTCGAAGACCTCAAGAACGTCGGCCGGAATCTTGATCTGGTCGACATTCCGGAAGACAGCGATCCTGCATCTGCTGTCGGTGATTTAACTGAAGGAGCACGATGATGACTTACGCCATCGAGATCCCGGGCTTGGCCGAAGTTGTCGCCCAAGCCAAGCCGGGCAAGCGGCATAACGCCTTACAGGACACGCTTATCCAGTACGTGCCCGAATGGGGCGATCTGCGATACACCGCCTCGCGCGGAGACACCTGGCTACAGAAACGCCAGGTGCGCCGTGCAGATGGCACCCTGGTAGCGGAGGATCACGAAGTCTGGTTAGCCTCCCAGTTAGCCATGCATGATGGCAGCGCCGTCCGCACGCTGCGCACATTGCAGCAGCTCAATCAACGCGACGGCCTGCATCTCACCCTGTGCCATCTCACCAGGCTCTACCTCACGGCAGCACGCGGCAGCGATCCGGATCAGCAGGTGCAGATCGAGGTACTTCTGGAGCACGAAGTCCTCGACCGCAAGCTGGGCACCGATGCGTGGCGCCCGCCGCATGACCTCCACGACTTGGTCTATGCCTGTGAGCATGGAGCATCGCTTGCTGATGCCGAGAAGGTTTCGGTCCGCGCCGACGCCTACCGGTTCCGGCGTGCTACCGACATCGCCCTATGGCTTTCGGCTGCCGAGGGTCTGGAAGCACAGAAACGCGATGAACTGCGGCAACGGGTCTACACCGTCACCAGCTCATCGCAGAATGGTTCATCGGTAACGACAGCGACCTTCGACGAACTCAATCCCGGCTGGGACCGTTATCCACCCGGCTATCGTCGCCTCTTCGATGACTGGAAGCGCTCCAGCGCGGGACGCGCCTCGACCCTGTGCGATCACTGGTTCCTGGAGTTGAGCGACTACACCGACGCCAAGGGCAACCGCACCATGATGCTCATTCCGCAATGGACGTTCGCCAAGCCGCTGGCGAAGGTCCACGCAAGAAAGGGAAGCGACTACGAGTTCTATGGCGCCCTGCAGAAGCTCGATCGCCGTGTTGGTGTGCCGTTCGCTTGGTACTTCTACATGCTCCACGGCAACCGTGTGGAATCGGAGGCCGGTGAGCGCGTCATTCGTGCCGCCGAGGCCGGCACCATCGTGTTGCCAGAGCACGATTACCGTGTCTTGAAAGACTGGCAAGAAAAGCCGTATTCCTTCTAGTCATCTACCGACGTGATGACTATCCCGTTGAGGAAAGACAATGAAAAAGCTAACCCCCAAACAATTCGTTTCATCCTTTAGCTCGCAGCCTGACGAGAGTCGAATCTACCGCCGAAACTACGCGTGGGAAGCTCACTGCCCCGAAGGCATCCTCACCAAGCCGAATGGCGAGTCGAGCTTCGGCAACCTTGAAGGCCTGCTTTCCATCTTGGCGGGCGTGGGCATTCGTCGAATGGATGTCGAATGGGACGTACTTTCAGCGTGGAAGTACGAATCCAACCAAGAGCAGTCTTAATCATGCGCCACACCTTCGACGAACTGTTGGATCTCGCCGCCGCCGAAAGCGGTGGCCTCGATGCCCAGACGCGGCCTGCTGTCGTCAAGGAGCTGCTGCACTACGACATCCTGATGGCCCTCTCCGAAAGCGAGATCGCCCAGCATGTCGTCTTCCAAGGTGGCACAGCATTGCGGCTCTGCTACGGCGGTCAGCGGTACAGTGAAGATCTTGACTTCGTATGCGGCGCCGATGTCAGCGAACCGTTCCTGCTGGACCGGATGAATGCCATCCTCGTCGACCAGATCGAGCAACGCTACGGACTAGCCACCACCATCCATCAGCCTGCCGACGACAAGACCTTTGACCGCGAGGGCATCACGGTCAAGCGGTGGCGTTATCACATCCAGGTGCCGGGCTTTGCCGCGGCCCAGAAGATCCACGTCGAGTTCTGCAACGTGCCGGCGTACGAGGCCTCTCCTGTCCTCCTGCAGCCGCGCTACGGCTTCCTCGACGATCGATACGGCGGCATCGTTCTGCAGGCCGAATCGGAGAACGAAATTCTCGCCGACAAGATCGTCGCTCTCGCCGGCAGAGACCACCTCAAGGCCCGCGATGTCTGGGACATTCGCTGGCTGATGCAGCGTGGCCACCAGGTCGATATCGACCTGGCACAACGGAAGGCTGCGGATTACGGCATTTCCGATCTGCCGGCGAGACTTGACGTGGCGATCGCACGATTACGGCATCCGTCCACGGGCCGAGCCTTCGTCACCGAAATGCAGCGCTTCGTGTCTCCGTCGCTCACCACCGTCATGCTGCGGGAAACGCCACCCGGCTACAGTTGGTTGGAGCATGCCGCCAAGACGGCGGAATACGTTGCCAGCACCCTTCGTTTGATGCCGAAACCGCCCGGCGCCTGATGCGCTCTCGCCGGCGATCACGATAGAAAACTTGGCATCGAACCGGCTCCGCCGGCTGCTCACCCAACTCCATCACCGACAGCTCTTTAAGACAGCGCATGTAGCATTGCCCGCGTTTGCCTGTCCGGTTTGAACGCTGATGCGTCCCTTTGGCGTCAGGTTGGGGATTCGGCTTTTGACCCAACACACATAAACTTCAGCTTCACTTTGGCAGCTGGTGCCCTTCCTTTGTCAGCTTGAAGACTTCCTTCTGACCACGAGGGATCATCCACAGCCGACAGGGACAACTTGACCAGAACGCATAAAGTTGCCGATTGACTGCCTGGCATATCTTCATGACTTCGCTATTCCCCAGCTACGACCACGAACCCCGCAACTATTGCTATCGGGATCCGATCAATTCGCTATCACACTGGTGTAAGCCCATGGGAAGGAAATGGTCGCTGGCAATCTGCAAAATGCCAGCCACCTGCCCACCTTCGGCAACAAAATGTTTATGGTCCCGGTACTGACGGCTCTTCTTCGTCATCAGGCTCAACACTCTTATCCAGGGCCGAATCCTCGAATGAAACCCACAGCCAGGCCGACACATAAGCGCCATTGTCGTCGCCCTCGCTCACGATGGCCGACTCATCCACCTCGATCTCGCCATCTCGACCCGCTCGCTTCGCCAACGTCAGCACATCCCGGTCCCATGTGGACACGGATTGTGCCAATTGCGAACGAAGCGCTCCTAACTCCGGTGGCAGATCCAGCGACAGCAACGCTTTGATCTCGACCTCGGACAGCTTGACCATGCGACTTCCTGTGCCGAAATCCTTCCACGTATCCTGCTCCCACTTAGTCAGTTGAAGCCTGCTTTCATCGGCCACAGCACACTCTCCCTTCCGACAACATATGAGCTTGATCAGACTGCAATAGGATGGTCATTACGGATGCAAGCTGGCACGCTCGGATTCGATCGCCTCGTGCCACTTCTCGCTCGCAACATGAAAGGCCAGCTTGGCCGCTTGCACATCCGCATCACCGTGCTGTGTCAGGTAGCGTGCGTCCCCGGCTTCATTGGTCCCATATGCCCGAACCAATTCACGCTGGTAATGCTCATCTGCGTGAGTCATTAGATCGTGAAGGACATCAAGTGAGTCCTCTTCCGCGATCGCCTGGATCAGCTCCCCTGGCCTTGAGTACAAGCTGTCGCCTTGGACATCACGCATGCCATAGAAAGCCTCAGCAAACTCTTCCTTTGACCAACCACAATAGGAAAGACTGGCACCGCCGCAAGGATCTTTTCGCCAATGGTCGAATGCTTCATCAATCTTGCCTGCAGCAAACAGCCGATTCGTTGCCTGCGAATAATAGACTGCTGCATCTTGATCGTTGTAGTCATACGGTGGCGATACAGGGTCGCCCATGCTGGCCGGCCAACTCCACCGCGGGTAGAGAAATGCACCGTGGCGATCACGCAGTCCATACATGTGTACCACCCACTGTTTTGGAGTCACAAGCGCGAATTCTGATCGGCCACCCCGGGAAGGATCATCTCGCCATCGGCGAAATGCTTCATTGATGGACCCTGCAACAAACAACTGTCCCGTCGCAGCTTCATAAGCATCAGCATCGGCCTTTTCAGCAGGGTCGTAGGGAGTGTCTATGTGCGCTGTCGACATGTGCCTGGCTCCGAACATTCGTTAGAGATTAAGGGTGTAGGCCGACCGTCTCAGCCATCGACAAAGCATCCTCCGAGGTCACCATGATCCCTTGGATTAATTCCTCGCACTTCGTCTTGAGCAGTTCATCGTTGATCGGGGTGCCGTCCATCAGGCAGGTGGCAATGAACTCGCCAAACGGTTCAGCGACTTCGTATTCGAAGACCCCTGAGAAGTCGTCTTCCCTACCATCCGCCAGACTGTCCAACAGCAGCGCGTGCTCAATGACACATGCCACGAAATCCAACTCACCGTCGACGGGATGGCAGTGTTTGAATTCCAGCTTTTGCAGAATCGTCTTGGCACCCAGTGCCATGTAGGCAATGGTCAAGCTATCGGCCGTCGTACGCATGGACTCTTCCTTGGGCGCAATGAGTGATTTATCGGATGACTTCAGCATGGCGCTGCCGAATTGGCGTGGATGGATCTCGACCGGGCAGGCCACAGCACCAGGAGCCAACCAATCAGCGTGCCGCCACACAGCACGCCTACCAGCACCCATATGCCCTCGTTGCCCAGAATGGCCCAGAGGTGCCAAGCACGAACAAACAAGTATGCCGGCCCATGCAACCATGTCGGTGTAGCCGCAACACGATCAAGATCATCTTGCGACAGGTTCAAGTCGCTGAACTGTGGTTCGCCGTACCACCAGTAGATGAAACACTGAAACAGCACCGTACCCAGCAGTTGCAGTCCAGCCACCAGCACCGGCATGGACAGCAAAGTGAGGATCTGACGGGTTGTCGAGCCCACGGCTTACAGTCCGACCGTGGCCCAGTCGATCGGCGCACGCGTCATGGCGTCGAAACGGTTGGCAATTACCCAGCGGCCACGCCGCGAGCGTGATTTCGCTTCCACGACCACGGACGCCATCGCACGCTGCGGATTGTCCAGCGCCAACATGATCGCCGTCACCATCTCGATGGTGCTGAACTTCCCTACCCCTCCGAAGGTAATCTGTAAGCGATCATGCAGCTCACCATGCAGCCGGAGGATATCGGCATAGGTGCCCAACTCGTTCGGTGACTCGCTGGCCAACACCAGGTCGTAGGACGTGGCATCGTCATCAATGTAAGCGAGCGACACATCACGGTCGCCAACCTTCGCCGGCATCGTCTGCACCACCTTACGACCCAGCCCGTTCTCCGTGTACGCCTGATCGTCCACCGCGATAAACATGCCAGCGGGAAACAGCTTGGCTTCAGCAAGAAGGCTCGGGTCATAGGCGGATGGGTTCTGCAACATGATCGACATGACGGCTCCTTGGGGAATGTCTTTGTGGTATGATATGGTATTACTTCATACCATGCAATATCTGTGTCGGCTCATCCGACAACCCGTGCTTCCGCTCGTACTGCCTGGCTGCGGCCAAGGTCTGCGCCTCTCCCAGCACGGCGTGTGCGAAGGTGTCTTTCCGTGCGTCCTCGAACACCCTCCCCAGCATGTCCCGCAAGGACTGTACGGTCGAAGGCGTGCGTGCGGCACGCGACAGCCCTTCGAGGGCCGAATCAAGCCGATCCAGCTGATCGGCCAGCCGGTTCGCCAGATCGCGTGTCCCCGGTTCGGCCCGATGAATGTCCCGCACGCCTTCGACATAGTGCGTCTCGGCGGCATGCCGGGCGACGGCGACGTAATCAGACAGCGATTGCGCCAGTCGTGTGATCTCCATGCCGTAGTGATCAGTCGCTGCGTCGACGTACTGCGGGATCGAAAACCCCTGCCCGTTGCTGGCCCGTTGCCGGTACTCGTTCTGCAGGAGCTGTGTGAGCAGCGCCGATCGCTCGGCGCTGCACTGCTCGGGAGGCAACCGTCGGGCTTCCAACTGCCGGTTGAAAGCCGTTAAGTCGTCCCGGTAGAGCTGCATCACCTGGCTCAACAGGTTGCGCTGCATGGCAACGAGCACCGCCGGATCCAGCCCGTTCGGTCGCTCGGCTACGCGCTTGTATTCGTCCAGCAGCAGTGCCATGGCCATGATCGATCCTTATGCGGCAACGCCGGCCGCATCCTCCGTATGCTTGCACTTCGGATAAGCGGAACAGCCGTAGAAAGCTCCCTTGGGCGCTTGCCGCAGGCGCATGACGGATCCGCATTTGGGGCAGGCCTTCTCGCCGGCCTTCGCCTTCACTCCCGAGTTCGTCTTCGTGGAAGCTGAAGCCGCGGTGCGGCCAGCGCCCTTCCCCGGCTGGACATCGGCCACCGCCGGCATCGACACGCCGCGCTGACCGATTTCCTTGAGCTTGGCATCGACCCACTGGATCAGGTTCGACATGAAGCGATCGTAGGTGTTGCGTCCGCCCTCGATCTCGCCCAGCGCCGCTTCCCACAAGGCGGTCATATCCGGAGCTGACAAATCCGCCGGCAATGCCTGGATGAAGGCACGGGCCTGCTTGGTCGAAATCAGATAAACGACCTTGCCCTTGCCCTTCTTCTTCTCGATGAAGCCGGAACCCTCCAGTTTGGGAACGAAGGTTTGACGCGTTGCAGCCGTACCCAAGCCGCAGGCACCTTCGTCGCCATCCTTCTTCGCATCGAACATCTTCTTGAAGATGGCCTTTATCTGATCGCTCTCCACATACTTGTGGATGCTGACCATCGCTTCGATGAGGGTGTCTTCCGTGTAGTGGCCCGGTGGTTCGGTCTTCTGGGCGTCAATGTCGAGTCCGTGGCAGAGCGCGGCATCGCCCTTCTTCATGGGCGACAGCACGATGCCTTCGGCGCCGTCGGCGTCGTTGCCCTCTGCCACTTCTTCGGACTGCTCCGCGACTTCACCCGGTTTGACGTACAGCGCCTTCCAGCCCAGGCTCAACGTGGTGCTGCCGGAGGCCGCGAAATGCTGACCTGCCACGTCGATCAGGGCCTTGACGGCCCGATATCGGCGGTCAGGCATGAACTGGGCGGCATATCGCAACGCGATTTCGCGGTAGATGGCTCCCTGCAAGCCAGGCAGCGCGGAAGGATCCACGCGTTCGCCGGTCGGGATGATGCCGTGATGTGCCGTAACCTTTGAGTCGTTCCATGCGCGACTGCGCCGCGAGCTATCCATCGTCTGCGTCAGTGAGGTTGCCAATACGAGGTTGTTCTGCACCGCTTTAAGAACACGCGGCGCTTCGGCATGCTGGGAGACGGGGAGAAACGAACAATCCGAACGCGGATAGGTCACAAACTTGGCGTCGTATAAGGCCTGCACCGCTTTAGTCACTTCGTCAGCCGTCATGCCGTACTTGCGAATGCCCAGCACGCGCAGGGTGTCGATCGAGAACGGCAACGGTGGCCCCTGACCCTTTTCCTTGTCCTCGTATTCGATGACCGTGCCCTGCTTGCCCTTGACCAGGGCCTGCAGTTGCTGCGCGATCGACTTGTCGAGCAGCCGGCCTTCGGTGTCGAGTCCCGCCTGCCCGTCATGCGGCTTCCATTTGGCCTTGAAGGATCCGCCTTGCACCTGCAGATGCGCCGTGAGTGCGAAGAAATCCACCGGCTTGAAGTTTTCGATCGCTAGATCCCGCTTCACGATGAGTCCGAGCACGGGAGTCTGCACACGGCCGTAGGGCAAGACGCCGAAGTAACCGCCCTCACGGGCAGTCAGCGTCAGCATCCGCGACAGATTCATGCCGCAGTACCAGTCGGCGTGGTTGCGCGCCAATGCCGCCTGCGACATCGATTGGAAATCGGCGTTGTCGCGTTCATCGGCAAGCGCCCTCGCTACGGTCACTTCGTCGTTGCTCGTGCAGAGCACGCGGCGCACGGGCTTGGCGTAATTCAGTTCTTCAAGGATCTCGTCAATCAGGCGCTGCCCTTCACGGTCCACGTCGCCGGCGTTAACGACCATCGAGGCCTTGCCGACAAACAGCTTGATCGCCTTAAATAGGTCGCTCTTTTCCTTGTCGCGGGCCAATGCCCAGCCCGGCCAACCGTTGCGACCCGGTTGGATCGGCAGATGATCGCGATTCCACTGAAACGAACCGGTCTTGCCCTTCGTCGCATCGGGAAACTTCTGACCGATGTAGTAATCCGGCGCTTGGTTCTCGAAGATATGGCCGGCGGCCCAGCAGACCGTCCAGTCCTGGCCGGACTGATACGCTCGGCCTCTGTCCACCACCGGGGAGTGTTTCGCCAGCTCACTGGCCAGCGCTTTGCCCAGACTCGGCTTTTCGGCGATATAGACTTTCATGGTCAGGCCGCCATGCGCTTCATGCCGCCGATATGGCGAACGACGTCGGCAGGATTGCCTTGCGACTCCTGCTCCAACAAGCGTCCCGTGGCCTCGTCGAACACCAGGCGTGCGAGCCGATCACGGCCTGTTCCGCGATCGACTTCCGCCCATTCCCATACGGTGACGACTACGACGACATCGTGATCGCGCTCAATTCGTTCGACGTCGGCCGAGCCACCGGAACCGGAAGATTCGCCGATGGTTCGGAACTGCTGGTAGCCGCTTGCGGCGTCCAATGACGCCGCACCTATGCTGGAAAGAAGCTGCTGGAGTGGATTCATGTCGTGTCTCCTTGGAGCCCATCAGGCCGCAACCGCAGGCGCGCTGGGTGCTCGTTCGTCGGTTTGACTCTTGTTTGAGTATAGTTGCGTCTTGATGTCGTTGTAAGCCTCTCGTTTGGTGGCGGGGGCGTAAAACGAAATACCCTTTCGGTACAGCACGTCCAGGGCGGCTTCCAGATCGATCAAGGCGAATGTCGCCACCATTTGTTGCCGATTACCGTTGAACTCGCCCGTGATTGCCTGCAGGTCCTTGTCCTCGAAATACTGGCCCCCTCGCGTCTTCGTACCGGGTACGGCCAACGACACTTCCCTACCCCGCACCATGACGGCGGCATCCTGATTCGTGTCAGCCCGGTCTCGGTCGCCCGTGGACACCAGAGTGACCTCGGGATGACGATTGAGCAGGGCCACGGCAATCTCCGCCGATTCCATGCGCACGGGTAACGATGTCAACTCCTGCCGGGTGATCTGCCTGGACAGAAGCACGCCGCGATGACGTCGCCCTTCGGCATCGGTGTAGACGACACTGCTGCCTAGATGCCGTGCAGCGGCGATTTGGGCGGCGGCGAACAGGTTGCCGTCGAGCAGCAGTCGTCGACGTTGCACAAGGCCTTCGGGCGCCAGGTCGAACTGGCGCAGCAGGTCCGGCAACTGGTACTTCGGCATCAGCACGAATTGCTCATCGCTCTGCAGGCTGTACAACGTGCGGATGACCACATTGCTATGCCCCGGGACAGCAATCTGTAGCTCATACGCTCCGGGAAGGTGCACGTCTGCAGCCTTTTGCGGCAGGCTGACGCGCGTCACGACACCCCGCTCCGGTTCACCCTCGTTGCCTGTAAACCGGATCAGTGCCCCGACATCGAGATCGGCCAGCGTCTTTTCCAGGAACTTCAGGCGCTCCGCCATGCGCTGGACAGAGTTGACCTCCTTGGCCGCCAACGCATCTTCAAGGCTCTTGAAGCGGTCGGACAACACTTGCTGCATCAAAGCCTGCTTGCCATTGACCAAGGCCGTGCGCAGCTTCTGCAGGAACGAACGCGGTTCCAATCCCTGGGTATTGATCTTGGCGTCCCGCACGGCGGACTCGCCTTCGCGGATGCGGTCTTCGATACCAGGACTGCGCATCGGCTGCAGCACTTCGTCGTACTCGATCGTGTTGATGTAGACCGGCAAAGCGAACTGCGACGACGACGACGGATCGCCGGCCTCGAAAATCTGGCGTTCCACCAACCGTGCCTTGACGTCGAAATCCTTGGAACGAAGCGGGTTCGTGCCCTTGGCGTTCAACTCGTCGATGATCCCCAGATACTCCTTGGTGAGGATCTCGTAGATGGACTCCTGTTCGTTGTTGGTGAGCATCACCAGGCGCGAGGTGAGCTTGTTGATGAAATAGGCTGTGTCACGGGTTTCCTCGTCACGATCCATGTCGATATCGAGTCGCGCCGCGATCTGGGGGTGCGACTCCAGATACCGCTTGGCGACTTCGTCGCCGATGGCATTGATGAAATCCGGCACGTTGCGGTCAAGAGCCGCGTTGTCCTGATTGGACGTGGTATTGGCGGACAACCGCCGCAGCTTGGCGTTCTGCATGGCGATGGGGCGAGCCTCACCGATCAGGCCTGACGAGAGGGTGCGAATTTCCGGTGCGCACACCTGCCCCTTGCGATTCACGCGGCCGAAGAACTGCACGCGCCTGTTCACGTCGGCCGCCGACTGCAACTCGATCATGACGCGCTGCCGCTGATCGGGGTATTTCTCGCTGGCATGCAGGCTGATGCCGGTGGAGCCGGCGCCGGTCAATAGCAGCGCATCACTGCGACCGGTGTTGAAGTCCTTGACGATGTGCGCCTTGGGGCGCTCCGCCAAGGGAACCGCATACGCCTTGTCATCGCGGCGCTCGATGCTCATCTTTCGCCCCGACAGTTCATCGCAACGATAACCGGCCTGGGCAATGCGATCGCGCAAGTCATCCAGCGGCGACACCGGCAGGTCCGGGAAGTCTTCGATCAGCTTCCGGATGCTTTCACGTGCCGCCAGGGCTTCCTTGGAGCTGACCTCCACCTGCGCCACTTCACCGTAAGCCGACGTTTCGTTATAGTAAGAAAGCCGGCCCAACATGCGATGCAGCACGTCGCGGAACGTCATGGTTCCCTCCAGCGCCACCTCCTGGGCCAACGCTGCGGCGGCATCGGGCGATTCCTCGTCATCGAGCAAGGACGGACGCTGGGCCTCCACGAGATCGCGCAGCAATGATTCCATCGTGTTTTCCAGCACGATGACAGGCTTCTTGCCTTCGGCAAGGGCCCCAATGGCTTCCTCGGTCGCAAGATCCGTCTTGATCGCCATCTGGAATTGACGATAGATCGCGAAGAGGCGCGATCCGAAATTCATGCTGACCGCTCCCATACGGTTGCCGGCCCGCTCTTTCTCGGGAAGGCTCTGCAACAGTTCCTGGATTTCCTTGTTGCGCTCGTTGACCAGCTTGTTGATGTCACCGGCCAGGTAGTTCATCAGCTCAAGAATCGACGCCAGCCGATCGGACTGATCCCGATGACGTGCTTCACGCTTCACGTCGGTCACGGTACGGAACTCCAGCGCGCTCAAATCATGCTCGCGGCGAATGAACACGCCGTCGCTCGCCAACATGCCGGAAAGCACTTCCTGGAGCACTTCGCCGCCGGCCTGCAGGGTTTGCGGCAACTGACCCAGATCCACGCTATCCGGAAAGAGACGGCTGTAAAGCAGCACATTGCTGCTCTGTTTGATCGAGGTCGCGGAGGAATACGTCACCGATTCCGCCAACTCGACCGCTTGGCGGATGTTCTCGCCGGTGTTGGAATCGCCGGCGGCGTTGTGGGCTTCATCGAGCAGCAGCGAAGCTCCGCTCGCCGCCGTCGCGATCCACCGTGACTTCGCCGACACCGCCTTGTCGCGGTTGAACTGGCTGTAGGTGGCGAGGATCAGGTTGTAGTCGGAGTCAACGGTATCGGCCTGGATCTGACGATTGACCGTGGCGGTTGCCGTGGCTGGCACCAGTTTCGCGCCGGTCACTGGATCCCATATCGATACACCGCTGTTGACGATCAGCGGCCGGAACAGCCCTTCCGAGCCGATGTCACGGATGTCGCGATACAAATCGGTGAAGAGCGTGGGCGTTTCGGTCAGGAAGACCGTCCGTATGCCCTGCAGTGCCGCGTACCGTGCCATCGCGGCCATCACGCGCCCCTTGCCCAAGCCGGTCTGGTCGCCTTCGAGCAACGCGCGTCCCGTTCGACGCGCTGCGATGGCCAAGGCAACAGCGTCGACCTGCTCGGGGGAGAGATAGGCTTCCATCTCGTCGAGCGTCCAGTCCAACTGCTCGGCAACATAGGTGTCGATATCGCCATGGTCACGGCTCAACCGATCTAGCGCTTCGCGTGTTGCCGATGCCAGATTGCGGGGGATCATCGACGACGGTTCGCCTACATTGGACGCCGGGGCATAGGGGGACTGGTAGCCGTTTTCTTCCGGCAACTCGTGTTCCTTGGCCGGCTCGGCTGCGTCCAGTGAGGCGCCATTGATCACTTCCTCGATCGTCGTTTCGACCGTCGCAGGTTCGGGCTCGCTGGTCTCAGACGCCTCGTCGATCAGCGACTGTACTTCCGCCTGCTGGGCTTCGTCGATTTGCGCGTGTTCGGCCGCCTTGCGCTGTTGATCCAGCGCCACGGTCTTGGCCGCCATGACGTTGGCCCAATCCAGCAAGGTGTCGTGATCCTTGATGACTTCGAGCTGGTCGGGGATCGGCGCCACCGATTTCCCTTTGCCCCAGACCACCACCACGCGAGTGGGGAACCCGGCGCCTTGCTTGGCGAACATGCCGCCATCGACTTCCACGACCTGGGTGTCGTAGTGGTCAGCCAGCCAGTTGAACAGGTAGCGGCTGCCGCCCTTCACCTGGCCCGCTTGCCGATCCATGGAACTGTCGGCACCGATGATGAAGACGCCGACGCCGTTGTCGGCACGTGCTTCAAGCGCACGCATCAGGATCTGATGGTCGATGCGCGACACCTTGAGTCCCAGCATCGAGATGGGCGCTTTCAGCCCGCCGAAGGGCGGATTGGCGATCACGAAATCAAACGGTTTGCCGTCGTTGAGCGCTGTGAAATCGATCGCCGTGGCATCGCCTTCGACGATCGCAGCACCAGGCATGCCCTCTTGGGCCTGCGCGACGCGCTTGGGATCGAGGTCGACACCGGCCACCGTCGCACCACGCAACAGTGATACCAGCGATCCGTTGCCGATACTGGGTCCCAGTACCGTCTTGTTCTCGACCGGTCCCAGAATGCGCTGCACGATCGTGCTGAGCGTCAGCGGCGTCGAATACTGCTGTTTGGTCACTGATTCCGACGTGCGGGACTGGAACGCCGGCTGACCTTCTTCCAGTCGCCGGGCCAGCTCGTAACCTTCCGGTGTGCTGCGCGAACCGTGCTCGCGCAGATAACGCACCAGGGCGGCCTCGATGGCCTCCTGGTACTGCCGCATCTGCGGCGTATAGAGAATCCGGTCAACCGAGACGTCCATCGCCACGGCCGCCGCTTCGCGCATGTCCGCAAAGCGCATGTTGCGACCGTTGACGATCTGCCGGACAAATCCGTCGGCGCACTGCGCAAGATCCTCGGCGTTCTGTCCGTAGAGGAACATCGCGCCGGATTGCATCATCGACGCCATCAGTGGCACCTTGTCGGCCGAAAGGATGAACCGTCCATCCTCGCCCCGCATCACCGTTTGACCTTGGTGATTGACGCCCAGCGGGTAGAAGGAAAACACCTTGCTGCGTATCGCCAACGCGCCATCGGGACGCAGTCCGTCAGCGCCGACAGCAATCGATTTCCCGCTGATTTCCTCGACCGTCAGTGCCGCCAACTGGATCTTCGGAAAGATCCGTCGCATGACACCATCATTGAAGGAAAGCTGATCGCAGACGAGGACACCGGAGCGCGTGCGGTAGTAACCCATGCCTTCCAGCTGGGCCAATTGGTGTTCTGACAAGGAACGATCGCCGACGACGACCAGGCGTTTGATGCCTGACGGGAATTGCATCGCCCTCAAGGCCACCTCCGGATCGGCCTCGTTCAAGGTCACCCACTTCTTCAAGCCGCTCGCTTGCGTCGTCACCATGCTGAAACTCCCCTTGCCTTCGCGCCCGAAATTCCGAAAAAGTGCAGCCGCCTTGCGGCGGCTGCTTGATCCACGTACCTCGCAATCCGCTCCGACCCTTACGGCGTCAGCGCGGACGCCGGCTCGTCGGCCGGTTCCTGGAGTTCACTATCGAAGCGATCCGCCAGATCGGCAGGGGTTCGACTCTGGGCCGGATCGGCGTCTTCCTGCGGCACCGCGGCCGCCTTCGGCGCCGCTTTGGTAGCAATATATGGCGAGGGAAAATCGGTCGCCGAGAAGGTGCCGTGTTCGTCGCCGATCAGGTTGACCGGCTGGAATGCGGAGATGCTCTCGCCGTCGCCGCGCATCATGCCGGGTAGGATCACCGGGGCGAAACGATCCGGCTCGCTACCGAAGATCATCTCGAATCGCTGGGTACGACCCTGCTTGAGATCGCTGATCATCTTGTACGAGGCGTTGTCGTCCTGCGCGGCATTGCCGGCGAAGGACAAGCGATAACCCGGCACCGCTTCCATGGTCAGCTCTCCGGCCGCCGCCGCCTGGAACAGTGCGTCGGTATCCTTCACGCCGGCAAACAGATTGTTGCTGAACAGATCCTTCAACGCGTTCTCGACGTCCGGCACGTAGTTGTCACCATCCTTCTTGAAGGATACGTGCACCGTGCGGGTGATCACCTGATCGCCGTCGCCGGCACGCAGCATCGAAAACGCCTCGGTGCCGCGGGCCAGCTGCTGCGACAGCGCGGCCACCAGTTCATCCTTGGAGGTCACCTTCTGCGCTTCACGGGGTTCGATGATGTCCAGTTGCACGCGCAGCTTGGCGTCACCGGGCAGCGCTTTCAGCTTCTCGATGCCCAGCTCGGCCGGAAACTCACGCTTGAACGTGCCGTGTTCGGTCTTCACGCGGCCGGAGAACTTCTCGCCCACCACCGGCAGGGCAAAGCGAGTCGGCTCGTTCGGACCCACCTGCGGGTTGTCGAAGTACACGCGCGGCGCCAGGGCCAGCACGCCTTCCAGTGAGCTGCGGTCGGCGTGGTCGGGGTTGTGCACGTTGCGCAGGGTGTTGAGCCAGCGGGCGCTGACCACCTTGCGGTCAGCCTCGGTCTCCTTGGTGATGTAGCAGCTTTCCAGAGTCACGATCGAGCCGGCGCAGGAGGCTTCATTCTTGCGCCACGACTTGCCGTTGCCCTTGTCGAAATTGGTGACGCTGCGTGCCGCGTCACCACGGAAAGCGATGGACAGCGGTTCGCCGGACTGCACATGCGAATTGCTGTTGATGGCCTTGCCGGTGAGGCGAAGCTCGCCGTTGACTTCCTTGGCGGTCTCCACCTCCAGCACCAGGCCGAACGTGTTGTAGCTCTTGTTGCCGGCCTTCGCCGCCGGCTGGTCATTGTTCTGCAGCTTGTTGATCAGCGACATGTCGTGTCTCCAGTTGAGTAAGGGTGGTGCGAGGGTGGAACAACCCGGTCAATCGTCAGGCCGGGACAACGGCCCGATGCTGGGCTTCAAGTTGGGTGACGTAATCGAGGTAACACTGGATGCCATCACAGGGTTCAAGCACCTTACGGGCGCGCGTCGCAGCGACGTACTGCAGGTTGATTTCCTCGATCTTGGTCGAGTCGGCGCGACTGAGATCGAGCAGCTTCCCTTCGTCGTCAAGCAGATCCATGAAGTCGTTGGCGAGTTTGACGTTGTCGAACTCCATGCCTTTGGAGCGATGCGCCGAAGACAGGATCACGCGGTGATCCTTCTCGACCGGGGCCGCTTCCGGGAGAACCGGAGGGAGTGCCTTTTCGGTGATCAGACGCACCAGTCGCGGAATATCGTCGCCGTAGTTGGCGACCAGTCGGCACCGGCCCGCTACTTCCTTGTCGCCGATGGCCTCGGCGTATTCCTGCAATGCATCGAAACTCGCGAACGAACGAAGGAAGGCATCCTGTGGCTGATCGCCGTGGACCAGCCGGTGTGTGTCTTCGATCAGATCCAGACGGTAGTTACGCAGCTCACCGACAAACGCGAAGGGTTCGTTGTTCTGCAGGGCATGCACGGCGCGGTGGAATAGCGCAGCATTGCCACGTGCGATGTATGCATGCGGCGCCCGTGGGCGTATCACGCCCAGTTGGGATGGGCCGCCCAGCCCGCGCAGCTTGACGTCTTCGTCCTTAACGGCGAGCAGGGTGTTGGCCACCTCGGCCACGGCATCGCCGAAGCGGAAACTGCCTGTCAGATGGAACTCGGCATCGGCCTTGATCTGGGCCATGGCGTTCGATGCGCCACGAAAGCCGTAAATCGCCTGGTGCTTGTCGCCGACGTACACCTTGCGCCCTGGTTGGGCATCCACAATCGCCTGCGTGACTGGGTTGGTATCCTGGGCCTCGTCCAGCAGCACAATGTCGTAGGGCAAGGTCCGCCCAGACAACTGGAAGAGCTTGAGGTAGCCGTCATGCAGCATCGGCACCTTGGATTCCAGGCTCTGCATCAGCTCCCATACGCGATGCGCATCCGCCACCATGTTTTTCGGATCGAAGTGCTGCCGCTCGGCTGGGGAATCGCCAAGGCGAACGTGCTTGTTCACGTCGAAATCGGGATCGCCGGAAACCAGGAAAGCCTTCACCGTGTCGATGACGCGGCCGCCGTAGAGGTTCACCACGGCCGCCGGCATCGTCTTCACGCTACCGCTCAGGAACGGGAGCACGTGGAAGGCCTTGATGTCGCCCTGCAATTTCTTGTCGATGGCACCAAAGCGGTGCCCGAACTGCCCGTAGGCGATCGAATGGGCGGTCTTCGCCGTCACATGTTTCGGGAACTTGTGTGAGGCTTCGACCTGGATGGCCTTGTTGAAGGCCACGTACAGGATGCGCTCGTTCGGGTTGGCTTCGGCATACCCACGAAGGGTTGAGGTCTTGCCGGTACCCGCGAAAGCGGACACCTTGAGTACCGGAGCCTTGGAGGCGATGATCACCTCTTGTTCGTGTGTAAAGCGCATCGGATAACTCGCGTTATGCTTATGCGCCTATTTATACTCTAACGATAGTTAGTGCGCAATGCGCTGCGTAACGCCCTGCCGTTACTGATCTTTCTTCCTTATGCTGCGTCAGCAAATCGGCCCAGCTTGAGTTGCACCTTCTCCACGGCTTCGGTCGCCTGCTCCTCGCCCCCCTCGCTGTGCGACTGCACCATCCAGTCGACGACATCGTTGGCGGTCAAGTGGTATTCGCGAGCCATCAGGCCAACGTCATTCCAGGTCGCCCCTTGCTTGCGGCACTCGAAGATCTGCACATATTCCTGCACGGTCATGTCACGTGCCTGCAGCGCATGCCAGTTCTCTGCGCCGACCGGGACGCAATGAGCATCGCTGTCGTCCCGCCACAGCGCACCCTTGATGATGTCCGGTGTGATGCGTCCGCGCCCCAAGAGGCCCTGACGAACACAAACCACGATGTGGTACGGCATGGCCATCGGCCCCTGCCCATAGACAAGGAAGTAGCGCCGGACCCGTCGGCTCAGCCAGCCCTGTCGGCCGACGGGTCGGACTTCCGTGATCAGGCCACCCGTCAGGAGCTTCGAGAGGGCCATGAGCGGCGCATAGGCGGCTTTCGGTGGACCCAGCAGGGGGAGTTTGATGTCCCAGAAGTGCACGCGCTGGGAGTCCAGTACCGTCCGCAGACGATCAATGCGGATGCCAAGGGTCTGCAAGATCGCCACCATCGAGCGCAGACGGAGCGCCTTCGGCTTGCCGTTGAGCCACGCCATAAGATTCTTCGTCGGCGCACCGGCAATGCGTGCGACCGTCGGCAGCGCAAGATGCTGCAAGCGGGCGAGCAGCACCACAAGGGTCTGCGCATTCAGAGGTTGCGAAGTGGAAGAAGACGCCATGGTCATGCCCTCGAAATCGAAAGTTGCGCGACCGGAGCCGATCCGAATCGCTGTTGGCGGAGCGCCTCGAAGTGCTCCAGTACGGTGTGGTCGCTGGGAGTCATCCACAGCGTCTGCGTCAGACTGTCGCCGTCCTGATCCAGGTCGATGACGACAAGCGGGTGTTGCGCCGTGTAGGCGCGGTAGAACGCCGGCATCGCTTCGGGCGTGAGTTCAGCGAAAACACTGATCAATCGCCCGATGCGAGCCATCACGTAACCCCCGCCAATGCCCATGCGCAGCGCCATGATCCATGTCGGGCTATTGCGTTCGAGCACGTCCTGCAGGTTGGACGCCATGACCTCACTGATGATCTTCCAGCGATGGAGTCCCGGACACAGCGTGCCCGTGGTGTGCATACGCAAGTCGAACAACACGCCGCGCACCTTGTCCCGGGCGATCCAGCCCGACCGACCTCCAGAATTGATGAACGACGACAGGTTGCTGCGATGAATATCGTGTTTGAGCGCGAGATCCGTCAGGCTGATCCCGCGTGCATGGCGAAGAAAATCAAGCCAGCGAGCTACCTGCTCGCTGCGCTCCTTCTTGTCGTTGTCCATATTGACTTTCATTGGTTTATGCTAACACCCATAGTGCGTTGAATGTAACAACCGGAGACCCATGCAGGCCCTCTCGACCCTCCGACTCACCATCGAACTGGTGCCTGCCACGTGCTGGTACAGCAACGTGCGCTCCAACGTCACGGCGAAAACTTGGTGTCGGTTGCAGCAGCAGCATTTCGCGCGGGCCAAACATCGCTGCCAGATTTGTCAGGGCCGTGGGCCGGCCCATCCAGTGGAACTCCACGAGATATGGCAGTACGACGATGCCACAGCGACCCAACGCCTGACTGGGCTGATTGCCCTCTGTCCGGACTGCCATGAGGTCAAACACATCGGCTACGCCATCCGACATGGGCGCCTGCCGCAGGCACTCGCCCACTTGGTCCAGGTCAATCACCTGACCGTGGCCGACGCCGAAGTCCAGATCCGGGAGGCATTCACCCTTCACGCGGGACGGTCGAAGCGGACCTGGCGGCTGGATCTCTCGATCCTTTCCCGGCAATTCGGCGTCGTACTGGACACCGAAGGGCGCGAACGCGGCTTGGTTCACGGCTGACTCGCCGCCGTCGAAGCCGGAGCCGGCGTTGTTCGTGGCGTGATCGAGCGTAGATACGCTTGATCGCGAGCCTCGGTCGCCGCCATGCTCGCCTGCGTCTGTTGATACAACTGCCCCATGCGTGCGATATAGGCTTCCTGACTTTCGCCAGGTTGCTGCGCGTAGCGTGCCAGCAGATCCGGACTCACCCGTCCAACATCGAGCCGAATCTCTGGCTCCTGCCCCGGCTTTTCGACATAGCCCCCTTGTATTGGCACCGGTGGCGGAGGCGGCGTGGTGTCGAAGACAGGAGCCGGCGGGGCAGGAGCCGGCGCTGGGGCGGGCGGTGCTGTCGATGTTGTGACGTCAGGTACGGGCGGCGGCACCGCGGGAGCGGCCACCGTGGACGAAGGCGGGGGTGTCGGCCAGTTGATGACCGACTGGGCGTGTGCCGTCGAAAGCGATGCGAGCCATGCCGCCGTCACGATCACGCCGCGTCGCCCGTTCATGCGGCGAGATCCTTTTTACGTGTTTCCTCGTAGAGCGCCTTCAGATCGTCGATCAACTGGTTGATGACGCCCTCGCCCTTGTCGTTGATGTCCACCATGGCCGACTGGGACATGGCCTTCTTGCGGCGCTCGATCTCATCGAGCACGCTGCCGCCAGGGTAGACCTTGGCGAGGAATCGTCGTGCCTCGGCTGGCCCAACGCGCAGGTACATCGCATCGCGCACGATGGCGTCTTCGTTCGTGGTCGAGAACGCCCACAACTTGATGCCGCCCACCGTATTCTTGAGCAGCTGGATGGCATCGGCCTCACTGGCCTTGGTCTTGAAGATGCCGATGAAGGTGCTGCCATCTCTTGAAGGCGGGCGGATCTCGCGCTGGATGGCGTACTCCACCGTCGCCGACAGACCAAAGATCCTTTTCATGTCGTCGGCGACGGCCTTGGTGGCTCGCGAAAGCACAAACTTGCTGGTCGCAAACTCCAGCATCAACGGATCGAAGTCCTTGATGGACTGCGAGATCAGCGTGACCATCACACCCACCTTGCCCGTCACGCGCATGTCGGCGACCACCTGATCACGAATCGCCTGCACACCGTCGGTAATGTGGAACTCGTCGTACTGCAGGTGCTTTTTGTCCTGCATGATGTCGCGGATGCGCTTGTCCTGAAAATCGCGATATCGTTCGGGGAAGAACCGGACATCATCGGTGTGCAGGAAGAAGTTTCGTGCCGTGATATGGCGGGCCAACATGTACACCATCGCCGTCTGACGGCGCGCTTCGGCACTGCCGGCCTTGGCGACTTCGTCAAGGTCGATGGAAACCACGCGTGCCAGGCCAATGTCGAACTGCGTCGGCTGGGCAAGGATCGGGTAGTTGCGCACCGCGGCTGAGAGGCGGCGACCGAATGCCACCAGCAAATGCTCGCCGTCCTGCAGCTTCTTCTCCCCGTACATGTCCTGGAACATCGGTTCGCGGGCAATGGTGGCAATTTCAGAGAGCAGCGGCATGGCGTACCGCTGTGCGATCACCGCACCGTGGTATTCCTCGCGGTCGAACAAGGCATCCACGACTTCCCACCAGGTGGTTCGGTCATCGCAATCGATCAAGTGCTTGTCCAGTAGGGTGTCGATCATCGGCACCAGATCGCGTACATACCGTTTAGCCCCCTTCTCGGCGTACAACTTGTAGGATTCATCGATCGCCATGGCGGCGAGGTCGATCAAGCCATCTTCGGCAGCGGCCTGCCCGGGCGGCGTTATCAGCGTGGCGATGAAGTTGCGCTGGAAGACCTTTTCCTGCGGCATCGGGTGCCGTGCGCCGAGCTGCGTATCGAACGGATTGACCGCGTATTCGGGCGTCATGCGCAGGCGGATGCTGGCCACCTGATAACGCAACGATTCGGGCAGCGCGTGTTGCAGCAGGGAAATCAAACCGGCACTGGCGCGGCCGATGTCGACCACCGCGATCAGCGGCAAACGGACGATACCCGGCGACAGACACAAACCAAGATTGATCTGATTGCCGTTCACGCTTTTACCCGCACGCATTTCCGCGTAGATCAGACTGATCCAAGAGGACTGCACGGGGGAATTGGGCTGGTAGGGCCAGATCTTGCCGTCCGGTGACCGGTAAAGCACGGCCCCATCACGCCAGGGCGATGTCGGACGGTAGAGCGGGAGCATGGGCGTCACATCGTCCAGCACCGCACAGGACACGGGGCCGACGCCGGACAGACGCATGCCAACGGCATTGGCGACAAACGCCTCAGTCACATCGCCACTAACCTGTGCCGTTTCCAGCGATCCCCAGCCCTGGACGGCTCGGGCCAGTTTGGCCGCACGGTCTTCGAGAAGCTTTTCCTGTCCTTTCGGAGCCCACGTCATGAAGTCCACGCGGAAAGCAACATCCGCGCTGGCCCCGTTCCGGATGGCTTGTTGCACGTATTTGATGCCTTCCTCGATCAGGGTGTTGTCGCGGGACGTCCAGCCGAACAACGCACCGATGATGCCCTTGAAGTTCATCGTGCCCAGCCCGCCGGCGGCCACACGGAACGTAATGCGCCACGGCATGCGTGTTTCACGCACACGACGAAACAACACGGCAAAGGGTTTGATTTCCGCGGCCTGCACCGTGACGTGCATAGGCGCATAAATACGATCACCCACTTCAACAATATGCAGACTCTTTTCGATGGCATCGCGTGGCACGAGCTGCGGTTCGATTCGAGGCCAGAGCGCGCCGGATACGTCGCCATCCTTGCCCGTCATCCGCAACGGAATCTTGTCGCCGAAGAGGCATGCCCGCCAGTTTTCATCGGTGAACTCCGGATCGGCGCTGGCTCGCATTTCGCGACAGGCCTCGTGCACTTCGAGCGCCTCGGCATCAATCTTCATCTGACGCAGATCACCCAGAAACTGCGTCACGTAGGACGCATGACGAGTGCGCAATGCGCCAATGGCCGCGAACAGGTTGGGCGCATCCTTTGCCGAGGGCAGCGGATTGGCCTTGAGCACTTCGAGCTTGGTTTGCAGGTCGCGCTTGCGATCATGCCGGGTGAGCGCCGAGGGCCGGGTCAACAGCACCATGTAGACGGCCTCGTGCGAGCAATACTTGCTCATGGTCCGCACGTCTTCCTCGAACAGGTCATCCAGCGAGAGCTGCAGACGCTTTGCAGTCTCCATGGAAGGGCGCAGCTTTTCCCGCACGATACGTTCGATGCTGTCCGGATCGTCGTTGAAGATGGTGTGCATCTCGTGCCCGCCACTGCGCAGGTAGGCGTTGAGGCTGCTGGACAACGCGTTATCGATCTCGGCGAACTCTTCCTCGCCGATCAACTGGAACGTGCCGTTGATGCGCACCAGGGTCATGCGCGATCCATCCTTGAGCACAAAGGTCTTGTCGTCGTCGACGGTCTCGATATCGATCTGGTCAGGCAGCGTCTGCTTGAGCTTGTGGCCCATCCAGGCCAACGTGTCTTCGACCGTCGTCTGCAATCGTTCCCCACCCTGGTAGCACAGCCACAGAAGTCCCGCGAGGATCGCCAGCACAAAGATCGGCAGGATGGTCAGTAGCGTCGAATCGTCATACATGGCGGTCACCTTGTGCGGGAGCCCCTTGCCGGGCGCGGAAGTGGCTTTCGATCAGCCGACCATGCTCGATGAACATGGTCTTGGCGGCGTTTTGAATCTGTTCGGGGAGATGCAGATTGATAAAACTGCGCACGGTGTTGAGATCTTCCACCGCACGCTTGAGTTGCTCGGCGGTGCCGGGCAACAGAACGAGACGATCCAGCGCCATGATCACATCCATGTTGCGCAGGTCTCGCAAGGCCACTTCGACCAGCAGCGACTCATCCATACGTCTGCAAGTCCTCCTGTACCTCGATGTCGTTGGCGACATAAGGCGGTGCGAGCAGACCGGTCGCGGTCGCCAGCTCGTAGGCATCGCGATAGTTGTGCTTGGGCACGACCACTGTGACCGCCCCTGCGCCGTAACGCTTCACCGCCAGGCCGGCGTAGTGGAGCTTGAGCGCGTGCGTAAACATCAGGAACCGATCGTAGGCCGTGATCCACGTCGCACGCGGCGAGTGGGC
This sequence comes from Rhodanobacter sp., assembly GCA_050737735.1. GTDB lineage: Bacteria > Pseudomonadota > Gammaproteobacteria > Xanthomonadales > Rhodanobacteraceae > Rhodanobacter. Next base: position 30,086 of record JBOHYM010000002.1, on the reverse strand, counting down.
ACGACCATCCTTCTGCGCTTCGAGTCGGTATGGGTTCTCACGGCTCAATCCAATCCAGTGGTTCGATGCGAGGATCTCCGCGCTCGGCGTCATCGACTGCAGACGCGAGAACGTCGGTACGGCCACCTTGGACGGCAACGGTTCGTAACCCGAGAACAGGAATGCGCTGTGTATCTGCACCGTCGCGTAGTTGGCCAGCAACAGCAGCTCCGGGTGCGTGACCCAGGAGCGGTTGTTGCCGCTCTTTGCGCCGCTGCCAAACGCCACCACGCTGGCCACGTCCGGATGCACGTCGCTGACTGTGACCTGCGCCATGGCGGGACGGGCCTGATCAAGAATCCATTGCAGCCGCTGTGCCGGCGGCGGCAGGCGATCCCCGCTCACGTACTCCACCTGATCGGAAGGGATGATCGAACTGACGATCTCCTGCGCGTAGGCGATGGAAGGCACAGCAAAGCGCACGACCATGTGCTCTTCCGGCGGCAGCCGGGGGGTGATGCAGTAGGTGTAATACTGGTGAGCTGCACCCAATGCCGCATCCACTTCCGGCGACAAGTGGGGATCCTTTTCCGGATACAGGCGCACCCGCAATTCGTCGGCCAGGTTGTCGTGCATCGGCACCGAGCGAAGATCCAGCCCGTAATGCCCAACGGCAAAACGCATCACGTTACCGAAAATCTGCGCCAACGCTTCCGTGATCGACTGGGCCGTGTGTGTCCGCCGCAGCAGTCCCCAGCCGCGACAGACATCATCCTGACCGCCCTGCAGCCAGGAATTGAGATACGTCGTCCGCTTGATGAACGGCATCTTGTTGAGATTGCACAGATGCATCGCCTGGAAGCTGAGGTTCGTCCACCACAGCGTGTCGTTGTCCAGACTGCCGACCGAGGCGATGCGCACGCCCTGGCGTCCGTCCACTGACGCCCATCCGCCGTAGTTCGGATCGTCCGTATCGAAGCGCACGACCCCGAAGCGCTTGATCGCCATACGCCCTCACGCACTCACGCGTTCAGACCGGCGATCGAGGGCCACGAAGACACATCCAGCGCGGCGAACGCCGCACCCGGTTCATGCCATGGCACGGCTTGTTCGACGAGCCTTCCTTCCGGCGGCAGATACCGCAGCCCCTGCAGCAGTGTGTCGCGCTGCCGATAATCCTCTTCGCTCATTTCCGTGAGCACACGCGCCAGAATGGCTGGTTGGGAAAGGCCTTCCCTCCCCTGCTCCACCCACTGGCTGCGGCGTGCAAGTTCGATATACAAGGTATTGGCCTTGGGAAGGGACCCCGTTGCCGTGGCGTTGGGGTCCGTCAGCTTGCCTTGCCGTTGCTGCTCGGCCTTCGCGTAGGCGATCACCTGCAGCAGGTTATTGAGTTGGGCCTGTTTGATTTCTGGCAGATAGATGATCTGGCCCGGATCCTCCCGCCATCGCAGTGCCAGCAGATCCAGATGCCAGGGTGCATGGCACCACACGCAGACCGGCACTAGGTTGTCCGGCTGTGTGTTGGTGTGGTCCCCATCAAGGTGGTGCACCTCGAAGTCGTCGCCCTGTCCAAAGCCGAAGTCGCAGAAATAGCACCGCCGACCGAAGCGTGTTTGCCCGATGGCCGCCTGCCGAAACTTTGCTGCACGAAGATCGGCCGCACTCGTGTGACCGGGTGCGGGGCGAAATCGTACGTCTCGACAGACGGACAACAGAATGGACGGAGGTGTTGCCATCAGGGTGCCAGCTTAGTTTTGCTGGATCTGGATGGTCGACTGGTCACCACCACCGTTACCCCACAGGGTATTGCCGCTGGTATGCACGACCGAGGCCGCATAGAAGAAGGCCGCACCGACGATCCACGACACGATTGCGATACTGTGCGAGGCACGTCCCTGCCCCTGCTCCTTGTGTGCCTTGTAATGCGTGAACAGGCCGGCAAAGACCAGGCCCAAGCCGACCAGGCGACCGCCGACCTGCAGGGCCACGCCGACCTTGTTGGTGCTTGAGGCGACGTTGGTGGCAAGGTCACCGATGCTCTGCGCATCAACCAGCGTGGTCAACGTGAGCAAGGTACCGCACACCAGCAGCAGGGTCGCCAAACGGCGGCGACCTCCGGGCTTCGACTTCGATTTCGACTGGGGGTGGAACATGATGACTCTCCTCTTTGGATGGATGGGACGGCGAATCTCAACCGAGGGGTTGTCCCCAACCGAACGTCGTCGCCACGACGCTCACGGCTTGAACAATGTTGAGCAAGATGCAACCGAAGACGAACTTCATCAGTCCGGACTTGAATGCGTTGCCCTCGCGATAACCCGGGTCGCCCACGTGGCGTAGGGTCATGATTCCTCGGATCGCCGCGACCAAGCCGTACAGGCGGGCGCACATGATCAACACTTGAATCAGCTGCTGACTGGCCTGCGACATGCCGGAGGTCGACGAATACGCCATCAGGCTGTGGACGTTCGCGCTGCTGCCGAAGACCGTCACCAGCCCGGTTTCGATGCTGCTCGCAAGATTGATCAGCGCGACACCCGAAAACACCCACATGATCGCGGTGACCAAGCGCTGATCGCCCTTGGGCTTCAGCTCGGTGAACTTGTAGATGCCGATGAAAACGATCGCGAGACCCGCAAGGCTCGCCAGCAGATTGACGAGCGTGACCAGACCCGGGAATGAGGTGATCAGATTGCCCAGCATCGTGCTGGCATCGACCATGCTGGTGGACGAGGGATCCATCCTCAGCGAACCACAGCGCCGTTGGCGAAGTGCACTTCACCTGCCGTCGCGTCGATCGATACCACACGCCCGTACACCGGCACGTTGTCACCCGGCGACACGGTCAGGGTGCCTCCCGACGAACTCTGGAACCAGGCACGCCCCGTGACCACGGCTTTGAGCGTCGGACCACCGCTCGCCATCTCTGGCGCATGCGCCACCGACGTTGCGGTGGTGGCGTCATGAGGTTCACGGTGTTCCGTTGCGACATGCTCGCGACGCCACTTTTTATGCGTCGCATCCGCGGTTGCACTCTTGCCTGTTGCATCCGATGCGGCCGCGGTCGTTGTCGGCGGCGTTGCTTGTGCACGCTCGGCGCCACGCTTCTTGCCTGTCGCGTGCGCCTGCAAGGCATTCACCGTTTGCGTCAGCGTTGCCACCGTACCCTGCAGCTGGCCGATCTGGGCGGTCAGCCCAGCCACCTGCTGTGTCGAAGCGGTATCCGGCGCAACCGCACTCGGCGTTGCGGAGGGCAGTCCAGCCGAGACGGCACCGGCCAAGGCGCTTACCGGCGCATGGACGGTTTCCGTCGCCATGGTGCCGGCCGGTACCGCGGTGGGCATCGGCGATGGTGCGGACGTCGGGGCAGTAGCCACCGATGGAGCCCGGGGAATCGAGGGCAGCGCGCTGGGCGCCGTATTGACTATCGGCAGGCTTTGCGCCGACACCTGATTCGATTGCATGCTCGGCGCCGCCATGGAGGCAGGCGATGACGAGTGACCCAGCATCGGGCGGACCGACATGTAGATCGTGCCCAGCACGATGATGCCGCCTGCGCCGAACAGCAGCATCTTTTGCAGGCCGCTGTTCGCCTTTGCTGGCGTCGGTGCGGCCGCGGCTTCATCGTCGGCCGGAGCCGCTTCGGCACCCTCAGCCAGCACGTCATCCGGATTGAAGTTGCCCGGAAAGGGATGTATGCGATCGGTGCGATCAGCCATGGCAGATCTCAAATTATTTGGTGGAAGTGGTAGCGAGGGCGTTGGCGGGCACGTCGGACATGAACATCAGGCCGATAGTGGTGCCCGCGGCCACCGTGATCGTTGGGGGACGCGTAATGTCCTTATTCATCGTGGTCGCAGCCGTCGTGCCCACGTTGGCCGCGCCCAATTCGAGCAGCTGCTTGTTGGTATAGGCGTTGCTCTGGACGGCATAACCGGTCGTACTGGAGATGACCTGCTGCTCGCGACCACCCTGGATCAGACCTTGACCGACACCCTGCAGGAAGGCGCCGCCGAATGCCGCGCTGTAGCGCTGAATCGTGTGGTTGTTGATCTGCCCGCTCATCGCACCACCCGTACTGGCATCGACGGCGATGGCTTGTATATCGATCGCCGAATTCAACGTGGGCAGCGATGCTTTGGTAAAGGTCAGCGACACGCCCGAGCCGTATTGCTCGTTCGTCTTGGTCTGCAAAGTACCCATCACCGTGGCCCCGTTCAGTGGGCCGTCCGACACGATGTGTGCCTTGTACATGGGGAGCGGACTGTCGGTGTTGATTGGAGTGTCCAGCACCGCCACCTGCGTATCGCCCGTGCGGACCAAGGGTGGTTCGGTCGACACCGCGGCCTTCGCTGTGGCCGGCGGAGAGGGGGTTGTCGGCGACGTATCAGCCGAGCCTTGATGCGTCGCCTCGCTTACGTGTCCATCAACGTCCCAGGCTTTCTGCAGCAAGGTCAGCTGCGACGCCATCGCGGCACGGCGTTCACGGATCGCCTTTTCGCGATCTGCCAAGTCCTGCTGGTACCGTGGATCCACAGTCGGCTGTGCCGCCGGCGTGTATCCGGGTGTGACGGGCGTCGTAGAAACAGCCACCGGGGTCATCGCTGTCGACGTACCTGCTTGCGACTGGTCACGAATGACAGGCATGGCGCTGTTGCCGTTCTTCAGGGCGTCTTGGGCGGCCTGCGCATTGGACTGCTCCAGAAGTCCGTCGTAGACCTTGGTCGCCGGCGTCGTGATCGACTGACCGGCGCTGCCCGGCGCCTGGGCTGTCGCCACTTTGCTGGGGGGTGCATCCGCATCATCAGCGCTCCGGTGGAACGACCAGACGCCAATCACGACGCCCAGCACCAGGACGCCGATGGCGGCCACCATCACAGTGCGGGTACGCCCTTCGGTTGACTTCGCCATATCAGTAACCGCTCACCTGGATGCTCAAGGGATTCCCGTCGCTCAAGACTTCCAAAGGAGCGACTGGCGGAATGACGTACACCGTGGTGCCGTCCGCACTTTTCTTGATACCGGTGTAGGCCGGCGAAATCAGAGTCAGCGCGGGATTCATGCGCACGATGAAGTGCGAGCCGATCGACCAGATCTGGACGGTCTGCTCCGACGAGGTGAGGGCCTTGGCCACTTTCGGCGGCATGCCGTCGAGGTAGTCCTGCAGCGAGTCATCGACCGACGGCGACAAGCCCGACCCTACCGACGAAGCACCCACGCCGGCCACGCGGATATCCGCGCGTGTGTCCACCTGACGCTGGCCGCTGACCAGCATCACGGAGACCGGCGCCTGCACGGCATGCAGATGCACGGCTACGTTACCCATCGCGTACATCGCATTGGGTGACACCGTGAGCACGTTGCTGGGGTTCTTCGGATCGTTGGACCAAGTCACCGTGAAGGTTTTGGCCTTGTCCGGGATGTCCACGTCGTCGATCTGCAACGCGTGGCCGGACTCATCGATGAAGAGCAGGTTCGTGACATAGCCGGGGAACAAGCGAACCACTGGCGCCGTGGCACCCGGACTCAAGGACGCCACCAGCGCACTGCTGACGGGATCCGGCACAAAACGCGGCGGCTCGGATGCAGCCCGCTGGGTCGCATCCATGTCCTGCCGCAATTGCCGGATCTCATCCGGCGACAGCGGCATCATGTCTTGTTCCAGTCCTTTAAACGCGGTCTTGCCGACATCAGGCAAGGGCGGCAAGACCGGCACCGGTGTCCCCGGTGCCGGCAGAGGAGCTGTCGAAGACGAAGCGGGTGCGGCACCATTGGGGGGCGTACCCGTGGTTTGGGCCACAGCCAGCATCGGCACCAGAAACAGACCTATCGGTAGCAAATAGCCTTTCATCGGTTAACGCTCCGTGGCCACATACTGGGCGATGCCAACGCCTTCTTTGCTGGCATACGTGGGAATGTTCGTGACCAGCAGCTTGACCAGCAGCTTTTGGTTGACGGTGTTCCGTCCTGCTTGGCCGCCTTGGTACGTGACCGTGACCGGGAACTGGATTTGCCAGGCATAGGCTCCATTGAAGAGGCCTTCCTGCAAGATGACCGGGGCACCCTCGGCCACGGCCGTGGTCACCAGGCGTTCGTCCTGGACGGTCTTGAGCGTGCCTGCGCGATCCATAGCGGCCTGAAACTGCGACCAGCCATCGCTGGTGAAGCATTCGCGGTCTCGCATGAACTGCTCGCGGTAATTGACGAAGTCGTAGGTGTTCGCCTGTGTCACGCAGGTCTGTGCCCACGTCAGCAAGTTGCCGCCTGTCAGATGCGGCTCGTCCATCGGCAGGATGCGCACCAATCGCCCCGTGCCCTGCTCCACGGTGAAGTATTGGCGATCAATCTTCTGGTTCTTGGCCCAGACGAACCCGGCGCAAAGCATCACGTTCGCGACCGCGATCACCATGAGTGCTACAAGAAGGCGGCCAAAATAGGCCCTGTAAAACACCTGCTTGGACAGATCAAGCAGGTGTTTGGGATCGACTGCGCGATCCGCGGGAGGGGCCGTCTTCTTCGGTGGCGTCGTCATGTCGTGGATTGACTTTCGTTTGACTATTAGACGCAATCATACGCATGCGGCAGTCAGTGTCAACGCATGACCGCGCCTGTCGTGAGTGGATGGGGGAACATCGTCGGCGTAGCCGACGAATCAAGCCGCGATGCTGTCAGTCTCGGCTTCGCGAAGATCGAGACACTCGGTAGGCTCGAACTGGCCTTCGCTGATGCACTGCAGGTGATCACGCACGAGCTGGAGTTCGGCTTGCGATGCCACGGACTCGACCAGGAAGCCGAAGCTACCCAGGTGCCGGGTCAGGGCATCCGCGTTTTCGGCGATCATGCAGCCGGCCATGGCGGCACCGGTGTGATGCCGAGGCATGCCAGCGAAGGTAAAGACCTGCTCCGCTGCCAGCGGGCCGGTATGGCGCTCCATGACGTCGGTCATCAGGAAGTCTTCGCCTGGCACCATGTCGGCATCGCGAAGGCGCAAGCCATCGAGCAGATCAATCATGCGTTGCACGTCATCCAGCGACGCCATCGCCACAACCACGAAACCCGCTTCGGTCATGGCTTCAATCACGTCCGTCGGCTGGAAGGCCAACGCGCTGCCACGGTGCAACTGGGCCGCGGCACGCGTCTGACCCTGCACGTAGCCGCTAAAGGTGTACGCCTGCGCGTGCACGCGTCGATCGCCTTACGGCGTCGGTAGGACGGAAGCTGCACGCACCTGGTGCGGCGGATTGGGGAGTTCCCGCAGATCCAGTGTTGGCATCGCGCTGGCAACTCGCACGGCGGCCAGCGCGCCGGCCTGCACCGACGTGCCCGGATAGGCAGGAATCTCAACAACAGGCAGAGTCGACATAGGGTGACCTCGCAGACCACAGAAGGGGTTCGCGAGCATCCTACGAAATAGCTTCGGTTTACTCAAGCGAAAGTTACGCCGCGATACGGCAACATGCCACCCTACCCTTCCAGGCTCCGACGTGGCGCGGATGTCCCACAATGCAAAGCAAGACTATGCCTCAAACCCTGACGTCAATCCCATAGACGTACACCTTTCACCGGCGTTCCCATGGGTGTACACCTTTCATCCCACATCCGTACACCTGCCGTCCCACAGAAATACACCTTTCATCCCATAGTCTTACACCTTTTTTTGAGGCCTCCCCATAGACGTACACCTATCGTCCCCACAGCCCTACACCTTAGCTCCCACAGCCTTACACTTCAGCCGGGTTTTCTCCCATAAACGTACACCCAACTACCCGAATTACCGTGTACCATCAATCACATGGGAAGCCCTTTAGTCTTTGTTGTTTGTTGTTTTCTATAAAAAGACAAACAAACAAACAGAGCAGAGGCACAAGCAACGCGAGGGGGACTTCCTGACGAGATCTGCAATACATCGCAGGTGATGTGTTGAACCTATTTGACTTTTGTTGCAGTATGCCGCGAACGCGTAAGTTAACCTCATTAGTGGAACGCACGCCCATGCAGCAAGCCTCACTTGCATTCGATCAGGGGACACTCTTCGAGCCAGCAGAACAGAATCTGCGTAAGGCAACGGGTGCGATCCACATCAGCAATGTCAACATCTCAGCGTTGCAACGAAAACTGATGAATGGCCTGCTGTACTGCGCAGCGCCGGAACTGGCCAACTTCAATGTACGCACACACAAGGTGCTGCTTTCGTTGCTGGCCCGTGTCGTCGGTTTCAACTCCAACAATACCGCTTCCTTCAAGGCCACACTCGTCGAGCTGGTGGGTATTCGTGTGGGCTGGAACATTCTTCAGCCCGATGGCTCCAACGAATGGGGTGTAGCCGCCCTGCTGGCAGACGCCGTGATCCGTCATGGTGAACTGACCTACAGCTTTGCTCCCCAGCTCCGGGAGCGTTTGGCGTCGCCGGATCACTGGGCACCGATCGATATGTCGGTAGTGCGTAAATTCTCCACGGGCGCCGGCATTGCGATGTACGAAAACCTTGAACCTTACCGGGGGGTCGGACAGACACCCTTTTTCAAACTGGCAATGCTTCGGGAACTGTTGGGCGCATCCGGTGAAAGCTATGACGAGTTCAAGGCCCTTAACCGTTCGGTGATCAAACCAGCGATCGACGAGGTCAACAAGCACTCACGCTTCCACGTGGAAGCCGAATTGAAGCGCGAGCGCCGGCAGGTGGTGGCGGTGAAACTTCACATCACTCAGCCTGCCCGTATGGTTGAGTCCGCGGCCTCGCCCGAAGACACCCTGCTTGCCCAAGCCTTTGACGAACGTCTGCTTGAACAGCTCACGCTGGACTATTGCTTGGGCAAGGACACTGCCCGAAAGGTGATGAATGATCACTCGGCAGATAGGTTGATTCGCGTGATGGAGTATGTGGGGGATCGCTACGTCAATGGGCAGATCCAGCAAACCAAGATCGCGCCCTACTTCCTGGCGACGTTGGCGAAGTGGGACGATGGCGCGACCAATAGCCGGCTCACAGTGAAACCAAAAGCAACGGCAAGTTCCGGTCAGAAAGGAAATATTGATCCCAAGCTACGCGCCGCCGAAGATCGCGCCAAAGCCCTGCGCGAGACGCGAAAGGCGGAAGCGGAAAAACGGCTGCAACTGCTCTCCGTCGAAGAGCGCGTGGCCTTGGAGTCGGACTTCGAGGAGTTCGTCCGCGAGCACCACTCACCTGTGCTCAAGATTCTGCAGAACGACGGCGTGACTCACCCGATGATCAAAGGCGCCTTCAGTGAGTACCTGCAGAAGCGTCTGCTGGACGAGCACGCCACTGCGGTGGTCACCACCTGACGAGGTATGAAGTCACATCGTATGGCGACGCATGGTATTCATTCATACCATATGATACCAAGCCATACACCATCATAGAAAACCCGGCGCTGCCGGGTTTTTCTTTGTCGGTTAGGCTGGTTGGCTAACCTTCCAATGCGAACGTAAACCCATGGGCGTGCCGTCCGCCTCTTTCAGGTTAGTAAATCCGGCTCACCAGACGCGGCTTACCACACGAGAATATTGGTCTCAGATATATGCCAGGCTCAGGGTATGTCGTAATTGAATTTCGTGTCGACCGTCAGGCAATGACGTGTGCGTCGCCGGCGACGTACGCGAACTTGCGCGACCGAGGGAGCTGCTTGACGGCCCACTCGGCACGAGAGGCGCTTGCTCGATCGGGATAGGTGGCACTGGCCAAGAGCCGCACCGGCGGATTGGCTCGGGTGAATTTGGCCCCCTTCCCTGCCTGGTGTGCACGGTAGCGAGCGACGAGGTCGTTGGTGATCCCGGCGTAGTACGCGCCATTGCGGCACTCGATCAGGTAGAGAAACCAGGCTGCCGTCTCCATTGCACCACTCCCATAGCCATACACCTCTCACACCATGTCACTTCATACCGCACAATACGGCGGCAGATCATATCGTATGGTATGACATGGCATCAGGTGATGCGATGCCATGTCATACCGACTTCAGTCCCCGTCGGGAACGGCCAACAGGGCGGAGATGTCCTCGCCGGTGAGTTCCTTGATCTTCTCGGCCAAGGCCGGGCGCAATACCGATATGATGAAGCTGTGCTTGCTGTGAGGGGTCTTCTTGTCGATGTACTGCAAGCACATCTTCTCCCGTTGCGTGAATCGCATGTTGAAGACGCCAACGAGGCCGCGCTGCTCGTCGTCAAGATCTGCCCAGACAATGGCGTTAGAGCCAGGCGAAGAGCTGCTGGCCGGTTTCTGAGTGGCGGACGCGCCCTCGGTGGCGCGTCCGGGGTCGGCACCACTGACAAACTTCTGGATAGCGTCCGGATCTGGCGGCAGCACTCCACGATTGACGGTAGGTGGAGAACCGAATTTCTGTTTACTCATAGGGACTCCTGAAACATCGGGTCTGCGCAAGCAGACCGGGTAAGTGCATTCATTCAGCGATCAGTGATTACAGGTCGCCGTAGACCTCACGGAAAAGGCTGCGGATCTCGAAGTTGGCCTTCTCGTCGTGGGGCTCGTATTCGGTGACCGCCAGGCCGGCGCCGGGCGACCGTTTGAAACTGGCTCGATCGCGGATCGGGTGATTGGCCTGCACGAAGTTCTTGTACAGCTCAGTAATCATCTCGCTGGCCGCCTCGTGATCCTGTACGCCCGGGTTGGTCGAGGCACGGGTCACGACAACGACCACCTTGAGGGGAGGGGCGTCCGGGTGCCGGGTCGCCATGCACTCCTCGTACAACTTGTTGAGCTTGCCCAGAGTCCACGTGTCGAAGTGGCTGGCCTGGATTGGCGCCACCATGGTGGAAGCCATCAGCATGGCACTACGCAATTCGGTTGAATCCCGACCGCCGGCGTCGACGATGATTTCCTCGTAGCGCTTGGACAGGTCATCCAGCTCGCGGGCAAGGCCGGAGCCGAACTTCTGGACAGCAGCAACGCGGTTCTTTACGGCAGGGTTCTCGTCGCGAAGGACGACCCACGAACTGGCGCTTTCCTGACGGTCGGTATCGACCAGAAGGACGTCCTTGCCTTTGTTGGCCAGCATGGCGGCCAGGTTGATGGCAGTTGTGGTTTTGCCGGTGCCGCCTTTTTCGCCGCCGACGACCACAATGCGGCCGCGGGGTTGGTGATCAGACATACCGTATCTCCCAAGAGTGACCGGCGAAGGCCGGCGGCTGAATGGTATGGTATGACACCACATCATGCAATACGGTGTGATGCGACGGTGTATGGTTTGATTTCGCCCTCAAACACGAACACCAGCAGCGCCATCAGGCAAAGGTGTATGGCTATGGGAATGATCCGTTGAGCCAGACGTGCCGAAGGCCAGGCAGGCCGTAAAGTGTACGTCTATGGGATGGATGGCCCGCCAATGAGGCCTTGTACGAGTCCGAACACCGTTTCGGCGTCAAGATTGTCACTGTATGACATGGTATGGTATGACGCTATGCGGACGATTTGCAGCCCGCAGGGCAGGGTGGATGGCTTTGGAGGGCTTCCGCGATCCACCACCATGACCTGCCGAAGGGCTGTACGCCCGAAAGGTGTACGTCTATGGGACGTTGTTCAGGACATACCATACCACATGGTATGATGTTAAGGCCCGCTGCATCCTTCGGCAGGCGTGCGCACCCTGCTTGTAGAAGGGATTCACTCGGGCAGGTCTCCATGATCCCATTTAATCAGAAATTGCGCAATAAATCATAAGGTTACGTCTGCCCTTACGGGCATTCCGTGGAACAATATGTTTCACGGAAACCATGGCTAAAACGGCGCACCACTGCAAGCCGTTGATATATAACGCGATAGTAAAATAGCCGGCGCTGATGCCAAAACCGGGTCAACGCGGTCCGCATGCCTGTTTGCATAGTCGATGGCTAATAAGTTAGTGTTTGATAACTACACTACGACTAGAAATCATGCGCAGCGAGACGTCGCCCAAGCCCACGAGCATCCATCCCGGCCCGGCCCTGCTGGGATACCTTGATTCGCTCGGCCCGAGAGATCGTCGTGAAGGGGTCTCGCGGATCGTCGAGCGGCTGGCCGACCGATACACCTACATGGTGCGGGCGTCCCTTCCACCCTGGTCGCTGGACGAATGGATCCTCTCGATGGAGATCCTGTTCAGGCACGACACTTCGCAGGTGTCCGGGCTGCAGGTACTAGGTCTGGTGATTCAGTCGGCCATCGAACACAAGAAGAGCGGGTTGCCCCCTAGCCGAGAACCCAACTCGACCTTCGCCTACCAGGCGAAACGGTTGACCGAAGCCCAGCAAGCGGCGGTCGCCGAGGTGGTGGAGGGTTACCGTCGTCGGCATGCGGCGGTCGACCGCGAGGCCGTGCGGGACTGGTTGCTGTCCTGGCAGGCTCCGGGGATCGACGCCGCCTCGATGGCGCCGCCTGAAGCTGGGTCGCCTTCGGCTCAAATCCCATAAACGTACACTTTACGGCGGCCACGCCTGTACCGGATTCGACCCATCCCCCATAGGCATACACTTTTCCATGAATCCGGTTGGGCTGATTTCGACCCAAGTCCCATAGCCATACACCTTTGCCGTTCGGGAATGGGTCGTTTTCGACCCATTCAATCGCTAGCGATGTGGAATGCGCCATTCCGTTGGGTTGGATACGACCCGACAAGCGAATCGGGCCGGCCATCGTCATGAAAATGAGTCGAATCCGGCCCGTTGTGGGTCGAATACGACCCAGAAGGATGAATTTCGGGTCGGGGGTCAGCGATCGGTGCGCTTGGGATGCCGGTAGCCCGTCTTGGGATGGTTGCGCACGGTGGCTATCTCGCTGGGAAGGGCTGAGACCTTGATGTCACCTTCGCCTTTGGCCGCACGACCGTAGTGTGTCGTGGCGGTGCGGTCGCTGCCGTGGCCGACCAGCGCGGCGATTTCACCGTGGCTGCGGTGTCCGGACTTGGCGTCGGCCACGAACTGGTGCCGGCCGCTGTACAGCGTGGGATAGCGCGAGCGTTTCCCCAGGCAGCGGCGTGTGACGGTACGCATGTACGCCTGGAGCTGCTTCATGTGCCGGTCAAAGTCGTAGCCTGGCAGCTTTTCCATCTCCACCAGCATGTAAAGCAAGTCGTCAATGTGCTCGATCTCCTCCGAAGTCACGCGTTCGAGCACCAACGTGCGGTATTCGCCGTTGGCTCGACCATTGGTGTGCTTGGCGTTGGCCACTCGCAAGGCCGGCTGGCCGTCGAGCTGGATCAGGCCGGCGCGTAGCCACTCCGCGGGACGCAAGCCGACCAGCTGGTTGGCCCGCAGCCATGTGCGCAGCGTGTTGGCGTGGGTGTGCCGGCCGATCCGGGCATCGAGGAATTGCATGACGATCTTGAAATCCGCGCTGGGCATGGCTTTGAGCTTGGATCCGGACGTCCGAAGGCTGCGTTTGAGGGCGCCGGATTGGGGTTCTGACCGCAAAAGGTGGATCGCCACGTTCAGTTCCTCGGCCACCACCCCCTCGGTCGTGGTCGAGAGTTCCTGTTCGAGCACAAAGAGGAGCGAGCCCTTGTATTGCCGCCAGGTGGCCCGGGACAAGGTCTGAGGTGGCTGATGACGGGCCTTTTTGCCCTCAGACCAGTCCTCACTCGACGTCTGCCAATGCTTGCTGCTTTCCTTGCGCCCGATCAGGTGCTCCACCAGATCCATTGGGGAGACGCTACGGGTATCCGGATGGCCCAGCGAACGGGCTGTCTGACGCCGAAGTTGTTCCACCCGGCGTAGGTAGGCGTCTTCGGTGCTCTGGCTTCTTTCTGGCGTCATATCAGGCCTCGCTGCACTTTCGGGGTTAGTCGATGGCTCGGCGTACGGGTATCAGGACGCCCATCCACAGTCACATTTCCGGCGGCCAACCTCCAGCCTCGTGCTCCTCCCCAACCCGGCGTCATGGGGTTTTCAGCCTGCGCACAAGGAATCCCATCTGACCCCGAATCCCACTTGCGCCCTGGTCCCTGCCTGCTGCCCTACGCTCTTCCTCGGCCTCAAAGGGGGTTTCGGTGACTGACCTTCCTGCCTGTTTTCCGATTCACTTTTCGCCGACCCAATTTTTATTCGCTTCCCAATGTTACACCAACAAAATAAACCTATTGGTGTAACACCACCCCTTCGATTCTGTCGGCATCTCAAATCCCGCCCTTGTACCGAAAACGACCCACCCTGCCTGACACCGTATGCCACCATCCCATGCGGTCTGATTCGATGCCATACGCTATGCCGGCATATCACATGGTATGACGTCATACCATCCATTGTGCTGCCAGACCATGCCATACCTGCTGCCTGAAAGAGCTGTTGGCGTGGGTGTTGTGGCGAAGCGACGAACGGTCTTGCCTGGGGCGCGAAGACCCGGCACCTCCGCGTGGCCAAGAACGCCTCCCGGGTGACCGAGTTGGTGTCGTAGGTGTTTCGGTCATACCACATGGTATGACGCCATACCATTCAATGCGCTGGCAAAGCCATCGCTGCCCGCCGCCAATGAAATGCTGGGGGTGTTGAGGTAGGGGAGAAGCGACCCTGACCTTCCAGCGAGCAAAACAGGGCAGAGGGATTCACGCCGACGCACAGAGCGAGAGCGGGCCACCTGCCAGCTAACAGCTAACGCGTGATTACTGGAAAGGGTGCCGTCGTTGACGTGTATGCACCGGTCGAACCGGGCACTCGGCAGCGCACGCATTGGCTGGGACGCAAACGGCCCACGTTGTACCGCTTACGACCCAGTTTTGACCTTGAGCCTCGACCGACTCCCGAAAGTGGGCTGTAAGCGACCCACTTACCCTTACTTACTTCACTTTTGGGTCGAATGCGACCCAGCCAATGCGCTTGCAATGCGCCTGATCCGTGAGGTGGGTCGAAAACGACACAGAGGGACTTGGCAATCGCCAATGCCTTCGGTTACCCTGCATTTCGCGCCTTGACTTTCGTTGCCGTATGATGCGCGCCAAAACGCATGGGATCGTATTGTGAAGACAGTTTCTCTGGCTCTGACCTCCATAGCGCTGCTGCTCTGCGGCTGCGCTACTCCGCCTGCTAAACCACCGCAGGATCCAGCCGCCAATCAATTGGCATCCGCAGCACAAGACATACGTGCGTCCCTCACGCAGTTGGCGGATGCCGAGCAATACGACAAGAAGGGACGCCTGCCTGGCACCCCTGATACGACGCCATCGCTTCCGGGACTCACCGCCTCGATGTCGATGCCATGGGATGGACCAATCGAACCGATCGTGTCCCGTCTCGCCACGCAGGGTGGCTACCTCGCCGAGTTCAGTGGCAAGAAGCCGACATTGCCGATCCTTGTCAGCCTGGGCACGCAGCCGGCCACGCTCTCGCAGATGTTGCGCAATGTCGGCTTACAGGCCGGCGATCGCGCCGACGTGGTGGTGGATCCGGCGCGCAAGACCGTGGAGGTGATCTATGCCAACACCGGTCTCTAAGCGCGAGGGCATCGAGGCTGTGACGGCCAGGCTGTGCCACATGAAGTTCGAGGCCCAGTGTCGGCATCTGCTCGACGTTATGCGTCGGGATCCTGACGCCCTTCTCGTAGAAGGCGAATCGCACCGATCAGGATCGATTCGGGTGAGTCCCTCCGAGATAGGGCAGGGGACGCACCATGCCCGTCATTAATTCCGCACCGCCGCCGGATCTGCAGGCGCTGCTTTCCGATCAGGGGCGTGCGGCCATCGTCTCGCAGTCCCATAACGCGAATAGCCCGCGACTGCAGGCACTCCGTGATTCTGCCATCCAGTACGGCGTGCAGGGGGGCATGGCCCACCGCAGTTACGAAATCAACGCTGTCGTTGGAAAGGAAGCGAACCAGCTCGATGGGGTCTATGACTTCAATGCGCTGCTGCTCGACCACAACGTGGTGCCTCCGGTGCTGACGGGAGCGGCCACGTCGCTCCAGGTGACCGACGGCAACGCCATTCGCCTGTCCGACGCCACGTATTCCATTGTGTTGCAGGCCCACTTTGCCACCGTCGCACCGAACTGGCGCGACTACCTTCGTCCCACAGCGGTCTATCTGGCGGTTCCGCCGCCCGCCACATTGATGCCGAAGAACGCCGAGGAAACCACGGCGTGGAAGCAATACGTGGCCCAAGGCTGGACGGTCGGCATACAGCAGGCCAATGCCGTTTTCGCCCAGTCGCTTGCGCGCCTGAAGCGTGATTTCTCCGGCATGGTGTTGTATCGCCGACTGCTGGCCCAGCACATGGTCAGCCTTCCCTATGTGGGCCAGGCGGATCTGGGCATCACCGGTAACGGCCAGTCGATGGCGATCAACGATCGCGTTCTCCGTATCACGGCGACACCGCAGCTGAATACCCATTCCGCAACCTGGACGCCGCTGCCGGTCCCCTCGGGTACGCCTACTCCCATGGATACGACACCTGCGACGGATGCTTCCGATCTGGCGTCGCCGACCGAGACCTTCCCGGTCAAGGATCCGTGAGATGACGGCGATCGACCGCGAAGTTGGGTTTCTGTGGCCGGGCGGTGATGCCCGCTTCTGGAACACGGAGCAGGATCTTCTCGACGTGCTCCAGCACCAGAACGAGATCAAGGCTTCCGACATCTACTTTACGACGGGCCGTCCAGTCACGGCACGCGTGCACGGTCGTTTGGTGCGACTGACCCGGCGCCGTCTCGACCACGAGCATGTGCGGAACGTGGCGAACTGGCTTTATGGCGGCGACAACGCCGAAACGGAAATCCGGCAGGGCAAGGCGTTGGACAACGCCTATACCTTCCCGGTGAGCCGGTTCGAGAGCCTTCGATACCGCTGGTGTGCCACCGGCGTCGTGGCCGAGCGCGGGTTCGGCATCAACATCATCATGCGCGAACTGGCCGGCATACCGCCGGCGCTGGACACGGCTGATCTGGGCGACGAGTTGATGGGCGCCTTGTTCCCAGATGATGGCTTGGTGCTGGTGTGCGGCGCCACAGGTGCCGGCAAGTCCACGTTGCTCGCCGGCGTCATCCGTTACAAGGCGGAAGATCCTGAAGCCGACTCGCACATCATCACGTATGAATCGCCCGTGGAGTACGTGTTCCACGGCATCAAAACCATATCCTGTGAGATCGAGCAGTCCGCGCTACCCGACCACCTGACAGGGGGGTTTGCCGACGCGATCCGCAATGCACTCCGTCGAGATCCCGACATCATCCTGGTAGGTGAGTCCCGTGATGCCGAGACCATCAAGGCATCGGTGCTTGCCGCCCAGACGGGCCATGCGCTCTACACCACCGTGCACGCCAATTCGGTGGGCACGGTGTTCCTGCGACTGATCCAGACGTTGCCTGTCGCGGAATCGGCGTCGGTGATCGGTTCGATCATCGATTCCGTCCGCGTGATCATTTGCCAGCAGCTGCTGCCTTCGACCGATGGCAAGCGCGTGGCCGTTCGCGAGTACCTGATTTGCGATGCCGATGTGCGACTAGCCCTGCTGCGTGCTGCGGTGAAGGGGTTGAGTGAACTGCCTTCCGCTGCTACGCAGCAGCTGCGTCGGTTCGGCCAGACAAAGAGTGCTCATGCGCGCCGTCTGGTGGAGGCGGGCCGACTGGCACCGGAATATCTCATGGCGATCGAACGCGACGAAGCCCGTGACGATGCCGAGCTTGCGGCGGAATCCAAGGAGTTGAGCGATGGCGCGCACTAACGGGTGGCGGAACAACGCGCGTCCCGCGCGGTTCTGGATCTTCGATGCCCGTGCGGGCATCGGGCTGTTGGTTTTCGCCCTTCATTGGAGCCTGATCACGCTCAAGATCGCGCTCGTTTCGTTCGCCGTGTTCGGCTTGTTGGAGCGATTCGGATTCACCGTTGCGGTGGCCGGGCGATGGGTGCGTGCGCGCATCGCCGGGCCGGTGCGACGTTCCACGCCCTGGTGGCGGAAGCCACGGGTATGAAAAAGGAACCATCTGCATGAGTAAGACACCTGACAAGGAAGAGATTGTGAGCGTGGCGGTCGATGACGGATTCCGTCAGACGAAGATCGTCACGAGCACAGGATTCAAGATCGCGCTGCCCAGCGTAGCCCGCAGCGGATTCTCGATCAGCCGCCTGGATGGCGATGCGGCTGCAGGCGGTTACGAGACCGAGGGAAAGCGCTACACCGTTGATGCCGACATCGAGGGCGAGGACACGCGTTTCGACGATTACGCGACCTCACCGATCAATCGCGTACTGATACAGCACGCCATGCAGCTTGCGGGCCTTGCCGGGCGGCGCGTGGCGCTGTGTACCGGCGTCCCGTTCCAGTCGTATTTCCACGCGGGCAGCAACGAAAAGAACGATGGCTTGCTGGATGCGAAGAAGGCGAGTCTCGCTATCCCGGTGACGTTGCTCAACGGAAATGCCCCCGTGGACATCGTGCGCCAGGAGGTGACGGCGCAGGGCTTCGCGGCCTATGTGGATTACATGACCGACGCGTCCGGTGGCTTCAAACCGAACGCGCGTCAGGGCGAGGCCTATGCCGTCGTGGACGTCGGTGGTCGAACCACCGATTGCGTCACGGTGCTGCGCGGTGGCACCGGTATCGACCACCGTGGTTCAGGCACCGCCAACCTCGGCGTCAGCGATATCTACGATCTGATTGAAAGTGAGCTGATGAAGGCTTTCGGCTCTCAACGTATCCGCTTGAGCACGCTCGATCGCGTTGCCCGAGAAAAACGTATTCGCTGGCAGGGCGAAGATAAGGATGTCAGTGCGATCGTGGATCGCGCCGTCGACGACGTTGCGACGCAGGTGATCCGCGAACTCAAACGCCGGATCGGTAAGGCCGGCGAGATGGACGCGGTACTGCTTACCGGCGGCGGCGCAATTCTGATGCGTGAGCCGCTGATGCAGGCCTATCCGCATTGCGTCCTCATGGACGATCCGGCTTTTGCGAACGCCCGAGGCATGCTCAAGGTGCTCACGTTCGGGGGAGGTCATGGCTAAGAATGCTGCCGATCTGCGCCGTCTACGTGTGCGCTTCTCTACGAAGCGCAAAGACGATGCCGAGTTTCTGGCGGCGCTGGATGAGCGATGCAGCACCGACTCGGAAGCGCAGGATTTTCTTCGGCGGTGCATCCTGGTTGGCTACGCTCTTCAATGTAATACTGTTGATTTGGCGAATCAGCTTGCAACATACACAAACAAAAGTCATCATGCGCAAACAGACGCCGGCGAAACTTTGACGCCGGTCAATGAGGCGCGGGAAAACGGGCTTGGTGAGGATGGATCGACACCTCAGCAAGCAAACGGGGTACGCGGCCTGATGGGGCTGCTGGGTTCGGGGTCGAGTGCAACTGCCGAGGTGTCGTAATGAAAGTTTCCTGGATAGGTCTGGCCGGCGCTTTGGTCGTGCTGCCTGCCTTCGCTGGCTTCACGGTGGTGAAACCAGCGCCGCCACCGACAGTCGGTTCATCGCAGCCGTTGCCGGCCTTGAATCTGGTGGCGACTCGCCTGGTCGGTACGCCGAGCGGCACGATTCCCGTGCGCGAGGGTTTCGGTCGGCAAGTGCCGTTGGCCGATGCGCTTCAGCAGATCGCACCTCCTGGCTGGCACGCTCGTCTGCGATCCAGCACGGTGACGAGCTTCAAGCGTAACCAGAAGGTGGACTGGGAGGGCGGCCGGCCGTGGCCGGAAGTGCTGGATATTCTGGTCAACAACGAAGGACTGTCCGCGGAAGTCGACTTTTATCAGCAACTGATATTGATCGGTGACCGCAGCGAACGCCCCGTGAATCCGACCACGTTGGCCGCCTCGCAGCCGGTGGTCGTCAAACCGGTCGCCCCTGCGGATCCGTCGACCGAGAGCTACACGATCCCCGCAGGGACAAGCATCTCCAAAGGTCTGACCGCTTACGTGAAGCGGTTCGGTTGGCAGATGCGCTGGAACACCCCGGAAGACTGCTTCGTCGACACGCCGATTCCCATACCGGCCGGCGATGTCGAGAGCGGTGTGAAGTACGTGATGCAGGTCTACCACGCCCAAGGCGGACTGCTCAATTCCACACAGCGTTTAGCCAAACCCAATCACACCGTCGTGATCGAACCGATGAGCGCGGAGACCCGGAAATGACCCAACGTAATCGTTCCATTTACCGGGCATCGAGCTTGGCGGTATGCCTATCGCTGATTCTCTGCGGTTGCACGGGCATGACCCAAATCAAGCAGCAGTCCGATAGCGAAACCACGAGGGCGCTGCGTCAGATGGAGCCGCATCTGCAGGCGTTGGAACGGTCCTCGCAGGCCGGAACGGATACGGGCCGCGCCCAGTCGCTCTCGAATTTACCGTACGTGTCGGTGGCTCCGATTCCGCATGCGGCGGAGTACCCGCTGATCTTTTCCCAGCACGTGGCGATCAAGCCTACGGCGGGCTCATCCGTCTCCCAGTTGCTGCATGACATCAGCAATTTGAGTGGTGTGGCGATCACTGCCGATGCCGATGTGTTGACCTCGGGCGCCGATGCGGCACCCGGTGGATCCGCGGCTCCGTCCGCGGGTCGCGATGCAACCCTTGGAATTCCAGCGTTGCCGCCGCTTCCGGGCAGCGATGCCAGTGGGGGTGCCGGTGCGCCCGTGGGTATTCCGGCCTATGTGGGCAGCGCGATACCGAACGCAGGTGACCTCAAGGATTTGCTCGATCAAGTCGCTCTCTCGCTGGATGCGAAGTGGACATACAACCACATGAGCAATCAAGTGCATTTCTACCGTTACGAGACGCGGGTATTCGCGCTGGCCACCTCGCCGACGGATGCCTCGAACACCGCCTCCATGGGCGGTGATCAGCAAAGTATCCAGGGTGCGACGGGACAGACCCTGCGGGTGTCCGGGGCCGATGCCACCACCAAGTTTACGGGTGATCTTGCGGTCTGGAAGACCGTGGGTGAAGCCATCAAAACCATGCTTTCGCCGACGGGTTCGATCACCCTGTCGCAGGCGACCGGCTCGATCGTGGTGCGCGATCGTTACGACCGCGTGGAACAGGTGGCGCAGTACATCGACCAGACCAACGCCAAGCTCCAGCTGGCGATCCTGGTCGATGTCGCGGTGTACAAGCTCCACGTAAGCAACGAGGACAACCGCGGCATCAACTGGAACATTATGTACAACACGCTGGGCCGCCTCGCCAGCGACGTCGGCGGTGCCATCACCACCACGCGACCGACGATCAGCAGCGGCACCAGTCTGGTGTTGAATGCCCCCGCACAAAACAGCAGCGGCCAGTCGAACCTCTGGGCCGGCTCGCAATTCTTCCTCGATGCTCTTTCCACGCTGGGCAAGACCACCGAGGTCACACATACGAGCGTCTACACGACGAACAACCAGCCGGCGCCAGTCAAGGTGGTCCAAGACCAGGGCTACCTCGCGCAAACCACTTCGCTCTACACCAACGGCACGACCAGCGGCAGCTCCAGCGTCGTGGGGGCGGGTGCGACGTTGACGCCGGGTAACGTCGAGACCGGGTTCGTGATGCAAGTGCTGCCCAGCGTGCAGAGCGACGGGCATCGCCTGCTGCTGCAGATGACCATCTCCGACTCGACGCTTGATTCCATGGATACGGTGTCCTCTGGCGGCAACAGCATCCAGATCCCGCATGTGACGGCTCGCGAAACCATGCAGCGTGCCTGGCTGGAATCGGGCCAGACCCTGGTACTGGCCGGGTTCGAGGACACGCAAGCGGGCACGACGACGCAGACACCGTTCGGCGAGCACACCTGGTTGTTCGGTGGCAACCGAGACGTGACCTCAGCACGCGACGCCATCGTGATCGTCATCACCCCCCACGTGACCAACGCCGACGGCACCAATGGTGCCGTGGCCGCGATGTAAGGAGAGCCCTATGCGCCGTGCCCTGCTTCTGTCTCTCGCGCTGACCGCCACTCTCCCGATGGGCGTGGCGTTGGCGCAGATCACTCCGACACCACAACCGTTTCCACCGCAGACACCGGCCCCGACGGCCGCGACCCCCGGCGGGGTCGGGGCCGGTGCTCCTGCGGTGACTTCCACGCCCGCCCCGATCCCGTCCGCCGGCATGCCGTTGCCTGCGTCGGTGATCGGGAATGATGCGGCTTTCAGCCAAAACGAATCCGCCCTGCAAAAGCAGGTGGAACTTCTCAAGCTGCAAGCTCAGATAGCCGACCTTCAGAAGAAGATCAATGACGCCGATCATCCGGCCCAGGCCGCGGTGACTTCGCCTCTGATCGCCGTGCCACCGCGTGCCATGGACGCCCAGGCGTCGACAGACGCGAGTGGCTCGTCCACGACGACCGTGGCGCAAGTCAACGTGCCACCGTCCAAGCATGCAGCTGCGCTGGCCTCCGAATCCACGCTGCAGTTGTCGGGCCTGCTCAAGATTGGCAACGCCGCACAAGCCACGATTCTTGATCACGGCGAGTCTGTGCGCGTGTCCGTCGGTTCCACGCTCCCGTCCGGTTGGACGGTGGTGTCGATCGAGGACAGCAGCGTCCAGTTGCGGCGTGGCCGCGCCCATCGACGACTGACGATCGGAGGCTGATCCATGTACGTCGAGTGGATCGGAAAGCGCCAGTACGCCTTCGGCTTGACGTGGGTGGAAAGCACGCGTCGGCCGGGAAAGGCCGAGATCCGTGAACAGCGGATGGCGCTCGATCCTGTCGGGCAGTCGCGGTGCTACACCTGTGTCTGCACCGCGCAGGGCCGCTTCGTGCTCGGTGCTGCTGCACCGGATGCGCCGCTACGCGGTGTGGTGAACAGCTACGCCGCCACGCTGGCGTCGCTGCATCCCGATGGCTTGTACGTCGCGAAAGTCGATGCCGATCAGCTCTGGT
Organism: Rhodanobacter sp.; assembly: GCA_050737735.1. Taxonomy (GTDB): domain Bacteria; phylum Pseudomonadota; class Gammaproteobacteria; order Xanthomonadales; family Rhodanobacteraceae; genus Rhodanobacter. The sequence continues at coordinate 7,311 of JBOHYM010000002.1, read as the reverse complement.
TCTGCGTCGTGAGTGGTGGTCTGGTGACGCCGGAGACGGACGTCATTGGCCCCAACGACGAAGTGCTTTCTCGCATCGAGAGCCTTCGCACTCTGCTCAGTCTGGAACCGTCGTCAATCTATGCCGGTGAAGACATCACGATCGAGGGCGGGTCGCAATTCTTCGATCCGGCGTCAGCCGTGCAAGGTGCACGCAAACCCGTCGTGATGCGAGCTGCATCGGCGGGAATCTCTCTGATGCCTTTTGTGGTGTTGGGTGTTGTCATGCTGGTGGTGGTTGGCGGCGTCCTGGTTTGGAAGAAGCATCAAGCCTCGCAAGCACAGAAGGAAATGAGTGCCGAGCAGCGGCAGCAGTTGATTCAGCAATATCACGTGGCCGTGCAGGGCGCTCTTGCAAATTACCCCACGGATCCCGCGTGGGTGCAGCCGGCCTGGCAGGCGGTCATGAACCAGCTGCCCCCCTTCCTTGCCGGTTATCGCCTGGACACCGTTTTGTGTGTGCCCTCCGGATGCGACGGCACCTACGTTCGTAGCCAGGATCTGATTGCCTATGCCGTTTCGCCTTTCACCGATCGGTTCGGTGTGGGCGCCGTCACGATGGATGCGCAGGGTAACGAACTCAAGGTTCACCTGGTGTTGAACAACGCCACGATCACTGTGGACGAGACCTTGCTGCACAGCCCGCCCGCGAAGAATGACGTGCAGCTGCTCGACTGGTTGGGCCGTACGCCGCTGCATGTCGTGGGTATCAAGGATCGCCCCACGATGCTGGTAGCCGATCTCGCGGCCGCCAATGGCGGTAATCAGGTGGGCTATCCGCCCTTCGTGACCGAGTCGGTGGACATCAAGGGGCAGTCGCCGATGGTGACGGCGTTGCCGGCACTTGCCGACTGGGCTGCGCATGCGAGTTTCCGCATCACGCAACTGCAGTTCAAGACACCCTACGGCGGCGGCCTGGATGCCATCGGCACTTGGGATATCGCTGTCCTACGGTTTCACGGTTAAGGGACGACGATGGGACTTTTCGATCGCAAAGCCAAGCCGGTACCCCAGCCAGCCACAGTGCAGGCGCTACGTCCTGTGTCGCGTGTTGTCGAAACGAAGCCGCCAGTGCCCGTGCCGTCTTCGCAGCGAAATACGATCGACGGCGTGTTGGGCGAGCTGGTGCAACACGGTCAGCTGTCGATGGAACGTGCGATCGAGATACAGACCGAGGCAGAGCGGACGGGGCGTCCAGAGCACGAGTTGCTCCTGCAGTCGAGTAGCGTGCCGCGTGCCGAAGTCTATGCCGCCATCGAGCGTTTGCCGCCCGCGTTGCGTCGGAGTGTTGGTCTCGTCATCGACAGTGTGACGGATCTACCCGAATGGAGCCTGGTACTCAACGATGCGGGAGGCGTTCTTGGGGGTTCCGAACGCGATTTGAGCGTGGTTGCCATCGGTATCGTCGAAGAGATGGCGCGTGCGAAGCAGAACGGTGAGAAACCGCGATGCTTCGTACTGGCCACGGCTGAAAGTGCCGCCGGCGCTGGTTACAAAACCCTGGTGTCACGCGTGGTCAAGGCGGGCTTCGTGGTTCGTGCGCTGTTGATCATCGCCAACCAGTCGATTGCCGATGTGGTGTGGGCCCAGTGGGACGAACGGCGTGGCGTGGCCGTGCAGACCGCCACGGGGGGGCGAGCCGCCTCCGATATGCAGAAACTGTTCGACAAGATTGGGCCGGAAGCCTATGCGCTCAATGCGTCGGATATCCACTTCATCGCCAAGGGTGGTGTGGGTTCGGTCTTGTTTCGCATCGATGGGGACGTGATCCGTCAGCCCTACGACCTGACAGGCGAAGAAATCTTCCGTCTTGCAGGTGCTGTGTACGATACCTACAGCGAGAAAAGTTCGGTCAAGGAAGGTTACAGCCGCACCACACAACAGGATGGTTCGGTCGACCGTACATACGACCACATTCGCCTGCGATTTCGCTACTCGGGTAATGCGATCGAGCCCAACGGATACAGGGTGGCGATGCGCGTCATCCCCATCGGGACGCACGCCAAGCCGCGAACCCTGATGGAAATGGGCTTCGCGAAAAGCCACAGTCTGCTGTTGGATCGCGCATATTCCCGGTCAAGCGGATTGATCCTGCATGCCGGTACGACCGGGTCAGGCAAGTCCACCACCATTTCCAACCGGCTCAATCTCCTTTGCAAAGCGCGCCCGACCAAGGTCGTGCTGACGGTGGAGGAGCCGGTCGAATACCTGATCGATGGTGCTCATCAGACTGCTGTGAAGCGCAGTGAGGGCGAGGATGGGCAGAACGCCTTCCAGCGCACCTTGCGCACGATCATGCGTCAGGATCCCGACATCCTGATGGTCGGCGAGGTGCGTGACCTGCAGACGGCCGACATGGCCCTGCAGGGTGTGCGCTCGGGTCACCTGCTGGTCTCGACGCTGCATGCGGCAGCTGCGCCCACGTGCTACGACCGTCTTGCGGGGCTGGGTGTGCCGCGTCTGGACATGGCGACCATGGATTTGGTGGCGGCATTCACTTTCCAGGCGCTGACGCAAACCCTCTGTCCTCACTGCAAGCGTCCCGCGCATGAGTTCATCAAAAGCACCGATCCCGATATTTCAGGAACGATGTACCGGCTCCAGCGTGTACTGAACGAAGGGCGCGTCCCCGGCGCTGCGACGAACGGCGATCTGTTGGAAGGGATCTTCTTCCGCAACGAAAGCGGGTGCGATGAGTGCAAATTCCGCGGCATCAATGGGAGAACCGTGTGCGCGGAAGTCTTTCAGCCCACCAAGGACATGCTGCCACTGGTCAGTCGCGGCGAGTCCGTGGGTATCTGGGAAATGTGGCGATCACAGATCAATCCCACAGATCCGAACGACATGACCGGCCGTCGGGCCATTGAACACGCGATGTGGAAGATGAGCCCGGCCGGTGGTGGCGTGGTGTCGCCACTGGAAGTTGAAAGCCAGTTTCGTTCGCTCGATGAACCTCTTTTTTAAGGTGTGATGCGATGATTGCGTCCTCTTCCACTGTTACCGCTCATAAGCCGGCGCCGCAGGTCAAAGCGTCTTCGCGGAAGACGTTCAAGCAGGCGTTGGACAACTTGTCCTTTTCGTTGGATGTCCGTTCGGGCTTCTACACGGCGATGGCGGATTTTTCCGATGCGGGCGTGGCGCCCTATGCCGCCCTGCAGGAGATGCTGGGTGTGGCTCGCGACCGCTGGATGAAGCGGTCGCTGGTGAAGGTCTACGTGGGCATCATGGATGTGATGAAAACGGGTGTGGGCCTGCCAGCGGCGCTTGCACCGTGGATCCCGTCGGCCGAAGCCTCGATGTTGCGCGGCGCTCAGGAGGCCGGCCCCGAGGTACTTAATCAGGCGTTCAACGAACTGGGTGGGGTTCTGAAGCGTCAGGCCATGGCGCGCAACATGTTCCTCAAAGTGATCGGCATGAATACGCTCAATTTGATCGTCATGCTAGGCGTGTTGTTGTACATCATTTTTACCCTGGTGCCAGAGACAGACAAGCTGGTGACACCCGCGATGGAGCCCAAGATGGCATTCGCGGCGGCGTATTTTGCCATCGGCGAGTGGCTTATCAGTTACGGCCTGTATCTTCTTGGCGCGGTGATCCTGGCGATCGGTGGCGTGATCTATGCCTTGCCGAATTGGGCGAGCAAACGTCGGCGCGTGTTCGATCAATACATCCCGCCATTCTCCATCTACCAGCGGTTTCAGGCGACGATGTTCCTGTCGTCCACCGCGTCCATGATGCGAGCGGGCATCACGCTCAACTCCGTCCTGGAGGATCTGGCGCAGTACGGATCGAAATGGATGCGTTTCCATGTCCGCAACATGCAGGACGTCCTTGATGCCGGCCTGGGCGATGTGAAAGCCCTCTCGGCAGGCCCGTTGCCCAACGACACGTCGGACACCTTGCGGGTATATCGGCTCATTCCGAATTTCCGCGATGTCATGAGCCGCTTGTCGGAAGCCAACTTCAAGTCCTTTGAGAACTCGATCGTCACGATTGCTTTCATCCTGGAGATGTCATCGATGTTGCTGATGACAGCCTTTGGCGCAGCCACGGTTTACGCGATGTTCCAGTTTTCCGATGCCATCAAGGCATCGGCTCAAGCCGCTCAGCAAGCCGCTGGCGGGTAATGGCACCACCCATAACTACCACTACTACACCGATCAGGAGTCTCCCATGTTGACCCGTTACTCGACCCGCGAAAACCTGCCTGCGTCCGTGCAGGCGCTTCACATCTGCACCAAAGCGAAAAAGCAACGCGGCCAGGCGGCCATCATTGCCGCGGTGTTGGCGCTCATCATCTTCGCCATCTTGCTTGTTCTCGTCGTCACGCATTTCAGCGACGCCAAGAACTCGGCCGGCGGTGCTTCGTCGACCAGTGATGTGGTCCAGATGATTGGCAAAGCGCAAAAGACTTATCACAGCGTATCGACCGGGTATACCGGCGTCACGGTGGCCACCCTCATCGGCAATGGCGATGTACCGTCCGACATGATCAACGGCGCAGCGATTACCTCGCCTTATGGCACCCCGATCACGGTGGCCGTTGCAACGATTTATACCGCGGGTGACGGTATCGCCTATACCGTCCAGGTGCCGCCGGCATCGTGCTCCGATTTTGCGACGTCGATGGCCGGTAGCGTTGCCAAGATGACCGTCGCCGGTACGACCATCATCGACACTACGGCTGGCACGGCGCTGAGTCCCGCCACACTGAGCACCGCTTGCACGGGTACCGGTGCACAGATCCCGGTCGTCCTGACCGCCACGCGGTAAGGAGTCCGCGATGAAGGCGATGATTTCCCAGCGCCTTACCTTCCAGGGTCGACCGATGGTCGACCCTGGAGTACGGCCCTGCCGCCACTCTGCCATGGCAAGCAAACAGCGTGGCCAGGCTCAGATCATCGCCGCGCTGCTTGCCTTGATCATCTTCGCGATCCTGTTGCGAGTGTGGGTGTCGATACAACGCGAAAATTACATAGAGGGTGTCGCGCAGGATGAAGCCGCACAAGCCATGCAATTTGGCGTCGGTGTGCGGGGCTTCATCGCCAGCGTCCAAGGAGGCTCGGTCACCATGCCGAGCAATCCCTATACCGTTGTCGGAGTCAACTTCCTCAAGGCGCCGACCTGCGGCGGGCTGGCCGGCAATCCCGCCGCAGGCTTTGTTCCCTGCAACTTCACGGGTGGACTGTATGGCGCGGCCTACTCCACGACGATTACGCTGACGCCCGCCACCAAGATTATTACGTCGAGCACCTGGTTCATGGTGCCGCCTGAAAACGGTGGCGTGCAATCGTCAGCCGCCGACATGGCGTCGCAGATTGCCTTTGCCGTGGCGGGGCAGCAGACCCAGCCACTCAATGGCATGTTTTTCTCCGCCTATGCGAACACTGCGATCGGTGCAACGGCGCAGTCAAACCCCAACGCTATCGTGGCTGCAAACGCCGGACGCATTGTTCTGTACGCAGCCAATGCACCTTCTAACGACATCTGGTTGCGCGTCGACGGGACGAACCAGATGCTGGCTGATCTCAACATGGGGGGTAACTCCCTACAAAACGCCAAGGATGGGTCGTTCTCCGGCTCCGTGCGCGTCCAGGGCGCGGCGGAAATTGACAATGGCTTGTCGGTAACGAGCGGCACGGCGGATCTGCGTGGCGGTGCGATTGCACCGGATGTGGAAGTCACGAGCGTAGGCCACATGGCCTCGCAGGCGCTGTACGACATGCAGGTGATGACTGGCGCGACCTCGTATACGGTGCCGAAGCCCGATTGCAGTCAGGCCAACATGGGATCCAGCCAACCAGCCATCTACGTGTCCTTGCAAGGAACGGGTACACCGCAGGCCGTGGGTGGCGATGCGCTGTACGAGGCGCACGCGAACGTCGCCTCATCGGGCGCCAACTGGGTGATCACTCCCATCGTCCACGCCACGACTTTCAGCCTTACCGGCACGACGGTAGGCTCAAACCTCACGCTCAATTTGAACAAGACGGTCACGGCGGAAAACCCGACGGATCAAGTCTGGCTAGTGATGACGAAATGCAAGTGATCCCTACTTGTGTGGCCGGCCACGCCATATGGATAAACATCCACATGGCGGACACGTGGTGGCTCCGGTACCGCGGACTGCTGGCACGGCCTTCGCCCGGGGCAGGGGAGGGGTTGTTGATTACCCGGTGCAAGGGCGTGCATACATTGGGCATGGCCTATGCCATCGACCTCGTGTTTCTCGATCGCGACTGGGGTATCTTAGGCATCGTCCACCACGTCTCTCCGGGACGGTGGTCAGTGGCGGCATCGCGAGGCAGCGGCGCCCGGCAGGTGCTGGAACTCGGCGCCGGCGAAGCCACCCGTCTGGGCCTGCAGGTTGGCCAGACACTTCATCCGGACGTGTCCCCAGCACGGGGATCCAATCATTCCACGACTTCGGCATCGGCGCCTTCGGCGTCGGGCCATTCCTGATGTGTCGGAAGGGGGGATCGCCATGCGTTGCAATCGGTATGTGATGGTTTTACTGATGGCTGTTGGGGCTGGATCGGCGAGTGCGCAAACCACGACGGGCTCGAATACCTCCATCACGCTGCCTACGCCGCCTCGGGCTATGACCTCGATGCCTGTCGCGACGACACCCGGCGCCGATTCGACGTTCCAGGGTGCGGTCGCACCGAACACCTCGAACTCGACGATCACGTTGCCCGTACCGACCGGTGCCGCTGCGGCCGCAGCCGCAGCCCTTCCCGCGGCCAGGGAGCTTTCGCGTCCCTTGCCCAGCTCCCCCACTTCTGGACAGACGTCGCAGACCCAGCCGTTATGAGGGCGTCTTGCGCCCGCGCGTATTCCCAACCCATTGCCCAAGAGAGGGGGCTTCCATGAAATCCAAGAAACCCACGTATCGTCTTCCGCTGTTGCTGGTTGGCCTGGCCTCCAGCGCGGCCGTCTGTGCACAAACCATCACGACACCACCCCGACCGATTTCTGCGGTGCAGGAAACGCCCGGGGTCGATTCGACCTACCAGGGCAATGTCCAGCCGAATACCTCCAACTCGACCATTACGCTGAACTTCGCCGCAGCGCCTGCACCGGCCCCGCCGCCCGCTCCGCCGCCGGTGCCACCACCGCCGCCGCCGGTGACGTGCACGCCGAGCCGCTCGACCATTCCGGTCACGCAGACCGCGAGCTGCCCCGCGGGCTACATGACGAATACGGGGGCGACCAGCTTTACGCAGAGTGGGACCGCCACGGTGGCGACCACCTGCCCGGCGGGGATCTATGG
>JBOHYM010000001.1:0-64980 GCA_050737735.1 Rhodanobacter sp. | reverse complement strand
GCATCAGCATGGCGGCCAGCCAGCCACTGCGCTTGGTGAGATGCCGCATAGCTAGTCGATCCCTGTCAGAACGTCGAAACTCAGAACTTCACCGCCGGCGGCGCCGAGATGGCTTTCTCGTTTTCCACCGCGAACGACGGCTTGACCGGGTACTTGAAGATCATCGCGGTCAGGTTGGTGGGGAAGCTGCGCGCCAGAATGTTGTAGTCGCGCACCGCGGCGATGTAGCGCTGGCGTGCCACGGTGATGCGGTTCTCGGTGCCTTCCAGCTGCGCCTGCAGGTTCTGGAACAGGCCGTCGGCCTTGAGGGTGGGATAGTTCTCGCTGACCACCATCAGCCGCGACAGCGCATTGCCCAATTCGCCCTGCGCGGCCTGGAACTTCGCGAGCGCCTGCGGATCGTTGGCCAGCTCCGGCGTAACCTGCACGCTGCCGACCTTGGCGCGGGCGTTCGTCACTTCGGTGAACACTTTTTCCTCATGCTGCGCGTAACCCTTCACCGTGTTGACCAGATTCGGCACCAGATCGGCACGCCGCTGGTACTGGTTGATCACCTCGGACCAGGCCGCCTTGACCGCCTCGTCCTGCCGCTGCATGGCGTTGTAGCCGCAACCGGTCAGGCTGACGGCAAGCATCAACAACACGAAATTGCGCAGGATTTTCATGAGGTCGCTCCAGCCCGGTGGATGATCATTGCATCATCCCACATCACCCAGCGCAATCCAGTCACGCCGGAATGAACGGACGGCTTAGCCGAACAGACGCGGGCCGAGAATCAATCCCCAGCTCAGCACCATCAGCACCAGCAACAGGAACACCGCGGCCGAGCCCATGTCCTTGGCGCGCCCGGCCAGTTCGTGGAATTCCGGACTGACTTTGTCGACCACCGCCTCGATTGCCGAATTCAGCAGCTCGGCGGACAGCACCAAGAAAGCCGGCAGCACCAGCGCGATCTTTTCCAGTGCGCCCTGCCCCAGCCACAGGCCGAGCGGGATCAGCACGATCGCCAGCATCGCCTCCAGCCGGAACGAGGCCTCGTGCCGCCAGCCCGCGTGCAGTCCCTTCATGGACCAGCGGAAGGCGTTCCAGAGTTGGCGCGGGTTGCCGCGGAATCCGCTGCCTGGCATAGGTTGAAACCCTCCTGTGGGCCCCGCCATGCGGCGGATGGCAAGTCCATCATGATGCCACAGGCCGCGCCGGCACCGCCCGGCTTGTGCGTAGCTACCCTGCCTTGGCGCCCCGCCGGGACTTCACCGCAGACCCGCGAATGACGCAGTGCAGCGAAGTCGCCGGAACGAATGGGTTACCCTCCATCGGTTGTGGCGCTGTTCAGCGCCACGTCGAGCCGGCCGCGCAGTGCGCGGCCGTTGTATGAATCACGCACGGAATCGATGAATGGCAATCCAGAATCCGCCCGTCTCGCAGACGCGCTCCTTCAGTACCGTCTTCCTGATCGAAATGTGGGAGCGTTTCGGCTTCTACGGCATGCAGGTGTTGATGGTCACCTACATGATCAAGAAGCTGGGCTTCGTCGACACCAAGTCCAACCTGGTCTGGGGCGCGGCCGCGGCGCTGATCTATGCGACGCCGGCAATCGGCGGCTGGGTCGGCGACAAGCTGATCGGCACCCGTCGCACCATGCTGATCGGTGCCGTGGTGCTGACGCTCGGCTACGCCATGCTGTGGATTCCCACCGACAGCGCCTACTTCCTGTACATCGCGCTTGGCGTGATCATCGTCGGCAACGGCTTCTTCAAGCCGAACGCCGGCAACCTCGTGCGCAAGATCTACGAGGGCGACGACACCAAGATCGACAGCGCCTTCACCATCTACTACATGGCGGTGAACATCGGCTCGACCATCTCGATGCTGCTGACGCCGTGGATCCGCGATTACGTCGGCGCACGCTACGGCGACGACTGGGGCTGGCACACGGCGTTCGGCGTCTGCGCGATCGGCCTCATCCTCGGCCTGATCAACTACTCGCTGATGCACCGCACACTGGCGCACATCGGTTCGCCTGCCGACGACAAGCCGGTGGACCTCAAGCGCCTCGGCCAGGTCTTCCTCGCCGCGATCGGGCTGGTGTTCGTCGCCGCCTTCATCCTGCAGAACCAGGAAGTCGCGCGCATCTGCGTGTACGCCGCCGGCGTGGTCATCCTCGGCATCTTCGTGCACCTGATTCGCAGCAGCGAAAAGCATGAGCGGGCCGGCCTGATCGCCGCGCTGGTGCTGGTGGCACAGACGATCTTCTTCTTCATCTTCTATCAGCAGATGTCGACTTCACTGAACCTGTTCGCGCAGAAGAACGTCGACCTGTCGTTCAACCTGTTTGGCCTGCACCTGTTCGACTGGATTCCCGAGCAGTTCCAGTCGCTCAATGCGATCTGGATCGTGCTGCTGAGTCCGGTGCTGGTGTTGATCTACAACACGATGGGCAAGGTCGGCAAGAATCCGTCGGTGGCGGCCAAGTTCGCCTGGGGCTTTGCCGCGGTGGCGATCGGCTTCTTCATCTATGGCGTCGGCGCCCGCTTCGCGGTCAACGGCCAGGTGTCGTCGTGGATCATGGTGTGGGGTTACGGCCTTTATTCGCTGGGCGAACTGCTGGTCAGCGGCCTGGGCCTGGCAATGATCGCCCGCTATGTGCCGGCGCGCATGGGTGGTTTCATGATGGGTGCCTACTTCGTCGCCTCCGGCATCTCGCAGTACCTGGGCAGCGTGGTGGCGAACTTCGCCAGCATCCCGGAGCACATCGACAACCCGCTCGAGTCGCTGACGATCTATACCGCGCTGTTCAACAAGCTCGGCTTCGCCGGCATCGCCTGCACCGTGATCGCCATCGCCATGCTGCCGCTGATGAACAAGCTGTCGGCCAGCCACTCCGATGCGGCGACCAACAATAACCCGCTGCCGCCCGTGCGCAGTGAGGAATTCAACACGCCGTCCTGATCCGACCGGCCCGTCGTGCATGGCACGGCGGGCTTCAGGCATCGACGGCAAGCCTGGATGAACCGCATGCCGCACCGGCCTGCCCAACCTACCGGCCCGTTCGCGCTGACGCGCACGCTGGCGTGGCTCAGGCTTTGCGCGATCGCCGGGCAGAGCGTGGCGGTGCTGGTCTGCGCATGGTGGATGCGGCTCGATATTCCACTGCTGCCGCTGCTGCTTGGCATCGGCCTGCTGGCGGTGTTCTCGGTGTTTGCCGCGTGGCGGCTGCGCCAGCCATGGCCGGTGCGCGAATGGGAGACGATCGGCCACATTGCCGCCGACACGCTGGTACTCGGCTATCTGCTGTATTTCACCGGCGGCGCCAGCAACCCGTTCATCACCCTGTTGCTGGTGCCGATCGCGCTCAGTGCGGCTGCGCTGTCGGTACGCGCGATCCTGGCGGTCGCCGCGCTGGCCGGCGTCGCCTACCTGGCCCTGCTGTGCTGGCACGTACCGCTGCCGATGCCGATGCACGGCGACGGCACCATGCGTGGCGGCTTCTCGCTGCACGTCGCCGGCATGGGCGTGAACTTCGTGATCAGTGCGCTGCTGCTGGGCTTCTTCATCAACCGGCTGGCCCATGCGTTGCGCGTGCAGCAACTGGAAACGCAGCGGGTGCGCGAGCGCGCCCTGCGCGACGAGGGCATCCTGGCGATCGCCACCCAGGCTGCCGGTGCCGCGCATGAACTCAACACGCCGTTGTCGACCATGCGCACCCTGCTGCCCGAATTGCGCCGCGAGCACGCCGGTGATGCCCCGCTGGCCGAGGATCTGCTGCTGCTGGAAGGCCAGGTCGATCGCTGCCGCACGATCCTGCGCGAGATGGTCGCGTTCGGCAAAGCACAGTTGTCGCAGGAACCGGAACGGCTCAGCGTGACGCAGTTCATCCACGGTTGTCTGGAACGCTTCCAGCTGCTGCGGCCGGAGGCGGAACTGAGCCTGGAGCTGGACGACGCCACCGCGCAGACCGTGTTGCGCACGCCGCCGGGCCTGCGCCATGCCTTGCTCAACCTGCTCAACAACGCGGCCGATGCCTCGGCCAGTTGCAACTCGCACGTGGTGGAGCTGCAGGTCGCGCGCGACGCCGGCTGGCTGCAGTTGCGCGTGCGCGATCATGGCCCCGGTTTCGGTGCCTCCGGTGAGCCGGTATCGCTCGGCTACTCACAGAAACAGGCCGGCCTGGGCATCGGCCTGGCGCTGGCCGAAGCCACCGCGGAACGCCTGAACGGCAAGCTGACCGCCGGCAATACCGGGCACGGTGCCGAGGTGTGCCTGCGCCTGCCGCTGGCGGTGATTGCCGATCGCTAGCCTGCACGTTTCGCCATGCAGAACGTGCACACGACACCGCTTCCGGCAAGAATGGGCGCGATCCACTTGAGGGAAACACCCGATGACCGAATTGCCCCACGCTGCGACGACGCGCCCGCTGCTGCTGGTCGACGATGACGCCACCTTCGTCCGCGTACTGGCGCGCGCGCTGGTCTCGCGCGGCTTCGAGGTGATCACGGCGAGCAATTTCGACGAGGCGCGTGCACTGGCGCGCCGCCAGCATCCGCGTTACTGCGTGCTCGACCTCAAGCTGGGCGAGGAAAGCGGCCTGCGGCTGATTCCCGAACTGCACACCCTGGTACCCGACCTGCGCGTGCTGCTGCTGACCGGCTACGCCTCGATCGCCACCGCGGTGGAGGCGATCAAGCGCGGCGCGCACGACTACCTGGCCAAACCGGTCGACGCCGACGCGGTGGTGCGTGCCCTGCTCGACGGCGACAGCAGCGACGTCGACGAGCATGAACTGCCGGATACTCCCGAGGCACCGCTGGCGCTGCGCCGGCTGGAGTGGGAGCACATCCAGCGCGTGCTGACCGAATGCGACGGCAACATCTCCGAGACCGCACGCCGGCTCGGCATGCACCGCCGCACCCTGCAGCGCAAGCTGAGCAAGCATCCGGTGCGCGAGCGGCCGGAACGCGAATAGCGCCCGTGACCCTTGCCGGTCGGCGCCTTCGACCGTAGCTGCTCGGGTTGACCCTCACCCATGTGCCGCCGGTGATGCCGTAGGCGGCCTGCCTGTGGGAGGGGCTTCAGCCCCGATGGCAAAGCGTCGCGACTGAAGTCGCTCCCACCAGGTCGCCGCTACATGGGCAGCGGGCAATGCAGGCTGGCGCAGATCACCCGCAGCAGTTCCGCCTCTTCCACGCTGACCACGCCATCGGCGTGGATGGTGCTGGCCAGTCCCTGGATCAGCAGATCCTTGGCGGCGGGCAGCAGTCCATCCAGATCATCCAGCGCGCGCTCGAAGGGTGTCTGCCAGGCCGCAGGCGGTGGCTGCCACGACATCGTTGCGCCGGGGAATATCTGCTGCATCGCCAGCAGCCACGCGCGCCGCGCCGATGCTTCATCCGCGCTTCCATACGCGGCGACCACGGCACAGACCAGGGCGGCACTGTCGCGGCAGGCCGGCAGCTTCTTCAGCCCATCCAGCGGTGCCCGGCGCGGCTGCTGCGCTTCGAACAACTGCACACGCAGCAGACGGGTCAGGCAGTACTCGTCCAGATCGACCCGGCCATCCAGCCGGACCAGGGCGTCCAGTGTGCTCGACAAGGTCTGTTGACGTCCCTCCGGCAATTGTTTCAGCGCGGGAAATGCCAGTGCCGCCAGCGGCAGGCGCAACTCCGCGGCCAGCGCCTCGACCTCGGCGAAGAACATGCTCACGGACTGCTGCACATCGTCACCAAAACCGTCCGCGATCAAACGCCGCTGACGATCCTGCAGATCCGGTTGCGCCGACGTCGCCAGCGCCAGCACCACCGACAGCGCCGATTCCGGCTGCTGCACGGCCATCATCAGGCTGGCCGGGATGCTCCGATGCACCACGCCGGCCTGCGCAAAACTCGGCACGCCGGTGCCGCCTGTAACCCCCTGCGCCACCACAGCACCAGCCAGTACTGCCGGCAGTGGTGGCGGTACGGCGAAGCCCGGCAGATCCAGCGGGCTGGCCGCCTTGCTCACCACGGGTGCCGCGGGTGGCGCGGCAGCGGCACGTTGCAGCGACATCGCCAGTTGCACCAGCTCCTCTTCGCGAAAACCGGGCTCCAGCGCGCGGATGCGATCCAGCAGCGGCGGATGGGTGGCATACAGCGCGTTGAAACTGTCGGCTTCGCCAAACAGCATGTGCGCCACTTCATGCTTGTTCGCTGTCTGCAGCTCGGAGCCTTCGCTCAGGATCGCGATCTTCTTCAGCGCGCCAGCGATGCCATCGGTCTGCCGGGTGAATTGCACGGCCGAGGCATCGGCCAGCGATTCGCGTGAGCGCGCCACCGCCGCCTGGATCAGCCGTCCGAAGAAATAACCGATGTAGCCGACCATGATCAGCGCCAGCCCGATCATCCAGATCTGGCCACCACCGCCATCCCTGCGGCTGCTGCGGCCGCCGCCGAACCAGATCACCTGACGGCCGACCACGGCCAGCACCATGATGCCGAACAACAATCCCATCAAACGGATATTCAGCCGCATGTCGCCATTCAGTACGTGGCTGAACTCATGTGCAATCACACCCTGCAATTCATCACGACTCAGGTTGTCGAGACAACCCTGGGTCACGCATACCGCCGCGTCGGACGCCGAGTAACCGGCCGCAAACGCGTTGATGCCCGGCTCTTCCTGCATCAGATAGATGTCCGGCACCGGCACGCCGGCGGCGATCGCCACTTCCTCGATCACGTTGCGCAGCTGGCGCAGTTGCGGATCGCGCGTATCCGGCGGCACCGGCACCGCGCCGACGCTTTCGGCCACCGACTTGCCGCCGCCGGACAGGCTCATGATGCGGAACAGCGAACTGAGCCCGATCCCGGCCAGCACCGCGATGCTGCTGGTGAACAACAGCGGCAGGTTCGACCTTGCAGGCTCGCCGTCGATCGAATGATGGCCCATGCTCAGCCACACCACCGCGTCGATCGCCACCACGATCGCGATCACCGCCAGCACGAACAGCGCGACCAGTCGCCGGCTGCTGCCGCGTACGCGCGCCTGTTGCGCAAAGAAATCCATCGAGGCTCCCGCTGGGCGACCACCGCGACTCACGCCGCGATGGCGGCGGCGATCAGGTGAAGGAAACCTTCGGCACGTCGCGCACGGCTGGATCCTCGATCTTCAGTGGTTCGGCCGCCACGAAACCGAAGCTGTTCGCCACGACCGAGGCAGGAAACACTTCGCGCCGGTTGTTGTAGCCCAGTACCGAATCGTTATAGGCCTGCCGTGCGAACGCGACCCGGTTCTCGGTCGAGGTCAGCTCTTCGGAGAGCTGCATCATGGTCTGGTTGGCCTTCAGATCCGGATAGGCCTCGCTCAGCGCGAACAAACGACCCAGACTCTGGGTCAAGGCATTTTCGCTGCCGGAAAGTTGCTGCATCGCGGCCGGATCGCCGGGGTTGGCCTTGGCACCGGCCAGTCCGCTGACCGCCGCGTTGCGGGCCTGCACCACCGCCTCGAGCGTGCCGCGTTCATGCGCGAGATAACCTTTGGCCGTTTCCACCAGGTTGGGAATCAGGTCATGCCGGCGGGTCAGCTGCACGTCGATCTGTGCAAAGGCATTCTTGTAGCCGTTGCGTGCCGTGACCAGTCCGTTGTAGATCCCCACGAAGTACAAGACAATCAGAACGACAACAATCAGAAGAATGATCAGGCCCATCGTCACGCTCTCCACCCAACGGCGTATCCCCACGCCGGAACCACGCCAGACTACCATGCAGTTTCACAAGTTTTCCCTGTTGATCACGGCGGCGCTTGGGCTGACCTGCGTCCCGGTCGGAGCGGCCACGGTCGGAGCGGTGCCGCAGGCGATGCCGGCCCATGCGCGCACCACCACGGAGACACTGCCGGCGGCGCGTGTCCAGAGCACGCTCGCCGACTATCAGCGCTGGCTGGACCGGCTGGCCGAGCGCAACGCCGTCGCCGGTCTGGCCACGGCCGTGGTAATCGACGACAAGGTGGTCTTCGAGCGCACCGTCGGTTACGCCGATGCAGCGACCCAGCAACCGGTGACGCCCGACACCGTGTTCCGGCTCGCCTCACTGTCCAAGGCCTTCGCCACAGCGATCACCGGCCTGCTGGTGGACGATGGCAAGCTGAGCTGGGACACCAAGCTGGTTGACGTGCTGCCGTACTTCAAGCTCAAGGACATGCAGGCCGCCTCGGAGGCCACCGTGACCGACATCCTGGGGCAGCGACTGGGCCTGCCGCACAACACCTACGACAACATGCTCGAAGGCGACATCCCCTACGAGGAACTGGTGCGCAAGCTGGACGAGGTCGACCTGGTCTGCGGTGTAGGCCAGTGTTACGGCTACCAGAACGTCGCATTCGGCATGATCGGTGACGTGGTGCTCGCGCGCAGCGGCGACTTCTTCTACCGCCTGGTCGACAAGCGCATCTTCTACCCGCTGGGCATGACCACCGCGAGCTATGGCCGCGCCGCGCTGGAGTCCAGCGACAGCTGGGCGCGCCCGCACCGCCCCTCCGCCCATGGCTGGATACCGTTCGAGCCGAGCGAGACCTATTACCGCGTGGCGCCGGCTGCCGGCGTCAACGCCAGCCTGCATGATATGGAGAAATGGCTGATCGCGCAGATGGGCGGACGCCAGGACGTGCTGCCGACGTCACTGCTCGACGTGCTGCATGCGCCGGGCATCGCCACGCCGAGCGAACTGCGTGCCACACCATGGCGCAAGGCAAGGCTGACCGACGCGCACTATGCGCTGGGCTGGCGGGTGTACCAGTACGCTGGCGAAACCCTGATCTTCCATGCCGGCGCGGTGGCCGGCTACCGCACCATGATCGGCTTCTTCCCGAAGTACAACGCCGGCGTGGTCACCCTGTGGAATTCGACCGGCCCGACCCCGAGTGGGCTGATGCCGATGGTGTTCGATGGACTGCTCGGCCTGCCGCACGTGGACTGGGCTGGCATCGAAAGCACCGCGCCCCCGCGCAAGGCCACACCCCGCAAGGCTGCTCCCAGGAAGAAACGCCGCACCGCCCAGCACTAAGAGCCATCAAGGCGCGGCTCGATGTCCGAAACGCAAACGGCGCATGCACGCATGCGCCGTTTGCGTCAGGGCCGTGGATCAGAGATTGAACTCGACCTTCAGCTGCCGCGTGGTGGATACCGCCACGCCATCCTTCATCGCCGGCTTGAAGCGGTAGCGGTGCACCGCATCGGTGGCCGCGCGATCGAACACATGCCTGGGCTGCGAATCGACCACGCGGATGTCATCGGTGCGACCATCGGGCCCGATCGAGAACGACAGCATGACCCAGCCGCTCTGGTGCGAACGAAGTGCCGATGATGGATAGGTCGGGTTGGCTCCCTGCAACAGCACCGCATCGGCGGTCTCGCCGCCAGCCGTGCCGCCAGCAGCCGTTGCGTCACTGGTTGCCGGCTTGGTTGCCGCGACCGCCGACTCAGCTGCCGGTTGTGCCGCGTGTGCCGGCTTCTCCTTCTGCTGCTCGGCCAGTTGCGCCTTCTGCTGCTCGGCAAGTTGGTCGGCGGCCTGCTTGTCGGTCACTGCCTTCTGTGCCGCCAGTTGTTGCGCCTTCTGCTGGTCGAGCTCCTGCTGTTGCTGCTTGTCCAGCGTCTTGCGCTGGGCGTCCAGCTTGGAGCGCAGGATGGTCAGCGTGAAGTTGGTCGGGTCGGCCTTGGCCAGCAGGTCGATCTGGCGCTGCGCTTCATTGAAGTCACGCGAGTTGATCGCCTGCTCGGCCGAGTTGGCGGCGAACGGGAACGTCTCGCGCAACGCATCGGAGGCCACCTTGTTGCCGGGGTCCTTCTCCAGCACGCGCAGATAGAACTCGAAGGCATTGTTCCCGGTTGGTGCCAGGTAACGCTGCTCGTTCATGGCGGTGCGTGCTTCGGCCAGCAGCTGGCTGACGTCCATCGTGGCGACGTCGACCGGCGGCGGTGCTGCCCGTGTCGCGGTGGACACCGGCGTCGACGGATGACCGCCGGAATCCGCCATGATCAGTTCCTGATGCGGCTTGATGATCAGAAACCAGGCCCCCACTGCAAGCAGCGCAATGATGGCAATGATGGCAATGACCAGGGGCCTGACGGCGCCTCGCGCATGCCGACGCGTATTGAGTATGTATCGGGTATCCATGGTCTCTCGCTGAGTGTCGACAGATACCCGCGCTTTTTCCCCCTGTCGATCCAGGAGCGACGAGTCCCCCGGACTCACCGCGGCGCGGATGTGCGAAAGGTAACTCCAATGGCGCAACACGGCAAATCGTGCGTAATTTCACGGCACGACGCGAAAATCTGCTGCAGGGGTCAGATGCGGTATGGCGTGCCGGAACGGCGGCGGATCGAAGCGATCGGCCGGGACGGCCGGAAGCGGTAGCCACCGTCGCGGCGGAATCAGTGAACCCCTGAAACGAAGCGTCCCGGCCAGGCCGGGACGAAGTCTTCTCGAAGTGCTCTCCCCGCGCTGGGCACCGCGGGGAGAGAAGTCGATTGCGTTTCTTGTTAGGTAATGCGTGTCGCGGTGTTGCTTACTTCTTGGCCTTGGGCTTGGCCTTGGCGGTCTTGGTGGCTTTCACCACTTTGGCACCCGCCGGCTTCTTGGCAGCAGCTTTCTTGGCTGCCGGCTTCTTGGCAACCTTCCTCACAGCGGCTTTCTTGGCGGCCGCCGGCTTCTTCTTGGCAGCAGCCTTCTTGGCTGCCGGCTTCCTGGCAACCTTCTTCACGGCAGCTTTCTTGGCTGCCGGCTTCTTGGCGGCAACCTTCTTCACGGTGGATTTCTTGGCGGCCTTCTTGGCGGCCGGTTTCTTTGCAGCGGATTTCTTGGCAGTGGCCATAGTTCGTCTCAGCTCCTCATCAGTTGGCAGTGGTTGCCCAGTAAAAGCGTGCAGGAACGCTTCGACCAACAAGTCGCTGTTGGTAGCGTGCCGAAGATTGTTCACTTGACGGTGGGTGCGCAAATCAGAAAGCCGCCGCAAAACATGCAACGGAATCGAGACAGTGATCTTGCGTACTGCATTGGCCTTTTCACCGTGCTCGACATACGGCTTGATGAATTTTGCTGTTGCCATAACGCGCGTTCCCCGTGATCTGTTGCGAAAGCTATCCCTGAACATTTCGGCTGTCAATTGATTTTATCCATGAAATCAAACCACTTCACCCACCCCCCAAGCCGCCATGAAGGCCGCCACAGCAACGATTTCAGGCATGTAGCGAGTGCATTTATATGGACGTCCATACGTCCGTACAAAAACACCGTAAAAAATGACATGTCTGGCAAAACCCTTGTGTACCAAGGCTTTCAAGGCCAAAGGCATGTCTTCGCACGAAAACAATGTTTCACACGTACGATTTGCGCGACGGCATTTTTTCATATTCTTGGGGGCCGGATATGCCAGATGAACGGGGCTCGACTGGGCCGATAAATCGACCCTCCGGACATCGAAAAAATTTGCCGACGGACGCGATGGACACCCTTCGAGCACGCCGAAATGCCACCGGGGCGATCTTCCCTCGCACAAGAATCCTCATCGAAGTTCTCCTGCGCGCACGTCCCGGCGAGGTCGCATGCGTCGTGCAGAACACCATCCGACCGCATGAAAAACGATGCGACGAAAATCAGTAGTCACATGCGAATCGCATCCGCATGATCGACCACCGCGTGCATCGATGCGTACCCCGAAAACAGTGCCGGCCGCACAAGGCGGCCGGCAACGAGACAACGCGATGGCTGATGCTCAGTGGTCGTCGTTCTCGACCAGCTCTTCGTATTCGTTCGCGTCGAGCAGTTCGTCGAGCTCCGCACGATCACTCGGGCGCACCAGGAAGATCCAGCCGGCGCCGTAGGCGTCTTCGTTGATGGTTTCCGGCTTGTCGTTGAGCAGCTCGTTGACCTCAACCACCTCGCCGGAAATCGGCGCGTAGATGTCCGAGGCGGCCTTCACCGACTCCACCACGGCGGCACCGGTGCCCGCCTTCACCGCCGAGCCGATTTCCGGCAGCTCGACATAGACCAGGTCACCGAGCTGGCCTTGCGCATGGTCGGAAATACCCACGCGAACCAGGCCGTCGTCTTCGGCGCGGGCCCACTCGTGGGACTTGAGGAATTTCAGATCGCCAGGAATCTCGCTCATGATCGGGTCCAGTGGTTGTGTTCAGATGAAGGTGCAAACGGCGATTCTAGCCACATCCGCCGTGGGGAAAAACGTGTCATGGATGACTGGCTCCTAGGCCACTCAGATCCCCTCGCAGGGCTTGCCGTCGCGCACGAACGGATACTTGACCAGCCGCACCGGTATTTCGCGGCCGCGGATGTCGACCCGCACGTCGCCGGCCATGCCCGCCGGAATGCGCGCAAACGCCACCGCCTTGTTGAGGGTGGGCGCAAAACTGCCGGAAAGGATCTCGCCCTCGCCGTTCGCGGTCAGCACCTTCTGGCCGTGGCGCAGCACACCCTTGTCGTCCAGCACCAGCCCGACCATCACGCGTGGCACACCGGCAGCCTTCTGCTGCTCCAGTGCGGTGCGACCGATGAAGGCGCGACCTTCGTCCAGCGCGATCGTCCAACCCAGGTTCGCCTCCCACGGCGAAACCGTCTCGTCCATGTCCTGGCCATACAGGTTCATGCCCGCTTCCAGGCGCAGCGTGTCGCGTGCACCCAGACCGGCCGGCGCCACGCCGACGGCGGCCAGTGACTCCCACAAGGCAACGGCATGCTCGTTCGGCACGATGATCTCGAAACCATCCTCGCCGGTGTAGCCGGTGCGCGCGACGAACAGCGGCATGCCATGCGGACCCTGCGCAGCGGCGGCAGCGAACTTGCCAAGCTTTTCGATGCGCGGGCGATCGACCTCATGCAGCAGGCCAAGCATCTTCGCGCGCGCATTCGGGCCCTGCACCGCGATCATCGCGAAGTCCGGGCGCTCCTTCACTTCCACGCCGAACGCCTGTGCCTGCTGTCCGATCCAGGCCAGATCCTTCTCCCGCGTGGACGCATTCACCACCAGCCGGAAATGCGCCTCGTCGAAGAAATAGACGATCAGGTCGTCGATCACGCCGCCCTGCTCGTTCAGCATGCACGAGTAAAGCGCCTTGCCGGTGAGCTTCAGCTTGTCGACGCTGTTGGCCAGCAGGTGGCGCAGAAACTCGCGCGTGCGCGCACCGTGCAGGTCAACCACCGTCATGTGCGAGACATCGAACATGCCGGCATCGCGGCGCACCGCGTGATGCTCCTCGATCTGCGAGCCGTAGTTGATCGGCATGTCCCAACCGCCGAAATCGACCATGCGCGCGCCAAGCGCACGATGGGTGGCGTTGAGTACGGTCTTCTCGGTCATCGCGGGACTGCCTTGCGGGGAAAGACCTGCATTATCGCCGCCGGACCCAGGCAATCCAAGCGATGGCGGCGGCGCAGCGCCTCTCGATCAGGCAATGACCGGATACGTCGGCTCGACATCCAGCGTCGCCGCACACACCGCGGCCAGTTCAAGCAGGCGCAGATCGGAACCACGCGCGCCGACCAGCTGCAGGCCGATCGGCAGGCCATCCGGCAAGGTACCCATCGGCAGGCTGACGGCCGGGCAGCCAGCCAGGCTGGCGAAGCTGGTCAGGTCGGCCTGCGAATCGGGGACCGGGCCATCCAGCGGAAACGCGCCCTGCGGTGTGGTCGGCAACACCAGCACATCGACCTGGGCGAACAACCGGCGCATTTTCAGGGTGGCTGCATCGAGCACACGATCGGCCACGGCATAGTCGGCGGCGCTCTTGCCCGCCGCGTAACCGAGCAGTTTGCGGAAGCGCGTGGATACCGGGCGTTCGGTATTCGCCAGATCGGTGGCGAACGTGCCAAGCATCTCGGCCTCCATCAGCAACAGGCCGGCGCGACGCGTACGCGCAAAATCCCAGTCGGCGAAATCCACCCGGCGCCGGTCGCCCAGCGCATGCGGCAGTTTTGCCAGCGCCGCCTCGAACACCTCGATCACCGCCGGCTGCACGCCAAGCGCCGCCAGATCCGGCAGCAGGCCCGTGCGCAGGTTGCCCGGCTCCCAATCCGGCAACGCAAACGCCACCCGGCGCCGGCGCGAGCGCGCATCGTCGGCGTCGTAACCGGCCAACACCTGCAGCAACACGGTGAGGTCTTCGGCGCTGCGCGCCAGCAGGCCGACCGCATCGAGCCGTCGTGCTGCCGGCACCAGGCCGCGCGCGGAGATCTCACCATGGGTCGGCTTCAGCGCATACACGCCGCAATAGCTGGCCGGGATGCGGATCGAGCCTAGACTGTCCGAACCGACCGCCGCCACCGCCAGCCCCGCCGCCACCGCCGCCGCTGCGCCGCCGGAAGAACCACCGGCGCTGTAACCGTGACGATGCGGATTGTGGGTCGCGCCGAAATGCGGGTTGTCGGTCGCCGCGCCCAGCGCGCCCTCATCCATATTGGTCTTGCCGACCAGCACCGCGCCGGACGCGCGTAACCGTGCCACCACATGGGCGTCCTCCTGCGCCGGACGCTCACGCCCCGGCAGGCCGACGCGGGTCGGCCAGCCGGCCATGTCGAAATTGTCCTTCAGCGCCAGCGGGATGCCGTCGAGCCGCCCGATCACACCATCACGACGGCGTCGGTCGGCCATATGCGCCTGCTCCTGCAGCAGGCCCGAACGCTGATCGACATAGGCATTGAGCTCGGGATTGATCCGCTCGATCGCCTGCTGGTAGGCGTCCGCCAGCGCCTGCGGTTGCACCCGCCCCACCGCCAGCCAGTGCAGCAACTGCCACAAGGGGGCACGGCGCAGGTCGAGATCGGCGATCGGCGGCATCGAATTCATGAACGCTCCTTGCAGGTGGGGCCGATTATCGCCGTGCCTGGTTAAATGATTGCAAGCGGCAACGCAGCGCGTTGCCGCGCGGCACGCGAAACCGGACAATGCCAGTCTGATCCATACCGCCACGCACGGCAGTTGCCTGCGCCAGCCCATACTGCCTGATGGAGTCCGCCATGAGCGAACGCGAAACCATGGAATATGACGTCGTCGTCGTCGGTGCCGGCCCCGCCGGCCTGTCGTTCGCGATCCGCCTGAAGCAGCTCAAGCCGGACGTGTCGGTATGCGTCATCGAAAAAGCCTCGACCATCGGCGCGCAGATCCTCTCCGGCGCGGTGATCGAGCCGCAGCCGCTGGATGCGCTGCTGCCCGGCTGGCGCGACCGGCCACCACCTATTTGCGTGCCGGCTGGCGAGGACGAGTTCTGGCTGCTGTCGAAAACCGGCGGGCGCAAGCTGCCGGTGCCGCCGGGCATGCACAACCACGGCAACTTCATCGTCTCGCTGGGCGCGATGTGCGCGTGGCTGGCACCGCAAGCCGAAGCGCTGGGTGTGGACGTGTTCCCCGGCTTCGCCGCCGCCGACACCCTATATAACGAGGATGGTTCGGTCGCTGGCGTGCGCATCGGCGACATGGGCGTGGCCAAGGACGGCACACACAAGCCCGGCTACATCGAAGGCATCGACATCAAGGCGAAGGTCACCGTGCTGGCCGAAGGCGCCCGCGGCAGCCTGACCAAGCAGCTAATCAAGCGCTTCAAGCTCGACGCCGACAGCGACCCGCAGGGCTACTCGATCGGCATCAAGGAACTGTGGCAGCTGCCGGCCGGACGCGTCACGCCGGGCAAGATCGTGCACAGCTTCGGCTGGCCGGCGGACACGCATACTTACGGTGGCAGTTTCCTGTATCACCTGGACAAGGACCGCATCGCACTCGGCTACGTCAGCGGGCTCGACTACAGCGACCCGAACTACCAGCCATGGGAAGCGTTCCAGCAGTGGAAGAACCACCCTATGATGAAACCGCTGCTGGACGGCGGCACGATCCTCTCCGCGGGCGCGCGCGCGATCGTCACCGGCGGTTACCAATCGCTGCCGAAAACCGAGATGCCTGGCGCGCTGCTGATCGGTGACACCGCCGGCCTGCTTAACGTGCCCAAGATCAAGGGTACGCATCAGGCGATCAGGAGCGGCATGCTCGCCGCCGAACACCTCGTGGCGAATGACCTCAAGCCGGCCGGCTTCGATGCCAAACTGCGCGGCTCGGACGTGATGGTCGAGCTGAAGAAGGTGCGCAACATCAAGCCCGCGTTCAAGAAGGGTCTGTGGTTTGGCATGCTGAATGCCGCGTGGGAAACCGTCACCGGCGGCATCTCGCCGTGGACGCTGAAGAACAAGGCCGACTGGTCGTCGCTGCATAAGCTCGGCGCGCAGGAGGAGCCGAAACGCGACTACGTGCAGCGCACCCTGGCGCCGCGCGACCGCCTCGCCGGCGTCTACTTCGCCGCCACCGAGCACGACGAGGACCAGCCGATCCACCTGCATGTGGCCGACACCAACATCTGCATCGACCAGTGCACCACCGAATACGGCAATCCGTGCACCCGCTTCTGCCCCGCCAGTGTCTACGAGATCGTGCAAGACGAGGCCAGCAAGCGCCTGCAGATCAACGCCGCCAATTGCGTGCATTGCAAGACCTGCGACATCAAGGACCCGTACGAGATCATCACCTGGGTCACGCCGGAAGGCGGCTCGGGACCGAATTACCAGAATCTGTAACTAGAGTTTGTAGCTGGCGATCAATCAGCCCGGGCTGGATTCCCGGGCTGGCTACGGCAGCAGCCCGGCCGGACAAACACCGTCGCGACCATGCAGGCCATCCCACAGGCCGCGCAACATGCAGCGCAGGTTGCGCGGCCGCGGCCCGATCAACACGCCGAACAGGAACAGTTTGCCCAGCACACGCGGGATGTCCTGGGCAACCCACACGCGCGGCGTATGCGGCATCCGGTACAGCAGCAAGCGGTTGCGCATCATGTAGTACAGCCGCAGCGGCCCATGTACCACGACCTGGCCGCCGAAGGGAAGCGCACGACGGGCATCACCCAGCCGGTGATGCATCGTCGCCGCGCACACGCCGTACAGCGCATAACCCTGCGCCCGCGCGCGGAAACCCCACTCTAGGTCGACGTTGTCGATGAACAGGCCCGCATTCATCGGCCCGACCGAATCGAGCACATCCAGCGGAATCAGCGCACCCGAGCTGATCAGGAAGTCGCAAGCGATGGATTGCGAGTCCGCGGCGCACCACAGCTTGCGATTCAGCGGGAAGCGGATGCGCACGAAGGGTGCATCGCGATCCTCACGCCGGTCGTGGAAGCGTGGCCCCACCGCCGCTACCCGGCTCGTCGCCGCCAGCGTCTGCAGCGCCTGCAACAATGACACCACCATGCCTTCACCCGGTTCGCTGTCCTGATCCAGCAGCAGAACGCAGCGGTATCCGTTCGAACGGGCCCAGTCGATTCCGAGGTTCTGCGCAGCCGCCAGCCCGATGTTCCGCGACAGACCCAGCAAGGTCCCACCATGGCCCGACAGGGCCAGGCCCAGTGCCGCCTGCCAGTCACCATCGCTGGCATTGTCGACCACGACCACCGCACCTACCTGCGGTGCCACGACACCAACCAGGCTTGTAATCAAGGCCGGCTCGGGGTGATAGCTGACGATCACCGCGCAGGTTTCGGCGGTTGAAAACCCCGTCATGGAGCAGCAGATCCCACGGGCAATTTTCGGGTCATGGCATCGGTTCGGTTAGAATGGCCCATTCTCTCATTACTGCGTGTACTTCCGCGGATCCGCAAAAGGAATCGTTGATGAAAATTCTGGTCGGCTACAAACGCGTCGTGGATTACAACGTACGCATCCAGGTCAAGCCCGACGGCAGCGGCGTGGTGACCGATGGCGTGAAGCTGTCCGCCAACCCGTTCGACGACATCGCGCTGGAAGAGGCGCTGCGCCTGCGCGAGAAGGGTGTCGCCACGGAAGTCATCGTAGTCGGCATCGGCCCGGCCGATCTCACCGCGCACCTGCGCAACGGCCTGGCGATGGGCGCGAACCGCGCGATCCACGTCGTCACCACCGACGCCGTGCAGCCGCTGACTGCCGCCCGCGTCTTCCTCAAGTTGATCGAGAAGGAACAGCCGGGACTGGTCATTCTGGGCAAGCAGGCGATCGACGATGACGCCAACCAGACCGGCCAGATGCTGGCTGCGCTGTGGGAGCGTCCGCAGGCCACCTTCGCCAGCCAGGTCGAGATCGCCGACGGCAAAGCCACGGTGACCCGCGAAGTCGACGCCGGCCTCGAAGTGATCGAGGCGGAGCTGCCGGCGGTGATCACCACCGACTTGCGCCTCAATGAACCGCGCTTCATCAAGCTGCCGGACATCATGAAAGCCAAGTCCAAGCCGATCGACACGGTCGAATTCGGCTCGCTCGGCGTCGAGGCGCACGATCACCTGAAGACCACGCACTATGCCGCGCCGGCCAAGCGCAGCAAGGGCGTGATAGTGAAGGATGCCGCCGAACTGGTCGCGGCGCTGAAGCAGAAAGGTTTGCTGTAACCCCTATTCCTGTAGGAGCCCACCCTGTGGGCGATGCTTTTCGCGACGCCACCCAAGAGCATCGCCCACAGGGTGGGCTCCTACACACTGAGCTTCGGAGACACATATGAGCAAGATTCTCGTCATTGCCGAACACCTGGGCGGCAAACTCAACTCCTCCACCGCGCGCGCCGTGAGCGCCGCCGCCGCCGTGAAACCCGAAGCCATCGACGTGCTGGTGCTGTCCGACGCACCGGAGGCGATCGCCGCCGACGCCGCGAAGATCGACGGCGTGAGCCGCGTGCTCACCGTCGCACGTCCCGAGAATGCACATCCGTTGGCCGCCGTGCTGGCCCCGCAGATCGCCAAGGCGGCCACCGGCTACAGCCACGTGTTCGTGCCATCCACCACGTTCGGCAAGGACGTCGCCCCGCGCGTTGCCGCCCTGCTCGGCGTGGCCCAGGTCAGCGACGTGATGAGCGTCGAAGCCGCGCATACCTTCAAGCGCCCGATCTACGCCGGCAACGCGATCATCACGGTCGAGGCCGACGCCGGTCACACCGTGGTCGCCACGATCCGTTCCGCCTCATGGCCGGCTGCGGGCAACGGTGCCAGCAGCGCGCCGATCGAGGCACTGACCATCGACGCGGCACTGCCCACGCATACCCGCTTCGTCGAACTGAAGCAGGGCAGCAGCGATCGCCCGGACCTGCAAAGCGCCAGCAAGGTCGTCTCCGGCGGCCGTGGCGTCGGCTCGAAGGAGAACTTCGACATCATCTACAAGTTCGCCGACAAGATCGGCGCCGCCGTCGGCGCTTCGCGCGCCGCCGTCGACGCCGGCTACGTGCCCAGCGAGATGCAGGTCGGCCAGACCGGCAAGATCATTGCTCCCGAGCTGTACATGGCGATTGGCATCTCCGGCGCGATCCAGCACCTCACCGGCATCAAGGACGCCGGCACCATCGTGGCGATCAACAGGGATGGCGAGGCGCCGATTTTCGAGATCGCTGATTTTGGCTTGGTGGGAGATCTGTTCAAGCTGATCCCTGAGCTGGAACAAGCCATTGGCTGAAGATCAGGGCGAAATGTCGATTGATGCCCGATACTGAAATCATGCGCATTCTCTGCTGGGGCACCTATGACACCGGCAAACCTCGTGCACGCATCTTGCTTGATGGCCTTCGCTCCACAGGTGTCAAGGTAGAGGAATGTCGCGCCGACATATGGCGCGGTGTGACTGACAAATCCCAGGTGCGGGGCCTCCGGCATCGGCTCGGCATCGGGCTGCGCTGGCTGTTTTCTTACCCACGGCTGGCCTGGCAACTTGGACGTGCACCGCGACCTGATGTCGTGCTGATCGGCTTTCCCGGCATCCTGGATATTCTGGTTGCTGCACCGATCGCCAGATGGCGCGGCATACCGTTGGTCTGGGACATGTTCATGTCGCTCTACGACACCATCGTGGAGGACAGGCGACTGGTTCGTCGTGGCAGTCTGGCCGCGCGACTTCTACATGCGCTGGAAGGATTTGCATTGCGCCGTGCAGATCTTGTCTTTCTCGACACGCAGACACACGCACGTCGTATCGAAACACTGTTCAACCTCGCTCCAGGGAGTGCCGGTGCAGTCTGGGTGGGCGCCGAAACGGAGTGTTTTCACGCAGAACCCATCGAAACGATCGGCACTCGGGCCGCCGTCGGCTCATCCAGCCTGCGCGTGCTGTTTTACGGCCAATTCATTCCACTGCACGGTATCGAGACCATCGTGCACGCTGCCCGCCTCACCCGTGATGAACCTATTGAGTGGCAGTTGATTGGCACAGGGCAAGAGACAGATCGCATCAAGGCCTTGCTTGCTGAACAACCCCTGCCAAAACTTCTCTGGGATACCTGGGTGGACTACAAGCAACTGCCACGCCGCATTGCAGCAGCCGATGTATGCCTTGGTATTTTCGGCACCTCGGAAAAGGCAGCCAGCGTGATTCCCAACAAGATCTTCCAGATCGTCGCCATGGGCCGTCCCTTGATCACGCGAGACTCCCCCGCCATTCGCGAGATGTTCGATAATTCCTCCCGTTGCGCCCAACTGATCCCGCCAGCCGACCCGGCCGCACTGGCCGAGGCAGTTCGCGACTTCGCCAGACAGGATCACTACCCCATGCACTGCCATACAGCGCTTCAGGACAAGCTCGACAGCAAAGCGATTGGCCGGCAATGCGCTGCCCTGATAACAAGCCACCTCGGGCTGGAATCCTGACCCATGGAAAACCTGCCGCTACTTGGCCCTGCTGCCCCCGAGGAAGGTTGGGTACCAGCACCACGCTACCTGCTTCGCCGTCAGCGTATCCTGCGCCAGTTACGTGATATGCACCCTTGCGACGTCATCGAGATAGGTTGTGGCGCAGGCATGCTCCTCCAGGAACTCGCTGTGCGTGGCTTTCGCTGCGAGGCGCTGGAAACCTCGCCGCAGGCGCGCGAACTGATCGATCGCCTCACCAGGAAAACCGGTCACTCCATCGATGTGCATGACACACCGGAAGCCTCATGGACAGGCCGTTTCCCGCTTGTAATGGCCTTCGAGGTACTCGAGCACATCGAGGACGATGTCGACACCATGAAGCAATGGGCCTCGTGGCTGGCGCCTGGTGGAACCTTGTTGATGTCAGTACCTGCGCACCCGCGACTGTGGAGCGCTGCCGACGAATGGGCAGGTCACTATCGACGCTATCGAAAACAGGACCTGATTCGCGTGGTGACAGGAGCTGGCCTGGAAATCGAGCAAATTGAATGTTTCGGCTTTCCCCTCGGCAATCTCACCGAGCAGATGCAAGCACGCGGGATCAGGCGCCAACTCCCCGAAACCAGGAGTACCCTCGATCATCAGGCCAGCAGCAACCGTAGCGGCGTAGAACGCAACCACGTCTTGCACTGGTATCCGATGATGCGTTCACTGCCTGGCCAGCTGGCACTGCGCGGTGCATTTGCCGCCCAGGCAATGACACGCAGGCTACCTCTGGGCAATGGCTACCTGCTGCGAGCACGCGCAAGATGACCAGGCAACTGGTGCGCTGGCTGGGCCTGCTACTGGCACTCGGCGCAGGTATTTACTTCGTGCTATACGCGCACCGTGCGCTGGCCGGCAAGGATTTATCAGGCTTGCTGGATAGCAACGTACTGCTCGCGACAGCGGCATTGACGGCACTGTACGTCCTGCTGATTCCCACCACCGCCATCGCGTGGACCTGGCTGTTGCGTGCCATGGATCAACGGGTCAGTTATCGCCGCATGCTCCCCATCCTCGCCACTACCCAGTTTGGCAAATATCTGCCCGGCAATGTCGCCCAGCACATCGGTCGTATCGCGCTGGCACGTGGCGCCGGCGTGCAACTGCCAGCGGCACTGTTTTCGGTGGCCTACGAAATGCTGCTGATGCTGGTCGCCTGTGCACATATCAGCGCGCTGACCGTGTTGTGGACGCCGCCGGCAGCACTGTCGCAATGGAAGCTTGCGGAGTATCGCCTGCCGCTGCTGATCGCGGTGACGCTGGGCGCAGCCGTCGCATTGCTGCTGGCGCCGCGTCTTGCTTCCTTGCTGGCGCACTACCGTGCGAGCAAGCGAGGCGAACAGGACTATGTGCCGCCCAGGCTGCACTTGAGTGCAACCACGGTAATCGCTTGCTATGCCATGTATGCAACCAATTTCTGCCTGGTCGGTGGTGGCCTGTGGCTAGTTACACACGCATTGCTGGCAGGTATAGCATCGACACCAAACATGATCTTTCTGATCGGGGCCTTCGCCAGCAGCTGGATCCTGGGCTTCATCGCTCCAGGTGCACCCGCTGGACTGGGCATCCGTGAAGCCATCCTCAGCACCTGGCTAATCGGTGCGCTGCCCGCCGCACAAATCGTGCTATTGGTTATTGCGCTGCGTATTGCCACGACGCTGGGAGATCTGATCAATCTGATGGGAGGGAGCGTTGCCACACTGCGCTTCAGTAAGCATGGCCGACCGGATTGAGGGCGCTCAGACGGTAAAGGTGACGACCACATGAAGGTTATCGAAGCAGCAGCAGATTCCTGTCCTTCAAATCCTGCTGAAAAATCAATGAAAGCGCTTCTGCGCGAATGTAGTTCGACAGTCCTGCGCACAAGGAACATGGCCTCATGAAACTCATCATCCAGATCCCCTGCCTCAACGAGGCCGAGACCCTGGCCATTGCCCTCGCGGAGCTCCCGCGTGAGGTCGAGGGGTTCAGCACGGTCGAATGGCTGATCATCGACGACGGCTCGACCGACAACACGGCAGACATCGCCCGTCAGAACGGCGTCCATCACGTTGTGCGTCATCCAGTGAATCGTGGCCTGGCCGAGGCTTTCATGACTGGCATCAATGCCTGCCTGAAGCTGGGCGCCGATGTGATCGTCAATACCGATGCCGACAACCAGTACAACGGTGCCGATATCCCGAAACTGACAGCCCCCATTCTTGCCGGTAATGCCGAGATCGTGATTGGCGCGCGCCCGATCAGCGAGACCGAACACTTTTCATGGATCAAGAAGAAGTTGCAGCACCTGGGCAGCTGGGCGGTACGCGTTGCCAGCCGCACCGAGGTGGCCGATGCCCCCAGCGGATTCCGCGCCATATCGCGCGAGGCCGCGATGCGGCTCAACGTGTTCAATGCCTACACCTATACGCTGGAAACGATCATCCAGGCCGGCCAGAGCAATATGCGGGTGGTCTCCGTGCCGATCCGCACCAATGCCGACCTGCGACCGTCGCGACTGGTGAAAAGCATTTCCAGCTACGTGAAGCGCTCGCTCGTCACGATCCTGCGCGTGTTCGTGATCTACAAGCCGCTCAAGTTCTTTGCTTTCTTCGGCCTCATTTTCACGTTTGCCGGATTGATCGCCGGCGTACGCTTCCTGTGGTTTATGTTCGAAAACGACGGCGAAGGTCACGTGCAGTCCGTGATCTTCTGCGCCCTGTGCATCATTGTTGGTCTGCTGCTTTTCATGATGGGTGTCATTGGCGACCTCATTGCCACCAACCGAAAGCTTCTTGAGCGGATCGACCTGCGTCTGCAGCACATCGAGCAACGAAGAAATTGATGTTTTAAGCCTAATCAAACCAAGAGGTATGCTCATGCTCGGATCGAATGTCTGCAGGCAGCGTCAGCTGGAAAGCCCGGAATTTGCAGGTTGGTGCAGCCAGATCAAGGAACGTGTTGGGCAAATGCACCGCAAGATCTGGGAGTGGTGCTTCATCGCCCAGGCCCTCTCCGAGCGCGACATGCTGGTTGAAGGGCGACGAGGCCTCGGATTCGCAGTCGGGCAGGAACCGCTCATTGCGCTCTTCGCAAAGATGGGATGCACCATCGTGGCCACGGATCTTGATCTCGACTCAGCGGCATCGGCCGGCTGGGTGGAATCGAATCAGCATTCAGCCGACGTCTCACGCCTCAACACTCGCGATATCTGCGACAAGGATGTCTTCCAGCAGCGCGTGAACTTCAGGACGGTCGACATGAATCACGTGCCATCCGAGCTTGCCGGATTCGACTTCGTTTGGTCATCCTGTGCCATCGAACATGTGGGGAGCCTGGAAAAAGCCATCACATTCATGGAACGGATGGTGGACTGCCTCAAACCTGGCGGCGTTGCAGTGCACACAACCGAATATAACCTGTCCTCTGAAACAGAGACGCTGGTGGACGGCAACTCCGTCATCTTCAGAAAATCCGATCTCAAAGAGCTCGTCACCAGACTCACCAAGAAAGGCTGCCATGTCGAACCTCTGGATTTCAAGGTGGGGCAAGGTCCAGCTGACCTCGTTGTGGATGAACCGCCATACACGCACGACCCTCATTTGCGGTTGATGATCGGCCCTTACTTGTCCACCTCGTTCGGAATTATCGTGACCAAACTCGGTGGCGCTGCTTGACCGCCTACTCACCAAATGACTCAAACAGCCTGGATGGCATCCCGCCCATGCTCGGACGCGCTTCGTCCGAGCATCATCTGCGACCACAACCGTATCAGACAGGCCCATCTCTGGATGAGCGGGAGCGCATTCGCCTCCCCTGGATCTCGCTTTGGCAGCTAGCGCCAAGTGCCACATCATCGGCAAGCTGCCACTGGAGCTGACCAGGGAACCATCCGGCTGCCACTTTGTGAAGACGGTATCGTGCGGCTTGGGGATGTTCACGGACGCGCCTGACGCAGTACTCCACGGGATATAATGCCGCACTTCAGAATTGAATCCAGCCGCTCTTTAATGGAAGGATACCGGTGAAAGAGTCCCCCATCTCCGCGAGCAAATTGCTTGCATTCGAGAAGCATCTCACAGGAAAACGTATCCTGGTTACAGGCCACACCGGTTTCACCGGTAGCTGGGCATGCCAATGGTTGCATGCCATTGGTGCCGAAATCACCGGCCTCGCGCTGGAGCCCGAAACTGACCCGTCGCTTTTTGCCGCCCTCGGACTCAGTCATGAAATTCGTTCGGAGATTGGAGACATCTGCGATTACGGTCGGGTGCACGACGTATTCGCCGAGGCCAGACCGGAAGCCGTATTGCATCTGGCGGCACAGCCGCTGGTACGACGCTCTTATCGTGAACCGGTATCTACCTTTGCCACTAACGTGATGGGCACGGCGCACGTACTGGAAGCTGCGCGACAGACGCCGTCCGTACGTGCCGTGGTCTGCATCACTACGGACAAGGTCTACCAGAATCGGGAATGGCCATGGCCTTATCGTGAAAACGATCGGCTTGGCGGCAAAGATCCTTACAGTGCATCAAAAGCAGCAGCCGAAATGGTCATTCAAAGCTATACGCACGCGTACGTTGACGCGACGGACGGCAAGTTGACCATTGCGACAGCGCGCGGCGGCAACATCATTGGTGGTGGCGACTGGTCGGAGGATCGCCTGGTTCCCGATTTTGCTCGGGCATTGACGCACAACACCACTCTGACATTGCGTTATCCGGATGCGATTCGTCCCTGGCAACATGTACTGGCGTTGGTTCAGGGCTATCTCATGCTGCTTTCCGGGTTGCTTGTAGCTCCCAAACACTACGCCCGCGCCTGGAATCTCGGGCCGCATGACTCTCGTCCATATACCGTACGAGAGGTTCTCGAACTGCTGTGCGAAACATGGAGTCGCCCCGCGCTTGAATATATGGAGAACCCGCTACCGGAAGCCGGCACCTTGACGCTGGATAGTTCGCTGGCACGTAACGTCATGGGCTGGAAAACACCATGGGATACGGCTCAGGTAGTTCGTGAAACCGGTGCATGGTATCGAGACTTTTACGCGAATCCGGAGTCAGCTGAGGATCTCGCGAGCGATCAGCTTCAGCGCTGGCGTCAGGCCCTGGCGCAGATTCATGTTTGAGAGTATTCGTCGAGTCCTGGTTACAGGCGGCACAGGATTCATCGGTAAACGGTTGATTCGATGGCTGGT
This sequence comes from Rhodanobacter sp., assembly GCA_050737735.1. Classification (GTDB taxonomy): domain Bacteria; phylum Pseudomonadota; class Gammaproteobacteria; order Xanthomonadales; family Rhodanobacteraceae; genus Rhodanobacter. The sequence goes on along the minus strand of JBOHYM010000001.1, from coordinate 39,103 downwards.
CGATAACAAAGGCGTCACCGTTATTGCCCTTGGGCGGCGGCCGTGTGCTGGTGCGGGGATCGAAAGCATCATCGCCCCGGAACTCGATCTCTCTGCAATCTCACAGGCCTTGCAGGGAGTTTCTTTCGATGCTGTCATCCACCTTGCAGCCGCAGGCGTACATCCCTCCGATCGCGATCTGAGGGATCTGATCTCGATCAACACCTTGCTCCCTGCACAGATCGTGCAATTGGCGCAGGATCACGGCGCGCGCGCCGTAGTAATTGCCGGTAGCAGTGCAGAATACCTTCCACCACAGGGCAGCGAGGCACTCTCCGAAAACGCAACTCTTGAATACCGCAAACTTTACGGTGCCAGCAAAGCCGCAGGTGGTTTGCTCGCTCTCGCTGCTGCAAACCAATTGTGCATTCCAGCCGCCAACCTGCGAATATTCAACGCCTATGGCCCAGGTGAAGCACAACATCGGTTGCTGCCGTCCCTAGTCACTCAACTGCAACGCGGTCAACGGGCCGAGCTTTCCGCGGGCAAACAAATCAGAGATTTTATCCACGTCGACGATGTTTGCTCCGGCTTGTGGAAGATCACACTTGCACTACTTGATGGAAGGATAACGACTGGTGCGTTCAACCTGTGTACCGGTGAGGGACACAGCGTGGAGACGTTCGCCCGCAACGTTGCAGATATAATGCATGTGCCCCAACATCTCCTTGCATTCGGTGCGTTGCCTCTGCGGGCAGACGACACGCCATACCTTGTGGGCGATCCTTCCTCATTGCGTGCGCAAGCTGGCTGGCATCCCGTATTGAGCTTCGAACACGGACTACGCGACGCAGTCGAACAATCACGCCACTCCATAAATGTTGACTGACAAATATGTCCGACCTTCCCTTGATTTCCATCACCATTCCAGTGTTGAACGAAGCCCAGAACCTGGATGCGCTGCATGGCCGCCTGATGACGTTGGGCGGTCGCATGGCAGATCGTTGTGAACTGGAGTTTGTATTCACCGACAATCATTCCAGCGACACGACCTGGGAAAAGCTCACGGAGCTTGCACTGCATGATCCGCGTGTACGAGCAGTCAGATTCTCGAAGAACTTTGGTTTCCAGCGTTCGATCCTTGCCAATTACATGCACACGCGGGGTGACGCCGTGTTGCAGCTCGACGCCGATCTCCAGGACCCTCCAGAGCTGCTCGAACAGTTTTTTGCTCTCTGGAAGCATGGCTTTCACGTGATTTACGGGGTACGGCGCAGCCGACCGGAAAGCTTCCTGCTGAAAAAATTCCGGCGTCTGGGTTACTGGGTGATCGACAAGATCAGCGAACACCCTGTACCCCGAGAGGCCGGCGATTTTCGGTTGCTTGACCGTAAGGTGATCACCACCTTGACCCAATTTCGTTCTTCCGAACCATATCTGCGCGGCATCATCGCCAGCATGGGTTTCAACCAGTGCGGCATTCCCTACGATCGCGCTGCGCGCCATGCCGGATCCAGCAAGTTTGGACTGGGGCAACTGGTTCGATTGGGTTTGACGGGTGTATTTAACCACTCCGTGGTCCCGCTGCGGCTGGCTTCGGTTGCAGGGCTGCTGATTTTGGGCGTGAGCATTCTCGGCACCATCTACTATGTCTTCCTCAAGCTGTTCCATCCCGAATTGCCACGCGGATTGGCAAGTGTGCACATCCTTATCCTTTTCGGCATCGGCTTTCAATCATTGCTGTTGGGTATTCTCGGCGAATATCTGCTGAGAATATATAAAATCTTGCGCCATGAACCTGTCGCCATCATCGAAGAGAGTCTCAACTTCGACCCAACTGAACTCAGGCTCTGAGGGAACTTCATGAAAGCTGTAATCCTTGCCGGTGGGCTTGGCACTCGCATCGCGGAAGAATCCGATCAGAAACCTAAGCCGATGGTGGAAATTGGTGGCCGCCCGTTGCTTTGGCACATTATGAAAACCTATAGCCACCACGGGATCAAGGAATTCATCGTCTGCCTCGGTTACAAAGGTTACGTGATCAAGGAATTCTTCTCCCATTACTACCGCCACACGGCTGACATGCACATCAACCTGCAGTCGGGCGACACCCAGATCATCAATTCACAGGCCGAGGACTGGAAGGTAACTCTGATAGATACCGGCATGGAAACGATGACAGGGGGTCGGCTGAAACGTGTGCGGCCGTATCTGGGAGGCGAAACCTTTTGCCTTACCTACGGTGATGGCCTCGCCGACATAGACATAGGCAGCGAATTGAACTTCCACCGCAAACACGGGAAGCTAGCTACGGTCGCAGCAGTTCAACCACCGGGTCGCTTCGGCATATTGAACATAGCGGAAAGCGGCCACGTTACCAGTTTCGTGGAAAAATCCAGCAATGAGATCGGCTGGATAAACGGCGGCTTTTTTATCCTGGAACCCAACGCCATCGACTACATCGCTGGAGACGAGACGTCCTGGGAGTTGGCGCCGCTGGAAAACCTGGCCAAAGATGGGGAACTCCAGGCATTTCGTCATCATGGCTTCTGGCAGCCATGCGATACGCTGCGCGACAAGCGACTGTTGGAGAAGCTGTGGCAAGACGGAAAGGGGCCATGGTGCGTATGGAACAGAAACTAGACCCCGATGTCTCGACGAATGGCGGGGCTCTGGGAACGCCCGCAAAGGTGGGCAATCGCTGGATCAGGCAGTCCATCGGAATAACCGTTTCGATCGTCTGTCTCGTCTTCGTCTTTCACAACGTAAGCATGCACGACTTCCTGCTGGCTCTGGAGCATTTCGACTGGGCATACCTTGTGATCGGTGTCGCATCACTTGGTTTCGGTTACTGCATGCGCATCATTCGCTGGGCGGTAATGCTGCGCGCTGCGGGTGGAAAGGTTTCCAACTTTGGCTGCGCGGCTCCCTTCCTTGGCTCGATCGCACTCAATAATGTGTTGCCGCTGCGCGCGGGAGATATTGTCCGGGCGCTAGTGTTTCCTGCAGCACTTGGCATCAGCCGTGTCACCGCAACGGCGAGCCTTTTGCTCGAGCGCCTGGTCGATCTGCTGACTCTGCTGATCTGCTTGGCGTTGGGCATGACCCTCGATCGCGCTGCGGTGATGCCGAAGTGGCTACATGAGATTGCAACGACGTTGTCTTTAGCCGGCAGCGTTGCGTTGCTCCTGATCATCTTCGCTAGCCCGATTCTCGCCCGGCTTCTTCTCGGGTTTTCGGATCGCATCGCCGCTGGACGGCTGGCCCGGTTGAGGCCTGGCGTTGGGGTGGCAGCGGAACTTGCCGCCCGCATCAGTGACATGTCCAGGCCACGGACTCTACTGATGTTGTTTCTGCTCTCCATGCTGGTCTGGTCCGGTGAACTCGGCCTCTACGTCTGCCTGCTTGGTGGCATGGGCTTTGGGCTCAGCGCCTCGGCCGGGTTAATTTTGATGTCGATGGCGACGCTTGCCACGCTGGTACCGTCTTCCCCAGGTTATGTCGGTCCGTTTCATCTGGCTGCCGCAGCTGCCATCGATATGCTTGGTGGCTCGCATGCGCAGGCTGCAAGCCTTTCCATCCTTGCCCACTTGAGCGTCTGGTTTCCCACGACAGTGGCAGGTGTGGTGGCCATGCTCGTGAGCAGGCGACTCTTTCAAAATGTGCGCAGTGTTTCGCGTGCATCTCAAAATCAGCTTCATGATTCAGCGAGCGTATCGGAGCCCCATGACCACCAGTAGCCTTCATGACGTTGTGATCGTCGGCGCCGGATTTACCGGACTCACGGCAGCACTTCATCTCTCCCGGGCGGGACGCAAGGTGCTGATCGTCGAGGCGGATCATACCCCCGGCGGCCTGGCCGGAATCTTCGAGTTCCGCGACGGTGTGCGGATCGAGAAGTTTTACCACCACTGGTTCAACAACGACCTGTACGTGCCAAAGCTCGTCGAGAGCCTTGATCTGCAGGATCAGATACTGACGCTGCCCTCCCGCACAGGCATGTTTTACAACGGACGCATCTGGCGGCTGTCCAGTCCGCTGGATGTGCTCAAATTCTCGGCACTTTCCATGATCGGGCGGCTGCGCCTTGGGTGGCTGGTGTTCCAGGTCCGCAAGGTCAAGGACTGGAAGACCATCGAACATCTGACCATTCGCGAATGGCTGGAACCGCTTTGTGGAAAAGAAGTCTTTCGCGTCGTATGGGAACCGTTGATCAACGCAAAATTCTCGGTCTATGCCGATTCGGTCAATGCAGTGTGGTTCTGGAAGAAACTCGTACTGCGCGGGAGTACCCGTGATACCAAGGGCGGCGAGCAGCTGGCGTATTTTCGTGGCGGTTTCGGTGCCCTGGCGCAAGCCATGGCTGACGAGATTATACGACTTGGCGGAGAGATCAGATATGGAGTCAAGGCCACCCACGCAAGCGTGGCCAACGACAATGTTGCCGCGCTGGAAACCAGCGAGGGAACGGTCCATGGACGCCAGTTCCTGTTCACCCCGGCGCTTCCAATTACCGCAAATATATTCGCCGACGCCGATCCTGCGTGGACCGCAGCACTACGCCGCGTGCGTTACCTCGGCAATATCTGTCTCGTACTCGAGTTGAACCGTAGCCTGTCAGACACCTACTGGCTTAATGTCAACGACCCCGGGTTTCCTTTTGTAGGCGTCATCGAACACACCAATCTGGACAAATCAGAGCATTACAACGGCAAGCACATCGTTTTCTTGTCGCGTTACATTGCCGTCGAGGATCCTGTCTGGGCCTACACCGACGAGCAATACCTGGATTTCGCGCTGCAACACCTGACACGCATGTTTCCCGACTTCGACCGCAGCTGGCTCGCCGATTACCGAATCTGGCGTGCCAACTACGCGCAGCCGGTCACCGAACGCGATTACTCCAGCTATGTACCGGGCCGGGAAACGCCCTGCAAGAACGCATGGGTATCGACCATGGCGCAGATCTACCCGGAGGACCGCGGTACGAATTACGCCATTCGTGAAGGCGAAGAAATCGCCGCACTGATCAATAGCAAACTCTGAGCAACCCAGTCCATGTCACGAAACGGCCTTGAGCCTCACGAGTCCTTCTTGCTGCCCTCAATTGCGCCCGCCTGGAGGGCGACTGTCGGTGCGCTGATCATCATCGGCGCCATCGCATTCGTCTTTCAATACTTCGGCAAGTTGTACACGGGCAGCATCGATCTAGCGCATCACTATGCCTTGGTCTCCTACATTGGTCAGCACCTCGGCCTGCCAGAAAACGTGCCGTACCTTGGGGATATGAACACTTATCCTCACTACAGCCATGCGTTGGCCGCAATCTTCGGGAACTTTCTTTCCTCGCCTCTGATGGGTTTGCAATTGGTGACGCTACTGTCGATCTATGGTCTCTGGGCCGCGATTGCATTGGCCATGGCCACCCTTCCGCAACGACATGCAGTGATCTTTGTAGTGGCTTTCGGTGCCCTGCTTGCGCTCAACCAGCTCTGGCTGCATGCCGAGTTGTTTGGCCAGGAGGTAATCCACAGTTTCCTGTTCGCGGAGCTGGTGGCCCAGGCACTATGCGTCTGGGTCTACGTCCTGATGCTTCTGATGGAGCGGCATGGCACACCGGCGCTACTCCGCTACGCAGTTTGCGTGGCAGCCCTGCATATCGCAGTGAGGACACATTTGCTGCCAGCCATAGAGCTGTTCGGATCATTTGGGCTGCTTGTCGCATTGGACGTCATGGAAGCAGGCCGCCCAAAACGCCTTTATGCAGCTCTGTGCGGTGGCATCGCTCTTATGGTGGGTTGCGCCTGCATCGTGCTCGATCCTGCTTTCAATGCAATGCGTAAGCTAAGCGTAAACAACGGAGCATTGCCTCTGCAGCTGCTGCAGAATCCATTAGCTCTGGCGCTGCTGGCAACTGTGGTCATTCTACTGTCTCTGACCCTGGCTTGGCGGTGGTTAGCTGGCGGTCGTGGGCATCTTGGCGAACGCTTGCTTGTCTACAAATATTTCGCATGCTTCGGCGCAGCGACAGGCATTTTATGTTTGTTGCAAATCCTGTTACTGAAGTGGGGCTTGGGGTCTGACTACGCCTGCCGCAAGTACGCTTTCGCACTGCAGACACTCTTTTTCATCGATCTGGCGCTGCTGATTTGCTCCTTTGTGATGCGTCGCGCTGAATCATCGGGAAGCGCGAGCCACACGAGTTCTAAAAACGTGGTCGCCAACCTTGCTCCGGCGTTACTGATAGCGCTCAGCATGCATCTGAGCTTTCCCTCGCCTCTTGCACCTCACGGCCAGGATCTTGGACACCTCCTCTCCATCGAGCGCGCAGTCACGGCACTCCACGACACAGAAGTAGAAGCCATTGCAGGTAAAAAGAATTACGTCGTGGGCCTGGCGGGTCTTCCGTGGATAGACGACTATCTGTTCTCGATCAGTGTGCTCGCAACACCGCAAGACGGAGCCACTCGAGATCTCATCACGGGCAAGGGAGTGCGGTACCCGAACGAGGTTGGATACCTTATTACCACGGTCGGTGCCAAACCGTGGGACATCACCACCTGCCGTCAACATGTCTATGCCAGCGGACTTGTCGTAGTCGACGGTAGCTGTGCAATCGAGAAGTACCAGTCTGCCAAATGCTGGGACGGCTTTGACTTTTCAAGCAACAGCTACCTGCCGTGGGGCGCGGCCGACGGCTTCAGCGGGCCTGAACCAACAGGCCGCTGGAACGAAGGTCAGCACAGTTCGATTACTTGCACGCTCGGGCCGGGCAGCCCCCGACCCAGCCAGGTATTGATCTATGCGCAGGGACATCTACCGGCCGGCCCCCAGCGCATGCTCGTGTCAATAAACGGAGGGCCGGATCAGGCATTTGTATACAGCAAGCAAACTCCTTCGCCCGTGATCAGCCTGCCCATCCCGAATGACCACTCTGCCAAACTGCAGCTTGCGTTCAAGTTTCCTGATGCCCGACAGAGCAGCACCAGAGATTTGCGTGTCATATCCGTGTTCTTCCACAAGATCCGCTTCCAGTAATATGAAGTCCATCGTTCTGGTTACGAACCTGATGATGTTGACAGCTTAACTGACGGTACGACTTCACTCTGAGTGCTACCCGCGAATCGGCACTGTGCCCTGTTTCTTTCAATGCTCTGTTGAGGTGTATCGTGAGTTTTTTAAATACCGTAAAGAATCGATTCGTACGTAGCAAAACGGCGCTGACCACCGGTTCAGCTGCAAGGTCAAACGGCACTTCACTTATTGATCCACGCGATTTTCAGCCGCCGCTGCCGCTTCCCCACGGATACAGCCGGGAAAATTTGCTTCCCGCCCTTGAATCCGTGAGCATCGACGGCTCGCGTCAAGGTGAACTCGTGGGGTATGCACAGGCTGATTTTGAGAGATTCATCCATACGCTGGGCCTGGTTCCCGAGCACGCTGCCGGGCGCTCCCTTGAAATCGGCGCAAACCCATACTTCACAACACTCCTATTCAAGAAATTCAGGCCGTTGTTGAACATGGATCTGATCAATTATTTTGGAGGACCGGAACATCAAGCCACACAACATGTTTCATTTCCCGGGTTCGACGGAGTTCCCGAAGAAATCGACATGGTCTGGCACAATGCCAATCTTGAATTCGCCACTCTCCCTTTCGAAGCGAATACATTCGACGTCGTTCTGTTCTGCGAAGTACTGGAACACCTCACTCTTGACCCACTGCACGCCATGCTCGAATTGAAACGCGTGCTCAAGCCGGGTGGCAGACTAGTGCTGACCACGCCCAATGCGGCACGACTGGAGAATGTCTCTGCATTCATTGAGGGGCGGAATGTCTATGATCAGTATTCCAAATATGGGGTCTATGGACGCCATAATCGCGAATATACCCGCCACGAACTCTCACAGCTGTTGGCACACTGTGGATTCGATATTGAAATATTCTATACCGCGAATGTGCATCACGATATTCCGCCACACGTCAAGCATAACCATGCAATCAATTCGATGATCGGTGAAATAACCAATCGTAAATATGATCTTGGGCAGTACATGTTTACATCTTCGATCAATAGTCGCGATGCAGAAATTCTGCGACCTTCCTGGCTTTTTCGAAGCTATCCTGCCGAGGAAATGACCTAAACCGGACATAGCGCCTCCGAGCACAATCGTGGAGCACCTGTCTTCGGCCCTTACTGGAGGCAAGCGATCAGATGACCCTTTATCGGGCACCGCATTTCACAGCCCGTATCTACGCATCATTGCCCAGCAAATGTGTCCGCATCAACTCAAAACCTGAACACTTTACCTGGTGATCTACATCCTTGCAGCGACCAGATATGAAGCCAGCATATGCGCGATGCTTTTAGATTCAGGCCTGAATAAGGCGACGTAGTTCGTCAGTCTTGTTGTGCATGAGTTCTGTTTCGCCTCGCGCCTCCACGTTCAGCCTCAACAGCGGCTCCGTATTGGACGAGCGTACATTGAACCGCCATGTCGGGAATTCCAGACTCAGTCCATCCGTCCGGTCGATAGCCGGGTTGTACGCGACGTAGTGATCCAGGATACGACCCAGCGTCCTCGCGGCATCATTCACATGGAAATTGATCTCGCCACTGCACGGATAGGCCTGCATGCGTGCTTCGACCATCTCGGCCAACGGCATGCCGGTGCGGCAGATACGCTCGGCGATCAAAAGCCACGGGATCATCCCTGAATCGCAATAGGAAAAATCACGGAAATAGTGGTGTGCACTCATTTCACCACCGTAGACGGCATCTTCGGCGCGCATGCGCTCCTTGATGAACGCATGTCCGGTTTTGCCCAGCACCGGCACGCCACCCGCCTCCTGCACCATTTCAATGGTGTTCCAGGTCAGTCGCGGATCGTGGATGATCTGGCCGCCCGGATGCTTCTCCAGCAACTGGGCAGCGAGCAGGCCAACCAGGTAATAACCTTCGATGAAGCGGCCTTCGGCATCGAAAAAGAAGCAACGATCGAAATCACCATCCCACGCAATGCCGAAGTCGGCACCGTGTGCGCGAACCGCCTCAGCCGTGGCTGCGCGGTTATCCGGCAGCAGCGGATTGGGTATGCCGTGCGGAAAGCTGCCGTCGGGTTCGTGATGAATGCGGATGAACTCGAACGGCAGGTGCGGTGCAAGCTTGTCGATCACGATGCCCGCACCACCATTACCCGCATTGACGACGATCTTCAGCGGACGCAACACGTGGCGGTCGATATAACCGAGCAGGTGCTCCACGTACGCCGATTTGTCGACATCCATTCGTGCGGAACCGACGCTACCAACGGGTCCGAACACACCTGACTCCGCCAACTGCTCGATGTCTCCGAGCCCGGTGTCGCCACTGATCGGCCTGGCGTCTTCCCGCACCAGCTTCATGCCGTTGTAGTCCATCGGGTTATGGCTGGCAGTCACCATGATGCCGCCGCCGACACTGCGATGCGCGGTCTGGAAATAGACCTCCTCGGTTCCGCACAAGCCGATATCGATGACAGCGGAACCGGCATCGTTGATGCCGCGCGTCAGTGCCGCCGCGAGCATCGGGCTGTCGAGGCGCACGTCGTAACCAACCACAACGTCGCGTGGCTTCAGAATTTCGGCATATGCACGGCCAATCCGATAGGCGATGTCCTCATTGAGGTCATCGGGTACGCGACCACGTATGTCGTAAGCCTTGAAACACTTGAGCATGTGTTGGTTCTCAATGCGATTTATGTATATCGGGTGCGGCGTGGGTGGCAGCTCCGCTGACTAGCGGTGATGACAGCTGGCTGGCCGGATCAAGCGCCGATGCTGTCAACGTCTGCAGCTGGATGCCCAGCACGCGCGGATCACTATTCATACCGAGGGACTGGGGAGTTACCGCATCGGGAAGGTCAAAAGCGATACGTATCCCGTTTGACGAAGTCATATCAGCGGCCGGAACCACGACATCGAATTGCATCTGATTGTTCGGATAGTCCACCACATGCGTACCGGCGGCCATACCGTCGACACTCACCTGAATACGCTGGTGTGGGTGGTCTGCCGTCACCAGGCCATACACCTCGAAATTCAGGCGAATGCCCTGCGCGATGCGCGATAGCTCTCGCGGATCAATGGTGATCTCGGCATGCGTCCCGCTGCTCCATACACCGCCAATTTCCGGCTCGCTCCAGCCACTCGTCAACCACTCGTTCCAGGCCCCGGGTGCCTTGAAGCTTTCCGGATGCCCAAGCGGAAAGACCGGCCTGACCAGGTGGTAGAGGTACAGGCGCGCATCTTCGCGCATGAATAACTGATGCGGAAAAGAGTGGTTCCATTCATAGGCGCTGACCCGGAGCCGGGTGCTGCCCATCGAGTCATAGCCTGCGGGAGTCACCGCCGACGGCGAAATCAGGAATACGTCATCGTAGCGTGCATTCAGTGCAGCAATGTATGCATGGTTGGCGAGACTGGCTTCACTGACCGTGACTGCAGTAAAGCCAAAGGTATACACAATCGGCGTCTTGAGTTCATTGTTGTCTGGTACGCCAGCTCCCAACCCTAGCGTATCGAGCAGGATGATGTCGCTCTGATCGACCGGCGCCAGCAACTGCGTCAGGGACTGGTACACCCCTTCGCCTTCATTCTTTCCCAGCTGACCGGCAGTTGCCGTGGCGCCGTAAATCAGGGTGATCGCCAGAACCGCATTCAGGATACGGCGAACACCGTTCTTCGGCATGCACGCCCATGCCGCCACGGTGAACAACAGCATGTATGGCACGGCCTCGCTGAGCAGATAACGGGCATAGTAAGGTCCGTAAGGCACCGTCCATTGCAACAGCACGATATAGGCAAAGAACCCTGCCGCGAACAGTCGCAGAAACTCAATGCGTGGTTCATCCTGACGTCGCAACACAAGACCAAGAAAAGCCAATGGCAGCAGTGGTCCTGTGTAGACGAAAAATGCGGCCAGACTGCTGGCCTTCACGGCCCGCCAATCGCTGCCGGCCAGCCCCCATTGCGTATCCAACCAGACGTCGCCTTGAAAGTGGGTCGTCCAGCCCAGTTGGTAGATCCTGTAAACCCCCAGTGCGAGACTGATCAGGACAATGGGCGCGATGGCACGACGTAACGGCCTGATGATGAATCTGTCGATGCGAGGGCGCATGCCTGTTTGCGCCAATGCTGCCAGACCGGACCAGACTATCAGCGCTGCCACCACCAGAGCAGCCACCCCAATCTGCCAGTGAGAAGGGAAAAGGCGCTCGAAGGAGGCACGGTAAATATCCGTTGCGTACTGATGCGACCAGCGCAATCCATAGGCCACCGACACGGCATATAGCGCAGCCACACCCAGCACCCAGAGCTGCATGTATTTCCGGCGCATGCGATCCGCATCATTGGCGGCGCTCGCCACCGCCACGACGACCAGGAACGGGACGTACATGAAGCCGCTGATGCGGGTCACAAACAGGGCGCCGAAGCTGAGCATCGACAGTAGCAGCCAGCGCCGGTAGCGCGAGCCCTCCTCGGCACGCCAGAACAGCGCGAGATAGGTGAACCCTATCAATGAGAATGCCAAGGTCGGCACCTCAGTGACCGGAAATTTCGAAAAGAAGGCATGCAGTGGATTGAGTGCCAGCAGCAATCCTGCAAGCAGTGCTGCCCGCGACGATCCGGTCAGCACCAGCGTCAGACGGTACATGAACAGCACGGAAAGCAATGCAAACAACGTCAATGCATACACCGCGAATGTGCTGCCGAAGACCCCTGCAGCAAGCGCCATCCAGACCGGGAACAAGTGGTAGAACTGAAAGTCGAGAACGTTGCTCTGATGGCTACGGACATAGACGCCATTGACGTAGGCTTCCATTTTCGACAACTCGGGGTGGGCTGGCAGAACCCGATTCTCGTCCAGATACGACTGGACAAAAGACGACCCCTGCAGCTTATCGAGTGGCGTGTCCCATACAACGAGAGTTCCGGTACGCGCGATGTAGTTGGCCATGTTGACGTACACGCCCTCATCCTGCCCGCCCAGCACATAGTTGAAAGCAGGCAACCTGAAAAACAGGCAGACCAGGATCAACAGGATCATGTGCTTCGGTTTTACCCCGGGCACGGGGTTGGGGGATCTGCGCTCGCGGGTACACCACGCATAGATCCCTGTCAGGAGTGTGGTGGCAATGCATACCTGCGGCGCGAGAAAGTGGTGCGCAAGCGTAGCCGCCAAACCCAGCCCGCTGGCAAGCAGCACCCAGACAACGACCCATTCGAGCACGCGATCGACCAGGCCATTGGCCTCCCCAGCTGTCCGTCCCATGTCACCCCCTTCATCGCTGCAAGACCTGCACATACATCTCAAACTTTCACCGATACAACATGCGGACTCAGCGCCGCCCGTTATCAATCGCCGGCATACATCCATGCCAGCGTATCGCGCAAGGATCTGGTTGCAACCGTACCCAGCACACGGCTGATAGCAGTATGTGAACCGACCAGTCGCGCCACCTCGTTTGCTCGCACAAACTGCGGATTCACGCGTACTTCCATCCGGTAACCCGCGATCTCGCCCATCATGTCCAGCACATCGCCGAGGGAATGACCGCTGCCCGTGCAGATGTTGAAGATCCCATTGATCGGTCTGGAACGAATCAGGCCCGCATAGGTCGCGGCCACATCGCGTACATCACCGAAATCCCGCACGACTTGCGTATTGCCAAGCTCGATGACTCGTTCGCTGCGGCGAAAGTGGGCCACGATCTTCGGAATCAGGAACTGTGCGGACTGCCCCACACCGGTGTAATTGAACGGCCGGGTGATGACGATGGGCAACTTGCCCATCCACAGTCGGGCCATGTACTCCATGGCACACTTGCTTACCGCATAATCATTTTCCGGCGCCAGCGGCGTAGCCTCGGTGATCGGTTCGACATCCGCGTTTCCGTAGACATTGGCGCTGCTCGCCAGCACGACCAGTTGCGGCGTCTGCGATGCAGATGCCAAGGCATCGAGCAGGTTGCGCGTGCCCACGACATTGACGCGATAGATCTCGTCCACATCGCCGTGTGCAACGAACGAAATCGCCGCCAGATGCAGCACTACATCCGGCTGCACCGCGGCAACCGCCGCATGCACTGCTTCGCGGTCGAGCAGATTGGCGGTAATCGAACCCGATTCTGCAGGCTCCTGACGATCACTCAGACCGACGACCTCGTATCCGGCCGCCTCAAGTTCGCGAGCCACATACCGGCCCGTGAACCCGTTGCGACCCGTCAGTAGTGCGCGTGGTCGATGCACGTCAGAACGACGCCCCGCGCTCGTTGCGCGCGATGTCGGCGGTAACCATCATGCGGCAAAGCTCTTCCAGCGTGGTCTTCGCCTCCCAACCAAGCTTGCGACGCGCTTTGTCGGGATCGCCGATCAGCAGCTCCACTTCCGCTGGGCGGTAGAAGCGCGGGTTAATGCTCACCCGGACTTTTCCGCTGGCAGCATCCAGACCGCGCTCAGCTTCGCCTTCGCCCTGCCACGCAATGTCGATGCCAACAGCCTTGAATGCCATGCTGACGAAATCGCGCACGGTTTCCGTACGATTGGTCGCCAGCACGTAGGTATCCGGCTCGTCCACCTGCAGCATGCGCCACATCCCCTCCACGTATTCCTTGGCGTAGCCCCAGTCACGCTTCGCATCCAGGTTGCCCAGCTCCAGCACATCGAGCTTGTCCAGGATGATCTTGGCTACTGCATCGGTGATCTTGCGTGTCACGAATTCGCGACCGCGCAATGGCGATTCGTGGTTGAACAGGATGCCACTGCTGCCAAAGATGCCGTAGGACTCGCGATAGTTGACGGTCATCCAGTGCGCGTAGAGCTTGGCCACGCCATAGGGGCTGCGGGGGTAGAACGGTGTGGTCTCGGTCTGTGGCACAGCCTGCACCTTGCCGAACATCTCCGAGGTCGAAGCCTGGTAGAAACGTATGTTGCGGTTCACCGTGCGGATGGCTTCAAGCATGTGCACCGCACCGATGCCGGTGATGTGGCCCGTGGTGATCGGCTGATCGAAGGACACGCCAACGAAACTCTGCGCGGCGAGGTTGTAGACCTCGCCCACGTTGGTCGATTCGATCAGCCGGATGCTCGACCCGAGATCGGTCAGGTCATACTCCATCAGCGACAGATTCGGGTGCTTGTCGATGCCCAGCTCTTCGATGCGCCAGAAGTTGACCGAGCTGGTGCGACGGTAGGTTCCGTAAACCTGGTAGCCCTTGTCCAGAAGCAGATGCGCGAGATAGGCGCCATCCTGTCCGGTAATGCCGGTGATCAAGGCGGTTTTCATAGCCGTATTCCTGTTCAAAACAAATATCCTCAGATAGTTTCACTTGCCGGCCGGATGATCACGGCGCCATGCGCCGAACTACCGGTGCAGACCCGAAGTTGCGTACCTAGACCGTGGCAACAGATATGTCAGACACCGGCAAATCCGCCCAAGGACTCATTACCAGCTCGTCTATCCACAGATCCGCATCTGCATCCACTTCCACGCGAATGGCCAGATCCTCGACGTCCACCGTCAGTGCCAGCTCCACTTCAACCAGACATCCGTCAGTCGACGTATATCCGGCCCCGAATTCACGTTGCGCGTGTATCCGCGACCCCGATTCACTGGTTATGTCCAACCGGGCACGGCCAAGGCGGTTGCGCCAGCCGCCGGACAACAACACGCGATAGCGCCCCGCCGGCATCCGCACTTGAGGCCCGCATAATAGCAGCCCGGCCGCCCTCCCCGATTCGATACGTCCACGCACCAGCCGGCCAACGACAGTCTGGAATCGATGGTCATAAGCCTTGTGACGACGCAACGATCCGGGCATCCATGAATGTACCCAGTGCCCCCTGCTCACGATGTCGATCAACTGGGCAGTGGACTCGCTCCACGTCTGCCAGCGTATGCCTGCCGACTGCGGTGCATCTCCGTGCGCATCGAGAGCCAGCCATGCACCCAAGGCATCGGCCAGACCCTGCGCATCGTAGCCGGAGAAGTAATAGCCGTGCTCACCGACGATTTCACGAAAAACCGGCAGGTCACGGGTAATCAGAGGCACACCATGATGGGCCGCCTCGATCAGTGGCAAACCAAAACCTTCTCCTTCCGAGGCCATGAGCATTGCGGAAGCACGGCGGTAGGCTGCAAGCAGGAGATTGTCATCGGCGGCATCGAACCAGAACAACTGTTTGCCACACTCGGGATGTTCACGCAGGCGTTGCATGACATCGTCGCTCAGCCATCCCGCGCGACCGATAATCAGCAAATTGGCCTTTACGCCCTGTTGCCACAGGCGTTCAAATGCATTGAGCGCCTGTACATGTCCCTTACGTGGCTCGATCGTGCCCACCATGAGGAAGGTCGGATGTTCGCCAAGCCCTGCCAGTTGTTCATGGGGATGTTCGTCGGCAGCGTCGATTGCATCCGCAGCTGCCAGATCGGCCCCCAGGTGGAAGTAACCGATGCTCAGTGGCCGCTGGCGTGCAGGCATGGATTGATGGAGCCAGGACTCGAACTCGTCGGCAACCGCACGGGAGATGCACACGATGCCGTCCGCCAGTTCGGATACTGCCTCGTACCAGGAACGGAATGTCGGCAACAACTCCGGTCTGAAGCAGTCGGGGCGCATGATGGGAAGCAAGTCATAAACCACGAAATACTGTGGTATCCCGCGACAGCGCATATCCCGGAAGAGCTCGATATGCTGCGGAACAAGATGCGCACCCAGGTCAAGCCCGAGATACACGTCTCCGCGGGAGAATTCGACCACCTCATCCACCGGCAGCGTTTCACCCGGGAAATAGCGGTGCGCGCAGTAACTGCGCGCATAATGAAACGCTCCGTCCTTGTCCAGGTAGACGGGCTCGACACGGTAGCCGGACGGGGGCTTCACGAATAACTCGTCGAGTACGTGACGTACCACGCGCTGAATACCGGTGCCTGCATCCGAGACGGTAAGTTGCGAAATATCGACCAGCCACTGCGGGCTCTCCACGGGCGTCAGAATATTCCGGGAAATCGCTACAGCCATGCGGGTCCAGTCCTGCTCCGACGCATCTGCGCTCCCTTCAAGCGCAGTCAGTCCCACGGCAAAGTCACGCACATGGTCCCGCCAGTTCCATGCTGCGTTCGTCATGCCACCGGAATCCGCACTGCTATCCGCAAGCAACTGACACTGGCCCAGCATGGACAAGCTCTCCGGGCTTACCAAGGCGCCCAGGGCGCTGGCAGAAAAGTTCGCATCGATAGCTGCCCGCAGCGCCGCATATCCACCGGACCGGTAAAGCAGGGAAACAACCAGCTCACGCCCGGCCTTGTCCGCGGCAAGTCGATGCAGCACCGTGCCGAAGGTTCGGTCACGCAACAGGATATCGGCCACGCCATCCACGGCCAGCGCAAGGGTCTTGGCACAGTAGGGATGGTCGGCCAGCTCGATGATCACTCGATCAAAACGCTTTCGCTCATTTCGAAAGCGAGAAAGCGACCGCCTGGAGGCGATACCTTCACATTCATCATCGGCATAGACCTCGGCGGATTTGACGCCATGTCCGGTCGCGGTCGATCCAGGGGCCGGAAGGAACGCGACGGAACCATGCGTCTCGCGTTGCTCTGGAACGACGATGGCCGTCGCTGGATGGCTTCGATCCACCGCCGCCTCGAACGCTTCCATCGTCCGCCGTGCCGATTCCTGCCAGGAAAACTTCAACGGCTGCCTGAGACCATGCTCCCGCAGGTTTTCGCGAAACGACGAATCCGTCAAAGCTTCAACGATCTTGAAGGCAATGGAGGGGGGATGATGAGGATCGAACAGCGCCCCCGGATGCCCGATCACCTCTGGCAAACTGGATGTATTGGATCCGATGACAATGGCTCCACTGGACATGGCTTCCAGTGCAGGCAACCCGAAGCCCTCCTGCAACGACGGAAAGACATACAACGCGCAGAGGTTGTACAACTTGACCAGATCGCTATCCGGCACGTAACCCGTAAACACCACCTCGTCGGCGGCAACGCCAGCCTTCGCCATCAGGAGGGTCAACGCAACCCGCTCTGACTCCGGAGCTCCTCCCACAATGACCAACTGGTGGGCACGACGCACCTCGCCAGGCAGCAACGCAAATGCGTGGATCAATGCACCGATGTTCTTTCTCGGGTCGAATCCGCCCGCATACATCACGAACGGCTTGAGCAGGCCATACCTGCGCATCATTTCCTGCCGAAACCCCTCAGCGCCGGCAAGCGGCCTGAAGATCGCATCGGCAGCTCCCGAGATGTCGGTCAAACGCTCCCGTGGGATCGACAACAACTCATGCGCCTCGTCACAAGAGAATCGGGATATGCCGAGCAGCGCATCGGCACGACGAAGACACTCGACCTTCTCCATGTACCACTGCCGGGCACGAGCATCCAACAGATACTTCTCCGGATGCACCAGCGGGATCAGGTCGTACAACGTTGCGGCGCTCGAATACGCTTCCGCCGTCTCCGGAATCGTCGCGACAAGTTCCTCGGCGAACCCCTCGATCATGCTTGCAACATGCACGATATCCGGCTTCAACTGTCGCAGGACGCGCAACCTCAAGGCCTCGGAAGCATTCCTCCTGAACGTATTGGCTGGGTCCATATACACCGTGGGTGCCAGAGCATCCCAGGTTACCAGGCGCTCCTGCGGCAACAATCCGTCGAACTCACCACGCAGGTATTCGATCGACTCGGCCATCGCCGTATTGAGCAGCACGGTGACTTGATGGCCACGCGGATACCTGGCCATGGCCTTGGCCAGTGCCAGCGAATAACGACCGATGCCGCGGCGACGCCCCCCCGGGGACTGACATGCCTGCAAGTCCAGCACGATATGCAAAACCCATTCTCCTTCTGGATGTTATGAAAGCGGATACGACTATTTCTGCTTTCTGATTTGCTCGATCACTTCAAGCACACGGATTGCAGATCGTGTCAGCGGCGCCTCCGGGAGAATCGCCCCCTCTACCTGGACTGGCGGCGGCGCACCGAAAAGAAACAGACGTGCTTTTGCCACAATCCGCGAGTCGTGCCCTGCAATGGCAACTGCAGGCGACCTCAACCACGCCCATTGCACGGTTCGGCGCAGCAGCGGTCGAACCAGCCGCGCTGGCCAGCGCAACAGATGATAGGCCCCACGACGAACAACGCGATAAGACGCGCGCCCCAGCCGCCGAACCGCCCGCAAGGGAAACGTGATGCGCCAGGACGTACTCTTTTGAATGGCAACGACAGCGGCGTTCAGCTGATTGATTAAATTGTCACGCCGCGCAACTTCATGATGGAGCCGTGCAATTTCATTCTGAAGCTGGGTGATTTTCTCGATACTGTGCTGTTCCGCATCGGCTGCTTTGGCCAATGCGTGGTCACGCTCCTCGTGCATCTGACGTCCCGCTTCGGTCGCCAGGGCCAACGAGCGGTCACGCTCCTCCAGGTTATGACGTCCCGTTTCGGTCGTTTCCGCCAATGCACGGTCACGCTCTTCCAGCACTCGTCTCAGCTCCACGAGCGCCATTTCACGACGTTCATTTTCCAGATGAAGGTGCGTCAACTGCTGTGCATTCGTTGCCAGCGTCAAGCGGCTTTCCACTTCAAGGAGCTGCTCACGCGCAGTCGCTTCGTCAGCACGAATGAATTTATCGAAAACGTTGGGCGGATACGCAAAGGCTTCGAGCAACTCGGCTCGTTCATTTGCCACGTAGAAGCGATTCAGTCCGTCGGCATAG
The DNA here is from genome assembly GCA_050737735.1 of Rhodanobacter sp. GTDB lineage: Bacteria > Pseudomonadota > Gammaproteobacteria > Xanthomonadales > Rhodanobacteraceae > Rhodanobacter. Next base: position 20,344 of record JBOHYM010000001.1, on the reverse strand, counting down.
GCGAAGCGATAATTGCGGGTCGTGAGCAGCGGCTCCCATTCTGCATACGCTGGCTTCTGGCTGTTTGGCTCGGTAGCTTCCAGAAGAATGATCCACGGGCGCACTCGCTCCAGGGAAATTCCCCGCAAAGCTGCTGCTTCAGCTCCTTCGCAATCAATTTTGAGAAACTGGACATCCACAACTCCATGTCTCTCACAGATCTGATCGAGAGTTACACAATCGACATCCGACTCCCGAATGCTGAAACCGGCTTGCTGGTGTCGTTGCGCAAATTCGGGGTCGGTCGTTGAAAGCCCGCTGCCTTCGACTTCATACAGGTGCAATCGACCGGGCTTGTCGGACACCGCAAGTTGCAGATTGATGTCATGCGGACGATCGGCCAGCAGACGCTGATACCAGTGAGTGACAGGTTCAATATTTATGCCCTGCCAGCCACGCTGATAGAACATCTTGGTGACCGAGTCGTTCACCGGGTCCTGCGCGCCGACGTCAATGTAGAAGCCACGCTCGACGCCGCGCAACGCACGCAGGAGCATCACATCTTCATAGTTCTGGGCATAGGAAATGTTGGTCACGACACTGCGATCCTGATATCGGGCGGCACCCAGGCTGACCCGATGAATTGCGGGCGGCTCATATTGGAAACGGTAAAGACGAGCGCCAGATCACGCCATTCGTAATTGTTGACCAGATGGGTATCCGTGCTGACCAGTGCGGTCGAAATCGAATAACTGCCTTGGCCAAAATTCATCGGAAACGCAATTTGGAACTCGATCCGCTGACCGGCCTTGACCAGCTCAATGGCCTGATCCGTAAAGTGGGTATTGGTGCCGAATACCGGCTGACCCAGTCGATCCTTGATCATGTAACCCAATACCAGGCGTGGCACATCGACGTTTGCGGCCACTATTACCCGCAGTACCACCGATTCTCCGACACCGACAAATTCGATCGGTTGACCGTCGCTGTTCAGCAGCTGGATTTCCTCGACGCGCGCTTCGCCGGTACCGGAAATCGTCTGCTTTCTGCCACTCTTATGCTCCATGACCTTGACCGTGCTGTTCTCGCGCTCGGCGATCAGCGCGTTGTACAGATCCATGACCTCAGCGGGGGGGCCATCCTTGATCAACACACCACCCTCAAGTAGCAGCGCACGGTCGCACAGGTTCTGCACGGCACTCGCATCATGCGAAACAATCAAGAGACTGGTGCCCTGTTCGCGAAACTCACGGATGCGCTTGAAGCACTTGTGCTGAAAATAGGCGTCACCGACCGATAGCGCCTCATCGACAATCAGAATTTCCGGCCTGAATGCCGTTGCGACAGAAAAGGCCACACGCATCTGCATGCCGGTCGAATAGGTGCGGGCCGGCTCATCGAAGTATCCACCGATCTCGGCAAACGTCTCGATGTCATCGATGACACCGTCAATGGCCTGCCGGGAGAACCCCATGAGCCCGGCAGAATGGTAGACATTCTCGCGTCCGCTGAGCTCGGGGGTGAATCCCATGCCCAGTTCAAGAATGGCCGCGATGCGACCATTGACCGCGACAGTTCCCCTGGTCGCCTGCAGGGTGCCGGTGATCAGTTTGAGCAATGTGCTCTTGCCCGCACCATTCTGGCCAACAATACCGATGGATTCACCGGGTGCCACGTTGAACGAAATGTCGCGAAGCACCCAGGTCTCGGATTTTACCTTGGCGTCGAAACCGAACCAGCCGGCAAATCGGCCCCATTCCGACCGGTAATCGCGGAAGGCCTTGCCTAGTCCATTTACAGCGAGAAGCGATTCACTCACAGCACATCCACCATTTCCGGTGCCGCACGCCTGAACAGGATCAATGAAAACAGCAGCAGGACGGTCGCTGCCACTGCGATGACGGCCAACCCGGGAATGCGGGGTGCACGTCCATAGAGAAGGACGTCCTGGAAGGCGACCGCCATGTGCATCATCGGATTGAATTCCAGCACTGCGCGCAAACGATCCGGGATGATGGTTGGCATGTAGACGATCGGGGTGAACCAGAACCACAACTGCAGCATCACCGTCATCACCTGGGCTACATCCCTGACAAAAACATTGAGTACACCGAGGATCAGACCAATACCGAGACCGAATGCGAGATTGATGCCGATCAGAAGTGGCAGCCATAGCATCGCCAGACTCAGCGGTTGGCCTGTCAACAGGAATACACCTATCGATGTCAGCAGCAACAGCACATTATTCACCAGCGAAGATCCACCGATGATGATGGGCAGGCAAACCCGCGGGAATGCCATCTTCTTCATCAGGCTGCCGCTGTCGACAAACATGGACATCGAGCGGGTCACTACTTCGGCAAACAACGACCAGGCAATCATGCCGGCCATCAGGTAAATCACATACGCGTAGCGATTGTCGATACCCGGCAACTTGGCTGCCATGATGCGCGACAGCACCAGCGCGTAGATGGCGACCTGCGCCAGAGGCTGCAGGACCATCCAGAGGGCGCCCAGCTTGCTGCGTGCAAATCGCGCACGCAGGTCGTTCTTGATCGACGAAACGATGAAATGGCGATAACTCCATATCGCCGCCAGTATCTCTTTCATGAAGCGCGTACCTTTATGTGGTGCCAGTTACCAAATGAGGGCCCACGACATCGAGTGCACCTGAAGGTGGCGACAACGCCTTCACCCGCTGGATGATCCGCTCTGCCGCTGTATGTGGCGAAAGCTTGACGCGAATGTCGAACGCCGCTTGCGCGCCAATCCTTGCCGCGAATTCCCGGTCATCCGCCAACCGGCGCATATATGTCGCAGCATGCTCCCTATCCGGATCAGCCCAGCGCTGACCGGCATGATGGAGGTATTCGCCTTCACCCACCGGCACCAACCGATAATCGACCAGACAGCTGTTTTCAGGCGTCATGAACTCCATGTTGCCGGACCATGCTGTGGCGATCACCGGCTTGCCCAGGCGCATGCACTCGGCAAGCCCGAGCCCGAAGCCTTCGGCGCGATGCAGCGAGACGTACGCATCCACGCATCGCTGCAGCGCCTGTACGTCGCTGCGATCAATCACCTCGTCGCGGACCAGGATGCGCTCATCACTCGCCGCCGCATTCAGCAGTTCGCGCAACTTGTCTGGATGCCGATGACCATTGCTGGATTTGATCAGCAACCGCACATCCGTTCGACCATCAGCAAAAGCATGGCGAAACGCATCGATGACGGCGAATGGATTCTTGCGGGTAAGGAAGGAGTTGAAATCGAAGCTGTTGAGGAAGATGAAGGCATCATCCTCCAGACCGAAATCCGTACGCGTCAAACCGCTGTCATCAACTTCATCGACAGGCAACGGTACATGCAATATGGGTTTATGCGTAACCGGCCTGATCACTTCCCGAATAAAACTGGACGAGACCATGATCTCGTCGACCACTTGTAATGCAGGCAGCCACTCTTCCGGAAAATTCTCCAGCTCCCAGAACCAGCATGCCATCGTGTAGCGATTGGCCAGACGCTCGCGCCCCATGCTCGCAATGGCGTCGTCAAGGTAATCCGGATTGACGAAAACCAGATTGACGCCGTACGGCGTGTCCGTACCGATATGCTCGTCCAGACTGGTGTCGTCCATGCCATGGGGAATATCGATGTCGATGTTGTGTACGGCTACGGGGTAGCCCTCGGCCAGCAAGGCACGCACGTAGAGACGCGCACTCTCGCCGAGTCCGGACTGGCCGCGCGCATAGGCAAACACGTTCACACCGGCCGCTGCGCCGAATTCGACGCGACTCACCGCCTCCCTAGTCGGAGAGGCGGGTAACCGTACACGGCGTTCCCAATTCGGGGTCCGCTGAAACTTGATCTGCGTGCTGGCGCGGGAAGCCAGCGTTTCGGACAACTTGTTGCGCAGAGGCTGCGGAAAATGGCGATAAATCCCCTTCAACCATGGCTGCCGACGGATCCACGCCGACAGGTTGAGCAGCATGAGTCCGAGACTTCCCCCTGACCGGGCGGCGCCGCTCACCGCAGGCCTCCGATCGATATACCAGCGTAGGTATACATGCACGCCATAGCTCAATGGCCCAAAGCGTATGTCAATTCCGCGCGGAGGTCGGCAATATCCTCTACGCCCACCGACAGCCGCACCAGCCCGTCGCTGATCCCCAGCCGCTTGCGGTTGGCCGCCGGGACCGAGGCGTGAGTCATGATGGCAGGATGTTCAATGAGGCTCTCGACGCCGCCGAGCGACTCGGCCAGCGCGAACAGCTCGCAGCGCTCCAGCATGCGGCGCGCCTTTTTCAGGCCACCCTTGACCTCGATCGAGATGATGCCGCCGAAGCCGTCCATCTGGCGCTTCGCCAGCGCGTGCTGCGGATGGCTCTTGAGGCCCGGATAGATCACCCGCTCGACCGCTGGGTGCTTTTCCAGCCACTTCGCCAGTTCCAGCGCACTTTCGCAATGCGCCTTCATGCGCAAATGCAGGGTCTTCAGGCCGCGCATGGCGAGGAACGAATCGAACGGTCCGGCCACCGCTCCGACCGAGTTCTGCAGGAAGCCCATCTGTTCGGCCAGCTCCTTGCTGCGGGCGACCACGATGCCGCCGACCATGTCGGAATGGCCGTTGAGGTATTTGGTCGCCGAATGCAGCACCAGGTCGGCGCCGTATTCCAGCGGACGCTGCACCATCGGCGAACAGAACGTGTTGTCGACCACCAGGATCAGGCCGTGCTTTTTCGCGAACGCCGCAACCTTGGTGAGATCGACCAGCTTGAGCATCGGGTTGGTCGGTGTCTCCGCCCAGATCATCCGCGTGTTCGGCTTGAGTGCCGCCTTCATCGCCTGCGTGTCGTTCAGGTCGACGAAGCTGAAGTCCAGCCCGGCCGAACGCCGGCGCACTTTCTCGAACAGCCGGTAAGTGCCACCGTAGAGATCGTCCATCGCGATAACGTGGCTACCCGAATCGAGCAGATCGAGCACGGTCGCCGCGGCCGCCAGGCCGGAGGCAAACGCGAAGCCGGCCACACCGCCCTCCAGATCCGCCACGCAGCGCTCGTAGGCCATGCGTGTAGGATTTTGCGTGCGCGAATACTCATAGCCCTTGTGCTTGCCCGGACTTTCCTGCACGTACGTCGAGGTGGCGTAGATCGGCGTCATGATCGCGCCGGTGCTGGGGTCGGGATGCTGGCCGGCATGGATGGCACGGGTGCCAAGGCCGAGAGTCGCGTGCTGGCTGCTTTTCTTCATGACGATCCGTGGTATCCCGTGCTTTGGTCGCACTGGCAAAATGCCTATCTTACTCGCTACGCGCTACCAAGCTGAACCTTGGCGGTGCTGTCCATTCATCTATGGCTATTGGACATGCCCGCTTCCGGCGAGCCGCACTCTCGCGAGGCGATACATGCGCCGGCGTATTGCACATCGCATCCAGACACGCGATCTTTATCGCTCCCCCGGTGTGTACCCCCATCGGCCGGCAGTCGATCTCAGCGAGATGTTAATTGATGACGGATAGCCCCATCACCCCGCCGCCCGCACCGTTACTGGAAGGTGTCGTGGACGGTATCTCGAACCAGACTGTGCACGGTTGGGCGAGGCTGGATGATGGCAGCTTGAGGCACACTCAAATCGAGGTTCGCGCTGCCGGGGTCTTGATGGGCAGCGGCGAAGCCGAGCTGTTCCGGGCAGATCTGCTTGCCGCCGGTAAACGCGACGGGCATTGCGCCTTCGCCGTCGTGCTGGATCAGCCCCCTGCGCCTGGTACCGAATTGCGGGTGTACGCTCGCTGCGACAACCTCTTGCAGGAGCTCACCGGCAGTCCGTTCGAGACCGGACACCCGGACACCCCTACATCAGAACCGGCGATCGACATCCTGCCATTGCCAATCGGCAGCACGCAATTGCAGGGCTCTCTCGACCAGTGCGGACCGCACCGGATCCGTGGCTGGGTACGCTGGCTCGACGGCAGCACTTGTTCCCCGATGCTGTCGTTGCACGAGGGCGAACGCGAACTGCTGCGCTTCCCGGCCGACCAGTGGCGCGCAGATATTGCCGAACTGCAGCAGGGTGATGGTTGCTGCGGCTTCGATCTGACCGTGCCCGAATCACTCTGCGACGGCCAGCTGCACCGGCTGGAACTACGTTTGGCAGACAGCGGCGTGACATTGCTGGGCGCGCCGTTCAGCGTGCGCATCACTCCAACTCCGGCAGATCGTTCACTGCAGGCCGCGTCGCGCTCGCCCACACCACTGCAGCGTGAACCCGCTGCCGAGCCAGTGACGTTGTCGGTGATCGTCAATTTCTACAACATGCGGCGCGAGGCCGAGCGCACACTGGCCTCGCTGCGCAGCGATTACCAACGCGGCGCGAGCGACTTGAGCTACGAAGTGCTGTGCATCGACAATGGCTCGCGACCGCCGCTGGAGCCGGACTGGATCGCCTCGTTCGGCCCGCAGTTCCGCCTGATCCGCCCGGCTCGGCAAGCGTCATCACCCTGCGCCGCATTGAACGAAGCCGCATTGCAGGCGCGCGGCAAGTACCTGGCTGTGATGATCGACGGCGCCCACCTACTCACCCCGGGCGTGTTCGAAGAGGCACGACTGGCCTGGCAGCAGGATCCCGCCGCCGTCGTCGCGCTGCGCCACTGGTTCGTCGGCGGCGACCAGCGCTGGCTGGCGATGATCGGCTACACACGAGAGCAGGAAGACCGCTTGTTCGAGCGCATCCGCTGGCCGGCCAATGGCTATGAACTGTTCCGCATCGGCGCACCGATCGGCGAGAGTCCCGAGCCATGGTTCGACGGGCTCGGCGAAAGCAATTGCTTGATGCTGCCGACGGCGTTGTACGACCAGATCGGTGGTTTCGACGAGGCCTTCGACCAGGCCGGCGGCGGCTTTGCCAATCTCGACCTCTGGCGACGCGCCAGCGAGGCGTCCGACGGCACGCTGGTCTGCCTGATCGGCGAGGCCAGCTTCCATCAGTTCCACGGGGGTACCACCACCAATGTGGACGATACCGAAAAGGATCTACGCGTCCGCGGCTACGCCAACGCCTACCGTTCGCTGCGTGGCGAGGACTATGTCTGGATCGAGCGCTCGCGCCTGAGCTTTCGTGGCCGCATGCGTTCGGAGTTCGCCACCGGCGTGCGCCAGCGCAGCCTGCTGCCGCTGCGCCTGGGCATTACCGAACACACTCGCCCGGGCCAGCTGGCGCTGCACTTCGATGAGGGTGCACAGACCCACTTGCAATCGGTGTATGCGGAATGCGGGCTGCAGCGCGACGTGCGCTGGCTCGACCAGCCGGTCGGGGTGGCACCGGCGGATCTGATCAGCCTGCAGGAAATCATCCAGCAGATCCGTCCGGATGCAATCGTCGCCGTCGGCGCGCAAACCGGCCTGGTCGGCTTCATGGACAACGTCCTGCAGGCAGCAGACTTGGCCGCCTCGCGCGTGCTGCACGTCCATCCGCCCACCTCCGAGGCGACGTCATCGGCCCGGGTCACCGTACTATCCGGCCTTCCATGTGAGCCGACCATGCTTTCCACGGTACGGTACTGGATCGGCAGTGCCGAAACAGTGCTGGTGTTGCACGCCGCCGGGTCGGCGGTGGGGTTCTCGAACGAGTCGCTGCAAGCTTATGGTGCGCTGGTTTCCTATCGCTCCTATCTGGTCTGTTTGGGTACCCTGTTCGGACAACCTTGGCTGGGCTATTCCATCCACCAGCACATGCAGACAATCCGCGAGTTTACCCGCGGTGATTCACCGTTCGTGGTCGATCGCAGCTGGACCCGGCAACTGATCAGCACCTGTCCCGGTGGCTACCTGCGCAAGATCGGCGGCGCCGTCACCGCTGTCAGCTACGACGCCACACTGGACACCTTCACACCGGAAGCTGCTGCTGCCGGCCTGCCGCCTCCGGAGAACCCGCAATGAACCGTTTCTGGCACCGCTACCTCAAGCCGTTGATCGAAATCGCGCAACCGCGCCGGATCATGGAGATCGGCGCGGATCGCGGCTGGAATACCCGGAACCTGCTGCAGTATTGCCGCGAGCACGGCGCGCATGCCGACATCATTGACCCAGCCCCGCAGCCAAGTCTGCACGAGGTACTTGCCGAGTTCGGCCCCACCGAATACCGCTACCTGGCGTTGAAGAGTCTTGCAGCGATACCGCAACTGGACACACCCGATGTCGCGCTGATCGATGGCGACCACAACTGGGCCACCGTGCACAGCGAGCTGAATCTGCTGCATGCACGTGCCGAGCAGCTCGGCCTGCCACCACCCATCGTGCTCTCACACGATGTGGCATGGCCGTACGCGCGGCGCGACATGTATTACAACCCGGACGACTTGGACGCGTGGCAAAAGCACCCGTACGCCTATCGCGGCATGCTGCCAAGCGTGCCCGAACTGGTGGAGCATGGCATGAACGGCGTACTCGCCAATGCCTTGCATGAGGGCGGCCCGCGCAACGGCGTGCTCACCGCGATCGAAGACTACATTGCCAGCGCCGGCATCGAATTCACTTTCCGCAAGCTGCCGTTCTTCAACGGGCTGGGCATCTTGGTGCCAGCTGCACGAATGACCCCCGCTTTGCTGGCCCTGATCGACAGCTTCTTCAGTCCCGAAAGCCTGCTCGGCGCCTGCATGGCGCTGGAGACGGACGGCATGCATCTGCGCGCAATCCTGACCCAGACCGAAACCTGCCTGACCCGGCGTACCGAGGCACTGGAACGCGCGCGCGCCGTGATCGAAACCCAACGGCGCCACATCAAACAACTGGAACCGCGCGAAAACACCACCTCGACTGGCTGAGTCAGCGTCTCAATACCGCAATGGCACCTGCTTGGGCGGGTACGCCGAGGGCGCGAAGAACCACGACTCGATCGCGTAGCGAGGCTTGCTGATCCCTGGCGGCACGCCCGTGCGATGCAGGAAAAAGTGATCAAACAGCAACGCATCGCCAGGCGCAAAAATGGGGCTGACCGTAGCCACCCCGGCGGCCGTTAGCTCGACCATGCCCGGCCCCACCGTCCAGTAGAAGTTCGCGCCATGACTGCCGGTAGGTAGCACCGCAGGAACACGGCGCGGCAAAAACTCAAGTCCAGACGCATCCTCGCCACAATGCGACAGGCTCAACCAGACATTGACGCTGCGGATGCCGCTGCCCATGAAGGAGCCATCCTGATGCCAGTCGGCAATCCCCTGAGTAGCCGGCACCCGGCGCAGGGTCGACTTGCCCACCGAAAGCATCGGGCGCTCGCCGAAGTAATCGGTGATCGCACTCAACACGCCATTGGCCTCGAACAGCTCAGTCAGTTCGTACAGCATGCGTGGCGAATCGGCCGTCCACACACCGCCGATACTCTCGCCAAAATCCCGCCCGCTCGCGAGTTCGCAGCCCTCGACCAGCGGCACGCGCGAATACCAGGGGGTGTCCACAGCGTTGGCGCCGTCACGATGCCAGGCGTCGCAGCCCTGCAGCGCCTGGTCGATGCCAGCGACCAGTTGCATGGCGCGTGACTCATGCAACAGCCCGCGCACCAGTAAGGCACCGTGATGAAGGATACCGGCCGCCAGCGTGAGCGGAGTGAGCTGGTCCGCACCGATCTCGGGCACCCCAGCCGCATCAGGAAACACGTCCTCCACCTGCGGTGGCCAGGGAAGCTTGCTTGATGGCACCGGTGGCTGGTCGACGTAAGCGAAGTAGCGACTTTGTGCCAGCAGCTTCTGATATTGCCCGTCCGGCCACTCTCGACACGCATCCCGCAACCAGTCGATAGTCTCGGCATAATCGCCTCGCCGCATCAACTCATGCGCATGGGCCAGCACTCCGTCCTGACGCTCTGGTTCAATCATCGTGTTGCTCCGCTGCGCCTATGTGCATGTTGTCACCGCGATTGGGAGAATCCAGTCGTTGCTCGTCGCACAGCGTATCAACAATGGTCTGGCTGCGTTGCAGGAAATCGTCACCTGCCGCAACCTGTGGCGACACATTGACCGAGCCGAACATGTGTCGGAAGAACAACGTCATCACCCGCGCCACGCCCTCCTCCAGAATCGAGCGTCGATCTGCAGCAAAGTAATCGTTGCCGGCCGCACCCACGATCTCGTAGGCCGGAAAGTAGTACATATCCGGCAACCTGCTCAGTTGTTCGGTGGCCACCCTCAGCACCGCCTTGGAGTAGCTGCTGGCGGAAAGCACATGTCGCGGTTCGGCCGTCGCTGCCAGTGGCACCGGCGATACGGTGAGGATCATCTTCATGCGTGGATTCACCGAGCGTACCTCCGCAACGAAGGCGCGCAGATCGGTTACAACCTCGTCCACCGTGAGATTGAGTAGCACGTGCCGGTCCGCGTCGAAACGGCCGGCTGCCACACCGGGGCACAACGGATACACCGCACCATCCTCGCGCGAGGCCCAGCACTCGGTAAGTCCGAGGGTGAATACGAACACGTCCATGTCAGTGAATGCGCGGCGTACCGCCGCGAAATGCTGGCGCCGGTCCTCTGCATATTCACGCGGCGAACTGAAGCCACCCGGCTGGATGGTCGGCCGAAACGGATCGAAGCAAGCGTCATCATGATCCCAGCGATCATCCACCGGCACAAACACGCCGGTCGCGCGTCGCCACAGCTGCAATAACTGACGTGAGGTATAGATATTGCCGTAGCGGGCACTGTAGACGCCGTAATTGAAGGCCCTGATCATAGGGGGTGGCAGCAATGGATGCGCCGGCTCGGTCTCGAAACAGGCGTGTCCCTGCTCACCCAAATGACGTGCAACGTGTTGCGCAAAACAGCTGCCCGCGGTAACGATTCGGCTGCCCGGTTCGATCCGGAATGGTGGTGGCTGCACCGGGTCGATGTCCATGCTGGCGCGCCCAGCCATCGCACGACTCCAGCGTTGAGTGCCGGGAATGTTTCGGTACGGGTGATTCATGCCAACTGCCTCATCTGACCCAGTACCAGCTCACCATAAACCTCGTTGGCATGGGCACCGTCGCCGTAATAAGACTTGCGCAGAAATCCCTGGGCGTCGACCGCTGGCGCCGGGCACGCCACCATCGTCACGCCGGCAGCATCGCACCAGTCGCTGACGATGCGCGAGTGCAGCCGCCACAGCTTGTAGCGCAAGGGCGCAGGCGAGATTTCCTGGCACATGCCCGGATACAGCCCCCATGGAATATCGGCATGCATGCGGTGCGCGTCCGCGTAGGGTGGTGGCGATTCCAGATGGAACATCGGCCCGTGGCATAGCCGCCGCAGCTCGCCCATCAGGGCCAGATACTCAGCCATCAAGGATTCCAGCATGCCGCGCACGGCCAACGCGGGCAACACTTCGGCAGCGGCATCCAGCGGCAGCTCCGGTTCCCACGGCAGCACGAAATCGAAGCGACGTGGATGCACCAGCATGCCGACCACACCATGTACGGCACCGCCAATCAACGAAAACACCGCTCCCCCGTGCTCACGCAATGATTCCTCGAGCGCAGGCACGAAACGAGGCCGGTCGCCCTCGCGCACGATCGAACCGGGCATCTCCCAGAAGTTCAGCGCCTGCAGCGCCACGCCGGTCTTCGCCGCTGCTCGTGCCACACAGTCGACATGGCTGTGACCGATACACAACATCGGCTCGGGACCATGCAACGAACGCTGCAGCAGTCCGAACATCAGCTGATTGATGCCCGCGCCTTTGACGGCGCTCTGTGCACTCTTTCCTGCGGCAACGACCAGCTGATTCCCTGGCGCCACTCACGTGGTGGAAACGCCAGCGTGAACGGTTCACTGGACAGCGTCAGATTGGGGTTGTAGGCCGGATCCCATTCGAGCTGGCGGCCCCAGCGACTATTCATGAACTCTACCTCGCGACTAAAGCGCACCCGCTTCTCCGGTGTGTCCTCATGTCCGCGCGACGCCGATTCGTGATGGTAAAGCTCGGCAAACGGCGTCCAAATATTGGTGTAGCCGAGCTGCCTCACGCGCAGGCAGAAATCGATGTCGTTGAAGGCAACCTGCAAGCCGGTATCCAACCCCCCCGCTTCGAGGTAGACCTCCCGCCGCACCATCAGGCACGCGGCCGTGACCGCACTCATGCCCTGCACCAGCCGTGCCCGTGCCATCTGCCCCGGAAAACCGCGTGGCATGCCGCTATAAGGGTGTGCCGCCACGCCGTGCACGCCGGTCACCACGCCGGCATGCTGGATGCTTCCATCGGGGTAGTACAACATGGCACCGACGGCGCCCACATGCGGTCGGATCGACTGACTTACCAGCTCCTCCAGCCAATCCGGGGTAATCACCTCGACATCGTTATTGAGCAGACAGATCAGCTCGCCTCGGCACTCTTCGACAGCATCGTTGTTGATGCTTGAGTAGTTGAAAGGTTGATCGTGCTTGCGCACCCGCACCTTCGGATGATCGTCGAAACCGGCGAAGTAGGCGAGCGACTCCGGCTCGACGGACTGGTTGTCCACGATAATGATCTCGTAGCACGGATATGTAGTCCGCTCCAGGATCGATTCCACGCACCGGCGTAGCAGGTCCAGCCGGTCCCTGGTAGGCACGACGATGCTGACCCGTGGTCGCAGCACAGGCAATGGATAGCGAACCCGGAAGGCACCTAACATGCCGTCGATCTCCAGCACCTCGGCTGCCACACCGGTGCGTTCGAGATGTCCACGCAAGGCGCGACGACCGGCCTCATGGGCGTAGCCTTTCTCGCCCACGCCCAGTGCGGTCGATCCCGCGATCGCTCGCCAGTGATAGAGCACCATCGGCACGTGGCCAATCTGCTCCGGCTCCAGTCGCTCGCTGCAGCGCAACGCCAGATCCCAGTCCTGGCTGCCTTCCAGTCCCTCGCGGAAACCACCGACCGCATTCACCAATGCTCGCGAATAGACGCCCAGATGGCTGATGCAGTTCTGCCCGAGCAACAGGTCGGGATTCCAGTCGGGTTTGAAGTAGGGATCATGGCGCTGGCCATCGGCGTCGATTTTGTCCTCATCCGTGTAGACGAATTGCCATTGCGGATGACGCCCCCATGCCTCGACGATCGTGGCCAGGGCCGCCGGATGCAATTCGTCATCGTGGTCGAGCAAGGCGACACAATCGCCACGGGCCATCGCCAGCGCGGTGTTCGATGCCGCCGAGATATGGCCGTTGCGCTCGCGCCAGGTGATTCGGATGCGCGAATCACGCCTTGCATAGTCATCCAATACTTCACGTACCCGTGGCTCGGTGGATGCGTCATCGGACACGCACAATTCCCAGCGTGGATAGGACTGCGCCAGCACGCTGTCCAGGCAACGCCGCAGCCATGTCTCAGGCGTGTTGAACGTGGGCAACAGGATCGACACCAGCAACCCGTGAGATGTCGTTGGCGATACGGGGGGTTGGTCGTACAACTTCAGCCAGCGTGCGTAGGTTGGCGCCTTGACGTTGCCGTGGGCAACGTAGAGTTTGTGCAACCACGATGCAAAGGCATGCTGCCCACCCGGCCCGCGCAGCTTTTGCCATGCATCAAGCATCAAGCCGTAGCAGTCGAAACCTTGTGCATGGCGGTCCTCCGCCACGGCATGCAACATGCGCCATGCGGCGCCGATGCGGCCGAGACGCCTGAGCGTGAAGCCCCCCATATGGAACCTGCACGGAACGTTGGCCGGATCGAAGCGCAAGCACCGGACATCGGATGGCAATAGCACCACGCCAACATGACGCCTCGTGTTGGCCCTCACGAAACCCAGGTACTGGGACCAGGTTTCGTGCATGCCGTGGCCATAGTCCAGATACAACATCGGCTCCAGCCGGTCATCTTCGGCGTCCTCCAGCTCGATGGAAAGACGGTACCAACCGGCCTTCAGCGGGAATCCTTCAGCCTCACAGGCAAATTTCGGGTCGTTGCCATTGGCTAGCCACAGTCCCGCCTCACCTGCCACCGGCTCCAGCTGTTCGATTGGCTGCAAGGTCAACACCATGCCATACAATCGCTCGCGCAAGCGGCGCACAATGCGCCTCAAACGATGCCGCGATCGTCGATACACTGATTGCATGGTCCGCTGACCCGCACTACCCAGCACGCTTGATGGTCCTCTTGAGCCGGGCCCACAGGCCGCGCATTGCTAGTTGATTGACTCCCTGCTGGAGTTGCTGCAGGGCCGCTTGCGTGGCCACGTGATTGCGATCCAGGACTTCCTGCAGGGCTACATAGTAGCGATCCAGGGCTTCCTGTAGGGCTACATGGTTGCGATCCAGCGCTCCCTGCACAGCCACTTGGCTGTGGTCCATTGCCGTCAGCATGTCTGCCTGTTGCTGCGAGAACGCACACGCCAGGTTCTGCACGTCCACGCGCGCGCGCGCGAGATGCCTCATGCTGACCGTCGCCTGCTGCTCCAGCATATGGCGCAGCACTGGATTGGTAGCCACGATTTCGTACTCGATCCGCAGGGTTACCCGCCATCCTTCATGGCCCGCGCCAGCCGCAAGCGCACTGCCAACCTCAAGCTCGAGGTTCGGATCATCATCGAAACTGACCAGACGCAGCGCATCCATGCCAGTGGCCGTCGCCAGCTCCCCGTTTACATGACCCAGCCGACTGGACAAGTGACTCAAAGCTGTTCCTTCCGTGCCGCTGGCTCCCTGCAACGTGACCCGCGTCAGTCCGTAGATACCCGGAAAGTCGGCCGGGTCGAGCCGCAGGTAGTCCGGACAAATGCCCGCCGGTAACCGAAATTGCAAATCCACCAAGCCATTCGCCGCATCCACCGTTTGAGAAAGCATGCGGCTTTCGTCGTAAACCTCGTCCCGACGTCGATAAAAGAGGTGGCAAACCACCGGCTGCGGCTCGACTACTGCAGTTTCCACAGGCTGGTCATTGGCATCCACCAAGGTACCTGCCAATGCCTCGAAGAATCCGCGTATAGACGCAGGCGAAGCCTCGACCTCCCGCATGAAGGAGGCGAATGCCGCAGGCAGGTCCGGGCCAACTACCACCACACCGAGGCCGTGGCTGTGCCGGAAATCGAAGCATGCATGGCGATCGGACAATTCCTCGAAGAATTTATTGACGCTGAATCCACGTTCATGCACATTCGTATCGTGCAACAGGACCACGGCGCGCTCACTTAGCTTCGGCAGCCAAGTCTCGAAATCGTGACGCACCGCCTCGTACGTGTGCAGCCCATCGATATGCAACAGATCGATGCTGCCGTCTTCGAACTGATCGGCCGCATTATCGAAACTCGACCGCAGCAGCCTCGAAAAATCCCCATACAGCGGATCATGCCGGGTGCGGAGGGCCTCGTAGACCTGCTCTCCGTAATGCAGGGCATGGGCATCGCCCCGCCAGGCATCGACCGCCGTACATCGACAGGACAGATCCAGCGCGCGCACAGCCTGGCAAAAAGCCAGGTAGGAATTGCCCGAATGGGTACCGAGCTCGACGAAGCAGCGCGGCCGCAAGAGGTCCACGGCAAGATAGGCGAACGGGATATGACCGACCCAGCCATACGGCGGCACGATGCGTGGCCGCATCAATACCAGGGGATGGTTCTCGACACGAAAATTACGGTTCATGTATAGCCCGCTCCAATCGTACATCGAGCATGGGTATGCCAATAAGGCCCGAAGCCATCGTGCCGCCAGTGGCCGAGAATCGCAGCGCCTCGTGCAGCCAGTGCTGAATCACATGCTGTTCCTGAGTCCCCTCAGCCAGACCAGCCGTAATGAAGTAGTCGCCCGGTAGCAACCGCGGCATGACAAAACAAAAGCTGGCACGGAACGCCTCCCCCGCAGTCATCGTGAAATCACCTTCGTGGCATAACGCGGTGTTGTCGCCAAATAGCAATTGGCCACGTCGATCCTTCACGTAAAAGCCCACGATCACGTTGTCCAGCGATGCCTCGGCGCGCAATTCGATATCCAGCCGCACGTTTTCACCAGCCACCACCATCGCCATCGCCTGGCCGGCCTCATTGCTGAACGCAACTTCGGTAATCTGCGCCTTGCATTCGCCAATACTCTCCGCCTCAGGCTGGAAAGGAAAGATGTGTACATCGTTGCGCAGGATCGATCGATCCATCAGCTCCTGCCTCGCATCTGCCGGCTGTCGCCGCGATGCCTCGCGCAACTGGCCAACCACACCGCTGCGCCGAGCGCCGGCGCCTCCCTGGCGCTCGATCATCGAAGCCTCCAGATAGGCATCCATCACCGTGCGCGCATCGCCAATGCGCTGCACGCGGCCATGCTCCAGCCAGATCGCACGGTCACACAGGCTGGTCACCGAGCCGCCGTCATGACTGACAAACAGCATGGTGCCGCGCTTGCGAAAATCCCGCAGGTAGCGCATGCATTTCTGCATGAAGAAAGCATCGCCGACCGCCAGCGCCTCATCAATGATGAGGATATCGGCGTCGACATGGACCACCACGGCAAACGCCAATCGCATGACCATGCCGGTCGAATAGCTGCGTACCGGCTGGTCGACGAAATCGCCGATATCGGCATAATCAAGGATGTCGCCGATGCGAGCATCGATCTCGCTACGGCTCAGGCCGAGGATCGATGCGTTCAGATACACGTTCTGCCGCCCGGTGAACTCGGGGTTGAAGCCACTGCCGAGTTCAAGCAGGGCAGCCACGCGACCATGAACTGCAGCCCGCCCCTCGGTCGGCTTGAGCGTGCCGGCGATCAGTTGCAGCAAAGTGGATTTGCCGGCGCCATTGCGGCCGACAATACCGAGTGTCTCGCCGCGTCGCACCTCGAAATCGACCTCGCGCAGTGCCCAGAATTCACGATAGAAACGCTGCCGGCCACCGATCAGACTCTGCAGCATCCGATGTACCGGCTTGTCGAAGAGCTGGTAACACTTGCCCAGCGCGCGAGCCTCGATCACGACTTCACCAGCCGGTGACGGCAGCACCAGGGAAGACTCAGAGGACATCGGCAAATCCATCCCGCGTACGCTGGAACCAGACATACCCGAACAGCAGGACGGCCGCGGCAGCGAGCGTGTATATGCCCAAGGCATGCCAGTCGGGCATCTGGCCGAACAGGACCAGCTGTCGCGTCTGCTCGATCATCAGGGTCAGTGGATTGAAGGCCATCCAGCTGCGATACGGCTCATGCAGGTTCGAGGCCGGATAGAACACCGGGCTGAGAAACATGAGCAATGACGAGATCACCCCGGCAATCTGCGTGACATCGCGGATGAATACGCCCAGCGAAGCCATCAACCAGCTCACTCCGCACAACAGGAGTACGTAAGGCGCATATAGCAGGGGCAGATACAGAATGGTCACATGCAGGGTGTGCTGTGTGACCAGTACGAAGATCAACAGCACCAGGATGCTGAGGCAGGCATTGAAGAGCGTCGATGCCACCATGACACACGGCAGGATGGCCAGCGGAAATACCACCCGCTTCACCAGATTGCTCTGCGAGACAATGACGGTCGGGGCCCGCATGATGCATTCGGCCAGCAGCGAGTGGATGATCATCCCGCAGAAGATCATCAGCGAGAAATCAACGCCCGAATCCAGGTTTGGCCAGCGCATGCCCAGAAACACGCGAAAAGCCAGCGTGTAGACAGCCAGCATCAGCAGGGGATTGAAGAACGACCACAACAATCCCAGGAACGACCCACTGTAGCGCCCGGCGATATCGCGCTTGGTGAGTTCCCAAAACACATCGCGTCTTGCCCAGACACGTCTTGACAAGGACATTGCTACGAGCTCCATCCCCGCCCCATTCCGTGCATGGCTACCACACGATGCTGAAGCGTCGCCGACCAAGACTCACCCACCATCAACGTTTTCCTCGCTCATAGCTACCAATAAATGGGAAACTAGCCGGTGATCCGTCATGTGCTTGCATTTCAAGTCACTGGGTCAAACACCACCAGCCATGGGTCAAACATCCGCAGCCGAATGTTCACCCATATGACACCAAAGAAGGCCCGATGAACAGCCCATCAAATCACGCCCCCCTTTTGCTGGTCACCGGCGGAGCCGGCTTCATCGGTGCCAACTTCGTGCTGCAGGCATTAGCGGACGGCTTGCGTGTCGTCAATCTGGACAAGCTGACCTACGCCGGCAACCCGGATACCCTAGCGTCGCTGCAGGGCAACCACCGGCATGTATTCGTGCAAGGCGATATTGGCGACCACACTCTGGTAGCCACGCTGCTGGCCGAGCACTGCCCCGATGCCATCGTCAATTTCGCCGCCGAATCCCATGTCGACCGTTCGATCGACGGCCCGGCCGAGTTCGTGCAGACCAACGTGGTTGGCACTCTGGGCCTGCTGGAATGCGCCCGCGACTACTGGCGCGGCCTCGAAGGCGCGACACGCGATGCGTTCCGCTTCCTGCACGTCTCGACTGACGAGGTCTACGGCTCGCTCGGCGCCCAGGGCAAGTTCACCGAGACCACGCCGTACGCGCCGAACTCGCCCTACTCCGCCTCGAAGGCCGCGTCCGACCACCTGGTACGCGCGTTTCACCATACCTATGGTCTGCCGGTACTGACCACCAACTGCTCGAACAACTACGGCCCGTACCAGTTCCCGGAAAAGCTCATCCCGCTGGTGATCCAGAAGGCGCTGGCCGGCGAACCATTGCCGGTCTACGGCGACGGGAAAAACATCCGCGACTGGCTGTTTGTCGGCGACCATTGCAGTGCGATCCGCCGCGTGCTGAAGGCTGGCCGTGTGGGCGAGACCTATAACGTGGGCGGCAACGCCGAACGCGAGAACATCGCCGTTGTGAAGACCATCTGCGCCCTGCTCGATGCTCGGCGGCCGCTGGCCGATGGCCGGCCTCGTGAATCGCTGATTACCTACGTCAAGGATCGCCCCGGCCACGACCGCCGCTACGCGATCGATTCCAGCAAGCTGCACGACGAACTGGGCTGGCGACCGTCGCAAACGTTTGAAACTGGGATCGCGCAGACGGTGGACTGGTATCTCGCCCAGCAGCCATGGGTACAGCGCGTGCTCGACGGCAGCTATCGCATGGAGCGCCTCGGCTCATGAGCGGCACGCAGAAGGGCATCATCCTCGCCGGCGGCTCCGGCACCCGGCTGTACCCGATCACCCGCGCGGTCAGCAAGCAGTTGTTGCCGGTGTACGACAAGCCGATGATCTACTACCCGTTGGCCACGCTGATGCTGGCTGGTATCCGCGAGGTGTTGGTGATCAACACGCCGCACGAGCAGGAGATGTTCCAGCGCCTGCTCGGTGATGGCTCGCAGTGGGGCATCGACATCCGCTACGCCGTGCAGCCCTCGCCGGACGGTCTGGCGCAGGCGTTCACCATCGGCCGCGACTTTGTCGACGGCAAGCCCAGTTGCCTGGTGTTGGGCGACAACATCTTCTACGGCGTCGGCCTCACCGAACGGCTCAAGCGTGCTACCTCGCGCGAGCACGGCGCCACCGTGTTCGGTTACTGGGTAAAGGATCCGGAACGCTATGGCGTGGCCGAATTCGACGCGGCAGGGCGAGTGATAGGGCTGGAGGAAAAACCACTCGAACCGAAATCGAACTACGCAGTCACCGGCCTGTATTTCTACGACAGCCGCGTGTGCGATTACGCGGCGGCGTTGAAGCCCTCGCCACGTGGCGAGCTGGAAATCACCGACCTCAATCGCTGCTATCTCGACGACAATTCGCTGCATCTGGAGCAACTCGGCCGCGGCTTCGCATGGCTCGACACCGGCACCCATGAATCGTTGATGGAAGCCGGCAACTACATCGAGACGATCGAGAACCGCCAGGGCCTCAAGGTGTGCTGCCCGGAAGAGATCGCCTACCTCAACGGCTGGATCAACGCCGAGCAATTGCTGGCGTTGGCCGCACCGCTGGCCAAGACCGGCTACGGCCAGTACCTGCAGCAACTGACCCGGCAGGGCCACGCACGATGAAAGTGATCGAAACAGCATTGCCTGGCGCACTGATCATCGAGCCGCAGGTGTTCGGCGATATCCGTGGCTTCTTCTACGAGAGCTACAACAAGGGCAAGTGGCAGGAGGCCGGCATCAAGGCCGATTTCATCCAGACCAACGTCTCACGCTCCGCCCGCGGCGTGCTGCGCGGGCTGCATTACCAGTGGCCGAATCCGCAGGGCAAACTGGTCAGCGTGCTCGAAGGCGAGGTGTACGACGTGGCGGTGGATATCCGCCGCGGCTCGCCCACGTTCGGTCAGTCAGTCAGTGTGATGCTGACCGCCGACAATCATCGTCACTTCTGGGTGCCGGAAGGTTTTGCGCACGGCTTCTGCGTGCTGTCCGAGTTCGCCACCTTCACCTATCAGTGCACCGCGTTGTATGACGCCCAGGCGGATGCCGGCATCCGCTGGAACGATGCCGAGC